>JBGALT010000261.1:0-7165 GCA_044223665.1 Sandaracinaceae bacterium | reverse complement strand
CGAGCTCGGCGTCGGAGAGGCGCGCCGCGCCGACCTCGCGGAGCCGCTCGCGCGCCCCGGGAGGGAGAGTCTCGTGGGGGGTCGAGGTCATGCGTGCGCGTGGAGCACGCGCCGCGCCCGAGGCGAGACCGGCGATTCGCGGTGAAAACGCGCGCTGGGTGGCGGAGGTGGCGGCGGCCCGCCGTCCGTCGGCAGGGCGCCGGCCCTCGTCAGGGAAGATGGGGCGGGAGGCGATCCACCTGCACCGGGACGGGCGAGCTCGTCGTTCCGAGGGCGGCGTTTCCCAGCTGGCGCGCGACGTCGTTGCCCCAGCACCAGACGGAGCCGTCGGTGCGCAGCGCGCACGCGTGGAAGCCGCCGATGCTGAGCTGGGCGACGTGATCGAGGCCGGTGACGTCGCCGACGGCGCCGCTCGTGCCCGTGGTTCCGCGCCCGAGGTTTCCGTCGTCGTTGCCGCCCCAGCACGCGACCGTCCCGTCGTCGCGCAGCGCGCACGCGAAAGGGCGCCCCTGGAACGTCGTTCCGACCTCGACGTCGACGACGTGCCCGGTGATCGGGACGAGCGTCGGCGTGCGCACGGGGACGTGCTGGTCGTCGACCGAGTAGCCCCAGCACGCGACCGCGCCGGCAGCCGTCGCCCAGCAGAACGTGTCGAGGTTGCCGTCGATCGCAACGACGTCATTCGCGCTGCCGGCGCGGACCCAGCTCGCGGACGTCGCGGACGAGCCGTTGCCGAGGGCGCCGCTCGCGCCCGCACCGACGCAGTACACCGCGCCCGTGGCGCCCGTCGTGACACACGTGTTCCGCATCCCGACCGCGACCTGGGCGCCGACGTCGAGCGTGATGGGCGTCGGCGCGTTGGCGGGCGCGAGCTGCATCGGGCCAGTCGTGCCGCGCCCGAGCTGGCCCACGTCGTTGTTCCCCCAGCACCAGAGCTGTCGATTGGGCGGCATTCCGAGCGTAGGGCCCTCCACGATGGCGCACGTCTGCCAGCCGCTCGACTCGAATTGGTAGAGGTGGCCCGGCATCAGGAAGGACACGAACGGCGGGAAGCGCCCTGCCACGGGCGTCGGGTCGAGGTGGGAGGTCGTGGTGCCGTCGCCGAGCGCGCCGAAGTCGTTGTTGCCCCAGCAGAGCAGCGCGTCGCCGCCGCTCGCGCACGTCATGCCGTTCCCGAGGCCACCGTTCTGTCCGGCGATCCTGGTGACGCTCGGAAGCCCCTGCACCCGGACCGGATCGCCGCGCGTGGTGTACGAGCGATCTCCGAGCTGGCCGGCGTAGTTCGCGCCCCAGCACGCGGCCACCCCGCTCGCGCGGACGATGCACGTGTGCGTCTGCCCGGCGCTCAGCGCGACGATCGGATCGCACTGGGCCGCCGAGCACGTGCCCGCGGCGCCGCACGAGCGATCACAGCGCCCGCAGTGATCGACGTCGGCGTCGGAGTCCGTCTCGCAGCCATCGTCGAGACGGCTGTTGCAGTCGAGGTGCTGCGCGGTGCACGCGATCGCGCAGCCGGTGGGTGTGCACGAGAAGGTCGTGAACGCGGGCGAGCCGTACGTGGCAGCGCATGCGAACGCCGCGGCGTCTTCGTTGTCGACGACGCCGTCGCAGTCGTCGTCGCGTCCGTTGCAGAGCTCGGCCGCTCCCGGGTGCGAGGCGCTGCTCTCGTCGTCGCAGTCGAGCGCGTTCTGCACTTCGTGCGGGCCGGGCGCGCACGCGAAGATCGGCGTCGCGAACGCGTCACCGTAGAGGTCCTGGTCCATGTCGGGCCAGTACGAAGCGCGCACGCCCTCGTCGGTGCTGGCGTCGCAGTCGTCGTCGCGATCGTTGCAGACCTCGCCGGCGCCCACGTGCACGGCCGCGTGCGCGTCGTCGCAGTCGAGGCCACAGACGGCGCCGTTGCAGCAGGCGCTCGACGTCGCGCCGTCGGCGTCGGCGTCGCGCGTCCCGAGCGTCGTCGGATCGCAGTCCTCGTCGTGGCCCGCATCGCAGGTCTCGGACGCGCCCGGGTAGCGCATCGCGTCGGCGTCGTCGCAGTCGGTGCCGCCGCAGTCGGCGGCCGTCACGCCGTCCCCGTCGGCGTCCATCGTCGTCCCGCACAGCGTCGTGCAGCGATCGGCCGCGTCGTCGCACGCGGTGCCGTTGGGGCACGGCGGTGTCTCGCTCGGGACGCATCCGTCGGCGGCCGCGCGTGGGCTCTCGGGCATGCAGCGCTCGGTCCCGTTGCAGAACACGCCGTCGGCGCAGTCGCGATCCGTCGCGCATGCGATGGGGCCGGCGTCGCGCGCTCCATCGGGGCTGGCATCCGACGGCTCGGCCACCGGCGCGCTGCACGCCGCGAGCACCGCGAAGGCGGCGGCGAGCCCACGACGTCGTCGCGCGCGGCGCCCGGAGCACGGAGGTTCGGAGGCGTCGGGCGCGCTCGAGCTCATGGCTCCAACGTACCAGAGGCGCGGCCCGTTTCGGAGCCTTCGGCGCCTCCGGCGTCGACCCCGGCGCCTGCGTCCGGCTCGATCGCATCGGCACGGATCGCGTACACGTGGCCGTCGTCGCCGCCGATGACGAGCGCTCCATCGGGCGTGATGGTCGGATCGCCGTCGACGTTGGCGCCGGTCTGGTGGACCCAACGCAGGTGCCCGTCGGGATCGATCGCGTAGACGAAGTCGTCGTCGGCGCCGAAGTAGATGTTGCCGTCGCGGTCGACGATCGGTCCCGAGCCCACGCCCGAGTCGGTCGCCTGGCTCGGCGCGGCGGCGAAGCTCCAGCGCTCCTCTCCGGTCGTGCGGTCGAGCGAGAGGACGCGCGCGTGCGGGCCGAAGACCGGCACGATGAGATCGCGCCGGCGGCCGAGCGCCATCGGCGCGCGGATGTAGCCGCCGACCTCGGCCCGCCAGAGCTCGTGCCCGTTGCGGTCCAGGTGGTAGACGCGCCGGTCGTCGCTGCCGAAGAAGATCGTTCCGTCGTCGTCGACGATCGCGGAGCTGTCGTTGTCGTCGGGTCGGTCGCTGCGCACGCGCCAGAGCAAGTGCCCGTTCGGATCGAGCGCGTAGAACCAGTCGTCCTGGGCACCGAAGTAGATGGTCCCGTCGTCGGCGACGGCCGGCGCGGAGAAGATCTTCACGCGCGCACGGAAGCGCCACACGGGGCGGCCCTCGCTCGAGACGGCCCACAGGTCCGTCCCGGAGCCGAAGTAGATCGTCCCATCGGGCCCGAGGGTGATGCCGGTGTCGACGTCGTACTCGGTGCGGAGGTCCCAGAGCACGTCACCGGTCTCGGCGTCGAGCGCGAAGAAGAAGTCGGCGTCGGAGCCCACGAACACGTGGCCCTGCCCGTCGAGCAGCGCCGAGGCGTAGATGTCGCTGCCGAGATCGCGCCGCCAGCGCACACCGCCCGTGCGCGAGATCGCGTAGAAGACGTGGTCGCGCGAGCCGATGAACGTGTTGCCCTCGGCGTCGACCACGGCCTGGCTCACGACCGGGTGCTCGGTCGCGAGCTGCCAGAAGATCCCCGCCCGCGCCGGGCCCGCGTAGGGGCTCTGCCCGGTGTGCCGGCGGTCGCCGCGGTACTGCAGCGGCGGCGAGGGCGGGATCGGCGCCTGGGGAGCGGTCGGCTCGAGCGTGGAGCTCTCGGGATGCTCCTGCTCGACGTCGATGACGGGCGCGTCCTCGGTCGGACGGGTGTGGCCGGACGCGTGCCGGTGCTCCTCCCGCACGTAGAGAAAGAGCATCACCGCGATGGCGACGCCCCACATGCCGGCGAACGCGAGGTGCTGTCTGCGCACGCGCGGAGGGTTGGCGCGCCTGCCCCGCGCGCGCAACCAGAGGCGCCTTGCGCCGACCCGCCGCGAGGGACACGAGAGCCGCATGCCTCGCTCGGGGATCTCGCTCTACGTTCTATGCCTTCTCCCGCTCTCGGTGGCCGGATGCGCCTCGCCGACGCCGGCACCCGACGCCGGGGGCGATGGTTCCCTCTCCGACGCCGGCCTCGATGCGGGCGAGGTCCTTCCGGGGAGCCTCGCCGACGACTACTGCCGTCCGCTCGCGATGCGCTTGTGCGAGGCCGCCGCGAGCTGTGGCTGCGCGGTGGTGGTGCCGGGCGGGACGTTCGACACCGCGCGCTGTATCACCCGGTGGTCGGGGCGCTGCCTCGAGGCCTACCAGCCCATCCTCGCTGCCGGCGCCGTCGTCGACGCCGCTGCGGCGAGCGCCTGCCTCGCGCGCATCGACGACGCCACGCCGGCCTGCAGCGCGCCGAGCCCCGTCACGATCTTCGCGCTCTGCCACCCCTTCCTGGTCGTGCCGGCCGCGATCGGCGAGAGCTGCCAGGCGCCCTACTGCGCGGGCGGCAACGGGACGTGCGCGGGCGGAACGTGCACCGATCGGCTCGGCGAGGGCGCGAGCTGCGAGGACATGTTCGGCTGCGCCACCGGCCTCGTCTGCGCGGACGGACACTGCGCCGCGCCGCTCGCCGATGGCGCGTCGTGCGCGTCCGACCTCGCGTGCACGCCACCTTCGCACTGCGCGGTCGACGCGGGCGGCGCCGGGACCTGCGCACCGCTGGGCGAGGACGGCGCACCCTGCGTGGGCGCGAGCGACTGCGCCGTGGGTCTCGTCTGCGACGGCGCGCACTGCGGGCCCGGGCCGAGCGACTGCACGAGCGCCGCGTGCGGCAGCCACACGGCCTGCGGCGGGCCGCGGGCATGCGCTCCCCGCGTCGCGATCGGCGGCGCGTGCGTCGAGGATCGTAGCTGCGTGGCCACCGCCTACTGCGATGCCGGCAGCTGCGTGGCGCGACCCACCGAGGGCCAGGCGTGCGCGCGCGGAACCGTGTGTGCGCCGGGCCTCGGCTGCGACGGCGACGGCGGGAGCTGCCGCCCGCTGCCCGCGCTCGACGCGCCGTGCGCCTTCGGAGAGCTGGGCCCGACCTGCGCGGACGGCCTCGCGTGCCGCGACGATGGTACGTGCGGACCCTTGCCGACCGAGGGCATGACGTGCGCGGCGGGGACGATGTGCGCGCCCGGCCTCGGCTGCGACTTCACGCCGGCCGGCAGCGTCTGCATCGTGCCGCGCATCGAGGGCGGCGCGTGCGAGAGCGACCGCTCGTGCGCGCCCGCCTACCACTGTGGAGAAGAAGGAACCTGCACCGCCGATCGGTCCGCCGGCTCGCCCTGCTCGATCGGCAACGAGTGCGAGGGCGTGTGCGGCCTCGACGCGAGCGGAGGCCTCTCGTGTCGCGCGGCGCCCGCGGCCGGCGACCCGTGCGGCACGTCCGACGAGTGCCCGCCCGACACCGCCTGCCTCACGACGCACGCGCGCTGCATTCCCGAGCTCTGCACCGCGCTCTGATATCGCGCCCCGCGCTCGGCGCGCCGATACCTCGGCGCTGTTCACGGAGATCGCGCTCCGTTATCGTTGGGCGTCGATCGCGGGCGAGCGATCGCGAGACGGGACGCGCACATGATCGTCATCGACGGGAGCACGGGCGAGGGCGGCGGACAGATCCTCCGGAGCGCGCTCGCGCTCTCGATCCTGACGCGGACGGCGTTCCGGATGGAGCGCATCCGCGCCGGCCGCGAGAAGCCGGGCTTGCTGCGGCAGCACCTGACGGCCGTGCGCGCGGCGCAAGAGATCTCGGGCGCCGACGTCTCGGGCGCCGAGCTGGGGAGCCGCGAGCTGACGTTTCGCCCGCGCACGGTGCAGGGGAAGGTGTCCTCGTTCGACGTCGGCTCGGCGGGATCGACGACGCTCGTGCTGCAGTCGGTGCTGCCCGCGCTCTTGCGGGCGACCGAGCCGAGCACGCTCACGATCCGCGGCGGCACCCACAACCCGGCCGCGCCTTCGTACGACTTCCTCGCGCGGAGCTACCTGCCCATCCTCGCGCGCATGGGCGCCAAGGTGGAGCTCACGCTCGAGCGCCCGGGCTTCTATCCGGCGGGCGGTGGCTCGATCCGCTGCCACGTCGAGCCGGCCTCGCTCGGCGCCCTCGAGCTCGAGGAGCGCGGTGCGCTCCGGCGGCGCCGTGCGATCGCGCTCGTGGCCGGCCTGCCGCCCGCGGTCGCCGATCGGGAGCTGCGCGTGGCGCGCGATCGGCTGAGCCTCGGGCGGGACGAGGTCGAGAAGCAGGAGCTGCCCGAGGTGCAAGGGCCGGGCAACGCCTTCGTCGTGGTGCACGAGTTCGAGAACGTCACCATCGTGACGAGCGGCTTCGGCGATCGGGGCACGCGCGCCGAGGAAGTCGCCGAGCAGGCGATCGGGCCCGCGCTCCGCTTGCTCGAGACCAAGGCGGCGGTGTGCGAGCACCTGGCCGATCAGCTGCTCCTCCCGATGGCGATGGGGCGCGGCGGCGTCTTCTCGACCACCGAGCCGAGCTCGCACCTCACCACGCAGATCGACACGCTGAAGCTCTTCCTCGGCGGCGAGGTCGAGGTCGACACCGCCGACGAGAAGACCTACACGGTCACGATGCGCGGCGCGCTCGTCTGATGTCGCCTCTCGAGCGCGACGAGACCATCGCCGAGACCATCGCGATCGTCGGCGCCGGGCAGCTCGGCAGCCTCTTCGCGTCCCTGCTCGCGGCGCGCGGCGCGATGGTCGTCGTCGTGCGCCGTGGCGAGCGAGTCGATCCGGGCCTCGCGCTCGATCGCGTGATCGTGGCGGTGGGCGAGGACGACCTCGACGCCGTGCTCGCCTCCCTCGGGCCGGCCCAGCGCGAGCGGGTGGTCCTCGTGCAGAACGAGCTCGTGCCGGCGACGTGGCAGGCGCATGGGATCTCCGATCCGACCGTGGTCGTCGTCTGGCTCGAGAAGAAGGGCGATCGGGCGCCGCACGTCGTGCTCCCCTCGCCGATCGCCGGCCCCTGGGCCGAGACGCTCGCGCGGGTGATGACCGATGCGGGCCTGCCCGCGGAGGTGATCGACCGCGCGCTCCTGCCAGCGGCGCTGCTCGACAAGAACGTCTACATCCTGGTCTCGAACCTCGCCGGGATGGTGCAGCCACCGGGAACGACCACGGCGGGCCTGCTCGAGCTGCCGGCGCTCGAGACGACGATGCGCGTGCTCGCGGACGTGCTCGCCGTCGAGTCGGCGCGGCTCGGCGTACCGATCGACGCCGACCTCGCCTCGGCGGCGCTCGTGCGCGCGTTCCTGGCCGACCCGGCGCACGTCGCG
>JBGALT010000032.1:0-57619 GCA_044223665.1 Sandaracinaceae bacterium | reverse complement strand
CCCCTCGTGC
Organism: Sandaracinaceae bacterium; assembly: GCA_044223665.1. Lineage (GTDB taxonomy): Bacteria > Myxococcota_A > Polyangia > Polyangiales > Sandaracinaceae > JBBSAT01. The sequence continues at coordinate 57,609 of JBGALT010000032.1, read as the reverse complement.
TTGATCGGCCCCTCGCGGCCGGATGGCGCTCCCACGCCGTGAAGGCCTGCGCCCCAACCGAGCCCGCTCCGCCCCACGACCGCACCGGTCGTGGCGCCGACCGGCTGCCACGGCTCGGTAGCCGCCCCGCGCGTGTAGAGCGCGATCGTCCCGACCGGGCTCGTCCAGTCCGGCGTCGTGACGAGCACGAGCTCGGTGGCCGCGCCCGGCACGACCGCTGGCGCGCGCACGGCCGGCGTCGACGGGGCGCTCGACGACGCTCCGCAACCCCCGCAGAGCACACCGAGCCACACGATGCACGATACCGTTCGCATGCCGCACGTTACCAGAAGGCTCGAGCACCGCGCGTCTCGGTCGTGTCGACCTCGCCTCGCGATCGCGACGATCGCGCGCGTGCTGCGTGTGTATGCTGGGCCGACGTGGCCCCGGGTGAGCCCGTCGGGAGCGCCCGAGCCGAGCGCGCGCGAGGAGTGATGGACGTCGAGATCCGAGCTGGGCGAGTCGCGGATGCGGGCGCGTTGGCAGCCCTGAACGAGCTCTGGCAGCGGCGCGCCGGCGGCCCTGATCAGGCGGAGGGCTTCATCAATTACCCGTTCTCGACCGACCAGCTCGCGGGCGTCATCGCCGCGAACGACTGCGTCGTCGCGTCGATCGATGGCGAGGCGATCGGCTACTACTTGATCAACACGACGAGCGAGACGCCACGATCGAGCGCATCGTCGTTCAGCTCTATCGGGTGGCGCCCCGCATCGCCGACGCCGGAAGCACGAGACCAAGAGGCCGTTGCTAGCCGATGAGTCGCTGACGTCGCGGCGTGTGACTGATTGGTATATTCTTAGCGCACTATGGGTGCCTATCGATCCGGTTCTCGCGCTAAGAATATCTCGAAGAGCGCCCGCTCGTCGGTGGGTGGCCTCCTGCGTGATGCGCCGGGCGGCGTTTTCGACGTGCCCACGGCCGCGCGTGTGTGGGGGACGTCACCCGAGACGACGCGGGTGCGGATCCGTGGCCTCGTCGATCGCGGCTGGATCAGGCGCCTGAGGCGCGGGCTCTACCTCGTGCTGCCACTCGAGATCTCGGCCGGCGAGGGCGACGTGGTCGAGGACACCTGGGTGCTCGCCGAGCATGCGTTCACGCCGTGCTACGTCGGCGGCTGGTCCGCTGCGCACCACTGGGGCCTCACCGAGCAGCTCTTCAGGACGACGTTCGTGGTGACCGCGAGCAGCGTGCGCTCGAGCAGCGTGACGATCGCCGACAGCGAGTTCCGTGTCGCCAAGGTCCCTGCCCCGCGCGTGGCCCGAGCCTCCGTGATCTGGCGCGGCGCTGCTCGCGCTCATGTGTCCGACCGCGAGCTCACGATCGTGGACGGGCTCGCCGACCCGAGCTGGGTCGGTGGCTTCCGTCACCTCGTCGAGATCGTTCGCGCCTACCGAAGCAGCGAAGGGTGGAAGCCGGCCCGCCTCACCGCGAGGCTCGCCGAGCTCGATCGCGGTGCCGCGTACAAGCGGCTCGGCTTCATCTCCGAGATGCTCTCGCCCGTGCCCGACGAGATCGTGAGCGCCTGCATGGTGCATCGGAGCGCCGGCGTCATCGCGCTCGACCCAGCCATCGCCGAGCGCGGGCACATCCTCAGTCGTTGGGGCGTGCGCGTGAACGTGAAGCTCGACGACCTCCGAGCCTCGGCATGATCCCGAAGCGGGAGATCTTGCTCCGCTCGCAGGAGTGGTCGCTGCGACCCGAGGTCGTCGAGAAGGACTACGTCCTCGGCTGGATGCTCGCGGCGATCCTGCGCGACGTCGCCGAGACGACCGAGACGCTCCGCGGCGTGCAGTGCCCTCGCGCCGGCGTCGGGCTCGAGCCGCGCAGGAACAAGGCTGGCGATCGAACGTACGAGGGCTCGATCGAGTACCGCGGGCCGCTCGCCGTTCCGACGGGCCCCAAGATCCGCTTCGACATCACGAAGCACGAGCGGACCTTCCCGCCGTTCGAGCGGCGTGAGGTGCTGCACTCGTACCCGGACGAGCTGCCGACCTCCGCGCTCGTGCAGACCTACTCGCTCGAGGAGCTCGTCGCCGAGAAGTCCAGGACGCTCATCGAGCGGAGCCGCCCGCGCGACCTCTACGATGTGGTTCACCTCGGGCAGCACCGCCGGGACGAGCTCGATGCCGACCGGAAACGGCAGCTCTTCCACGAGAAGTGCACCGCAAAGGGCATCCCTGACCCCGACCCGCGCCGGGATCGTCGAGCTCGTCGAGCGGTCGGAAGATCTGCGGCCGACTGGAAGGGGATGCTCGCGCACCAGCTCCCTGCGCTCCCCGATCCGAGCACGTTCGTCGCGATGCTTCGCCCCGAGCAACCGGCTGCTCGTCGAGCTCGACTACAAGGACGAGCACCGCATCGTCGAGGCGTACTCGCCTCCGGCGATCGAGGACCGGCAAGCTCCTGCTCTTCGTCGCCGAGGACGGGCAGATCAGGTCCCTCGACGTCGACGGCATCACGAACGTGAGCATCACCGCGCGCTCGTTCGTGCCGAGGTGGACGATCGAGCTCGTGCCGGGCGCCATCGGATGGGTCCCGCCGACCGGCCCTCGGCCGCCGTTCGGCGGGACACCGCGGACTCGGTCACGCGGAGGTCGACGATAGGAAAAAGGAGAGGGCGAAGGCCTCTCCAGCGGGCGCCACGGCAGCTGCTGCTACCCATGTGCTACCCGGAGCGCTTCGTCGTCGGGTTTACCAAGCGAACAGTGCGCGCGCAGCCCGTCACCCCTGGGGGGTGATTGACCCGGCCGATGCTCCTCGCGATCGTCGTGAGCACCGCACATGCTCACCCGCTCCTCTGGGGCCGTGCCGTCGTGCATCGCCGTCGCAGTCACGCTCGTCGCTTGCTGGACGCCGCCTCCACCCTACCGCTCTCCCGACACGGGGCCGCGGCCGCCCGGCTACGACGCGGGGACACCGGTCACGCCGATGCCGTATTGCGACCGCGCACCGTCACCCACGGGTGTGATGCTGCCCGTGGTCCCCACCGCGCAGTATTGCTCCGAGTGGTGTTGGGCAGCGTGCGCGAGCATGGTGCTCCAGTACTACGGACGCCCGATCTCCGAGTGCGAGGTCGTCTCGGCGATGCTCGGCGGCAACTGCTGCCAGCTGCCCGCCGCGTGCGCCACGCCGTGCAACACGTCCGGCAATCCCATTTATCTGCTGACGGCGGGCGGCCTCTACGCGCAGCAGGTCTGGGGTGCCATCAGCCCGGCGGCGCTCGCGACCGAGCTCACGAACGGCAGGCCCGTCATCGTCTACTTCAACGGCACGTCGACCGGCGGGATGTTCGCCCATTTCATCGTGGTCAGCGGGTACACCGTCGGGCCGATCGGCACCACGTTCCGCATCATCGATCCCCTGAACCTCTACCAGCCAGGCGCGAGCTACACCGCGCCTTTCGTCGCCGACCTCACCTACGATCAGATCTACTACGGGCCCGATTCCGCGAGCCCATGGGTCGCGACCACGGCACACATCTCCGCACGGCCCGACGGCTGCAACCCCGCGGTGAGCCCGACGTGCTCGTGCGGCCCGTCCACGCCGACGGCCGTGTGCGGAAACGGCTCGTGCGAGAACGGGGAGTCTTCGGTCAACTGCTGCGCCGACTGCGCGTGTCCCTCGGGACTGACGTGCTCGGGCGGCACGTGCGCTTCGCCGACCGTGTGCGGTGACGGGAGCTGCGGCGCGGGTGAGTCGTCGGCGACGTGCTGCGAGGACTGCGGCTGCACCAGCGGCTACGTGTGCTCGTCGGGAGCCTGCCTCCCGCCGGTCGTGTGCGGCGATCGGATGTGCTCCACGTCGGAGGCCGCCGGTGGCTGCTGCCGCGACTGCGGCTGCGCGACGGGGTCCCTCTGCCAGGCCGGTGGGTCGTGCGCGCCGACGGGGACCGCCACGATGCGCTGGACGTTCAACCACCGGTGCGGAAACGGCGAGCGGATCGACTTCCGGGTCTTCGATCTCGACGACAGCCTCGTGTGGCCCGCCGACACCTCGATGCACTACTTCCAGGACCCGTTCCAGGCTACGATCTGGCTGCATGATCGGCGAACATCTGCTGGGGAGGCCAGCAGGTGTCGCACGGTCTCACGTGGGGCGTGGGCATCGACGGCCGCGGCGCGTGCACGAACTGTTGCTACCACTGCGCGGCGATGTCGGTGGCGACGGACATGACCTGCCCGTGAGCACGGTGCCCGTCGGGCGTTCAGCTCGGCGGGAGCTCCCACGCGTCGGTCAGCGCGGTGCGCTCGGCCTCGGGCAGCGCGACGAGCACGGCGGCGGCCTCGTGCAGGGTGCGCATGACCTCTTCCACGCGCTCGAGCGACGTCGCGTAGCAGCCATCGGTACCGCGATCGGGAAAGCGCCAGACGTGGAGGAAGATGCAGCTGCCGTTGCCGGCGACCGGAGGCGATACGTTGTGGCGGACCACCACGAGGCGCTCGTAGAGCGGGTCTTCGCGGAGCAAGTGCTCGGCGCTCGTCCAGCTCGGCTCCATGCCCTCGGTGTCGAGGACGGTGTTGTAGTGTGCCGAGGCTCCGTCATCGACGCAGACCCACGACGCGCTCGAGCGGTGGTAGGCGATCCGGGTGCCCTGGGGTGGAGCCTCGGCGTAGCCGAACGCGTCCGCCAGCGCGAAGACACCGGCCGGAGCTTACGACCGTCCCCCTCGTGCTTGATCGGCCCCTCGCGGCCGGATGGCGCTCCCACGCCGTGAGCCTGCGCCCCAACCGAGCCCGCTCCGCCCGACCGCACCGGTCGTGGCGCCGACCGGCTGCCACGGCTCGGTAGCCGCCCCGCGCGTGTAGAGCGCGATCGTCCCGACGGCCTCGTCCAGTCCGGCGTCGTGACGAGCACGAAACCGGTGGCCGCGCCCAGCACGACCGCTGGCACGCGCACGGCCGGCGTCGACGGGCGCTCGACGACGCTCCGCAACCCCCGCAGAGCACACCGAGCCACACGATGCACGATACCGTTCGCATGCCGCACGTTACCAGAAGGCTCGAGCACCGCGCGTCTCGGTCGTGTCGACCTCGCCTCGCGATCGCGACGATCGCGCGCGTGCTGCGTGTGTATGCTGGGCCGACGTGGCCCCGGTGAGCCCGTCAGGAAAGCGCCCGAGCCGAGCGCGCGAGGAGTGATGGACGTCGAGATCCGAGCTGGGCGAGTCGCGGATGCGGGCGCGTTGGCAGCCCTGAACGAGCGCGGCAGCGGCGCGGCGGCGGCCCTGATCAGGCGGAGGGCTTCATCAATTACCCGTTCTCGACCGACCAGCTCGCGGGCGTCATCGCCGCGAACGACTGCGATGTCCGCCGATCGATGGCGAGGCGATCGGCTACTACTTGATCAACACGACGAGCGACGCCACGATCGAGCGCATCGTCGTTCAGCTCTATCGGGTGGCGCCCCGCATCGCCGACGCCGGAAGCACGAGACCAAGAGGCCGTTGCAGCCGATGAGTCGCCGACGTCGCGGCGTGTGACTGATTGGTATATTCTTAGCGCACTATGGGTGCCTATCGATCCGGTTCTCGCGCTAAGAATATCTCGAAGAGCGCCCGCTCGTCGGTGGGTGGCCTCCTGCGTGATGCCGGGCGGCGTTTTCGACGTGCCCACGGCCGTGTGTGGGGGACGTCACCCGAGACGACGCGGGTGCGGATCCGTGGCCTCGTCGATCGCGGCTGGATCAGGCGCCTGAGGCGCGGGCTCTACCTCGTGCTGCCACTGAGATCTCGGCCGCGAGAGGGCGACGTGGTCGAGGACACCTGGGTGCTCGCCGAGCATGCGTTCACGCCGTGCTACGTCGGCGGCTGGTCCGCTGCGCACCACTGGGGCCTCACCGAGCAGCTCTTCAGGACGACGTTCGTGGTGGCGCGAGCAGCGTGCGCTGAGCAGCGTGACGATCGCCGACAGCGAGTTCCGTGTCGCCAGTCCCGCCCCGCGCGTGGCCCAGCCCCGTGATCTGGCGCGGCGCTGCTCGCGCTCATGTGTCCGACCGCGAGCTCAATGATCGACGGGCTCGCCGACCCGAGCTGGGTCGGTGGCTTCCGTCACCTCGTCGAGATCGTTCGCGCCTACCGAAGCAGCGAAGGGTGGAAGCTGCCCGCTGCACCGCGAGGCTCGCCGAGCTCGATCGCGGTGCCGCGTACAAGCGGCTCGGCTTCATCTCCGAGATGCCTTCGCCCGTGCCCGACGAGATCGTGAGCGCCTGCATGGTGCATCGGAGCGCCGGCGTCATCGCGCTCGACCCAGCCATCGCCGAGCGCGGGCACATCCTCCAGTCGTTGGGGCGTGCGCGTGAACGTGAAGCTCGACGACCTCCGGAGCCTCGGCATGATCCAGAAGCGGGAGATCTTGCTCCGCTCGCAGGAGGTCGCTGCGACCCGAGGTCGTCGAGAAGGACTACGTCCTCGGCTGGATGCTCGCAGCGATCGCCACACATCCGATCGCCGGGAGCACGTGGGTCTTCAAGGGCGGCACGTCCCTCAAGAAATGCTTCTTCGAGACGTTCAGGTTCTCGGAGGACCTCGACTTCTCACTGCTGGCGGACGCTCCGTACGACGAGGCCCACGTCCTCGAGATCCTCCGCGACGTCGCGGAGGCAACCGCTGAGCGGTGTCCAGTGCCCACGCATCGCCGTGGGGCTCAAGCCGCGGAAGAACAAAGCGGGCGACCTCACGTACGAGGGCTCGATCGAGTATCGCGGACCGCTCGCGGTGCCGACGGCCCTAAGATCCGCTTCGACATCACGAAGCACGAACGACTTTCCCTCCATTCGCGCGGCGCGAGGTGCTGCACTCGTACCCGGACCGGCTACCGGGGACGGCGCTCGTGCAGACGTACTCGCTCGAGGAGTTGGTCGCCGAGAAGTGCCGTGCGCTCATCGAGCGGACCCGTCCGCGCGACCTCTACGACGTCGTGCACCTGGGGCAGCACCGCCGGGGCGAGCTCGACGCCGAGCGCGCCCGACGGCTCTTCCACGAGAAGTGCAACGCGAAGGGCATCCCGACCCCGACCCGCGCCGGTATCGTCGAGCTGGTGGAGCGTTCCGAGGATCTCCGGGCTGACTGGGTGAACATGCTCGCCCACCAGCTTCCCGCGCTCCCCGAGCCCAGCGCGTTCGTCGCGATGCTCGCCGAGAGCCTCGCGTGGCTCGAGACGACGGTCGCGCCCGTCGAGCTCGAACCCGCACCGCGCATGAGCGGCGTGCTCGAGTCGCCACGGGGGATGCGCCTGTGGGGCCATGGCGTCCCACTCGACGCGATCCGCTTCGCGGCGAGCAACCGACTGCTCGTCGAGCTCGACTACACGGGCAAGCGCCGCATCGTGGAAGCGTACTCGCTGCGCCGATCGACGACCGGCAAGCTTCTGCTCTTCGTCGCCGAGGACGGCCAGATCAAGTCGCTCGACGTCGACGGCGTCAGGAACGTGAGCATCACCTCGCGCTCGTTCGTGCCCAGGTGGACGATCGAGCTCGTGCCGGGCGCGCCGGGAAGGGTCGCCCCTGTGGCTGCTCGGTCACCCCTCGTCGGCACCGCCCGGCGTCGGTCGCGCAATCCGCGACGGTGACCACCGGCGAGCGTCCGTCACTCACGGACAGCGGGGCAGACGAAGTCGACGATCACGATCGTCCGGGTGGTCCGACGCCATCGCGAATGCAGAGCCGAGCGCCACGACGCGACGACGTCGTTCAGCGAGCCGATCATCAGTCCGACGCGCAGGTCTCGCACCAAGGCCAGACGAGCTGACGAAGGAAGGCGCGCGGGTGCACGCCGCCGTCGGCTAGGCCGAGCTTCTGCGGCGCGTCGCGGTCGCGAGGGAGCACGAGCGTGCCGAGCCAGCGGTCCCAGAAAGAGAACGTCGCGCCGTAGTTCGCGTCGGCCTCGGCACGCACCGCCGAGTGATGCCACTGGTGCAGCTCCGGGGTCGAGAAGACGGCGCTCCACCCGCCCAGCGCGAGCGCGACGTTGGCATGCTGCAGCACGGCGACCGCCGCGCGGAGCGCGCCCACGATCACCAGGCTCCGCTCGTCGAGGCCGAAGAGCGCGGTCACCCCCACCTCGAGCGCCACGTTCCACGCGACGTTGATCGGGTGAAGGCGCACGGAGTTGAGCGAGTACATGCGATCGGGCGCGTGGTGTGCGGCGTGGAAGCGCCAGAGCCAGGGGCGCTCGTGCGATGCACGGTGCACGGCGTACTTGCCGAGATCGGCCAGGAGCAGTGCGAAGAGCGCGCGCACGGGCATGGAGAGCGCCGCCGGCCACGTCCACGCGCCGAAGGACGACGTGAGCGCCGTGGCGCTGGCGGTGGCTCCGAGGACGACGAGCCCACCGACGACGCGCTGCACGAGGGCGCCGCTGATCAGGTACGGCAGGTCGGGTGCCGCCGCAGCGAGCGTGGGCGGCGACCACCGAGGGTCCTTGGGCTGTACGTGCTCGAGCCCGAGCGTCATCGCGAGCGCGAGCACGTACGCGAGCGTGGTCGCGAGCGGCGCGCCGCAGCCCGCCTCGAAGAGCGCGAGGGCGAGCGCGACGGCGCTCGCGACGGTCAGCGGATAACCAGCGCGCGCGAGCAGCGGAGAGCGGTAGCGGGCGGATCCAGGATCCGCGGCGCTCGAAGCGCCGGATGCGGGGGCGGGGGCGGGCATGGGGTCCTTTCGACGGCGGGGATGCGAGGCCGCGCTCGCGGCTCGCTCCGTCTCTGCCCCCAAGACGGCGACGACCCGCGAAGGACGCAGACCCGGGGCGCCAAAGCGCCCGCCGGACCGTGAAGAAACGCGAAGGACCGCGAGGCCGCTTCAGCGCGGCTCGTCGCTGCGCCCACACGGCGCCGCCGTGGCGAGCGCAGCCGCGTGGGCCTCGGGTGTCCGCGGGCGGGCCTCGCAGGCGATCACGTGCCCTCGCGCGTCGAGCGCGATCTCGCAGCAGAGGTGGAGCACCGTGCGCAAGCGAGCGCGCCCGCGCTGCACGCGCGACTTCATGCCCGAGAGCGAGATCCCCGTCCGCTGCGCGGCGACCTTGTGCGAGAGGCCCTCGACGTCGACGAGCGTGAGGGCCTCGCGGTACGGCGAAGGAAGTAGCTCCACGAGCGCCGCGGCCGCCTTGCCGAGGCGCACGTCCGGCGGCTCGGCGTCCTCGTCGAGCTCGACGGGCATCCCCAGATCTGCCAGGCGCTCCGCTGGACCGTCGGCGTCGCGGGCGAGCGGATGGCGCGCGCGCGCCCGCTGGCTGTCGGCGATGGCGTGGCGCGCCACCTGGTAGAGCCACGGGCCGAAGCGTTCCTCGTCGCGGAGGCCGTCGACGCCGCGGAGCATGCGCACGAAGACGTCCTGCACGACGTCGTCCACCTCGCTCGGCGCGACGCGCCGCGCGACGAACGCGCGCAAGCGCTCGGCGAGCAGACCGTAGGCTTGCCGTGCCGAGCTCTCGATCATCGTCGGAGCATGGCCCGAAACCGGCCCGCGAGCCGTGGCGGCCAGCTTTCTCTCGTCGCCGTCGCGCTGGCTGTCCAGAACGGCCATCCTCGTTCGTCGTGGGGTGGAGGGCGAGCCGAAGGGGCTCGCCGCCACGAAAGGACGAGCCCGATGTCGACGAAGAAGAAGTTCCTCTGTGTGCACCGCTCGGCGCCCAGCACGGGGCCGCGCAAGCCGCCCTCGGCCGAGGAGATGCAGGCGGCGATGGCCCGCTGGCAGGCGTGGAAGGCCCAGTTCGACGCCGAGCTCTTCGACATGGGCGCCAAGCTCGCGCCGGGCGGCGCCGTCTTCCGCGACGGCCGCGTCACCGACGGCCCCTTCGTCGAGGGGAAAGAAGTGCTCGGCGGCTACATGATCCTCGAGACGACGTCGCTCGAGCGCGCGGTGGAGATCGTGCGCGCCATGCCGATGCAGGTCGAGGGCGCGGCGATCGAGATCCGGGAGATCGCCGCCTTCTGACGACGCTCGCTCCCCACTGGCTGCGGCACGAGCACGGGCGCCTGCTCGCCCTGCTCGGCCGTCGCTTCGGGCTCTCGCGCCTCGAGCTCTGCGAGGACGCGGTGCAGACCGCGCTCGTGCGCGCGCTCGAGATCTGGCCGCACGGCGGGATCCCGGACGCGCCGGGCGCGTGGCTCTATCGCGTCGCGAGCCATCACGCGCTCGACGTGATCCGTCAGGAGCGATTGCGCGCCGCGGTCCTCGAGCGCGAGCCCCTACCCGAGCCACCGACGCCCGACGATCCGTACCTCGAGAGCGAGATCCGAGACGGCCTCGTGCAGATGCTCTTCGTGTGCGCCGATCCCGCGATCGCGCCGGAAGGACGCATCGTGCTCGCGCTCAAGGCGCTCTGCGGGCTGTCGACCGACGAGATCGCGCTGCGGCTCTTCTCGACGAGCGAGGCCGTGCACAAACGCCTGCAGCGCGCGCGCGCCACGCTGCGGGCCGCCGGGACCTCGCTCGACGCGCCGGCGCTCGACGCGCTGGCGAGCCGACGGTCGACGGTGCACGAGGTGCTCTACCTCCTGTTCAACGAGGGGTACTCGTCGGCGCGCGAGGACGATCCCATCCGTCGCGAGCTCTGCGACGAGGCGATCCGCCTGGCGCGCGTGCTCGCGGAGCACCCGATCGGCGACGTCCCGACGACGCACGCGCTGCTCGCGCTCATGCACTTCCACGCGTCGCGCCTCGATGCCCGGATCGACGACGCCGGAGGCCTGCTCTTGCTCGACGAGCAGGACCGCTCGCGCTGGGATCGCGCGCTCGTGCTCGCCGGCCTCGAGCACCTCGCGCGCTCGGCCGGTGCGATCTCGACCTATCACCTCGAGGCCTCGATCGCCGCCGAGCACGCGCTCTCGCCGAGCTTCGCCGAGACGAACTGGGAGCGTATCGTCCGCCTCTACGAGACGCTCGAGCGCCTCGCCCCTTCCCCGCTCACCACGCTCCATCGCGCGATCGCGCTCGCGCACTGGAAAGGGACCGACGCCGGGCTCGAGCTGCTCGAGGGGCTGCGCCCACCGCCCTGGCTCCTCGTCTACTACCTGTGGGACGCGACGCTCGGCGAGCTCTACCGGCGGCGCGGCGACACGGCGCGCGCGATCGCCCACCTGGATCGGGCCCTCGAGAGCGCGCCCACCCGGGCCGAGCGGGACTTGATCGCGCGGCGGCGAGCGCTCGCGGGCTGACGCGCGCCGCCCGGCCTGCGCGAGGCGCTGCACGGAGTGGGCACTTTGCTGCACACTCGCGCTGGCCGTCGCGCGGATCGGGCCGACTCCCGTCCGGCGCGCCCCTTGCGAGCGCATCACTCCGTGAACGTCCTCGTCCTCGCCGCTCTCACCGAAGCCACCGGCAACGCGGTCACCGCGCGGCGCATCGCCGGCCACCTCGCGACCGAGCACCACGTCGTGCTCGTCGACTCCGTCGACGCGACGACCGCCTCCGTGCAGGAGGTCGTTCTCCGCGAGAAGATCGACGTCGCGATCGGGGTGCACGCGCTGCTCGCGGGCCCGTTCCTGCGCGGTCTCTCCATCCCCTACGCGCTGATCTTCGGAGGCACCGACCTCTACGAGCCGATGCACGCGCTGCAGCAGAAGCAGATGGCGCGTGCGGTCGCCGGCGCCACGCGCCTGATCGCGTTCAGCCCGGAGAACCAGGCGCGGGCCGAGTGGATGTGGCCGAGCGTGCGCGGGCGCGTGGAGCTCCTCGCCCAGGCCGTCGATGCACGCCTTCCGGAAGCACGTCCTTCGCTGCGCGCGAAGATGGGCTTGTCGGACGACGACGTGCTCTTCCTCTTGCCGACCGGCATCCGGCGCGTGAAGGACCCCCTCCACGTGGTCGAGACGTTCGCGGCGTGGCACGCGGTGGAGCCACGCGTGCACCTCGCGCTCGCCGGAGCGCTCCTCGAGCCGGACTACGTCGAGAGCGCGCTCCCGATCCTCCAGAGCCGTGCCGGCGTGCGCTTCTTCGAGTCGCTGCCCCGTCCAGAGATGCTCGCCGCGATCGCCGAGGCCGATGCCGTCTTCAACACGTCGCTCAGCGAGGGGATGTGTGGCGTGATCCTCGAGGCCATGGCCCTCGGAACGCCGGTCATCGCCCGGCGCAACGCCGGCAACGAGTCGCTCGTCGTGCACGGCCACACCGGCCTGCTCTACGACACGCCGGCCGAGGCCGTGCACTGGGGTCAGGCCCTGGTGCGCAGCCGCGAGCTCGGTGCGCGCCTCGGACGTACGGCGCAGGCGAAGATCGAGGCCGCGCACACGCCGGCGCACGAGCGAGCGTCGTATCTACGCATCGTGGCGGAGATGGCGGCGAGCATCGCGCCGCCCGCGGTCGCCGCCGAAGCGACGGTCGACGAGCTCGACCACGCGCTCGCGATCGCGCGACGGCTCGGCTTCTCCGCGCCGACGCTCGTCGCGCTCGGGGCGGCGGCCGAGCGCGTGCGGGCCGACGAGGCTCTCGCGCGGGCGACGAAAGCGCGCTGCGGGCTGCTCGCGACCGCGCCGCCCGCGGTGGCGATCCTCGCGATCTCGCGTGCGAAGCTCGAGACCACGTTCGGCAAGGCGGAGGCGCGCACGCATCTGCTCCTGCTCGCGCTGACCGAGGTGCCCGCCATGGAAGCGCGCGCGCTCGCGCGCGGCGTGTCCGCGGAGGTGATCGCCCACACGCTGAGCGACCTCGTCGTCTGGGCCGAGCACCTGCGCGCCGTCACCGGGACGGCCGGGCTCACGATCGAGCTGCTCGAGTGGGCGCAGCGCTACCTGCGCGGCCAGCTGTTCCGGCTCGGCCCGCTCCAGTTCGACCTGCGGCCGTTCTCGGGGCCGATGAGCGTCTGGCGCAACGAGGCGGATCGCGCGCTCGAGGCGCGCACGCCCGACGGTCGCCGGATCGACCTCGGGACCGGCACCGTGACCGAGGAGAAGCCGGCGCCGCTGGCCGAGCCATGGCAGGTGGTGCTGGAGCCCGGCGCGCCGATCCTCGAGATGTGGATCCCGGGCGCGGTGTCGATGGTCACGCTGCACGACGTGGCGAAGGCGATGCGCGATGCCTACGCGCTCTTCGCCGCCCTCTCGCCCGAGACGGTTCCGGTCGGCGTCTGTGGAGAGTCGTGGCGGCTCGATCCACAGGTGCTCGGCCTCTTCGCGAGCGAGCCCGGGGTGCACGACCTGCAGCGCGCGTGTGCGCTGTTCCCGAGCAGCCTCACCGAGGCCCGCACCATCCGCCGCGTCTTCGGTCCCGACGTCGACCGCGACGCCCTCGCCGCGATCCGACGCGACGACATGACCGAGACCCAGCGGCGCCTCGCCACGTTGCTCGACGACGCGAGCGTGCGCCTCGTCGCGCGCGGCGGGTTCGTCCTGCGCGAGGAGCTCGAGCGGATGCCGGAGTGGGCCCGATGACGACGACGAGCGCCGCGCACGACGTGGTGGCGGCCGCCGCCCGCATCGATCTGTCCGAGCCCGCGCGCGCGACGGTGGCTGCCACCGTGGCGCGCCTCGCGCATGAGCCCGAGCTCGCCGAGCGCTTCGATCGGCTGGCAGGGCGGCTGCGCGATGCGCCGCCAGACGAGGCCGTGGCCGCGGTCGCCGCCGAGAAGCTCGAGGGCCACGTGGGCGTGCCTGCTGCGCGCGCGCTCTACCTCTGTCTCGTGCTCACCGAGATCGCCGCCGCCGAGGCGCGGCACGCCCGGCTCGGCGTCTCGCCCGACGTCTCGCGAGCGACCGTCGGCGACGTCGCGATCTGGGTCGCCCACTACGAGAAGCAGCTCGGCTACGCGGGCCTCACGCACGAGATCGTGGGCTGGTCGCAGCGCTATCTGCGCGGCGAGCTCTATCGCATCGGGATCCTCCAGTTCGATCTGATGCCCTTCGATGGCGCCATCCGCGCCCATCGCGAGCTGGCGTCCGGTCGCCTCGCGCTCACCACGCTGGCGGGCGAGTCGATCGATCCCACGACCGGCGCGCTCTCGCTCGCGGCGGCGCCCACGACCGGCGAAGGCTGGAGGCTGGTGCTCGGCCCCGGCACGCCGGTGCTCGACATGCACATCCCGGCCGGCACCAAGCTCGACGTCCGCGGGGTCGCCCACGCCATCCGCGACGCGTACCGATTCTTCGCGCGCCTGCGCCCCGAGGTCGTGCCCGTCGGCGCGTGCGGCGAGGCATGGCTGCTCGATCCGCAGATGCGCGAGCTGCTCCCCACGAACGTGGGCCTGCACGCGATCCAGATGGCGTGCGCGCTCTACCCCTCGACGCTCCGCGAAGAGAAGACGATCACGCGCCTGTTCGGCCCCGACGTCACCCGGGACGACCTGCCCACGATCGCATTCCCGGGCATGACCTCGCTCCACCGCGCGGTGATCGCCTTCCTCGGGAATCCCACGCGGCACCTCCGCGCGCGCGGTGGCCTCTTGATGCGCGAAGAGCTCGACCGCATCCTCGCGCTCGTGGGCGAGTGAGCCGGTGCCGCCGCCGTTCCATCCCTTCGGCCTGCTCCACCTCGTCACGGTGGCGATCGTGCTGTGTGTCATCGCCGCGGTGACGTGGTGGGGACGGCGCGCGCCCCTCCCCGACGCGCGGCGGCTCGGCCGCGCGCTCGGCGTGACGCTGGTCGTCTACTACGTGCTCGAGGGCTTCGTACGCGTCACGTGGCTGCACACCCCGCCGATGCTGCTCCTCCCCTTCGAGCTCTGCAGCGCGCTCTTCTTCATCGGCGCGATCGCCTTCTGGACCGAGCACCCCTGGGCGTACGAGGTGCTCTTCTTCTGGACCTTCGCCGGCACCGTGCACGCGCTGCTGACGCCCACGCCGGGCGAGGGGTTTCCGAGCGTCGAGTACGTCCGCTACTTCGTCTGCCACGGGCTGCTCGTGCTCTCGGCGACCTACGCGGTGATCGCGCTCGATCGGAGCATGAGTCGCTGGTCGTTCCTGCGCGCGCTCCTGGCCCTCCAGCTCTGGGAGGGTGTCGTGGCGATCGCCGATCTCGCGCTCGATCAGAACTTCATGTACCTGCGCCGGCCCCCGCCCTCGCCGACGCTGATCGACGCCCTCGGGCCGTGGCCGTGGTACCTCGTGAGCCTCGAGCTCGTCGGAACCGTCTCGTTCCTCGTGTGGCTCGGTGTGCTCACCGGCGTGCGGCGCGTGCTCCCCGTGCGCGCCGAGCCGGCGGTGGCCGCGCGGGGCTGAAGGTCCGCGCGAGGCACGCGCCTCGGCTTCCGCGCCGCGAGACGAAGAGAGGCTCGGGCTTCAGCGCGCGACGAGCTCCATCTTCACGGGCCCGCTCGGGCGCAGGGTCACGCCGGGGACCGGCGGGATCGCTCGATCGCCTGCCAGACGCAGGCGGTAGCGGGAGGCGATGCTCGCCACGACGAGCGTCGTCTCCATGAGCGCGAACGCGTTGCCGACGCACACCCTCGGGCCACCCCCGAAGGGCACCCACGCGTAGCGATCGATCTCCTTCTCGCGCTCGCCGAGGAAGCGCTCGGGATCGAAGCGCAGCGGGTCGGGAAAGAAGCGTGGGTCGCGGTGGGTCGCGTAGGGAACGAGCGAGACGTCGGTCCCCTTCGGGATCGCGAAGTCGCCGAGCGTCGTGCTCTCGATGCACGAGCGCATGAACGTGAAGCCCGGCGGGTACAGGCGCAGCGTCTCCTTGATCGCCGCCTCCGTGAACGTCAGCGCCGACGCGTCCTCGGGGCGCACGCCGCGCCGCGCCGGGCCCGTGCCGAGCACCCGGTCGACCTCGGCGTGCACCCGCGCCTCGATCTCCGGGTGCTGCGCGAGCAGGATCCAGCACCACGCCAGCGTGTTGGCCGCCGTCTCGTGCCCGGCGACGAACATCGTGACGATCTCGTCGCGCGCCTGCACGTCGGTCATCCGCGAGCCGTCCTCGTCCTCGGCCGCGAGCAGCATCGACGCGAGGTCGCCGGTGTCCTTCACCTCGGCCTTCTCGCTCGCGCGCCGCTCGCGGATGAGGCGGTACACGATCTCGTCGAGCGTGCGCACCGCGCGATCCTCGCGCAGGCGCTGCAGCGTCGGAAACCACGCGGGCAGGATCGTCCACACCGAGTTGTTCGCCTCGAACATCCCGTGGAGGGCCTGGGTCGCCTCGCCGATCCGGTCGACGTCCTGCCGCACGTCGGTGGAGAAGAGCGTCCGGCCGACGATGTCGAGCGCGGTCTCCATCATCGCGTGGTCGACGTCGACGATCTGTCCCGGCTTCCACCGCTCGAGCGTTCGCTCGGCGGCGCCGATCATCGCCGCTGCGTATCCGGCGATGCGCTTCCTGTGGAGCGCGGGCGCGACGAGGCGCCGCTGTCGCTTCCAGAAGTCACCGTTGCTCGTCACCAGGCCCGCACCGCCGAACTTGGCCAGCCCCTTGCGGCGATCGGTGTAGTCCCGTCCCTTCTCGAAGCACGACGCGTGATCGAGCAAGACCTCGCGGATCTGCTCGGGCGCGATGGCCAACACCTGCCGGCGGCCGAGCACCTCGATGCGATAGACGTCGCCGTACTGGACGAAGCCTTCGCAGACGACCCCGAGCAGGTCGCCGCGCACGAGCTTCATCAGGTCGTAGGCGGCGCCGATCGAATTCGCCGGCGGGGGCCCGGGGATCTCGTCAGAGCTGCGCATGGATTCCCTCGGCGGCGCGCGTCGCGAGCGCCATGATCGTGATCTGCGGGTTCACGCCCAGCGCGGTCGGCACCGCCGCGCCGTCGATCACGAAGAGGCCGCGCACGTCGTGCGTCTCGTGATCGGGCTTGATCACGCTGGTCCGCGGGTCGACGCCCATGCGCGCCGTGCCGAGCGGGTGCACGGCAGAGAGCGCGAAGTCGCCCGGCCGCACCCCGTGGGCGCGCAGCCCGCGAAGGCCTGCCTCGTCGGTGATCTCGCGGACGCCGCGGAGCGCCGGGAACACGGTCGTCGCACCCGAGGCGAGGAAGAGCTCGGTCACCGCGGCCGTGCCCTTGGCCAGAAGCGCCGCGTCCTCGTCGCTCATCGAGTACGAGATCGACGCGCGACCGCCGCGCCCCGCTCTCACGCGTCCGCGCGAGCGATCTTCGATCATCGTGCCGAACGCGGCGAGCTTCTCGTGCGCGTCCATCACCTCGACCAGGCGCGGGCCCACGATCGGAAGCGCGACCGCGGCGACCTCGGGCGGGTTGCCGGACTCTTCGATCATCAGCCCTTCGTCCGCGAGCTGCTCCACCGCCCAGCTCTGCGGGATCTTGCGCTGCATCTCGATCGGTTGCTCGAAGAGCGCGAGGACCGGCGCGGCCGGATGGACCGAGAGGTTTCGCCCGACCATGCCGCTCGCGTTCGCCAGCCCGTTCTCGAGCAAGAGGACGGGGGTCATGAGCGCGCCGCACGCGAGCACCGTGCGCTTGGCGCGCACCGTCAGCGTCGCGCCGCCCGCGGTGCGCGCGACGACGCCGACGGCGCGACCGTTCTCCACGCGCACGCGCACGACGCGCGTCTCGGTGAACAGCTGCGCGCCCTTCTCGAGCGCCATCGGAACGTAGCTGACGTCCATGCTGCGCTTGGCCCCGGTGGGACAGCCGAACATGCAGCGACCCTGCCCGTCGCACTCGGGCGCGTTGCGGTGGATCGCCTCGTTCTTCCAGCGGAGCTTCGCGAGGCCCGGCGCGATCGCGCGCGCCCCACCGCCCAGGTGCGCCTCGTGCGCGGGCGCGACACCGAGGATGCGCTCCACGCGCTCGAAGTGCGGGCGGATCGCTTCCGCCGTCAACGCGTCCAGACCGAGCTCGCGCTGCCAGCGCGTGAGGATGCGATCGGGCGTGCGGTAGCAGGTGCCCGAGTTGATGGTGGTCGAGCCGCCGACCGTCACGCCCGTCCACACCGGCATCAAGACGTTGCCGAGCGCGAGCGTCTGGCCGCCGTCGCGGAACATCCGCGTGCGCGCCTCCGAGGCGCGTCCGACCATCTCGTGCCGCCGGAAGTAGCGGCCCTCTTCGAGCATCAGAACGGCGTGGCCACGGTTCGCGAGCTCGTAGGCCACGGGAGCGCCGCCCGCGCCGGTGCCCACCACCACGACGTCGACCTCGATCTCCTGGTCCTTCGCCGCCTCGCGGCCGTCCTCGACCTGCGCCAGCCAGCGCGGACGCTCCTCGGCGATCGGCGCATAGGTGCGCGTGGCGATCGCGGCGGCCACGCGCGGGTCGTCGAAGTGCGCGGTCTTCACCAGCGCCACGAGGCCCCGCAGCGCGTGGCGCGTGGCGCCCGGTGCCGAGACGAGCCAGCGCGAGATGACCGCCTCGCGATCTGCCTGCGAGAGGCGACGGAATCGGCGCCGGCGCGTGAGCAACGACGCGAGCTCGATCCCGCGGAGGGCCGAGCGCACGAGCGCTGCCGAGACGACCGGCCCCGTCGCGAGCGTCGCTTCGATCGCATCGGCCGTGGCATCACCGGCCGACGGGACCCTCGTGCCGGCGGGCACGATCGCCTCGCATAATCGACCGAGGGTGTCCTTCTCCCCCGAGTCGAGCTTCCGCGACGGAATGGGAACGAAGCGCCCGACCGACTCCACGTACCGACGGTAGTCGTCCCCGTGCTGGGCGAGCAGGTGCCGCTCCTCGAGGCGCGCCTGCAGCTGGATGAACACGAGGTAGCCGAGCGCGCCGCCGAGCGTGAGCCAGCAAGGCGTCATGGCGAACATCGCCCAGCCACAGCCGATCGCGCCCACGTAGATCGGGTTGCGCACCCAGGAATAGAGGCCCGCGGTGACGAGCTTGGTCTCGCCCTTCTCGATGCCGATGCGCCAGCTCCTGCCCATCTCGCGCTGCGCCTCGACGACGAGGCCGAGGCTCGCGACGTACACGGCGACCCCAGCCCAGAACTGCACCCCGGAGGGCGGCCACACCCCGAGCGGCACCGGCCCGAGCCACGCGTAGAGCGGCCCCCACGCGAGGTGCGCGATGCCGAGCAGGCCCACGATCGAGCCGACGATGCGCTCTTTGGCGTCGCGACGTGGCTGCTGGAACGTGAGCCCGGTGCCGCCGGTCTTGGCCATGGCGCGCAGCACCGGGAGCACGGTCCCGGCGCCGATGCCGAGGAGCACCATCACGAGAACGACGATGCGGTCGAGAGTCATGGCCCGATCAACACCTCCGTGCCCGCCGCCAGGCCGAGCACTTCCACGTTCTGGTCGTCGCACGCGCCGAGGCGCGGATGCTCGACGCGGATCGACAGGCCGTCGCGCACGCGCACGGTCGCACGGCCGTCCTCGACCGTGATCGCCTCGCGCGGCAGGCGGGCCGCGGCCTCGAGCGGAGGCTGCGCGATCTCCACCAAGACGCGCTCTCCGACGACAGGGCGAGCGCCGTCCGGCAGGGCCGCCCACGCGAGCCGGACCTCGGACGAGGCACGCGAAGCGACGTCGTCGAGCGGATGCGCACGGCGCTCGACCCGCGGCGCGAGGCGCGTGAGCGTCGTCTCGCCCTCGACGGGTGTGCCCGGCGTCGTGACGTGCACGGTGGCGCCGGCCGCGACCGCGTCGGCGTCGCGCTCCTCGATCTCGATGCGCAGCACGAGGTGGCTCGTGTCGGCGATCTCGAAGAGCGGCGTCACGGGCGGCACGATGGGGCTGAGGACGTCACCGACCTCGAGCGCGCGCGAGAGCACCGTGCCCGCGATCGGCGCGCGCAGCTCCTCGTCCTCTCCGAGCGCATCGAACGGGCTGCTCGCTCCGCCGACGGGATCGAGCGATGCGAGGAGCGCGTCGCGCTCCACCCGATCTCCGACCTCGACGTGCAGCGCGGTGACGCGTGCGGCCGCCGTCGCGGCGACGTGCGCGATGGGCCCCTCGGGCACCACCGTCGCCCGCGCCGCGATCGCCCGGCGGATCTCGCCCGGCTCGACGCGCACGCTGGGATGCGTGGCATCGGCGTGCACGCGCGCACCCACGACCCCTGCGAGTGCCAGCACCGCGACCGCGGCGATCCATCGCGCCCTCGTCATGCGCTCGTCTCCCCTCGCGCCTCGGGAGGCGCGCTGATGCGTCCATGCGTGCCCAGGCCGCGTCCGTCGCGCGCGAGCAGCCCGTCTTCGATCTCCACCACGCGGTCCGTGTCGCGGACGATGCGGTGATCGTGGGTGACGAGGAGCACGCTGGTTCCCGCGCTCACGTACTCCCGCAAGAGCTCCATCACGCTCTTGGCCGTCGGGCCATCCAGCGCCACGGTCGGCTCGTCGGCGATCACGATCTTCGGATCGGGCGCGAGGGCCCGCGCGATCGCGACGCGCTGGCGCTGGCCGGCCGAGAGCTGGGCCGGCAGGTTGTCGAGCCGATCGCCGAGGCCGAAGCGCGTGAGCAGGGCGCGCGTCTTCTCTCGGGCGCGCGCGATCGGCATGCCCGAGAGGGCCAGCACCTCCGCCACGTTGTCCGTCGCGCTGAGCGCCGGGAACAAGTGGAAGGACTGGAACACGAACCCCAGCGAGCGCCGGCGCGCCGCGGTGATCTGGGCATCGTCGAGCTGCGTCAGCTCCTCGCCACGCAGGCGCACGCTCCCGGTGGTCGGGCGCAGGAGGCCGGCCAGGATCGAGATGAGCGTCGTCTTCCCCGAGCCGCTCGGGCCCATGAGCACCGTGAGCTCGCCCGGGCGAATCGAGAGGTCGATGCCGCGCAGCACGTCGGTGCGCAGCGGCCCCTCGCCGTAGCTGCAGGTGACGCCGCTCGCGACGAGGAGCGGCTCGCGATCGCTCGGCGCGCTCACGCGAGCACCTTCACGACGTCGAGCCGGAGCACGCTGGCCAAGCTGAAGGCGCCCGCCAGACCACACATCACGATGACGGCCAGGAAGCCGCCGAGCACCGCTTCGGGCCCGTAGACGAGCTCCACGCTGCGCCCACCCAGCACGCTCTGCACGAGGAACGCCAGGCCGATCCCGCTCGCGCCCCCGAAGATCGCCACGAACGCCGACTGCCAGGCCACGAACCAGCCGAGCTCGCGGCGCGAAGCGCCCACCGCGCGCAGCATGCCGAGCTCTTTGTGGTGCTCCCGCACGAGCGAGAACTGGGTCTGCGCGACGATCACGGCGCCGACCACGAAGCCGAGCAGCGCGACGAACGCCAGCGCGACGCCCGCGCCCGACTCGGTGACGACGTGCTCCTGGGTCACGTGTGCGAACTGCGACGCCGTGAGCGCCTGAAGGCGCGCGTCCTCTTCGACGTCGGCGGCGATCGACGGCGCGCACGCCGGGTCGGCGAGGTCGAGCACCCAGTAGGTCGCGCCCACGGGCGAGGCCCCCGCGAGCGCGCGGGCCGTGGCGATGTCGGCGAACACCATCGGGATGAGCGAGACGTTCCGGATGCCGGTCGTGACGAGCGCGACCTCGACGGGCTGCTCGCCGATCTCGAGACGCGAGCCGACGAGCGGTGGCCGAAGCTCGAGGCGACCGAGATCCGAGTCGTCGACGCCGATGCGCGCCGGCCCGCGGAGATCGTCGGGAAGGCCTTGCTGCATCGACCACGGCACGAGTGGCTCGCCTCGCTCGGTGCCGACGAGCTGCAGCGTGTGCCGTGCCCCGGAGGCCGTGCGGTAGGGAACCCAGCTCACGATCGCCGGTCGCACGCGCTCGACGCACGGGCTCGCGCGCACGCGCAGATCCACACCGGAGGCGAGCAGCTCGCTGTCGTCCACCATCGTGGTGCCGCGCGCCATGATCCAGAGGTCGCCGCCGATGCGGTCGACGAGCACCGAGGCGCGTGCGCGCAGGCCGTCGTAGAGGCCGATCTGGATCACCATCAGCGCCGTGGCGAATGCGACACCGGCGAGCGCGCCGGCGAGCTTGGCGCGGTGATGGAGCAAGGTTCGGAGCGCGATGCGATGCACGAGGTTCCCGGCGACGAGGCCCAGCGGCGGGCTGCGTCGACCCCCGACCGAGCACGCAGCGTGCCGCGCCGGGCACACGCGGCTCAAGCGATATCCGAACGATCGGGCGCCGTGCACGTGCAGCGGAATGCACGCGCGCGCGCGGCGAAGGCGCGAGCGTGCACGGGGCTGCACGGGCCAAGGATGGCGCCGGCCCTTTCGAGGCCGGCCCGGCTCGTGCTCAGATCGCGCCCATGACGACCACGCTCGTGATCACCGCCGACGATCTCGGGATCGATCCTCGTCGCGACGAGGGGATCTTGGTCGCCTTCGCGCGCGGCGCGATCACGCAGGCGAGCCTGATGGTGACCGGGAAGAGCGCCGAGAGCGCCGCCGAGGCGGCCCGCCGCGTCGGGCTACCGCTCGGCCTGCACCTCGATCTGACCGAGACGCCACCCTCGGCGCGTCCGAGCTCGATCGCGAGCCTGCTCGACGCGCGCGGGAGCAAGCGCGGCAAGCACGGCCTGCGCGAGGCGCTCGCGCGTGGCGAGATCGTCGCCGAGCACGTCGCGATCGAGACCCGCGCGCAGATCGAGCGCTTCGCCGCACTGACCGGGGCGCGCCCCTCGCACGTGGACGGGCATCAGCATGCGCACTGCGTGGCCTCGCTCGCGACGACGCTCGCAAGGGTGCTCGCGGAGGCGGGCGTGCGCACGACGCGCATTCCCGAGCAGCGCAGCGTCGAGGTGGCCGACGAGACGGCGGCGCGCTTCTACCGCTCGGTCAGCGACGACGGCGCCCGCGCGCGGTCGATCTACGCGGGCCACGGCATCACGAGCACGGCGCGCTTCGTCGGGCTCGACCGCATGGGCATGGCGAGCTCGTCCGAAGCGCTCGCCACCGCGGTCGGCGCCGAGCTCGACGCGGCGTCGATCGAGCTCATGTGCCACCCCGGCTACGTCGGCGAGGGCATCGACGACTTCAACGTGTCTCCCGCGCGGGAGCACGAGCTGCGCGTCTTGTGCTCGCTCCCGTTCGCCGCGCTCACACGCGCAGGCCGCCTGCAGCTCGGGACGTTCGCGTCGCTCTGAGCGGGTGACGGGCTCCGTGGGGCGTCGGCCGGCACCGCGCGCCTCGACCGCGGCTCACGTGCCTCGCGGGCTGCGTCCGATGGCGGCCATCACGGCGCTCTTGTGCGTACGGCTCACGACCACCGAGATGCCGCCCTCGAGCTCGAGGATCGCGTCGCCGCTCGGCGTCGGCTCGAGCCGTCGTGCCGCGCGGATCGCGACGATCTCGCCCCGATGCGCGCGCACGAAGCCTTCGGGCGGCAGGCGATCGGCCAGGCGCTGGAGCGGCCCACGCGTCGTCACCGTCCGGCCGTCGCGCAGGGTGATCTCGACCTGCTTGCCGGCTGCCGAGATCCGCACGACGTCGGCGAGCGCGAACGACTCCCAGCGCCCACCGTCGCGCAGCGCGAGGCGCCCGGGATCGGCGCGGGACGCGCGGCGGGCCGACCAGAGATCGTGGGCGCGATCGAGGGTCGTAGGGCTTGAGGAGGTAGTCCACCGCTTCGACGTCGAAGGCGCGCACGGCGTAGCGGTCGTGTGCGGTCGAGAAGATCACGAGCGGAGGCGTCGTCCCTTCCATCGCCGCGAGGAGCGAGATGCCGTCCATCTCCGGCATGCGAACGTCGAGGATCAAGAGGTCGGGGCGAGCCTCGCGCACGAGCGCGAGCCCACTCCGGCCATCCCCGGCTTCTCCCGCCCATTCGAAGCGCGGGTCGGCAGCGAGGAGCCGAGCCACCTTCCGGCGCGCAGGCGCCTCGTCGTCTACCACGCACACGCGGAGCGTCATGGCGTACGCACCTCCCACGCGACGAGCGCTCCACCCCGAGGGGAGGAGGCGACCGTCAGCGTGGCGCGATCCCCGTGGAGGAGCGCGAGCACGTCGCGCAGGCGCGTCAGCCCGCGCCCGGCCTGGAGCGGGTCGGCGGATCCGAGCCCGGCTCCATCGTCCTGCACCCGCACGGCGAGCGCGTCGGCACGCGCCTTCACTCCGACGACGATCTCGAGCGGCCGAGCGCGGGTCTCGTTGTGCTTCACCGCGTTCTCGACGAGCGACTGGATCGAGAAGCGAGGGACGAGCAGGTCGGCCCGCGCGACGTCGATCTCGAAGCGCACCTCGAGCCGGTCTTCGAAGCGGGCGCGCAGGACGTCCACGTAACGTCGCGTGTAGGCGATCTCGTCGTCGACCGGCCAGGTCGGGCCGGTCGTCTCGAGACCGGAGCGGAGCAGCGCGCCCAGATCGGCCACCAGCGTCTCGGCGCGGCCGAGGTCCTCGTACATCAGCACGCTGATGGTGTTGAGCGTGTTGAAGAAGAAGTGCGGGTCGAGCCGTGCGGCGAGCGCGTCGAGCCGCGCCTGGACCAGGGCCTGCTCGAGCGCCGCCTGACGCGCCGCGTGGCGGGCGCGCTCGCGCTGTGCGCGCACGAGCGCCATCAGTCCTCCGAGCGCCGGATAGAGCAGCAGCGCGCCACGGAGCTCGTCCCGGGCGATCGCGACCAGATGCGTGACGTCGAACGCATGACCGAGCCAGGACGCCGTGATGGTGTCGAAGACCAGCATCAGCACCGTCTGGCTCGCGCCGAACAGGAACGTGCTTGCGACGTGCACGAGCGCGAATCGACCCCAGCCACGCGAGCCGTCGGGCGCGACGTGGATCGCGCCCATCACGATGGGCAACGACGCCCAGACGGCGATGGCGCCGAGGATCTGCTGGTGGAGCACGTGCGAGAGCAGGCTCTGCGCGCCGGCGTCGACCTCGGCAGCGTGGCGGCCCCAGCCCTGGACCACCGTGACGGCGAGAAAGAGCGCGAGCAAGAGAAGCGCGGGCGCGGGCCGGACGTGCCACCACGCAGGGTCCCGGGCCGCGGCGCTCGAGCGGCTCGTGCTCACGGCGCCGTCGCCGGGAGGATCGAGCGGAGGAAGACTTGGAAAGGCAGATCCATCGCGCTCGTGTCGAAGTTACCACCGGTGAATGCGACGACCAGCTGGAGCGAGGGCACGACGAACAGGAGCTGTCCGCCGTTGCCGGCCATGTACGACAGCTCGACGGGCCGGCCGTCGACGCTCACGTGCCCGAGCCAGAAGAGCGAGCCGTAGGGCTGACCGTCGACGGTGCCCGAGGGGGCCGCGAGCGCGTCGACGGCGAGCGGCGAGAGCAGCTGCGTGCCGTTCCATTCGCCGCGTTGGAGCAAGAGCTGCCCGAGCGCGAGCAAGCTCCGGGGCGTGATGCGCAGATGACCGCCCGTGTCGACCCCGCGCCCGCCGTCGAAGCGAGCCCACGTCGCGCCCTCGATGCCCATCGGCCCGAAGAGGCGCTCCGAGGCGAGACGGTCGAAGGGCATGCCCGTCGCGCGCTCGACGACGCGTCCCAGCAGAACGACGCCGGCCGTGCAGTACGCGCCGGCCGCTCCGGGCGGGCGCACCGACGCGAGACCCAGCGCGAAGCGCACCCAGTCGGCGGTGAGGTACATGCGCTCCTCGTTGCCGGGCGAAGCGAGGTCTCGATCGTCACAGGCGAGCCCGCTCTGCATGTGGAGCAGGTCGGCGACGCGGATTCCGGCGTCGAGCGCCGGCGCGCCCGGCGCATCCGCGGCGAGCCACGAAGCGATCGGGTCCTCCGTGCTCAGCTCTCCGGCGTCGATCGCCGTGGCGGTGACCATCGCGGTGATGCTCTTGGTCGCCGAGCGCAGGTCGTGCGGGGTCGCGGCATCGTAGCCGCCCCAGTACCGCTCGAGGACCAGTCGCCCGTGGCGGGCCATCAGCAGCGCGTGCAGGCCGTGCCGTGCGTCGTCGGCCGGCAGCGCATCGAGGGCGCGGAAGACGGGGGCCGGATCGATGCCCTCGGCCTCGAGGGTGCTCTCCGGCCACACGAGCCCGGCGGGCGCGACGGGCGGGGAGGCGCAGCCCGAGACGAGCACGAAGAGGGTCACGAGGCAGGCGCGATGGGCGAGCATCATGGCGCGATCACCTGCCGATCGAGCCGCACGAAGTGGACGGCGCCGATCCCGACCAGCACCGCGAAATGCACGGTCATCACGCTCGGGGCAGCACCGACGAGGGCCGACGAGAAGTTGAGCGTGAAGTGCAGCGCGACCGCCGCGAGCGTGCTCCCACCCGTCCGGCGCGCGAGATCGACGAAGAGAACCGAGAGCGCGAGCATGGCGAGCGCCCACGCGACGAAGGCGGGCGAGCCGAGCGGGTAGCTCTGCCCGAGTGGCATCCCACGCAACACGAAGAGCGGGAGGTGCCAGACCACCCAGACGGCGCCGGTCACGAGCGCGCTCACCCGCGGCGAGCAGCGCGCGGCGATGCGTGGCAGCAGGTAGCCGCGCCACGCGATCTCTTCTGGGAGCGGCCCGAAGACGAGCACGGCCAGCGCCATCATGGCGAGCGCTCCGGGCGACGACGGAGCGCCCGCCATCGGGATCGACGTGCCGGTCGTCGCGCGGAGGATCGCCCACGTCCCGAGCCATGCGCCGACCGGCCACGCCACGATGGGCAAGGCCGCGCTTCGAGCGAGCGGGCGCGGATCGAGGATGCGCGAGAGGTCGCGGCGGAGCGTGCCGTCCCTCGACGCCAGGAGCATCGCCACGAGGGCCGGAGCCACGCCGCCCAGCGCGAGCGCGACCAGACCGAGCCCGCGCGAGACGTCGAGGTCGGCGAGCCACGCGGCGCCCCATGCCGCGCCGCTGAGCGCGTACGTGAGCGAGACGAGCGCGGCCGCCCGCGAAGGCGTCGGCACCGAGGGCGTCGAGCGGGCGACGATCTCCATCGACTCGGACTGTGGGCCCGCGCTCGATGCGCGCCCCTCGGCTCGCGCCGCCTCCCCTGCGGCTCGCGGTCCCACATCCAGCGTGCCGCCGCAGAAGGCGAGCCGCGCGGTGCAGCTGGGCGCGCCTTCAACCGGCGCGTGCATCGAGCGCCCTCACGAGCTTCGTCGCCGCGCGGGCCAGTGCGGCATCGAGCGACTCCGGAGCCACGATCTCGAGGTCGTCGTCGGCGTGGAGCTCGACGAGCCCGACCGCAGCACGCGCACGCGCGGCGTCGAGAACGGCGCTCGAGAGCGCGTCGACCGCGAGCGACCGGGCGGCCCGAGCGAGCGCGAGCCGCCCGTCACGGGTGGGCGCGATCTCCACCGGCGCGGGGAGCGCGACTTCCGAGCCCACCGCGCCCGCCAGCGCCGCCGCCGACGCGCATGCCCAAGCCGCGGCCGCGCGCTCGCCGGACATCGTCCCATCGTCCCGATCGAGCGCCCGGTCGAGCTGCTTCGAGAGCCGGGCGGCGTGGGCGATGCTCTCCCTGCGCGCGCGATCGGGGTCGCTCCGGTGCGCGAGGGACCAGAACGCTCCCACGACCTCGAGCGCTTCCCGGGCGAGGGCGGACGCGGGCGCGAAGCTCGTGACGGCCTCCTCGACGAGGAGTGAGACGGCACGCGTCACGTCCGAGAGGTCGTGACCCGTGGCGACGGCGAGCACGACCGACCAGTCCCCTCGCGGCGAGCGAGCGAGCCAGGCCGAGGTCGGCGTCCGGGTGGCCCAGGTCGAGAGCTCGCTCGGCGCCCGAAGCCACGCGAGGGCCTCGAGGGCGCGTGTCGGCTCTTCGGGTGACGCCACGACCGATTCATGCGGCGCCGAGCCCGATCGCGCTCCACGGCTCACGCCGTCCCGCGAGCGGCCCGCGCCATCGATCACGCGTCTGGCGAGCGGTCGACACCGCGCGGGGTCAGTGCGGGTAACGACCGACGAGCGCGCGATCGAACTCTTCGAGGGAGTGGAAGATCCGCAGTCGCGAGCGCGACGACGCGAGCGCGTGCTCGGGCGGTACGCCCAGCCACACCTCGCGCCGCGACGCGAGCGCACGCAGGCGGGCCGGTAGCGTCTTCTTCTCGGCCGCGGTGAGCGCCCGGGCGCACGCGAGCACCACGACGTCCGCGCGCGCGCGGTCGGCGGCGCTCGCGATCTCGGCGACGGGCACCTCGGCCCCCAGCACCACCGGCTTGAGGTCGCGGAGCGAGGCGAGCCAGGCGGCGAACAGGAGCCCCAGGTCGTGCCGATGCTCGTCGGGCGCCGCGAAGAGGATCTTGGGCGCCCCGGGCGAGAGCGGGTGCGTCGTCAGGTGGCTCTCGATCAGCGTCCGGATCTGCTGGGTGGCCAGGTGCTCGTGGGCGATCGTGAGCGTGCCCGCGTGCCAGCGGTCCCCGACCTCTCGCATGATGGGGACGACCCCTTCGAGCACCAGCTCGCGGGGCGGGAAGCTGCGACTGGCCCGGACGAGCTCGGCCTCGGCCGTCGTCGCATCGAAGCGGACCAGCGCCGCGAGATAGGCTTCTCGGAAGCGCCCGAGCGGGTCGGGCGCGGCACGCTCTTCGGCCGCACCGGCCCCCCTCATCGTCTCGAGCACGGCGTCGTCGAGCGCCGCGATCTGACCGATGGCGTGTCCCTCGAGCACGAGCGCGCGCAGGAGCACGAGGCGTCGCACGGCGGCATCGGAGTAGCGGCGCGCGCCCCCGTCCGTGCGGTCGGGCGCGACGGCGCCGTAGCGCCGCTCCCAGGCACGCAGCGTGTCCGGCGCGATGCCGGTCAGGCGCACCACCGCGCGCATCGCGTAGCGCGGGCCAGATGCGACGCGCGACGCGTCGGGTTTCGCGGGACGTCGTGGCTGCACGCGGTCTGGGCCCGTCCCGACGTCTACCGTCTCGCGCCCGTCGTGTCGACCGCGGCGCGGGACGGGCCCGCATTGTCCAGATAATACCTTGACAACAATGGGACGCGGCCGCACAGGAAAGGGTCCTCCGGGAGAAACGCCGTGCCGAACGCGATCGACGTGAAACCACCCCGCCGCCCGTCTCGAGCTGCGCTCGCGACGCTGATCGTCGTCGTCACCCTCGCGCTCGGGGGGCCTACCGCGGGCGCGCAGAGCACGGCGTCGCCGGACCCGAGCCCGACGCCACCCGAGGCCACGGCGGAAGAGGTCGCGACCGTGTCGGCCACCGAGCCGGAGCCACGCGAAGGCGGCGTGGCGCCGTCCGTGGACGACCCGGCGGCCGAGCCAGCCCCGGAGCCCACTGCGCCGCGCGAGCCCGACTTCGGCATCCGCGCCAACCTCGAGATCGGCTTTCTCGGCGTGCTCGCGCACACGATCCAGCTCGGGCGCGACGGCACGATGGTCGACTATCCGGCTGACCTCACGCAGTCGAACCTGTACCTCTTTCTCCGTGTCTCGGCCGACTTCGACATCTGGCGCCAGCACATCGTCACGTTCGTCTACCAGCCGCTCGATCTCGAGACGACGAGCACGCTGCGCCGCGACCTCACGATCGACGGCGCGCTCTTCGCGCAGGGCTCGGTGGTGCGCGCGCGCTACGGGTTTCCCTTCTACCGGCTCGGCTGGGCCTTCGACGTGCTCGAGGGCCGGGACGAAGAGCTCGCGTTCGGTCTCGGCTTCCAGATCCGGAACGCGACGATCACCTTCCAGAGCGGCGACGGCGAGACCTACCGCGCGCGCAACGACATCGGTCCGGTCCCGCTGCTGCGCTCGCGCGGGCGCTTTCCGATCGCCGGGGGCTGGTGGCTCGGCTGGGAGGTCGACGGCTTCTACGCGTTCATCCCCGGCCTCAACGGGACGGACAACGACGTCGAAGGCGCGATCCTCGACGCGAGCCTGCGCGTCGGCTGGCGCATGATGCCGCACGTCGACGGCTTCCTGAACGTCCGCTACCTCGGCGGCGGCGCGTCCGGGCAGGGCGATCCGGGCCCGAACGACGACGGCTTCCAGAGCAACTGGCTCCATTTCCTCACGATCAGCGCGGGCGTGACGCTCGACAGTCGTCCTTGAGCACGCGCGATCGTCCTATCCTCCCGCTCGGGCCGCGCCTCGCGCAGCCAGGAGAAACGCATGAGCAAGAAGATCGGTGTGGTGGGGTCGGGCAGCGTTGCGCAGGTGCTGGCCGCGGGCCTCGCGAAGAAGGGACACGAGGTCCGCATCGGCAGTCGTGAGCCGAGCAAGCTCGCCGACTTCGCGAGCAAGAGCGGCGTGGCGACGGGCACGTTCCAGGAGGTCGCCGCGTTCGGCGAGGTGGTGATCCTCGCGGTGAAGGGCACGGTCGCGGTGGAGGCGGCCCAGAGCATCGCCTCGCAGATCGCCGGCAAGGTCGTGATCGACACGACGAACCCGATCGCCGACGCCCCGCCGCAGGACGGGATCCTCGTCTACTTCACGGGCCCCAACGAGTCGCTGCTCGAGCGGCTGCAGAAGGCCGTGCCCGCCGCACGCTTCGTGAAGTCGTGGAGCTGCGTGGGGAACGCCTTCATGATCGATCCGAAGCTCCCGGGTGGCCGGCCGACGATGTTCGTCGCGGGCGACGACGCCGCCGCGAAGAAGGACGTCTCGGCGATCCTCGACGAGGTCGGCTGGGACTACGAGGACGTCGGCAAGGCCGCCGGCGCGCGCGCGATCGAGCCGCTCTGCCAGCTCTGGTGCGCGCCGGGCTTCCTGCGCAACGACTGGGCGCACGCCTTCAAGGTGCTCAAGCCATGAGCGCGCTCGGCCGCGCCTGCCTGCGTCAGGGCCAGCCGCGCACGATCACCACGCCGGCGAACACGAGCCCGAGCGCGAGGAGCGCGGTCACGCGGCCCATCCAGCTCGCGGCCTTGCGGTAGCGCTCCGCCTCGGAGGACGTCGGGCTGTTCTCGATCGCGCGCGTCGCGGCCGGACCGATCACGAAGTCGTGCACGCCGCTGAGCGCGAGCACGAGCACGAAGAGCACGAGCTTGAGGAGCACGGCGCGGCCGGTCTCGCTGCCGAGCCACGCGAGCTGTGTGAGGTGCGAGAGGCGGACCCCGCGCACGTAGAGGTTGAACGTGCCGGTCACGAGGACGATCGCGAAGCACGTCCAGCCCACGCTCCGGAAGCGCATGCCCGTGTCGCGCAAGAGCGCGGCGCCACGCTGGCGGTCGGTCTTGCGCAGGTAGGGCACGACCACGAGCACCAGGAAGGCCATCCCGCCCACCCACGTGGTGGCGGCGAGGATGTGGAGCCAGACGGAGAACACGTAGACCGCGTGCACGGCGCGAGCATGGCACGGGCGCGCGACGAAGCCTCGTCACGTCGACGTACGAGACCGCGACGAAGCCCGGCGACCGTGGGCCGCGCGCCATTCGGCGCGAGAGGAGAGCGGAGAGCTCCCCTCACGCTTCGTCACGGCGCGCGGCGGCCCCGCACGACGTACTGATCGGGCAGCGTCTCGGTCACGATCTCCGCGGACAGCCCCGCCGCCGTCAGCTCGTGGGCGACCGTCTCGGCGCGCACACGCGCCTCGACGGGCGGCCCGTGCGCGGACTCCTGCGTGAAGTCGACGACGACGACCGATCCGCCCGGACGCAGCGCCTGACCGAGACGCGTCGCGTACGCCGTGCGATCGCCGAAGTGGTGCCAGGTGTCGACCACGAGGACGTGATCGACGCTCTCGGGCGCGAGCCCCGGATCGTCGGCGGCGACCGCGCGGGCCTCGACGTTCACGATGCCCTCGCGCTCGGCCCGCGCGCGCACGTGCTCGATCATCGCCGGCTCGCTGTCGAGCGCGAGCACGTGACCGGAGGGCCCGACGGCGACCGAGAGATACGGGAGGAAGTAGCCCGTCCCGGTCCCGAGATCGGCGACCGTCTGGCCGGGAGAGATGCCGACGAGCTGCGTCACCTCGACCGGGTGCTGCCAGGCGACACGATCGGGAGCATCGAACATCGCCTCGAAGCGCGCGACGTCGGAGAAGTCGTGCTGCATCGAGCCGTGCGCGTGCGCCCCGTGGGCGTGCTCGCCGCCTCCGTGCTCGCCGTCTCCGTGCCCGTGATCGCCGTCTCCGTGCCCGTGATCGCCGTCTCCGTGGCCGTGATCGCCGCCGCCGTCGTCGTGATGCATCGACGCCCCCATTCCGTGGTGGGATCCGCAGCGACTCTCCGCGGCGGGACCGCCGCACGCGCTCCACCAGAGCGCC
Organism: Sandaracinaceae bacterium; assembly: GCA_044223665.1. Lineage (GTDB taxonomy): Bacteria > Myxococcota_A > Polyangia > Polyangiales > Sandaracinaceae > JBBSAT01. The sequence continues at coordinate 25,731 of JBGALT010000032.1, read as the reverse complement.
GTTGCCGCCATCGCGATGCGCGCCCTCATGGCGTCCCCGCGAAGTGCACGGTGTAGTTGCAGGTGCCGGTGAACCCCTCGAAGCGCACGGCGAAGGCCCCTTCGACGCCGGTCGCGCGCGCGGATATCGAGCCTTCGACGTGGGTCGACGCGTCCGGGATCGGGCAGTCCGTGATCACGCTCCACGCGCACGGAAGCGTCGAGCTCGGCACGATCGCGACCGAGCCGTCCTCGCACATTCCGCGGAAGTCCTCCTCGATCGGCGGGATGTGCACCGGGTACGAGACGGGGCCGGCGAACCCCGTGCAGCCGACCGGCGTCTCGTCGGAGATCGACGCCCGCACCTCGTAGGTGCCCTCGGGAAGACACAGCGTGCCGCCCGTATCGCCCGTCGAGGCATCGACGCTGCGGGCATCGACCGCGCCCGCGTCGCGCAGAGGCGTGCCTCCGGTCGGCCGTTCGTGCACGGCGGGACAGCCCGTGATGAGCCAAGCGACGAGCCCGACGAGCCACGGAGCGGAGGGACGAAGCATGAGCCGGAGCTTGAAGCCATCGTGGCGCGCTGCAACGCAGCGAGCAGCGCTCCGTCACGGCGCCGATCACGCGGCGACGCCGGTGATGACCTCCTTCACGGCGCGAGCGAGCGCCTTGGCGGTGTAGGGCTTGGCGAGGAGGCGATCGCGCAGACCGAGGGCTCCCGCGTTCGCGAGTCGATCGTCGCTGTAGCCGGAGACGAACAGCACGCGCAGGCTCGGCCAGCGAGCGCGCAGCTTCTGGGCGACCTCGGGACCGTCGATCCCGGGCATCACGACGTCCGAGAGGAGCAGGTCCACGCCCGGCAGGTCGGCGGCGATCCGCAGCGCGTCGTGTCCGTCGGCCGCTTGGACCACGCGGTAGCCGAGCCCGACCAGCGTGCGAGCGAGCGAGCGGCGCACGGCCGCTTCGTCTTCCACGACCAGGATCGTCTGCTCGGTCGACGCAGCCCGCGGCGGCCGCGACGAAGCCTCGGCGGCCGTCCGCTCGGCGACCTCGGTCCGCGGGAGCAACACCGAGAACGTCGAGCCCCGCCCGAGCTCGCTCTCCACTTCGATCGCGCCGCCGTGCTGCGTCACGATGCCGTGCGCGATGGCCAGCCCGAGGCCCGTACCCTTGCCGACCGGCTTGGTGGTGAAGAACGGCTCGAAGATCGAGCTGCGCGTGGCCGCGTCGATCCCGCTGCCCGTGTCGGTGATGGAGACGCGAACGTAGGTCCCCGGCGCCAGGCGCAGCGCTTCCGCGCGCGGGGAGCCGAGCAGGTCGAGCTCGACGGAGATCGTGAGCGTGCCGCCGTTGGCCATCGCGTCGCAGGCGTTGATGGCGAGGTTCAAGAGGACCTGCTCGAGCTGCCCGCGATCGGCCAGCACCCGCCCGACGCCCGGCTCGACGCGGCGCACCATCCGCACCTTCGCCCCTCCCAGGCGCGCGACCATGCGCTCCACCACGTCGATGACGGGGATCACCTCCGTCGGCACGCGATCGAGCTGCTGCTTTCGCCCGAGGGCCAAGAGACCGCGGGTCAGCTCGCTGGCGCGCTGGGTCGCCTCCGAGGCGTCACGCAGCGCGGAGGCCACTTCGGAGTCGCCCGTCGCGCTCTCGCCGGCGAGCTCGAGCCCGCTGCCGATGATGGTGAGCAGGTTGTTGAAGTCGTGCGCGACGCCGCCGGCGAGGCGACCCACCGCCTCCATCTTCTGGGCGTGGCGCAGCTGGTCCTCGAGCTTCGCCCGGGTCACGAGCTCGCTGCGCAGCTCGCCCGTGCGCGCCTCGACCTTGCGATCGAGCTCGTCGTGGGCCGCCGCCGCATCGGCCAGCGCGCGCTCGAGCTCGCTCTTGCGCCGCGCGTCGCGGGCGCGCAGCTCGGCGATGCGCACGTGCTCGCGCCGCTGCCCGAAGTGCGAGATCGCGGCGACGGTACAGCCGGCGAAGAGGACGAACGCGTCGTGCACGAGCTCGCCAGGCGAGCGCACTTGCGACGCCACGGTCGCCCACGAGCCGACGATGACGATCGAGAGCGGAAGCGCCCAGTGGGTCCGCATCATCCCGCCCGCCATGATCACGAGCACCAGCGAGACATAGAACGGCGCCGCCGGCTCCCCCATCAGCGCGAGCGCGAGGAGGATGTTGCCGATGACCGCCAGCACGAGCGTCGCGGTGACGACCGGGGCCGCGCTCGGCGCGATGCGCTCTCGACGACTCAGCCAGTGGAGCAGCGCGCTCCCGGCGACGATGAGCCCGTCGTAGACGACGAGGGGGACGCGCGCCTGATCGGGCATCGCGAGCGCGTTGTAGATGGCGAACACGAAGAAGCAGATCGCCGCGCCGGCCGACGCGTCCCGCAGCCCCGCGACGAGCACCCGATCCGCCTCCTCGTCGAGGTGACGCGTGCTCAACGGAACCGTCACGGAGATCCGATCGGCGATGGGCACTCGTCCTCGATTCTATCAGAAACAACGATTCGCGAATCGGCGTCGGAAGGCTTTCAGCGACGTCGAAACCGGAGCTCGCGGCGGCGCGAGAGCATCCTGCGCCTCGTCCATCGACCGAAGCCCGCGCGGAGTTGAGCGCGCAGACGCCCTCAGCTCGATCGCGAGCACTGCCCGGATCGAGCCGCCCGGCGTGTCTCCGGACGGTGACGCGTCGTGCTCGCAGCGGTCCTTTCGTCTCTCGACGGAGACCTCTCGGGGCCGGATCGCGCCCGGATTGCGCAGGCGGTTGCGCACTTCGTGGCACGCAAATTCATTTCTCGTTCGTCGGAGTCGAAGACCCTTGAGCACCGATTTTCCCGCGTGCATCTTCGCGTCGTGCGTACGCAGCAGGGCCGGCTGTGGTTGCTCGGAGTGGTCGCGCTGATCACCTCCGCCGGCTGCGATCGCGGCCAGGGCAGCCACGTCGCGGTCACCAGCGGCGAGTGCGTGGTCTGCCACCTGGACGACTACCAGGGCACGACGACGCCCAACCACGTCGAGTCCGGGTTCGCGACGACGTGCGCCGACTGCCACTCGACGAGCGCGTGGCGTCCGGCGCTGGGCGGCCAGGCGGATGCGAGCGATCCGGCGCGCGACCTGGTGGTCGACACCGACGTCCCGATCTTCTCGGGGACCTCGATCGCGACGATCACGCCGCAGCCGCAGACGCTGACGCACCCCATGCGACACGCGTCCACCGCCATCGACGCGACCGCCCGCTCGGCGTGCACCAACTGCCACTCGGGGATCGGCTCGCTCTACCCGGGCACGTTCCACGCGTCGCTGATCGCGCTCTCGCTCCCGCAGCCGACCACCTGCAACGACTGCCACGCTCCGGCGACGATGCCGACGGGCTTCGTCGGGCCGGACGCGACGATGCCGGCGCGCGTGCCGCCGAGCGCAGAGATGCGCCACGAGGCGGTGCTCTGGGCCGACGGCGCGCCGACGACGACCGCGATCGTCACCCAGGACTGCGGCACCTGCCACGCCGCCCCGTCGGAGGCCGATCCGACGGCAGCCTGGACGAGCGGCACGTTCCACGCGGCGCTCGACCGCGCAGCGATCGCGCAGCCCTCTTCTTGCCTCGACTGTCACGCGAACTCGCGTCCCGACCACCCGATCGACTCGACCAACTCGTCTCTGGCGCCCGGACAGACGTTCGATCACCTCCTCCACGGCGGCATGGGCGACTGCATGACGTGCCACACGAGCACGACGACGTGGGCGGGAGGCGCGTTCCACCAACCGGGCGACACCCTGCCCACCTCGTGCTCGAGCTGCCACGACGGCGAGCGGCCGACGACCGACCCCGGGACGCCCCGCACGGCGCCCTTCGACTTCGGCACCAATCCGCTCGGGGTCACGCACGGCGACGGGCAGGACTGCGTGACCTGCCACACCACGACGGACACCTGGGCCGGCGGCTACTTCCAGCACGCGAGCCCGGGCGGCGTCGACGCGGCGACCTGCGTCGCCTGCCACGCGACGCAGCGACCCGACCTGGTGCTCGGCAGCGCGGCGGCGGCGGCGGCGGTGCTGCCGAGCAACTTCGACCATCTCCTCAACGGGACCGGCGACTGCTTCGGCTGCCATCAGGCCTCGGTCGACGCCGGTCGATACACGACGTACTTCGGGCCGGCTGGCACGCTGCCGGGCGGCGACTGGATGGGCGGCACCGAGTACCCGGGCTCGTACGTGAGCTCGACGAGCTCCCACGTCATCGTCGCCGAGACGACGCTCCACCGCACCGGCACCCTCGTCACGAGCATGACGACGGCGTCGACGGCCTACTACAACGGGATGCTGCACACGTCGTCGACGATCCCGACCGAGGTGCGCCCCGGAACCTCGCCGACGATGCCCGACTACAACTCGTGCTGGCACTGCCACACGAGCACCGGGACCATGGTGACCGCGTACGTGGACGGGCAGTTCCACCCGGCCCTCGCGCGCTACGCGGCCAACCCCGGCGACACGCCGACCCCGCTCGCCGAGCCGATGCTGTGCAACGACTGCCACGCCCAGATGCGCCCGCACGGGATCGTCATGCGCGGCGGCGACGTCCTGTCGCCGATGGACCACCAGGCGATGTTCACCTCCGGAGGCGGCGTCGCCGACCTCGACTGCTCGGTCTGCCACTCGATGCCCGGCGCGAGCTGGGCCGACGGAACCTTCCACGCGAACATCGGCGCATCCCAGCCGGCGGATTGCACGAGCTGTCACTACCCGGCGATGGCCGACGGCGCGCACGCGGATCTCACTTCGGGGACCGACTACGCGATGCGACATCGCTCGGTCCAGATCACGTTCCAGAACTGCTCCACGTGCCACACCGGCGCCCTCGCGCGCGCCTCGACGGCGCAGTGGTCCTCGTGGAGCGGCGCCGCCTACCACCCGAGCCTGTCGAGCGCGCCGACCGGGTGCATCGACTGCCACACCATCTCGTCACCCAACGGAACGACGCGGAGCGGCAGCGGCCAGTACATGAGCCACCGCGCGCGCTACGTGACCGGTCGCGACTGCGTGAGCTGCCACGCTTCCGACGCGACGCGCACGCCGCTCGCGTGGAGCACGACGACGGCCTTCCACGCGAGCGTCTCGTCGGGCGTCACCAGCTGCACCGAGTGCCACGGCACCGCCAACGGCCTCGGCGGAACGATGAACGACATCCCGGCCGCGCTCGTGACGACCTCGTTCGTCACCTCGGCGTCGGCCTCGACCGGGGTCGCGGGCCAACACGACCAGATGGATCACGCCGATCTCAACGCGACCGGGCGCGACTGCGTCTTCTGCCACACGCAGGTGGGGCCGGCTGGCGGCGCCGACGGTTGGTCGCACGCGAGCGTCCATGGAGCCTACGACCGCGCGCGCGTCGCGATGACGTTCAACACGACGACCGGTCGCTGCAGCCACTGCCACACGAACGTGATGCCCAACGCGGGCTTCATGAACAACAACCACGGGATGATCGGGACCTCCGATTGCTCGGGATGCCACACGTGGCCTGGCACCGGGACGCCCGCGATGGCGAACTGGCACGGCGCGATGGGCGGCGCGCCCGCGATGCTCTCGGTGGGCGGCTTCACGATCCCGGCGCCACCCGCCGCGACGCCGACGATGCAGCCCGCCGTGTCCGGTATCGCGCATCCGAGCACCGGCGGCGCCGCGTGCGCGACGTGCCACGGATCGGGCGGCGGCGGTCGCAGCGCGATCGGCTACGACCACGCGCCGGTCGCGCCGATCACCAACCACTGCAATGCCTGCCACGAGGCGGGCAGTGACCTCGTCTCGCCCGTGTGGAACGGCGCGACGATGACGGGCGACACGCGACCGTTCACCCTCGCGTCGGTGCGCGCGTCGTTCAGCGGCAACACGACCACCGAGACCTATCCGAATCACTTCTATCCCGTCGACTGCGACGAGTGCCACGTGGCTCCCACCGGGATCGCCACGGGCACCACGGGCTCCGCGTTCACCAGTGCTTGGCGCTTCAATCACGCTTGCCGTTCGATGACTCCCGTCACGACTTGCCGGATGTGCCACACGCGAACGACCTGCGAATGATCCTGACCCAGTCTCCCAGCGGGCAGTCGCCCCGTCCTCCGCGCGTGCCGCTCGCGCCGTCCGGAGGCGTCTGGTCCCGCGAGCGGCGATCAGCGCTCGCCGTACTTGGTCACCAGCTGGATGCCGAACTTGCCGAGCAGCTCGGTGGGCGAGGTGCCGCCGATCTGCACGATGACGGCGTCGTTCCGGATTCGGATCTGACCGCCCGGAAGGCCCTCGCCGCGGAGCAAGACGTCTCCTTCGCCGATGCGCGCCACGTTCGAGCGCATCAGGGGGCGCACGCGTCGCTCGGCGATGGCCTCTTCGATCCGTCGCCGGTTCTCGGCACGGCAGCGCGCGAACGCTTCGCGTCGGTAGGAGATCGTCACGCTCTTGCAGGTGCCGGCATCGGCGAGCAAGAGCGCGCACTCCACGGCCGAGTTGCCGCCTCCGACCACGAGCACCTCGCGACCCTCGAACGCCTCCGGCTCGAGCAGGCGATAGCTCACCTTCGAGAGCTCTTCTCCCGGCACGCCGAGCTTGCTGGGCGATCCGCGGCGCCCGAGGGCGAGGAGCACGCTCTTGCCGCGGAAGGTGCGGCTCGTCCCGCGCACGGAGAAGTCACCGTTCGCCTCGCGCTCGACGGCGGTGACGTGCTCGCCCTCGCGCACCGCGAGGCCCGTGCGCGTGCGGATGTCCACGAGGAGGTCGGCCAGCTGCTCCTTGGTCATCGTGGAGCGCCCGATGCGGCCGTAGAGCGGCATCGAGACGTCGCCCGTCATCACGAGCTTCTTGCGCGGGTAGTGCGCGATGGTGCCGCCGAAGGTCTCGGCCTCGAGCAAGGTCACGCTGCGCTCGGAGCGGACGAGCTCCAGGGTCGCCGCGATCCCCGCGGGCCCCGCGCCGACCACGATCGCGTCCATCACGTCGACGCCGTCGCCACGCGCGCCCTTCGCGGCGACGTGCGCCGCGGCCTGCGCTCCTTGCGAGACCGCATTGCGGATGAGGCCCATCCCCCCGAGCTCGCCGACGACGTAGAGGCCCGGCTGGGTCGTCTCGAAGTTCTTGTCGAGGCGTGGCAGCTCGAGCCCTTGCGACTCGGTGCCGAACACGAGCTCGATCGCACGCACCGGGCACGCCTCGAGGCAGGCTCCGTGGCCGATGCAGGCGAGCGGATTGACGAGCGAGGCCCGCCCACCGACGATGCCGATCACGTCGTGCTCGGGGCACGCCGCCACGCACGCGCCCGAGCCGATGCAGCGGATCGGATCGATCTTGGGATGCAGGCTCGCGGGAACGACGTCGCCCATCGCGGCCACGTCGTCCCGCTCCTTCTCGACCCGCGCTGCGACGCGCCGATCCCTCGAGCGCCACAGCCGCTCGAGGAGCAGCGCCATCAACACGACACCCCCGATTGCCAACCACGTCGTCACGGCCGCGCATTGGAGCACGGCTCGCGCGAGCGACGGAAGGCATGAACGTCACGACGGACATGACCAGTCACACCGCATCCTTCGAAGCCATCCTGCAGCCGCGGCGCCGTGTTCTTCCGTGGGTGCTCACGATCGGCATCCTCCTGCTCGCCGCCGGGCTCCTGCACCGCGGCCTCGACTTCTACCGGCTCGACCTCGAGCATCGCGTCGAGCACGACGACTATCGCGTCCTCGCGCCGGGCGGCCTCTGGGGCCACGGCTATGGAATGGTGGGGACGGCGCTGATCCTCACGAACCTGCTCTACCTCGTGCGCCGCCGCTTCGCGCGTCTGAAGGTCGGCTCGATGCAGGCCTGGCTCGACATGCACGTCTTCACCGGCCTCGCGGGCGGGATGCTGATCCTGTTCCACTCGGCCTTCCAGGCGCGCACGGAGATCGCGCTGACCTCCGCCGTGAGCCTGGGCGTCGTCGTCGCGACCGGCATCCTCGGTCGCTTCCTGCACTCGCTCGCGCCCGCGCCGGATCCAGCCACCATCGCGTCAAGCCCACGCCGGACGACGCGTACGCGTCGCTGCTCACGACGCTGGGGAGACTGCCGACGTGGATGCGAGAGGCGCGGGCGGCGCGGCGCGCCATCTACGACGCGACCGCCGACGTCGAGGTCGCCGATCCGCACATGCGCTCCGCCTTTCGTCACAGCCAGCGCAAGCTCGCCGGGCTGGCCGCGCGCGAGGTGCGCACGGTGGCGCTGACGGCGGTGCTCCGCTCGTGGCGCGGCATCCACCGCCTGCTCGCGATCTTGATGCTCCTCACCGTCCCCGCGCACGTCGTGATCGCGTGGCTCTACGGGTATCGCTGGATCTGGAGCGAGTGAGGCTTCGGTGACGATGCGTCCGTTCGCGCTGGGACTCGCGCTCGCAGCACTCGCTGCCGCGGCCCCCGCGCACGCCCAGCTGCTGAGCCCCGGCCCGCTCTCGCAGGCGCACGCGGATCTCGAAGGGGACTCGCACTGCGGCGACTGCCATGCGAGCGGCCGCGGCATCAGCAACACGGCCTGCTACGAGTGTCACGACGACATCGGCGCGCGCGTTCGCGGGCAACGGGGCCTGCACGGGCGGGAGTACCAAGGGCGGAGCTGTGGCGAGTGCCACGTCGAGCACGTCGGCCGATCGACGCGCTTGATCCGCTGGCCCGGCGGGCAAGAGCACTTCGACCACACGCTCACCGGCTACGCGCTCTCCGGCGCGCACGCGACCGTCGAGTGCGCGCGATGTCACCATGCGCGCAACTCGCGCGGCGCCAGCACGTTCCTGGGCGCATCGACCGAGTGCCGCGGGTGTCACGAAGATCCGCACGAGAGCCGCCTCGGCAACGACTGCACGAGCTGCCACTCGACCGCGGCCTGGACGCGCGTGCGGCTCGAGAGCCTCGACCACGACCGCACGCGCTTTCCCCTGCAGGGCACCCACGAGCGCGTCGCGTGCGCGGGCTGCCACGGGAACCCGCCACGCTACCGCGGCATCGAGTTCGCGCAGTGCACCGCGTGCCACTCCGATCCCCACGCCGGTCGCTTCGGGACCTCGTGCACGGACTGCCACGACGAGTCGTCGTGGCTGCACGTGGGGGACGCGTTCCGCAACCGCCACCCCGGGCTCAGCCTCGCGGCCGGTCACTCGAGCGTCTCGTGCGAGAGCTGCCACGACCAAGGGCGCGATCAGGCACCCTCGCGCGGCAACGAGTGCGTCGACTGCCACCACAACACCCACGATGCGCCGCTCGGGCGCGACTGCTCCGACTGCCACGGTGGGATCCGGTGGACGGGTCTGGGGCGTCGCATCGGGCTGCGTGCGCACGAGCGCGTGCGCGAGTTCCCGCTCCGCGGCATGCACGCCGACGCGGACTGCGACGGCTGTCACGACCCGAGCCTCGGGGCGGAAGCGCGCTATCGCCAGCTCGTCTTCGACCGCTGCCAGGTCTGCCACGAGGATCGACACGAGGGTGAGTTCGCGACGCGCAGCGGCGGCGAGTGCGCGGGCTGTCACGACGAGCGCGGCTTCCGACCGACGACGTTCGGCGTCCAGGCGCACTCGCTCACGGCCTTCGCGCTGACGGGACGCCACGAGGCCGTTCCGTGCGCGGGCTGTCACGAGACCCACGGCGAGGGCAACGCCCGCGAAGCGCGCATCCACTTCCGGGTCGCACGGCAAGCCTGCGCCGACTGCCACGAGAATCCGCACGGCGATCAGTTCGCGACCGAGATGGCCGACGGCGGATGTGCCCACTGCCACGAGGCGGCCGGTTGGGATCGCCCGCACATCGACCACTCGATCTTCCCGCTCGAGGGCGCGCACGCGGAGGCGGCGTGCGAGTCGTGCCACACGGTGACGCCGGAAGATCGGGCGCAGCTGCGGGGCGCGAGCTACCGCGGCCTGCCTCACGAGTGCTCGGGCTGCCACGAGGATCGACACGCCGGCCAGTTCCGGCTGAGCGAGCCGGTGCGCGGATGCAACGAGTGCCACGATGCGACGAGCTTCGCGGTCGCGTCTTTCGATCACGCGGCGCGCGCGCACTGGCCGCTCGAGGGCCGGCATGCGGCGGTCGCGTGTGCCGAGTGTCACGCGGAGACCGAGCTCCGCAACGGGCTGCGCGTCGTGCGCTATCGCTTGGGCTACCGGCGCTGCGCGGACTGCCATGCCGATCCACACGAGGCCGCCGCCTCGAGCGGCGTGACCGTGGCCCCGCGTGCTCGCGCGCGTGATGCATCCGTCGAGCCGCCGGGCGACGCCGAAGCGCCGACGCCGCCGGCCGAAGGAGCGCCGGACGCCCCCGACGAGCCCGCGAGCCCGCCGGCTCCGCCCGAGGTGCCGGCAGCACCGCCCCCCGAAGCGCCGCCTTCCGAGGCCCTGCCCGAGACGCCCGCGCCGGAGGCGCCGACGACGCATCGCCGCCGGACGCGAGCGCACCGCACACGGAGTCGGTCCCGTGGGGAGCCGCATCGATGACTCGATCGTCGCGCCGCCTCTTTCCGCTGCTCTCGCTCGCGCTCGTGCCCTTCGCGGTGCTCGGCGCCTGGCACGGCCAGGCCTCGCCCACGCATGCACAGTCGAGCGGCGGCGCGCGGAGCCGCCACGCGAGCGTCACCTCGGGCATGGACTGCAGCGCGTGCCACACGCCCGACGGCTGGGGCATGGCCGCCGGCGCCGAGGCCGGTCGCGGCTTCGACCACGCACGCACGGGGTTCCCGCTCACCGGCCGCCACGGCGGCGTCACGTGCATCGCGTGCCACCAGAGCGACGTCGAGATCCGGCGCGACTGCGTCTCCTGCCACGACGATGCGCACCAGAGCCGGCTCGGTCGCGACTGCGAGCGATGCCACACCGCGGTCCGCTGGAGCGACACGCGTCCCTTCGAGATCCACCGCACGACGCGCTTGCCGCTCACCGGCATGCATGCGCTCATCGACTGCACGGAGTGCCACACGCGAACCGGCGACCGCGAGATGACCGCCGTGCCGGCCGACTGTTTCGCCTGCCACGAGGCCGACTACCGCCGCCCCGACACGCACCCCGATCACACCGGCACCACCGGCCACGCGCCCTTCCCGCGCGACTGCGCGATGTGTCACTCGGCGATCGGATGGTCGCCCGCGTTCGTCGATCCCTCGGCCGTGACCGGGGCGCTCGCTTCGTCGACCGCCGAGCACGAAGCCGTCTTCCCGCTGCGCGTGGGGCCGCATCGCGACATCGCGTGCGCGCAGTGCCACCTCTCGCCGGAAGTGCCGCGCGCGGTGGAGTGCACCGGCTGTCACGCGCACGACCCGGTACGGATCCGGCAGATCCACGGCGGCGAGCTGGTCGCGACGGACGGCGCCGGCTGCCTCGGCTGCCATCCGGGAGGGAGCGCGCGATGAGCACGAGAACGCGCTCGTTCGTGCTCGCCCTCGCGCTCGCGTCCGCGCTCGTGGCGCCGACGACCCTCGCACAGAGCACGCCGCGCGTGACCCTGACCGTCGTCGACGTCGCCGCCGGTCGCGCCTATCTCTCGCCCGGCGAGTCGAGCGGCGTCACCCGCGGCAGCGAGATCGTCGTGGGCCGACAGCACTTCCGCGTGGTGGGAACCACCGCGAGCTACGTCGTCGTCGAGCTCGGCGAGCAGGCGCTCGCGCTCGGAGCCACGGGACGGCTGGCCGGCGTGGGCGAGGTCGTCGACGAGGCGCCACCGGCCGTGCACGTGGGCAACGCGCAATCGCTCGCGGCCTTCGACGGCCAGTGGCCGGACGCCGTACACCCGGCCGACGTGCAGACGCCCGAGCCGGTGCCGCTCGGCGCGGTCGGAAGCGACGACCGCTTCGACGTCGCGTTCTCGACGACCGCATCGGCGGTGGTGCCCGTCGACGGCGATCGCGATCCGATCTTCCGCGGGGACCTGCGAGCCCGGGTGTTCGCGCAGCCCTTCGATGGCCTCGCGCTCTGGGTGCGAGGCGACGTCGCCGGGCAGCTGTGGCTCGCCGACGATCTCGACCAGCGACGTGGCGGCAACGCGCGGCCCTGGCTCCGCGTGCGCGAGCTCGCCATCGGGTACGGGTCGGAGGCGGGCTCCGACTTCTACGGCGCGCTCGGTCGCTTGCGCTACGCGGCGACGGGCCTGGGTCAGCTCGATGGCCTGCGGGTGCGAACACCCTCGCTCGAGGGCGTGACGGTCGGCGCGTTCGGCGGGTTCGTGCCGGACCCTCGCTCGGGCCTGCCCGACTTCGAGACGCAGCGCTTCGGTGTCGAGCTCGCCTACCGCGACATGACGAACGAGTGGCGCCCGCAGGCCTCGCTGGTCGCGCACGGATCGCTCTTCCACGGGACGTTCGACGAGCGCCGACTCAACGCACAGGTCCAGCTCTTCCCGGGCAACCTCCGCATCGGCGGCGCCATCGAGCTCTCGCTGCACGACCCGGGCAACGCCTGGCACGTCGGCGAGCTCGAGGTGAGCGCGGCGAACGTCGACACGTCGATCCGCATCGACGACTTCGACGTCGGCGTGCGCCTCGACATGCGCCGGCCCGAGCGCTCGCTCTGGCTCGCGAGCCTCTTGCCGCGCACCTGGCTCTGCGCCGTCGCGCCGATGGCCGGCAACGTCGACGAGCCGTGCAGCGGCGCGGACGACTCGCGCTACTCGGCCTCGCTCGATACCGGCGTGCGCGTCGGGGACGTGGCGCTGCGAGGCGGCGCGACCTTCGTCCAGTACGCCGCCGACGCGACGCTCACCCAGCTCGGCGGCTACGCGACCGTGCGCGCGACGCGATTGTTCGTGGACCCCTTGCGAGGCGATCTCTTCTTCTCCGGCAACACGGGGGCGCTCGTCGACTCGCTCGCCGGGCGCGCCGGACTCGGTGTCGTGATCGTGCCCGACGTCTTGGACCTCGGCGCGCACTACCGGCTCTCCTACAGCCTCTACCGCGCGGACCCCGAGGGCTTCCTGCAGCACGCGGCGGGCGGCACGATCACCGTGACGCCCCTTCCCGAGCTGGCGATCTACTTGCTCGGCGAGGGGATCACGAGCCGCGACTACGGCGTCGTCCTCGTCTCGCTGAACGTCACCGCGCGCCCCTGGCGGTGACGGCGTCCGGATTGCATCGCACTCTTGTCCAGGACAACATCAGGACAACGAGATGCTCCGAAAGCCCGCTTCGCAGGGTCACTCCATCGCGCTCGCGTCGCGCCTCTCGGGCGTGCCCATCGAGACGTTGCGTGCGTGGGAGCGCCGCTACGGGTTTCCGAGGCCGGCGCGCGTCGAGGGAACCCATCGGCGGCTCTACTCCGAGAGCGACATCGCGCGGCTGCGCTGGGTGTCGCGCGCGCTGGCGCGCGGGTTCCGCGCCGGCGACGTCGTGCCGCGCGAGGCCACGGAGATCGAGGCGCTCCTCGGCGAGACGACGGAGCGACCGACCGACGCGGCCCCACCGGCGGCGCTTCCCGAGACGCAAGACCTCGTCCGGCATCTGACCAACGACGACGTGAGCGCGTTCGACGTCGAGCTGCGGCGGCTCGCTGGTGCGCTCGGCCCCAAGGCGTTCGTCACCGAGGTCGCGCATCCGCTGACCCTCGAGATCGGTCGCGCCTGGGAAGCGGGCACGCTCGAGGTGCGCCAAGAGCACTACGCGAGCGAGGCCCTCGCCGCGCAGCTCCGCCTCGTGCTCGGGACGCTCCAGGACGTCAGCGGGTCACCGGTCGTGGTGCTCGCGACGCTTCCCGACGAGCTGCACGGCCTCGGCCTCGCGATGGTCGCGGTCCTTCTCGCGCTCCACGGCGCCAAGCCACGCATCCTGGGCGTCAACACGCCCGTCGATCAGATCGCGGAGGCCGCGGAGGCGCTCCACGCGGACGTCGTCGGGCTGAGCATCACGCCGTTCAGCCTGAAGAGGAACCTCGAGGCCCAGCTGCGCACGCTCGAGCGCGCCCTGCCGCGCAAGACGCACCTGTGGCTCGGCGGCCGGGGCGCGCGCGAGGTCGCACGGAGCAACCGCCGCGAGGTCGTGACGGACTGGGCGGGGCTGGACGAGGCGCTCGAGCGCGCGCGGCGCGGGGGGCTCGCACGCACGCCCCGGGCCGGAGCCGATCGATGAGCGCCGCGGCCGCGGCGGAGATCCCCGCCGCCGATGCCGATGCCGAGGGACCGATCTCGGCCGTCGCGGAGCGAGAAGCGAGCGAGAGACGCCGCCTCTTCGCCGGCTTCCAGGAGGTCTGGACGCCCGTCGCGGCATCTCAGGCGCTCTCTCGGAACGAGCCGCTCGGCGTCGCTATCGGAGGAACGAAGGTCGTCGTCTTCCGCGGCGCGGGGGGCGCCGTCGCGGCGCTCGTGGATCGCTGCCCGCACCGCGGGGTCGCCCTCTCGCTCGGCAAAGTGAAGAACGGATGCCTCGAGTGTCCGTTCCACGGGTGGCGCTTCGACGGCGACGGAGCGACCCGCCACGTCCCGTGGAACCCCGATGCCAAGCTCGCGCGCATGCACGCCCACGCCGTCGTCGCGCGCGAGCACGGCGGCTTGATCTGGGTCTACACCGGTGCGCGCGCCGACGAAGGGCCTTACGTGCCGCCGGCGCTCCTCGCGCCCGCGGTGCGCGTCACCGCCGAGTCGGTCGTCTGGAAGACGCACTGGACGCGCGCGATGGAGAACATGCTCGACTGGCCCCACCTGCCCTTCGTGCACGCCGGCACCATCGGGCGCGGGATGCTGCGCGCGAGCGATGCGCGCATGGACGTGCACTGGGAGCCCACGCCCTGGGGCGCGACGAGCCGCATCGACATCGACGGCGAGCCGCAGAAGGCGCGCCTCGACTTCCGGTGGCCGAACGGGATGACGCTCTACATCCCGATCACCGAGCGCGTGCTGGTGCTCCAGGTCGCGTGCATCCCGATCGACGCGAGGGCGACCCGCCTCATGCTGATCACTGGCCGCGACTTCCTCCGCGCGCCGCTGCTCGACGGCCTCTTCCACTGGCAGAACCGGCGGATCGCGATCGAGGACCAGGCCGTCGTCGAGTCCTCCGATCCGCCGGAGGTGCCGCGCGCGAGCGAGGAAGCCTCGGTGCGCACCGACTCGCTGCCCCTCTACTTCCGCAAGCGCTACTACGCCGAGCTGCGCGAGGACCGAAAGCGCCCGCTCCCCGTGGTCACCAGCGCAGGACGCTGAGCGCGATCACGCGCTGAGCGCGACCTCGCTCTTGCGGCGCAGCCGCGTGGCGTCGACGTGGGGCGTCTCGACCCGCGCCGAGATCTCGACGAGCTCGCCCGGCTCCGGCCAGAGGCGCGCGCGCACGTGTCGGTCCCAGGCGCTCTTGGCGCCGGGCGCGAGATAGTCGGGCGCCTCGGCGAGGATCCACGCCGCGAGCGCCGGCAGATGCGGCGCCACGTTCTTCGCCGTCGCGATCGCCCACGCGCCGTCGCCGTGTGCGAAGTGCTCGGCGCGCGCACGCAGCTCCGCGACGCGCACCGCGAGCTTCTCGCGCAGCGTGCGCGCCCTCAGCCGCGGCCCGATCGTGTGCACCAGATCGGCCGCCGAGCCGGCCGCGACGTGCACGGGCTTGACCAGCGGGTCGGCGAAGCGCGTGGTCTTCGCGTACGCGGCCACTTCGTCGCGCGTCACGCCGTAGCGCGCGAGCGTCGCCTCGAGCTCCTCCTCGGCGCGGCGCCGCGCCTTGAAGAGCGACATCTGCACGCGCGAGTAGAAGTTCACGGCGCCGTCACCGCTCGTCTCCACCGCGCAGAAGATCGCGTCGGGGAAGCGCTCGGTGACCACCGTCTGCACGCCGTCGGACACACCCGAGCTCGGCATGCAGCCGAAGGGCTTCACGCTGATCGTCATGTGCGCCTTCTGGTGGAGCACGTTCATGATCAGCTTGGCGACCTCGAGGTGCCCCTCGCCGCCACGCAGGTTCACGTTGTAGTGGCTGTGGCCGACGGCCGCGATCGCGTCCATGTCGGGAAGCGAGACCCCGCGCAGGCCGACGAGCGCGGCGAAGACGTGGAACACGCCGCGGAGCGCGAGCTCGCCCATCCACAGGCCGGCGAGCTTGCGGCCCACGTCGGTGCCGGAGAGGCCGAAGGGACCGCCATCGGTGTCCTTGAGCGAGGCGCGCAGCGCCGTGTCGTGGCGGATCTCCCAGAGGTTGTAGAGCAGGAGGTTCGCGAGCGTCTGGATGTCGTTCTCGCCGCCCTCTTGCTCGACGAAGCGCTGCAGGTGGTAGTTGCCGTCGCCCTCGGTCGTCATCGCCCAGAACTCGCCGAGGATCGAGACCTTCGGCTTTCCGCGCAGGCGATCGACCTCCACCGCGCGCATCACGCGACCGGCCTCGCGGAGCGCCGTCACGATGCTCGTCTTCTCGGCGAGCGCGTCGTGCACGATGCGCTTGGCCTCGGTGAAGGCGCGATCGGTCTCGCCCGCGCGCACCTCGTAGGGCCGGATGCGATACGCGGCGAGGTTCAGCACGTCGCCCGAGAAGAGCGCCTTGGCGAGCGCGAGGAAGAAGGGCGGCGAGAGATCGAGGCCCGCCTCTTCGCCCGTCGCCTGCTTCAAGCCTCCCGTCTGCTGGAAGAGCACGACGCGGAAGCCGTCGAAGCCGGCGTCGCGGAGCGCCTTGCGGTACTCGGTCACGTACATGCCGAAGCGGCAAGGGCCGCACGCGCCCGCCGTGAGGAACACGTACTCCTTCACGATCCGCTCGGTGCTCAGGCCCTCTTCGTCGCGCAGGCGTGCCAGCTCCTTCACGAGGTTGCCGACCGTGAAGTAGGTCGGGTTGCACTGCCCGCGGTTGCCGAACTCCTTGCCGAAGCGGAGCGCGCTCTCGTCGGGACAGTCGAGCGCGCGCACGCGGTAGCCGAGGCCCGTGAGCGCGCCCTCCACGAGGTAGTCGTGCGCCATCGTGAGGCCGCCCACGAGCAGCGTGGTGTGCGGGCGCTCCTTCGCGTGGAACTGCGCATCGATCATGCGGTCGGTCCACTGCTTCTTCTCGGTGGCGAGGCCCAGGCGCGCGCGCTCCTCGGCCTCGAAGCGCGCGAGCTCCTGATCGATGTCGAGTGTCGTCGTCGTCTTCTTGCTCATCGTGCTCATCCCAACCTCACCACGTCTCCCCCGGCGGTCTTCTTGCCGAGCTTGATCAGGCCTACGACCGGCTCGAGCGTGGGCGCCTTCGTCGGGACGAACCGGCGCAGGCGCTCGCGCGTCTCGGCCAGCTCGTGCTCCACGCGCGCGTCGTGCTCGCGCCGCGCCGACAGCGTCTTGGCGCGCTCCTCGAGCAGCGCGAGGCGCTTCTCCTCGATGCGGCGCGAGAGCTCGTCCTTCTTGCTGCGCAGATCGCGCAGCCGCTCTTCGTGGAGCGAGAGCGAGTGCGCGTACGTCTTGACGCGGATCGTGATCGAGCCGCCCGGCTTGTTCGCGTCGAGGTCGTGCAGCGCCGCGTGCGGCACCGCTGCCTCGCGCACGATGCCGTCGACGATGCCGTAGGTCGGCGCGTCGTGGCCGCACTTGAAGCTCGAGAGATCGAGCAGCACCACGTTCGGGTGGCGCGCCGCGAGCTTCGCTGCCCACACGCGCTGCGCCGAGTTCGCCGAGTAGTTCTCCGGCCACACGTCGCCGATCTCGAGCGGGCTCTTCACGCGGCCCTTCTCGAGATCGTCCGCGAAGAAGCGCGCGAGGTAGTCGCGATCCTTCGGGATCGAGCGGATCGACAGGATCGGATAGCCGAGCACCTGGAATTCGTCGGGGATGCCGTGGTTCAGGCCCGGGTCCGAGTGGTACGGCCGGCCGAGCACGAGGATCGCCACGCGATCGGAGCGCTCCACCTCGTCGAGGATCGCGCGCCCGCGCCGCTCCACGTCGGCATCGAAGGCCGCGAGCGCCTTCATGCCCTCGGCGAACGCGAAGTCGCTCTCGTCCTCGGTGATCTCGAGCTCGCGCTCGAAGGCGGCGAACAGACGCCGCTTCATCAGCGTGGGCTCGGTGAACGAGAAGGCCGGGTCGAGGTAGCGGATCCCGCGCTTGGCGAAGAAGTCCTGCTCCTTGGTGAACGCTGCCTTGATGACCTCGGGCGTGCCGGCGACGATCGGGCACGAGGCCTGATCCATCGCGCCGTCGACGAACGAGGGCACGTGGGTGAGGATCGGGAAGAAGATCGCGTCGAGCGGGCGCTCGGCGTGCTTCTCGAAGAGCAGCTGGTGCACGTGCGCCTGCACGACCTTGCTCGGAAAGCACGGGTCGACGGAGCCGTACTTGCCGCCCGCGGCCCACATCGCCTCGCTCGTCTCGTCGCTCCAGACGACGTTGCGCTTGTCGACGCCGAGCGCGCGGAAGTAGGCCGTCCAGAACGGGCCCGTCGAGTACATGTTGAGCACGCGCGGCATACCCACGCGCCAGCGCGCGCGTTTCTCGCGGGCCGCCTCGCTCGAGCGCCGGAAGCCGCGCGTCGTGGCCGTGCGCAGGATCTTCCCGAGCCAGGTGCGCTTCACCTCGACGTCGCCGACCGGGCTCCCCTCCGGCGGGAGGGGCGCGACCGCGTAGCCGGGCTGGAACGCGACGCGCGCCTCGTGCGCGACCATGTTCGGATACTGCTTGGCGAGCTTCTGGCGATCGCGCGCCATCGCGATCATCGCCTCTTCGCTCTCGACCGTCCCCTTCTCGCAGGAGAAGCCGCTGATGTAGCGCGAGGTGCTCCCGTCCGGCCGCACGGCGTCGACGAAGGTGCGCGAGCAGTGGTTCGGACAGAAGTGGCAGGTCGTCGTCTCGTCGGTGCGGGTCGTGTACGAGAGCGCGATCGCGGCCTCGAGCCCGATGAAGCGCGAGCTGCCGCGGCGCTTCACCACGCGCAGCGTCTCGTAGGCGGCGCCGAGCGCGCCGGCCTCGCCGGTGTGCGGATGCACGAAGATCTCGGCATCCGGCACGCGCTCCTTGATGTAGTCGACCTGCGCTTTGACGGCGGCGAGGTTGAACTGCGTGCCGCCCTGCAGCACGAAGCGCCGCCCGAGCGAGGCCAGGCGCGGCACGCCGACGACGTACTGCCAGACGTTCTTCGGCAGCACCTGTGCCAGACCCGCGAGCAGCTCCTCCTTCGCGAAGCCTTCCTTCTGGAAGTTCACGCGATCGGTGTCGAGGAACACGGCGCAGCCGTACGAGAAGCGCGGCGCGAGCTCGGCGGCGAACGCGGTGTCGGCGTACTCGGTGACCGGTAGGCCGAACTGATCGGCCATGGCCTGCAGGAGCATGCCGTTGCCGGCCGAGCACTGGTTGCTCAGCTTGAACGTCTTGATGTCGCCGTTCTCGAGGAAGAGGACCTTGATGTCCTGGCCGCCGATGTCGCACACGACGTCGACGTCCCCGAACACGCGCGTCGCGCTGAGCATGTGCGCGACCGTCTCGACCACGTTCACGTCGGCCCGCAGGCACTCGTCGAGGACGGCCGCCGCGTAGCCGGTCGCGCCGAAGCCGAGGATCTCGAGCGAGGCACCGTCCTCGCGCACGCCGTCGCGTAGCTCGGCGAGGAGCGCCCGCATGTCCTCGATCGGGTTGCCGCGGCTCAGCGTGTACGCCTTGCGAAGGAGCGTCCCGTCCTCGCCGAGCAGCACGGCCTTCGACGAGGTGCTGCCACCGTCGAGGCCGATCACGGCGCGCACCGTCTCGCCCGGCGCGAAGCGCACGGGATCGAAGCGCGGGATCGAGAAGAGCGAGCGGAGCTCGGCGAGCTCGTCCTGGCCCTTCACGAGCGGCGGGCCCGCGCTCGCGCCGAGGCGCTCCTTGCGCCCCTCGGTCGCGTACCGAACGAGGGCGTCGGTCCCCGCGTACCGTCCCACCTCGCTCGGCTCGTGGAGGCCGTAGATCACCGCGCCGAACGCCGCATAGAGCTGCGCGTTCTCGGGCACGACGATGAGGCTCTCGATCGGCGCGTCGGTCGGGTACGCGTAGCCGCGCTCGCGCCAGGTCTCGGGGATGCGCAGGCGCCAGCAGTCCTGCAGGAACGGCAGGTACGTGTTCGGGCCGCCGAGGAGCAGCACCTTGCTCCGCAGCGTGCTCCCGCGCGTGAGCACGCTGAGGTTCTGCAGCACGATCGCGTCGGCGAGCGAGCAGAGGATCTCCTCGGCCGGGATCGCCGACTTCACGAGGTTCACGATGTCGGTCTCGGCGAACACGCCGCACTTGGCCGCGACGTGGTGCAAGCGCCCGGCGTCGAACCGCAGCGTGCGCGAGAGCTCGGGCGAGGCGCCGACCTTCACGAGGCACTTGTCGATCGTCGCGCCGGTGCCCGACGCGCACTTGTCGTTCATCGACGTCGACGCGGTCTTCTCGCCCGTCTCGGCGTTCTCCTTGAAGACGATGATCTTCGCGTCCTGGCCGCCGAGCTCGACGACGCTGCCGACGTCGGGGTGCAGCGTCTCCACCGCGAGCGTGACCGCGTTCACCTCCTGCACGAAGCGCGCGCCGAGCGGGCCACACAGGGGCCCCGCGCCCGAGCCGGTGCCGAAGATGCGGATCGACTCGCGCGGCACGTTCGGGAGCGCGGCGGTGATCTCGCCGAGGATCGCGAGCACGGCCTCGGGCTGCTTGGTGTGATGGCGGCGGTAGTCGCTCCAGAGGATCGCCCGCGACGTCGGGTCGACGACGACGGCCTTCACCGTGGTCGAGCCCACGTCGAGGCCGATGACGAAGGGACCGCGATGGGTCGAGAGGTCGAGAGGTTCGTTCTGCATGAGCGAGCGACACTGACGTCAGTGTCAGTCGCGGAGGCTAACCGACGCGCCGCGCCCGCGAAAGCGCCGAGCGCGGAGAAATCAGCGCCCCTGCCCCGCGGCTCGCTAGATAACAAGGTATCGCTCGCGCGCCTCGGCGCGTCCCCGGCCGAGGGAAAACGGCGCACTTTCGCGTGGCTCTCGGCCTTTTCGCACGACACGATCGCCCCGCGTGCGTCGACCGCCCAACAAGAAGCCGCCGGCCAAGCCCTCGCGACCCGAGGACAAGAAGGCGGCACGGCGTGCAGCGATCCTCGATGCCGCGACGCGGGTGTTCGCCGATCGCGGCTACGCCGCTGCGACCGTCGACGACATCGTGCTCCGCCTCGGCGTCGCGCGAGGCACGTTCTATCTCTACTTCGACGACAAGCAGGACGTCTTCGATGCGCTCGTCGACGACTTCGTCACGCGTCTCGAGACCGCCGTCGTCTCCATCGACGTCGCGCACCCGACCGAGACGCCGGTCGAGCAGCTGCGCCAGAACCTGTTCCGCGTCATCTCGCTCGCGCTCTCTCAGCCGGTGCTCATGCGGCTCGCGCTCCACGACGCGGCGAGCCAAGGCCCCGAGCTCGCGCGGCGCGTCGACGCGTTCTACGGGCGACTGCATCGCCTGCTCGACGAGAGCCTCTCGATCGGCCAGCGGATCGGCCTCGTGCGCGACGGCGATCGCCGCGTGATGGTCGCGATCGGCCTCGGCGGCCTGAAGGAGATGATCTACGCCGCGGCGCGCGGCGCGCTGAAAGGCGACGCCGACGCGCTCGTCGACGAGATGATGCTCTTCCTCCGAGGCGGTCTGCTGGCGCCGCCACCGTCCTCACGTAGGCGCTAGAGCACCGCGGACTGCATCCGTCGCAGATCGATCGCGCCGAGCGCGAGCGGCAGCGCACAGGCCGCGAGCACGACCGGCCACGCGAGCCCGACGGCGACCCCGAGCGCACGCGGGAGCTCCTGGATCAGCACGAAGATCGCCATCACCACCACGAGCCACGCGAAGCCGCGCTTGAGGAGCGCCTGTGGGACGCGCGAAGCGAAGGTCGACCCGAGGACGCTGCCGAGCACGGCCATCGTCGTCAGGACGATCGCGAGCGGCCAGTCGATCGAGACGCTCGCCGCGTGACCCGCGAGCGCGGCGAACGAGTTCATCGTGATCACGAGGAGCGAGGTGCCGACCGCCGTGCGCATCGGGAGCTTGCCGAGGAGCACGAGCGCCGGAACGACCACGAAGCCGCCGCCGGCGCCGACCAGACCGGTGAGCGCTCCGACGACGAGGCCCTCGGCGACGATCGCGAGGATCGGCAGGCGCGGCTCCACGCGATCGACGTTCTCGTCACCGCCACTTCCGCGCCGCATCATCGCGACGGCCGTGACGAGCATCATGGCGCCGAACGCGACGAGCAGGAGCGTGGCCGGCAAGAGGTGCGCGAGCTGCCCCGCGCCGTACGCGCCGATCATGCTCGTGGCACCGAACACGAGGCCGACCTGGTAGCGCACACGCCCCGCGCGCGCGTGCCCGACGAGCGCCGCAGCGCTGGTGACGCCGACGACGAGCAGCGAGAGCGCGATCGCTGCGTGCGCGTCGAGCCCGACGACGTAGACGAGGATCGGCACCGTGAGGATCGACCCGCCGCCGCCGAGCAAGCCGAGCGTGCCGCCGACGACCAACGCGAGCAGCGCGCCGAGCGCCACGGGTGCCGAGAAGAGGTCCATGCCGGGTCCTCCGCGCTCAGCTCGCCTCGGCGAGGCGGGGCTCGCCGAGCTCGTCGGCCGGGCGCATCAGGTTCATCGGGATGACGAGCGCGCGCTTTCCGTCGTGCTCGGGCGGCATGCGGCCGGCGTCCACGTTCAGCTGCACCGACTGGTAGAGCAGCTTCGGGGCGGCGAGCGTCCGGTCGCGCTCGTCGCGCATCGCGACGAACTGGTCGCGCGAGGTCTCGGCGGAGAGCTGGGGGTTCTTCGCCTTCTCGGCGCCGATCGTGGTCTCGGCGCGCCAGCTGCGACCGGCCGGAGGATAGTCGTGGCCGGGGAAGACGCGGGTCGCGTCGGGCTTGGCGTAGAGCTTCTGGATCGAGTCGTACATCGCGGCCGCGCTGCCGGCCGGGAAGTCGCAGCGCCCCGTGCCGTAGTCCTCCATGAAGATCAGATCGCCCGTGAAGAGCGCGTCTTCGATCTCGAACGTCATGCACGCGGGCGTGTGGCCTGGCGTGGCGATGGCGCGGATGCGCAGGCTTCCGGCCTCGATCCGCTCGCCATCGCTCAGCAGCCGATCGAACTGGCTCCCGTCGGTGGCGAGGTGCGTGAGCCCGAGCAAGCCCTTGAACGTCTCCTGCACGCGCACGATCGGCGCGCCGATCGCCACCCGCACGCCGAGTCGGCGCTTCAGGATCGCCGAGCCGCTCACGTGGTCGGCGTGGGCGTGCGTCTCGAGCGACCAGTGCACGTTGAGCCGTTCCTTCTTCACGAAGTCGGAGAGCCGATCGAGCGACTCCGTGAACGTGAACGAGCCGACCGGGTCGTAGTCGAGGACGGGGTCGATGATCACGGCGTCCCGCGTGCTCGGGTCGAAGACGACGTAGCTGAGCGTGAACGTGCGCGTGTCGAAGAAGGGCTGGATCCGCATGACGAACCTCCGATGTGTTTCGTCGCTGCATCACACGTGCCGAGCGCCGGCGAGCCTCGATCGACGGAGAGAGCACGAATCGTGGCCGATCGAGCGCGTTTCGCCGTTCCACGCGAAGTTGCACGTACGCTTCGTGGTGTTGCATCGCTCGCGCGATTCGCGCCCCGCATCGGGCGCGCGGCCCTTGGAACGCGGGTTGCTCGACCTCGGTCGCGGCCGGCGACGGCCGACGAACCAGGAGAGACGACGATGGGCACGAGCACGGTGAAGGAAGCGAAGAGCTGGGTCGAGCGCGGCGCGGTGCTGCTGGACGTCCGGACGCGCGAGGAGCATGCGAGCGGGCGCATCCCCGGCTCGCGGAACATCCCGGTGCAGGAGCTGGGCGGGCGGCTCTCCGAGCTCGCGCCGCACGGTGACGTGGTCGTCTACTGCCGGAGCGGCGGTCGCAGCGCCGCCGCCGCGCAGATGCTCCGTAGCGCGGGTCACCGCGTGATCGACATCGGCCCGATGAGCGCGTGGTGAGGCGCGCGACCGCGACGTTTCGCGCGGTTGAAACGGTGTAACCTCCGGGGGCATGCCCCGCCGCTCCGATCTCGCCGACGCCGCGCTCGTCCAGGCCGCCCTCGGGCGCCTGGGTGGCGCGGCGCTCGTCCTCGACCGCTCGCTCCGCATCGTGGCGGCCTCCCCGGAGACCGAGCCGGTGCTCGGCGTCGCGCCGGAGATCGGCGAGCCCGCGGTCGCGATCCTCTGTGGCGATCGGCTCGAGCGGCCGGTCGCGCGCGCGCTCGCCGAGGGCCGCAGCATCACGGCGACGATCGTGCGCCCGCGCGTCGAGGGCACCCAGCACCTGCTCGTGCGCGCTTCGCCGCTCCCCGAAGACGGAGCGCTGCGTGGGCACGTGCTCGTGCTCGAGGAGGTCGACCCGGGCGCCGAGGGCGACGCGCCCGAGTCGCTCGAGGATCTCTGGACCCGCAGCCCGCTGATGAAGCAGCTGTTCCGGATCGTGAAACGTGCGGCCGCGCGGGACGTCAGCGTGCTCGTGCGCGGCGAGACCGGCACCGGCAAGGAGCTCGTCGGGCAGGCGATCCATCGCCTGTCGCACCGGAAGACCGGCCCCTTCCTCGCCATCAACTGCGCGGCGCTTCCGCCGAGCCTGCTCGAGAGCGCGCTCTTCGGCCACGAGCGCGGCGCCTTCACCGGCGCCGTCCGCGCCGAGCCGGGCCTGTTCCGCGCCGCCAGCGGCGGCACGCTCTTCCTCGACGAGATCGGCGAGATGCCGCTCGAGCTGCAGGCCAAGCTCTTGCGCGTGCTCGAGACGCGGACGGTGATGCCGGTCGGTGCGCAGCGCTCGATCCCGGTCGATGTGCGCATCGTCGCGGCCACGCACCGTTCGCTGCGACAGCTGGCCGAGGAGGGCCGCTTCCGCGTGGATCTCATGTACCGGCTGCGCGTGGTGCCGATCCGCCTGCCGCCGCTCCGCGAGCGTGCGGGCGACGTGATGCTCCTCGCGGCCCGCTTCCTCGACGAGCTCAACGCGGCGGGCGGGCGCCAGATCGCCAGCTTCGCGCCCGACACGCGCGCGCTGATGGAGCGCTACGCATGGCCGGGCAACGTACGCGAGCTGCGCAACGCGCTCGAGTACGCCTACGTGATCGGCGATGGGCCGGTGCTCGTGCCGGCCGATCTGCCGGAGGAGATCGTGCGGCCCGAGACGAGCGACGCGGTCTTCTCCACCGCCGAGCCGATCGAGGGCGACCCCGACGCGCGCCGGATCCGCGCCGCGTTGGCCCAGGCCGGCGGCAAGCACGCGAAGGCCGCGAAGCTCCTCGGCATGAGCCGCGTGACCCTGTGGCGACGCCTGAAGAAGATCGGCCTCGGCTGACGAGCGGGGACTTGGCACGAGCCCCCATCGCCGGGCCAGAGTGCCGAGACATGACGAAGCACGAACGGATGGCCCATGCCGTGGTGATCGCCGGCGCCGGACCGACGGGGCTCACGCTCGCGACGGAGCTGGCGATCGCGGGAGTCGACGTCGTCGTCGTCGAGCCGCGCCCGGATCAAGCGATTCCCGGTACGCGCGCGGGCGGCTTCCACGCGCGCACGATCGAGCTCTTCGATCAGCGCGGCCTCGCCGAGCGCTTCCTGGCGACGGGAAAGACGATGCAGCTCGCGAGCTTCGGGGGGACGACGCTCGACCTCTCGGACTGTCCGACGCGTCACCCGTACGGGCTCGCGCTCGCGCAGCTCCGCATCGAGGAGGTCCTCGCCGAGGCGGCGCGCGAGCGCGGGGTCGTGTTCCTGCGCGGCCGGCGCGTGGTCGGCATCGCGCAGGACGAGGAAGGCGTCGACGTGCAGCTCGACGCGGGAGCGAAGGTG
>JBGALT010000260.1:0-7792 GCA_044223665.1 Sandaracinaceae bacterium | reverse complement strand
GGCGAGCACTCCTTGCCGATCACTGATCGGCTCGTCCGCTCCGGCCCCTTCCGTCCGCGGGCTACGCCCACTCCCGTCCGGGCCCTCCGGGGCGAGCACTCCTTGCCGATCACTCCGCCGCGGCCTCTTCGCGCGCCGGGCGGGCGTCGTAGTCGACGCTGCGGTCGAGCAGCTCGGCGAGGTCGAGGTTCTCGACCTTCGCGCCCGCCTCTTCGCGCTCCGCGTGCACGTCGTCGATCGAGTTCGAGATCATCGTCATGCAGAAGGGGCAGCCGCTGGCGACCTTCGTCGCGCCGGTGTCGAGGAGCTGGAGCGTGCGCTTCTTGTTCACGCGCGTCGCCTTGTCGCCGTGGCTGTGCTCCTCCTCCTTCCACATCTGCGCACCGCCGGCGCCGCAGCAGAGGCCCTTCTGCTTGTTCCAGTACTCGACCTCGACGAGCTCGACGCCCGGGATCGCCTTGAGGATCGAGCGCGGCGACTCGTACACGTCGTTGTAGCGGCCGAGGTAGCAGCTGTCGTGGTAGGCGATCTTCGCGCGCACTTCCTTCGTCGGCGTGATCAAGCCGCGCGCGATGAGCCCGTTCAGGTAGTCCGAGTGGTGCACCACGTCGTACTTGCCGCCGAAGCTCGGGTACTCGTTCTTCAGCGTGTTGAAGCAGTGCGGGCAGGCGGTGAGGACCACCTTCTTGTCGACGCCCGCGCCGTTCAGCGTCTCCACGTTCGCGTTCGCGAGCGTCTGGAACAGGTACTCGTTGCCCGCGCGCCGCGCCGGATCGCCGGTGCACGTCGCCTCGTTGCCCATCGCCGCCCAGCTCACGCCGGCGTGGTCGAGCAGCTTCGCGACGGCGCGCGCGACCTTCTTGCTGCGGTCGTCGTACTCGGCGGCGCAGCCGACCCAGTACACGACCTCGGCGTCCGGATGATCGGCGAGGAAGCGGACGTTCACGCCCTCCGCGTCGAGCCCGGTCGCCCAGTTGCCGCGGTCCATCGCCGGTAGGTTCCACGGGTTGCCGTTCGTCTCCATGCCCTTGAAGGCCTTCTGGAGGTCCTTCGGGAACTCGTTCTTCACCATCATCTCGGCGCGGCGCATCGAGACGATCTTGTCGACGTAGCTGATGTTGACCGGGCACTGCTCCTCGCAGGCGCGGCACGTGGTGCAGGCCCAGATCACCTCCGGCGCCACGATGTCGGGGACGAGCTGCACGTCCTCGGCCTTCCGGAAGTAGGCGCCCTCGGGCGGATCACCGTGCACGTGGGCGTTCGCGTCCACCTTCTTGGCACCGGGCGCCTCGATCCCGTTGTTGCCGAGGAAGTGCTCCTCGAGGTCGTAGAGGTGATCGCGCAGCGCGAGCGTCAGGTGCTTGGGCGAGAGCTTCTTGCCCGTGGTGAACGCCGGACAGTTGTCCGAGCAGCGCCCGCACTCGGTGCACGTGTAGAGATCGAGGATCTGCTTCTGGTCGAGGTGCTCGATCTTGCCGACGCCGATCGGCTCCTCGCGCTCGATCTTGCCCTCGATGTCGTCCACGTCGGGCAGCTTGCCGAGCGGGTCGAGCTTCTGGCCGAACACGTTCGGCAGCGACGTGATGATGTGGAAGTGCTTGCTGTACGGCAGGATGTTCAGGAAGAGCAGCACCCAGGTCGCGTGCCACCAGAAGCCGAGGTGCTCGAGGACGAGCTGCGTGCCGGGCGAGAAGCCGCGGAACCAGAGCCCGAGGCCCGAGCCCACGGGCGCCCACCAGTGCCACTCGGCGTTGCCCTCGAGCGCGAAGCGGCCGCCCACGTAGAGGTAGTCGGCCATCATCATCGTCGCGATGATGAAGAGGATGAGCAGGCCCTCGCCGCTCAGCGTCATGCGCTTCTGCGGGGAGATGACGCGGTAGTAGAAGAAGACGCCGCAGCCCGCGATGCAGAGGCCGACGATGACTTCCTTCGCGAGCGAGTAGAGCTGCCCGACGATGTTGTCCTCGGCGAGCAGGCCGAAGAAGTCGAACGACTCGTCGTAGGCGCGGCCCCAGAGGACGACGGTGTTGAGCAGCAAGATCTGGAACGCCGCGAAGATCGCGATGTGCGCCACGCCCGCCGCCGAGTAGCGGGGGTTGTTGGCCATCTTCTTCTGGCCCAGCGCGTAGACGAGGACGTTCTCGATGCGCTTCGTGAGCGACGACACGTCGAAGGTGAATTCCGTGTCGGGCGCGCCGACGAGCAAGAGCCGCGTACGCCGCTGGGCGCTCCAGGCGAACATGCCCAGCGTCCCCACGAAGATCACGGTCATCAGGATCGGGTTCATTCGTCCCTCGAAAGGCCCATGGAAATCGGGCCGAGCGGTTGATACGACGCAGCGCGCCGGGTGTCGAAGCGCCGCCGGAATACGAACGACGGTTCAGGACACACGCTCGTGACGTACCGCGTCACCGTGGACGGCGTCCGCGCGCCCCGGGCCGGGCCGAGCGCGGAGAGCCTCGCGGTCAGGTGAGGGGCCGCACGTTCGGCGGCCGGTAGGTGCGTAGCTGCCCCAACGATGAGCTACGTCCGCGGAACCGTTGCGCGCCAGGCCCACGTGGCCATCCCCGAAGGCACCGTCGAAGAAGAGATCGCCCGCGATGGCTTCTTCGGCCGCGCCAGCCACCTCTACCGTCGGCACGCGCCGGTCGGCTGGACCCGGATCGAGGGCGAGCTGCGGCCGCGCGCCTACCAGGCGAGCGAGCTGGCCGCGCCCGGTCGCGACTGGACGGCGACGCGCACCGGCCTGCTCGAGGGCGACGGCGTGCGCCTCTCGCTCGCCGCCTCGACGGCGCGATGCCCTACTCGTTCCGCAACGCCGACGCCGACGAGGTGCTTCGTCCCCAGGGCCCGCGGCCGCTTCGAGGAGCGACTTCGGCGCGATGGGCTACGAGACCGGGCACTACCTCGTCATCCCGCGCGGTGTGACGTACCGCCTCGATGCCGCGGACCACTCGACGTTCCTCGTCATCGAGACGGCCGCCGAGGTCAAGGTCCCCGACCGTGGCCTGCTCGGGCGGCACGCGCTCTTCGATCCCGAGATGTGCGAGGTGCCGGACGTCGCCCAGATGCCGCCGCCCCGCGCCGGTGCCGAGCACGAGCTGCGCGTGCAGCGCGGCGGTGCGCACGGGCGCCTCTTCTATCCCTTCGATCCGCTCGACACCGTCGGCTGGAAGGGCGATCTCGCGCCGTTCCGCCTCCACACGCAGGACATCCGTCCCGTCTCGAGCGAGCGCTACCACCTGCCGCCGACCGCGCACGCCACGTTCGTCGCGGGCGGCGTCGTGGTCTGCACGTTCTTGCCGCGGCCGCTCGAGACGGGCGATCCGCTCGCGCTGCGCGTGCCCTTCTATCACGCGAACGTCGACTACGACGAAGTGCTCTTCTACCACCGCGGAAGCTTCTTCAGCCGCGCTGGCGTGGGCCCCGGAATGGTCACCTTCCACCCGGCGGGCATCCACCACGGTCCGCAGCCCGGCGCGGTGAAGGCCGCGGCGACGAAGGAGCGCACCGACGAGGTGGCCGTGATGATCGACACCCGCTCGCCGCTGCGCCCGTGCAGCCAGGCGCCGCGCGTGGAGAACGTGGACTACTGGAAGAGCTGGCAGGAGAAGTGAGCAGCATGACGATCAGCGAGACCAATCCCATCGGCATCGACGGCATCGCGTTCGTCGAGTTCTGCGCTCCGAGCGAGGGCCAGCTCGATCACCTCGGCGATCTCTTCGCCGCGCTCGGGTTCAGCCGCACGCGCCATCACAAGCGCGCCGCGGTGGAGCTGTGGCAGCAGCACGACTGCATCTGCCTCGTGAACCGCGAGGCGGACACGTACTCCGCTCGTTTCGCGAAGGAGCACGGCCCCTCGATTCCGTCGATGGGCTGGTGGGTCGACGATGCGCAGCACGCGATCGAGCAGGCCGTGCGTCGCGGCGGCAAGCGCTGGGAGGGCGCCTCGATGTTCCCGGGCACGCCGGCCATCGAGGGGATCGGCGGCTCGCTCCTCTACTTCGTGCAGAAGAACGCGCGCATCCTCGAGGATCGCTTCGTGCCGGATCCGAAGCCCCGCGTGGTGAAGGACCGCGGCTTCCTCGTCGTCGACCACCTCACGAACAACGTGCCGAAGGGCGCGCTCGCGACCTGGCGCTCGTTCTACCGCGAGGTCCTCGGCTTCACGGACGTGCGCACGTTCGACATCCATGGCCAGAAGACGGGCCTGGTGTCCTACGCGCTCCGCTCGCCGTGCGGGAAGTTCTGCATTCCGATCAACGAGGGCACCGAGTCGAAGTCGCAGATCGAGGAGTACCTGCGCGAGTACAAGGGCGCGGGCATCCAGCACCTCGCGCTGCTCTCGAAGGATCTCCTCGCGAGCCTCGAGGGGCTCTCGGCGACGGGCGTCGAGACGCTCGACATCGATCCCGACTACTACAAGACCGTCTTCGATCGCGTCCCGGGCGTGCTCGAGGATCGCGGGGCGATCGCGCGCGCGCAGATCCTCGTCGACGGCGATCCGCAAGGGTACCTACTCCAGATCTTCACGAAGAACCTGATCGGCCCGATCTTCTTCGAGCTGATCCAGCGCCACAACCACCTCTCGTTCGGAGAGGGGAACTTCGGCGCGCTGTTCCGCTCGATCGAGCGCGATCAGGAGAAGCGCGGCGTGCTCTGACGTCGGACGTCTCCGCGCGCCCCAGCGGGCCGCCGGGTCGGGCGAGCGCTCGAGAGCGAACGAGGACGAGGGCCTGGGCTCTCGTCCTCGTCTCGTTTGCGCCCTCGCGTGGCGCGAGCGCCCGTCAGGCCGCGACGGCGCGACAGGCCTCGGCGCACGCCGGGCAGACCTCGACGCAGCGCGCGCAAGCAGGCTCCATCGAGGCGTGCTGCCGACACTGCTCCGCGCACTCGTCGCACGCCGCCGCGCAGATCCGAGCCAGATCCGGCAAGCGCGTGCTCCCCGCGGTCGCCAGGACGACGACCGCGCGGCACAGCTCCGCGCACTCGCGCGAGAGGCGCGCGCACGCGGCCATGGCGGACATGCCGCCCGCGGTGTGCTCGATGGAGCGCGCCACGCACGTCTCGCACGTGGCGGCGCACTCGGCGGCGCGCCGGATGAGCTCGTCGAGCGCCGCACCCCCCTGGGCCGGCGGGTGCTCGACCGGCGTGCCGGTGGCCCCCGACTGCGCGCCGCACCCGGTCAGCGCCCACACGGCGTTGGCGGCGACCGCGCTCGCGGAGGCCGCGAACAGCTCACGTCGATTCACCGCGGCCTCACTTCGGGAGCTTGGCGTCGAAGAACGCCTTGAGCTTGATGAGGTTGCGCTCCTCGCGCGCGAAGCTCGGCGGCTCGTACGTCTTCGAGAAGCCGCGCACGTCGCTGAGGAAGTCGCCGCGGACCGACGCGTCGCCGAGGATGTCGCCGACGCTGCGCCCGCGCGCGGCGCCCTTCTTCAGGCCCTTCACGTACGACTCGAGACGCGCGTAGTCCTTGCCGAGGAACTCGCGCACCACGTCGGCGTCGTTGGCGAGGGGACCGATCGCCTTGAGGCCTTCGGCGCTTCCCTTGCCGTCGTCGGCGGTGACCGCGAGATCGGCGGCGACGCGCAGCACGAAGGCGTCGTCGAGGTAGCCGATGTCGTCGATGCCGTCGGGGATGAGGTCGAGCGACTTGAACAGATAGTTGAGCCCGCCGGCGACCGCTTCGCGCGAGCCGTCGCTCAGCCCGCCGTTCTCCAGCACGCCGCCGAGCTTCTCCGCATCTTCACCCAGGGCGCGGAGCCACGCCGGAAACGTGTCGAGGTACTTGGCCTGATCGCTCATCGGACTCTCCTCTCGCGGGCCCGCTCGGGCCCGCAATCGCGGGGGATGCTACCCGAACGGCGCGGCGGTTGGGAAGCCTGGGGGTGCGGGTCGTGCGGCGTGGGTGTCCCGAGGGGCGCCCGACGTGCTCGGGTCAGCCCGCGCCGCTCGCGTCGAGGGCTGGGTCCGCGAAACCGTGGGGATTCCTTCGCTCCATCCTTGACGCGCGGAGCGTGGCCGGGGTTCCATACGCTCCGACGATGCAATGCAAGAACTGCGGACGCGTGAACCCGTCGGGCAGTCTCTACTGCCAGGACTGTGGTCAGCGCCTCGGGGAGCTCGCGCCCGGTGAGAGACCGCAAGCGCTCCCCACACCGCCGACGGGCCTGGCACGAAGCAACGCGAGCCCGGCCTCGTTCTCGGCGCCGCAGGGTTACGGATACGCCCCGAGCCCCGGGCCGAGCGCCGCGCCAGTGCCTGCCGGGCCGGGACCGTGCTCTCGCTGTGGCACGCAGAACCCGCCCCACATGCGGTTCTGCAACAACTGCGGCAACCCCCTGACCGCCGCCGCGCCGGTGGTCCCCGCAGCGCCCGCGCCGATGGCTCCCCCGCCGCAGGCCGCGCCAGCGCCCGCGTTCGCGCGCGGCCAGCCACCGGTCTGTTGGCGGTGTCGATCGGCGGGGGATGCAGGCGCGGAGTTCTGCAAGTTCTGCGGCGCGCGCTACTCGGATGCCGGTGCCCAGGCGGCGAGCCCGGCGCAGCCCTCGGTCGGGGCGGCGGTCGCCGCCTACGCGTTCTCCGGCGGTGGAGCCGCGCCGGCGCCGGCGCCGGCCCCGCCCGCGCAGCCGCCGATGTCCCGCAACGATCGCACGCACTTCGATCAGCCCAACGTGGCCGAGCGCGGCACGCTGCTCGGAACGCTGGTCGCGATCCTGAAGGACGGTACCGACGGTCGCTCGCACCCGCTCCTCGACGAGCAGACCGACATCGGTCGCTCCGAAGGGCAGATCCAGCTCACGGACGATCCTTATCTCTCGCCGCGGCACGCGCGCTTGCTGGTGAAGAAGGACGGCATCGTCGTCCGCGATCTCGACAGCCTGAACGGCGTGTACGTGCGGCTGCGCGAGTCGGTCGAGCTGCTCGATGGCGACTCGCTCCTGCTCGGGCAGCAGGTCATGCGCTTCGAGGTCCTGCCCGAGACCGAGGCGCCCCTCGGGCCGGCGATGCTCCGCGGCGTGCTCGTCTTCGGTACGCCCGAGGTGCCGCGCGTCGCGCGCCTGGTGCAGTACACGACGGAAGGCGTCGCGCGCGACGTCCACTACCTCTATCGCGACGAGACCGTCGTCGGTCGCGAGCAGGGAGACATCGTCTGCACCGACGACCCCTTCATGTCGCGGCGCCACGCGTCGATCACCTTCGACCGCACCGCGAGGCGCTTCGCGCTCAAGGACCTCGGCAGCTCCAACGGCACGGCGATCCGCGTCCGGGGCGAGCGCTCGCTGAAGCCGGGCGATCAATTCCGCGTCGGGCGCCACCTCTTCCGGTACGATCGCGCCGGGGCAGGCGATCGGAACGGGCCGCAATGATGACCGGTGCGCAATGGATCACGTGCGCGATGATCACGAGAGCGCGCGACTGGACTATCCTCCGGCGGTCGGTCGGGGCGATGCGGTGTGCGACGAAGCGCCCGAAGGCCGGTAGCGCATGAGCGATCGGAAGTCGGGGAGGAGCGGGAGCGGGTCGGGGCGGCCGAGCGGGTCGTCGTTGACCGATGCCGTCGTCGCGGCGCTCGCCGAGGTCGAGAAGTCGCAGGCCGAAGTGAAGGTGCCCGACGCGGCGAAGGCCGACGGGCATCGCGCTCCGTCCAAGGTCGAGCGCACCCAGGTGGCGGGCGCGCCCGCGGTCGCGGCGCCGGAGAAGACGCCCGAGCGCGGCGACCCGACGCTGAAGCAAGGTGGCGCCGCCGAGCCGGCGAAGGTCGCCGCTCGGCAAGGAGTGCTCGCCC
>JBGALT010000259.1:0-7587 GCA_044223665.1 Sandaracinaceae bacterium | reverse complement strand
GACCATCCAGAACTCGGCGAGGTGGCGGCGCGTCTTGCTCTTCTCGGCGCGGAACGTGGGTCCGAAGCAGTACACCTTGCCGAGCGCGGCCGCGGCCGCCTCCATGTAGAGCTGCCCGCTCTGCGTCAGGTAGGCCGGCTCGCCGTGGTACTCGGTAGCGAAGAGCGTGCTCGTGCCTTCGCACGCGTTGGGTGTGAAGATCGGCGCGTCGACGAGCGTGAAGTCGTGCGAGTCGAAGTAGTCGCGGATGGACGCGATGATCTCGGCGCGCACGCGCAGGATCGCGTGCTGGCGCTTGCTGCGCAGCCAGAGGTGGCGGTTGTCCATCAGGAAGTCGGTGCCGTGCTCCTTGGGCGAGATGGGGAACTCGCGGGCCGGTGTGGTGACGACGTCGAGCTCGCTCACGCCGATCTCGAAGGTGCCCTTCAGCTTGGCGTGCTCGCGCACGACACCCGTCACGCGCAGCGAGGTCTCCTGCGTGAGCCGGTCGGCGGCTGCGAAGAGCTCGGGCGAGACCTCGCCCTTGAAGACGACGCACTGACAGATGCCGCTCCCGTCGCGGACCTCGAGGAAGTGGAGCTTGCCGCTCGAGCGCTTGTTGTAGAGCCAGCCTTCGAGCGTGACCTTGTCGCCGACGTGGCCACCGAGATCTTCGATCCGAACCTTCTTCGTCATGGCGGGGCCGGTCTAACCCCGCTCGTTCCCCCGTGCTAGCTCCGGCGCATGTTCGTCGTCGAGACCCGCCATTCCCGAAGGTTCGTGGCCCGCGTGGACGCCGGAGAAGAGGTCGTCCAGTCGCTCAAGAAGCTCTGCGAGAGCGAGCGGATCCGCGCCGGCTGGATCCGGGCGACGGGGCACCTCGAGTGGGCCGAGCTCGTGCACTGGGACCCCGAGCGCGAGGCCGAGACGCGGCCGCGCCGCGTCGGAGGCCCCTTGCTCGCGGTCGCGCTCGAAGGAAACGTGTCGATGCGGCTCGGGGAGCCGAACGTCGTGCTGCGCGGCGCGCTCTCGCGCGAGACCGATGCTGGGCTCGAGGTCGTCGGTGGGCAGCTCGCGCTCGCGTCCGCGCTCGCGCTGGAGGTGGTGATCGAGGCCTTCGAGGACGCCCGCCTCGAGCGGGACGAGGACCCGCCGACGGGGCTCTCGCTCTGGAAGGGCGAGCGCACGCCCGGCATCGTCGCACGAGGCCGAGCTCCGGCGGGCGCGCCGCCGGCGCCCGTGCGTGCGCCGCCGGCGCCCGCGTCGTCGGTGCCCGCCGCGCCGGCGCCTGCTCCGACCGCCGCCGCGTCGCCCGCGCCTACGCCCGCGGCACCGGCGAGTCCCCTGGGCGCAGGTCGCCGCCGTCTCGGCCGAGGTCGAGCGCGTGCAGCCGCTCCAGGCGCGAAGATCGCGCACGACGAGCTCGACGACGCGATCCTCGAGCCGAAGGGCGACTGGGTCGAGCACCGCCAGTTCGGCCTCTGCCGCGTGGACGGCGAGAGGACGCCGAGGCGCGCTCGTCATCCGCCTTCCGAGCGGGCAGCGCAAGCACATCAAGCTCGACGTGCTGGAGGTGCTGCCGCCGCGTCACGACTCCGACCGCCGCATCTTCCCGCTACGGCCGCGCGTCCGGCGCAGAGCGCGCAGGGCGGTCGGTGCCCTCACCCGACCTCTCCCAGTGGGAGAGGGGACGAGCTGCGTGCTCGACACGCGCTCATCCGGTCCGTCCTCCACGACCACGACCACGACCTGCCCGGTGAGCGATGGGCTCGATCCCTCTCCCACTTCGTGGGTTCGTGGGAGAGGTTCGGTGAGGGCACCGGCCGTCCGGCGCGCACCTCATCCGTTCACTCGTCCCCTCGCTCGCCGAGCTCCACGCGGGGGTCGAGCCATGTGATCACGAGGTCGGCCCCGACGTTGCCGACCTGCACGGCGATGGCCGAGAAGAGGACGACCCCCAAGAGCACCGGCACGTCGAGCGTGTAGATGGCCTCGATGGCGAGCCGTCCGACGCCGGGCCAGTCGTAGATGCTCTCGGTGATGATCGCGCCGCCCACCACGAGCGGCAGCGAGAGCCCGGCGACGGTCACGATGGGCAGGAGCGCGTTCCGGAGCGCGTGCTTCCAGACGACGCTCGAGCGCGGCATTCCCTTCGCTCGCGCCGTACGCACGTAGTCGGCGCGCAGGGTCTCGACGAGCTCGCTCCGGAGCAGGCGCGCGTAGGTCGAGACGCCGAGCACGGCGAGCGTGAACGCGGGAAGGAGCCCATGGCGCACGTGGTCGAGCGCGTCCACCCCGTAGCCGCCGACCGGGAACAGGCCCAGGCGGAAGGCGAAGATCTGAAGGAACAAGAGACCGAGCAAGAAGCTCGGAGCGCTCACCCCGAGGAACGCGAGGCTCATCAGCGCGGTGTCGACGAACGTGTTCTTGCGGAGCGCCGCCGCGATGCCGACGGCGATCCCCAGGACGAGCTCCATCGCGAGCGCCATCGTCCCGAGCAGCATCGTGCGCGGCAGGCGCGTCCGCAGCACGTCGAGCACCGGCTGCTCGTCGCGGTAAGAGCGCCCGAGATCCCCCGTCACGAGGCCCCCGAGGTACGTCGCGTACTGCTCGACGAAGGGGCGGTCCAGGTGATGCGCACGCCGGAACTCGGCGATCTGGCTCTCGTGCGCGCGGGGGCCGAGCGATGCGACGGCCGGGTCGCCGATCAGGTTCGTCAGCACGAAGACCGCGCTGATGGCGAGCCAGACCACCACGATCGAGCGCCCCAGGCGCCTCGCGAAGCGCGCGAGGCCGCTCAATGCCGCCTCCCCAGGGGCGCGGTGAGGAAAGGCCCGAGGGACGCGACGCCGCTCGGGCCCTCGGGGCCGCGCAGGAACGCGAGCGTGCTCCGCCGCCGCGGCAGGTCCAGCCAGACGTCACGGTACATCTGGTCCCACACCGGGTGCGGTACGTAGCCGCGCACGTAGGGCTGCCACGCGTAGAGCTTCAGATCCGTCAGCACGAAGGCCCACGGCGCCTGGTCGACGATGCGGCGCACGGCGTCGCGGTAGCGCTCGCGGCGGCGCTGCGCGTCCGGCTCGCCGTGCGCGTCGTCGAGCATGCGATCCACGTCGGCGTCGTGGAAGAACGCGCGGTTCTCGGAGGCCGTCTCGTGGATCGAGCGCGAGTGGAAGAGCACGTCGAGGAAGTTCGAGGGATCGGGGAAGTCGGCGCTCCAGCCCATGAGCGCCATCGGCACCGTCCGGCGGTGACCGGTCTCCTCGAGCCACACCGGAAACGAGACCTGGCGCACCTCGACGCTCAGCCCGATCTGGGCGAGGTCCTGCTGCAGCAACGCGCCGTAGACGCGGCCGGTGTCTCCCTCCGTGAGCCAGAACTCGATCGGAGTCGGGTCGATGCCCTCGGCGATCCAGCGCTCGCCTTCCTGGTGCACCGGGTGGCCGGCGAGCGCCATCTCCGCGCGCGCGCGCTCGAGGTCGAGGTGGTGCGGCTCGACACCTTCGGTGAACTCGCCGAGGCCGGGGGGCAGCGGGAGCCCGTTCACGACGAAGCGGTTGGCGCGCGCGCGCCGCCAGCGATCCCGATCGATCGCGAACGCGACCGCGCGCCGCACGTGCACGTCGTCGAAGGGCGCGAGCTCCGAGTTCATCCCGACGCCGAACATGTCGAGGACCGGGGCTTCCTCCCAGTACGCACGCCACGCCTCGAGCGTGCGGAACTGGAGGTAGTCGGTCGACGACTGGCGATGGATGGTGTCGACGTCCCCGGCGAGAAAGCGCATGTACGCCGTCCGCCGATCGAGGTTCACCTCGTAGACCATGCGGTCGCAGTAGGGCTGACCGGGAATGAAGAAGCGCGGGTTCCGTCGGAAGGTGAGGCGGACGCCCGGCTCCCAGCTCTCGAGCTCGAACGCGCCGGTGCCGACCGGGTGGCGCGCCACGTCGTCGGGATGTGCCTCGTAGTTCTCGCGTGGCACGGGGTAGGCGAAGAGCATGGCCATCGCGTTGAGGAACGTCTGGTCGGCCGCCGCGAGGCGAAAGCGAACCGTGTAGCGATCGAGCACCTCGATGCCGCTCACGTGCGCGGACTCGCCGCTCCGATAGGCCTCGTAGCCCGCGAGGCGAGAGTAGAAGTCCACCCCGGGCGAGTGCGTGCTCGGCGCGAGCATGTGCTCCATCGACCAGCGCACGTCCTCGGCCTCGAGCTCGCGCCCGTTGTGGAACTGGACGCCGGTGCGGAGCCGGAAGGTGTAGACGAGCCCGTCGTCCGATACCGTCGGCAGCTCGCGCGCGAGCCTGGGCACGAAGTGCAGCTGGTCGTCGTAGTCGATCAGGCCCTCGAAGAGCAGCTTCATCCCCATGCCGCTGAGCTCGTCGTACGAGACGGCCGGATCGAGACCGCGCACGTCCGACTCGTGCCAGAAGACGAACGTCCCTCCATGCGTGGGCGTCTCGTCGGACGCTCCCGCGCCGAGGAACGCCGGGTGCGTCGGGACCGGCGGCATCCACACGAACGCGCCCACGGCCATCGCGGCGAGGGCCACGAACGCGGTGGCGCCCATGGCGCGCTCCGATCCGGTGCTTGCGGCGGACACGGCGTCCTTGGGGTCGAGCGCGTCGCGGAGGCCTTCGCCGACCAGGTTGAACCCGAACACCGTGAGGACGATGACGAGGCCCGGGTAGAGCACGAGGCGCGGCGAGACGCTCATCATCTCCTCGCCGTCGCGCAGCAGGCTCCCCCACGTCGCCGTCGGGGGCTGGACGCCGACGCCGAGGAACGACATCGCGGACTCCACGAGGATCATCTGGGCGACGAGCGTGGTGCCGATGACGATCGCCGGGCCGAGCACGTTCGGCAGGACGTGGCGCAGGACGATACGCGCGCCGCCCATGCCCAGCGCGCGGGCGGCCTGCACG
Source organism: Sandaracinaceae bacterium (assembly GCA_044223665.1). GTDB lineage: Bacteria > Myxococcota_A > Polyangia > Polyangiales > Sandaracinaceae > JBBSAT01. The sequence continues at coordinate 2,689 of JBGALT010000259.1, read as the reverse complement.
TACTCGAGCTCGCGGACCTGCCAGGTCTTGGCCCGGGTGATCCGGGCGAGCGTGGTCCACGAGAGGAGCCCGAGCAGGATCGCGAGCGTCGAGACCTCGGGCCGGTCGACCACCTTGTTCACGGCGATGGCGAGCAAGAGGAAGGGGATCGACTGCGTGACGTCGGCGACCTGCATCGCGATGCGGTCGAACGCGCCGCGGCGGTAGCCGGCGGTGACCCCGATGGCGAGCCCGAGCGCCACGGCGATGGCGGTCGCCGCGAGCGCGACCGAGAGCGAGAGCATCCCGCCGTGCAGGAGGCGGGAGAGCTCGTCGCGCCCGAGCGTGTCGGTGCCCAGCCAGTGCGCCGCCGAGGGGCCTCGCGGGGCGCCGGTCGCGTCCAGGCCGTCGGGAAACTGGGTATCGGGATCGTGGGGCGCGACGAAGGGGCCCAGGCCCGCGAGCACGAGCACGCAGATCACCAGCACGACACCGATCCGCGCGCCCCCGTTCCGGCGGAAGCGCGCGAGCGCGCGAGGGTCCGGGCCGGAGCGCGCGGCGCTGGCCGGCTCGCCGTCTCCGGCTCCTCCCTTGCTCGGGCGGCTCCCGTCCGGGCCCTCCGGGGCGAGGGCTCTTCGCGGATCACTCCCTCGGGTGGCCAAGCTACATCCCGAAGGGGGTGCTCGCGCCGGCGGCGCAGACCAGCACGTTCGCCTGCGTGACGCCGTGACAGGACCATCCGGTCGGGCAGTCCTCGCCCGTCGCGCAGCTGATCGTGCAGACCGCGCTGCGACCCGAGACGCCGGCGACGCAGAGCCCACGCGCGCACTCGTCGTCGGATCGGCACCGCTCGCCGAAGCCCACGTTGCCGCGTCCGCCGCACGCGGTGAGCAGAGCCAGGGCGAGCAGGGCGGAGCGCATCGGAACGGATGCTGCCCGGCGCTCTCCAGGCTCGCAAGCGCGATCCCTCGAGGCTCTCGGCGATCGCAATTGCGACCGTTAGGTCGCACCTGGAACACAGGCGGCGCTCAGCGCGCCGCGCAGATCACACGGAGCAAGCAGGTGGTTCCGAGCGTCTCTCCTGTCGCGATCTGCGCCGCGCCGTGCGCGGAATACGTCGCCAGGTTGCGTCCTCGCGGACGCAATTCGACCCGATCTCGCAGCCTGGAGGTACGCGCTCTCGATTCCGCGCGAGAACGGATCATCGATGAATCACTCGTGATCGCAGCAAAAGCGAGATCGATGACGCATTTTCTTTGACAACGATCTATTCAATAGAACATATTCGCTCGCGCTCGGGGCAAGCGATCGCATCAGCGGATCGCCCTCGAGCGAGAAGCGCATGCGAGGTCCCGGGTGGTCGACGGACGCGAGAGCGATCGGGGAGGCGGGGGGATCGGCGAGGAGAAGCTCGCCGCCTTCGAGCGCGCCCACGCACGCGGCGTGACCGTGCAGCAGATCATCGACGCGTTCGGCGCGGCGGGCGTGTCGCTCACCGAGGCGACGTTCCGCAAGTACGTGCAGCTGGGCCTCTTGCCGCGCTCGGTGCGCGTGGGCCGCAAGGGCAAGAGCCGGGGATCGCAGGGCCTCTATCCCGCGACGGTCGTCCGCCGCCTCGACGCCATCCGGCGCTTGATGGGGCAGGGCTACACGATCGAGCAGATCCAGCGCGAGTTCCTCTTCGTGCGCGGCGAGCTCGAGGAGCTCTCGCGCACGCTCGAGCGTCTCTACGCGGGGCTCGAGAAGGCGATCGAGGAGCGCGGGACGGACGAGCTCGTCCTCAAGAAGCTCGGCGAGGCACGCGAGGTCGGGGCGGACCTCTTGCGGCGCCTGGACGAGATCGAGCAGCGGATGTCCATGCGGGCGCGGATGCAACGCGCGCACGTGTGAACGGGTGACGCGTCTCTCGCCGGGCGAAGCGAGGGGTGCGGATGGAAACGGAGTGGGAGGCGACGATGCGTGACGGAACGGAAGAAGCAGCGGGGCGAAGCGAAGACACCATGGCGACGGCAGCGATGACGGAGGGCTCTCTGGCCCTCGCGCTCGCGGGCGCCGACGAGACGAGCCCGACGGGGGAGCCGGGAGACGGTCGGCGCAAGCGCCGCGACCGCGCTCGCGCGCACACGATCTCGATCCGGCGCCTGAGCAAGACCGAGCTCGCGCGCGGCAAGATGCTCTACCCGGAGACCGACTACTGGAAGCCGAAGACGCGGTCGGAGTGCGTCGACATGGAGCGGCCGTGCCCGTTCGTGTCGTGCAAGTACCACCTCTACGTCGACGTCCATCCGGTGCGCGGGTCGATCAAGGTCAACTTCACCGACCTCGAGGTCTGGGAGATGACCGAGACCTGCGCGCTCGACATCGCGGACCGCGGCGGCATCACGCTCGAGGAGGTCGGCGAGATCATGAACCTGACCCGCGAGCGTATCCGCCAGGTCGAAGTGCGCGGATTGCTCAAGCTGAAGATGGGTTCGCCGTCGCCTGACGAGCTCGGGGCCGAGCTGCTCGCGCAAGCGGCGCTCGCCAAAAAAGAGCGCAACTAAGGGATCCGACGGCGCTCGCGGGGTGTGAGCGCCGACCGTGATCCGATCGCGGTGCGAACGTGGTAACCAGCCGCCATGATTCGCCGCGCACTGATCTCTGTTTCGGATAAGCGAGGCGTCGTCGAGCTAGCCAAGGTGCTGCACGAGCTCGGCGTCGAGATCCTGTC
>JBGALT010000031.1:0-55923 GCA_044223665.1 Sandaracinaceae bacterium | reverse complement strand
TCCGGGTTGGCGCAGATCATCGTGTCCACGTCGGCGGCGGGCCGGCAGACGCCGTCCGGTGCGCACCGCGCCGAGCTCGTGCACCGGAGCGCGCATCGGTCCTCGGCGCAGGTGAGCTGCGAAGCGCAGGGAATCGCGACCGGGCCGGCGCAGCCACGATCCTGCTCGACGCCGCAGTGACCGTCGAGACAGAGACCGGTCGCGCAGTCCGCGTTCCGCTCGCAGGGCGGCCGGCAGCGATGGAAGCTGCACTCGTTCGGCCGCCGACAGTCGGCCGGGTACTGGCACCAGGCGCCCGTGACGGACGCCGGCTCGCAGCCGAGCGCGGCCAGGACGACCACGCTCGCCAGCCCCCGCCCGATCCAGGCCGTGCGCGCGCTCATCGCGGGGAGCGTAGCTCGCGGCCCCGCCTCGGTGTAGCTTGCGCCCGCGTGGGCAAGCGGCTCGGCATCGGGCTCCTCAAGGGTCTCGTCCTCGGCGCGGCGATCGCCGCCGGCGTGAGCTTCGGCGCGCACTGGGCGACGCCCTCCGGGGGGCTGCTCGCCTACCTGCTCGCGCTCGGCGTCGGCGGCACCGCGGGCATCTTCGGCGGGCGCGCGCCCTGGAAGGAAGGCGCGTGGATCGAGGCCGCCATCAAGGGGCTCGTCGGCGTCGGCGTCGCGGCGCTGCTCTACTGGCTCGCATCCACGTACGCGGCGGCGTCGATCCCCTGGCCCTCGATTCCCGGCCCCGGGGCGAGCGAGCGGATCCCGTGGACCTCCATCCCGCTCTTGTACCTGTCGGCCATCGGCGCGCTGTTCGGAGCCCTGGTCGAGCTCGACCACGACGACGGGGACGCGAAGGCCGGCGCGAAGAAGAAGGGCGCCACCAAGGCGCGCGTCGCTCCCTCGCTCGAGATCGAGGACGCCGACGTCGAGGCCGCTCCGGCAGGCGCGACGCGCCCCGCGCGCAAGAAGACGTGATCGCATCCGCGCGATCCGAAACCAGAAGAGTGGTGAAGTGATGAGCGATCCGCGCATGTCCATCGGCCCCACCTCGTCCGACGAGCTCGGCTGGACGCTCGACCGTCACATCCTCGAGCGGCAGCGCCGCATCCAGGGCGCGACCGGCGACTTCACCGGCCTCTTCCAGTCGATCGCGCTCGCGTGCCGCGTGATCGCCAGCAAGGTCCAGAAGGCGGGCCTGGCCGACGTGCTCGGCGCCACCGGCGTCACGAACGTGCAGGGCGAGAGCGTGCAGAAGCTCGACGAGCTCGCCAACCGCGTGCTCGTGCGCTGCGTGGAGGCCGGCGGCCACGTCTGCGTGATGGCGAGCGAGGAGAACGAGGACGTCATCCCGATCCCCGCCGGCTACCCGCACGGCAAGTACGTCCTGATGTTCGATCCGCTCGATGGGAGCTCGAACATCGACGTGAACATCTCGATCGGGACGATCTTCTCGATCCACCGGCGCGTCACCGAGAGCGGGCCCGGCACCGCTGCCGACTGCATGCAGGCAGGGCTGAACCAGGTCGCCGCCGGCTACGTGATCTACGGCTCGAGCACGATGCTCGTGTACACGACCGGCGACGGCGTGCACGGCTTCACGCTCGACCCGCTCGTCGGCGAGTTCTTCCTCTCGCACGAGAACATCCGCATCCCGACGCGCGCGAGCACGTACTCGATCAACGAGGGCAACGCGAGCAAGTGGACGCCCGGCACCAAGGCGTGGATCGATCGCCTCAAGAGCAAGGACGCGCCCGGCGGCAAGCCCTACGGCCTGCGCTACGTCGGCACGCTCGTCGCCGACTTCCACCGCACGCTGCTGCGCGGCGGGGTGTTCGCGTATCCGGGCGACAAGAGCGCTCCCGACGGCAAGCTGCGCCTGCTCTACGAGGCCTCGCCCATGGCGTTCATCGCCGAGGCGGCGGGCGGCGCGGCCAGCACCGGCAACGAGCGCGTCCTCGAGGTCGAGCCCACGAGCCTGCACCAGCGCGTGCCGCTGATCATCGGCAGCAAGGACGACGTCGCGCTGGCCGTGGAGATGATGGCCGAGAAGTGATCGGCTCGCCCGCTCCGGCCCCTACCGTCCGCGGGCCGAGCCCGCTCCCGTACGGGTCCTCCGGGGCGAGCACTCTTTGCCGAGCAGTGATCGGCTCACCGGGTCGGTCGCCCGTCGGCCGGTGACCGCGACGCGTCAATGCCAGGGCACGGCCCGCTGGCCGACGGTGAGCGAGATCCGCGTCAGGCCACCGCCGGTGGCGACGTAGAGGTCGTGGCAGTCGAGCGCGCCGGCGCCCCACTCGAGGTTCGCCGTCCCGGCCCGGCCCATCTGGAGCGTCGCGTCGGGCGTCCCGCCCGGCCCGATCCGAAAGACGCGCGAGCCGCCGCCCACGTAGATCACGCCGTTCTCGTCCACGGCCACGCCGTCGGCGCTCGGGACCGAGGTGGCGACCGTCGCGCGCCCGGTCTCGTGGTGCGCCGCATCCAGCTGCAGCGCGACGACGGTCCCGGCCGAGTACGCGGTCACGAGCAGGCGCCCGTCCTCCGTGAACGCGACCCCGTCGGCGCCCGGCACGGTCGTCGTCGTGACGGTCGTGGTGGCCCCGGTCGCGGGATCGACGGCCACCACGGCCCCGTTCGTGAACTCGGACACGTAGACCGTTCCATCGGGCCCGACGGTGACCCCGTTGGGTCGACTCACGCTCGCGAGCGGGACGAAGGACGGGGTCGCGTCGAGGTCCGTCACGACCAGGAGCTGGTCGCCGCTCGCGTACGCGACGAACAGACGCGTCTGACTGGCGTCCAGCCCGAGGCCCCAGATCGTCGCGCCGCTCGCGATGCGAAGCCATGCCTCATCGACGCTCCCGGCGAGCGTGATGCGCGCGACGCCGCCCGAGACCGAGTAGTAGATCGTCCCATCGCGCGCGATGACGAGGCCTTCGGTGCCGGAGGTCGCGGTGAGCGAGGGGCGCGCCGTGCCGCACGGGCTGCCGCCGCCGTCCACGCCCGCGAACGCATCGACGGGTGCCGCGGCGTCCACGGAGGCGGCGTCGGGCGAGCCCGCATCCTCGGTGGCGGCGTCGGGCGAGCCCGCATCGTCGGCGCCGGCGTCGCCGAGCGTCGCGTCGGGCGCTCCGGCGTCGCCGCCCCCGGTGTCGCCCACGGCCGCGTCACGAGGGCTCGCCGCGTCGTCTCCCGCAGCGGGAGTGGAGCCGCAGCCCGGGAGGAAAGCCGGGACGAGGGCGAGCGCGATCGAGAAGCAAGCGACGAGCGAGCTGGAGGACGTCATGCGGCCATCGTAGCCGACGTCACCCACGCCGCGGAGCCTCGTACCGCTCGAGCCCGCGAGCGCGTGCACGCGACTCATTCCTCGTCGCGGAGCGGGAACTCGCGGAGCCAGTGGGCCGGGCCGTGGAGGCTGACGGCACGGCGAACGACCGAGAAGATCGAGCCCGGATGCCAGAAGAGGTAGCCGTCGGCGCCGCCGAAGCGCGCGCCCTGGAGCTGCTCGGCGATGAAGTCCTCGTCGAAGGTGTCGGCGCCCTGCTCGAAGGCCTGCAGGAAGGGTCGAATCACGGGACGGGCGCCGAGCCGCTCGCGGAGGCGGTGCACGCCGCGCTGCACGAGCGAGCGCGCGCGATGCTCGGAGCCCACGCTCCAGTCGCGCATCGAGTTCATGTAGAGCATCGGCGTGTAGACGTCGACGTGCGAGGACCAGAGAGCCAGGTCCTGACCGAGCCCCGACGAGTCGCCACCCCAGTACGCTTGGATGCCGAACACGTCGACCCCGAGCGGGACGTCGATCGCCGCATCGACGCGCTCGAGCAGATCGAGCAGCAGGTGACGCCGGTCCACGTCGTGTCGCTCGTGGGGATACGAGGCGAACTCGGTGCCGTCGTCGACCGGAAAGCGGATGTAGTCGAGCTGGACCTCGTCGAAGCCGAGCGCGGCGGCCTCGGTCGCGAGCGTCACGATCATGTCGTGGTTGCGCGCGTCCCACGGGTCGAGCCACTGGCCGCCGGTGCCCCAGCTCACCCACACCTCGCCGTCGTGGCGCGGCCGGCCGTCGAGGATCGCGCGGTCGGGGTGCTCGACGGCGGTCAGCGGATCGTTGAAGCAGACGATCCGCGCGACCGCGCGCAGGTGCTCGGCGTGCAGTCGCGCGACGAGCGCGCCGACGTCGCCCTGCATGTTCGTCTCGTGCGCCTCGAGCTCGGGGATGTGCGTGTCGTAGTTCACGCGACCGGCGGCGTCCTTCAGATCGAGGACGGCCGTGTCCATGCGCGCGCCCTGCAGCGTCGCGACGACGCCGTCCGGACCGTTGTCGCGCACGAAGGTCGCCGTGAAGTACAGACCGTGCGACTGACGCACGTCGGGCGTGATCACGTCCGACGACGTCTGCCCGTGGCCTCGCGGCAGAGCGAGGGCGAAGGTGACGAGGATGGTGGCGAGGGCGAGGAGAGTCTTCGCGCGCACGCAGTCCATCCTGCGCTCGCGCCGCGAGCGTGGGAAGTATTCGCGCGCGGTTTCGCGGGCCGCCCCGAAACGACACGGCGCCACACGGACGGCGTGGGGCCACTTCGCCTCGCCCGTCGGGGAATCCCCGACGGTGCTCGACCGGCTCGCCCCGCGCACGATCGTGGGACGCCGTCGATCAGCGCCGCGGGAGCACGAAGGGAGGCGCCCGCACCACGTCTTCGTGGGCCATCCGCGTGCGGGCTACGTCGTGGCCCGCGACGCGGAGAACGACCATCGCCCTGCGGGGCAGGTGGCGAGCGCCGAGGTCGACCCAGGCGCTCAGCTCGCGCGCGCAACGCGGATCCCCATCGGTCCCAGCGACACGCGGCGTGATCGAGACCACGAGGCGCCCACCCGACACCGAGGCCGTGACCGGCGGCTGAGAGCCGCAGGCCAGGATGGCCGTCGCGGCGACCGACACGTGGCCTTCCCGCTCGGTCGCGCTCACGGAAGCCGTGTCGGCGGGGACGGCGGGCCGCTCGGCCCCGTAGGTCGCGTTCGCGGGGAGGGCCGGTCGCTGCGCCCCGGTGGGGGTCGGAAGGCCCAGCGACACGACGGCCGCGAGGCAGACCGCGCGTACCCGCATGCCACCGGCGTTCCGCGGACCCTTCAGCATGACCTCGTTGTACGACGGCCCACGAGAGGCTGTCGACCGTGCCCGGTCAGCGGGGGGCCGCCGCGTCCCGGATCGCGGCGATCCACTTCGGGCTCGTCGCCGGCCCCGGGGACGACGGCGCTCGCGGCCGATCGAGCCGCGAGCGCCTCCCCTCAACGCACGGGCTCGAGCCGCGACTCGCGGTGGATGCGGGCCCGGGCCACCTCCACGCGCGCCCCGTCCAGACGGAAGGGCACCGTCATGGTGTCGTCGAGCGCGCGGATGCGGAGCTCTCCCGTGATCGGGCGGCCGAGCTGGGCCGGGGTCGCGCCTTCCGGCGCGTCGGTGCGGGCGATCTCGATCACGTACGAGCCGACCGGCGCGCTGCGCAGGCCGAGGTGCTCGCGACCGAGGGCCGACGCGTCCGAGCCGACGATCGTCGTGCGGCCACCCATCCACGAGAGGCGGGTGCCGTCGGGGGCGACGATGGTGACGTCGAGATCGGTCGCGCCGTTCCACGTCGCGTCGATCGCCAGGTCCTGGTGGCTGCCGCGCGTGGCGGGCGCGTCGTCGGCGACGTCGTTCGCCCGATCCCGGACGCGCGCATCCGGAACGGACGCGAGCAGCGCGTCGGAGAGCGTGCGCTGGCCCAACGTGCGCTCGCAGCGCAGCGCCGCGCCGACCAGGCTCGCGTCGGTGAGGGTCGCGTCGGCGCTCGAGACGCGCACCGCACACGCACGCTCGGCATCGCCCGCGCGGTCGAACGCATCGGCGAGCCGCGCGAGCATCGTCGCGTCCCCGGGGCGGAGGTCGAGCACGCCCGAGAGCACGCGGATCGCGTCGGCGCGCCGACCCATGCGGCCGAGCACGTCGGCACGCGCGACGAGGGCCTCGACGTCGAGCCGGTCGCGAGCGATCCATTCGTCGGCGATGTCGAGCGCGCGATCCACGCGGCCGACGCGCGAGAGCGCACGGATGGCAGCGCGGTGGCGATCGCGGCTGTCGGGAGCGACGCGCAGGCTCGCCTCGGCGTCGCTCGCCTGCTGGATCTCCCGCGCGCTCGCCTGCCCCTGCGCGGTGACGTCTCCGACGCGGTAGTAGACGCGATGCATCCACTGCCCCATCGACGAGCGCGTCGTCGGCATCGGCTGCGCCGGAGCGATCGGAGCCGCCGCGCGGTCCGCGGCGGTCGCGTCGGGCCGCGGCACGGTCGTGGCGGCCGACGTCGAAGGCCCGGCCGCCATGCGCGCCTGCTCGCGGGCTGGCGCCGCCTCGAGATCGGCATCGTCGCGAAGCGAAGCGCTCCGCCGCGCGCGTCCACCGCCCGAGCCGTAGCCGGCGCCGCTGCCGTGGCCGATGTCGCCTTCGCCCAGGCCGCCACCTCCGACGCCGGCGCCGGCCAGGTCCAGACCACCGGCCGGCTCGGCGCTCTCCTCGCTCCCGACAGAGGCCGCGAGCGCCTGCGACTGCAGCTCGTCCATCACTTGCTGCTCGCCCGCCGACGTGTCGCCCTCCGCGTCCTCGTCGCCCGTCCACTGCGCCGTCTGCTGCGTCTGATCGACGCCGAACGCGCGGTACATCGCCTCGCTCTCGAGCACGAGGAGCGAGGTGTGGTGGCTCATCACCGAGTAGGCGCGCGAGAGCGCGATGATGCGCGCCTCGTCCTCGCCGCGGCCCTCGAGCTCGAGGCGATCGATCGTGCCCGCCGCCCAGAGCGCCGGCACGAACAGGTTGCCCGCCGCGCTCGTCGACTCGAGCTGCACGGGATAGGTCTGCTCGAACGCCTGGCCGCCCACGGTGCCGCGCAGGACCACGTTGCCGCGGACCTCCGGGCGCTCCATGCGCGCCACGATCACGACCTCTTCGCCCGCACGGATCGTCGGCACCTCGGCCGGCGCCATCTCGGTCAGCCCTTCCGGCAGCGTGATCTCGGCGCCACGGAGCGAGACCCCGTAGGTCGTCTCCAGCACCGAGAGGGCCGTGCTCGAGGCCCTCGCGCCGGGCACGAACGCGACGTAGTGCCCGCCGCCGGCCCGCGCGATCGCCGAGAGCGCCGTCGCGTCCGCCTCCTCGCCGATGCCGACCGTCGTCAGCGCCACGTGCTCGCTCGTGACGAGGCCCTCGGCCGCGGTGCGCAGCGCGCTCATCCCGCGATGCCCCATGGACGCGATTCCGTCGCCCACGTACACGACGTGCACGTCACGAGCGTCCTCGCCGCTCGTGGGCGCGCGACCCGCGACGTGGCTCGCCTCGCGCAAGCTGCGCACGAGGTCGCTCGCGCCGGCCGGCTCGATGGTGCCGAGCCAGCTCGTGAGCGCCGCGACCTCCCCCGAGCTCGGCGACCGGAAGGTGCCGCGCGAGGCGGACCCGCCGTTGCCACCGTTCTCGCCGACGTACTCCGCACAGTCGAGATCGCACGCCAGGACGCGGAACCGATCACGCCGATCCATCTCGGCGACGATGCCCGCGGCGACGGTGCTGGCGCGCTGCCAGCGCTCACCGACCATCGACTGCGACGAGTCGAGCACCAGCACGTAGTCGTGCGGGCGGCCTTCGGTGCGGGCCGGAAGGCGCGGCCGCAGCGCGAAGGCCACGTATCCGCGACCGTCCGCGGCGAGCTGGCGCTGCGCGGCGACCACGTCCTCGTCCTGCTCGCGTGCGTGGTCGGGCGGCGCCGTGGCGGCCGGGCCGGCGTAGGTCCACGACGAGAGCTCGGCGTCGCCCTCGGGGCGCTCGTAGTCGACGATGACGTCGCCGGCCGGGAGGAAGTCGCGCGCCGCGTAGTGCATCGCACGCGCGCCGTCGGTGTCGCTCGCGTCGAGCGGATAGCCGCTCGCGTGGGCGCCGTGGCCCCCCGCGACGCGCACGTCGAGATCGAGGTCGCCGATTCGGAGCGAGCCGTCGCGCGAGTGGGCGAGCGGGTAGACGTAGCGACGGCCCTCGGCGCTCGCCTGCACGAGCTGCGTGTAGGCGATCACCACGCGCCGGCTGCCGTGCGCGGGGATCGGGAAGATGCGCAGCTCGAAGTTGCCGCCGCGCTGCCACTCGAGCAGCGCCGGATCGCGCCAGGGCCCGGGCACCCAGACGTACTCCTCGTGCGGATCGCGGTGCGCGACGGGCGTGGCGTGACGGATCACGCCGCGCCAGATCGCTGCCGCGCGATTGCGAGCGACGAACGCGCCCTCCTGCATCTGCCCGTCGACCTCGAGCGCGAGGCGCGAGATGCGCGCGTCGGCCGGGAGCGGGAAGCGGTAGGTGCCCTCGAGCTGGTCGCCCGAGTCGTTCTGGAAGACCTGCTCGATCTCGGTGCGCGCCACGTTGCCGGCGATGCGGACGCGCACGTGCTGCGAGGCGACGAAGAGCGGGCGCTCGCGGTCCTGGCTCTCGCCGGGGCGGCGCGCACGGAGCGAGCCGATGCCGGGGACGGTGGACTCGGTGTCGTGCTCGGAGCCCCCACCATTGGACTCGGCGTCCTCCAGCGAGGCCCACGAGACCGCGCGCGCGAGATCGATCGTCGGCGCGACCTCGGGCGCGCGGCCCTGGCGGAGCAGGCCCTCTTCGCCGACGTCCACGTCGACCTCGGGGCCGCCGCCCGCGCCGCCGACGCGGACCTTGCCGCGCGTGACGCGCACGCTCGAGATGGACTCGGCGGCGGAGAGCACGAACTCGGTGCCGACCACGTTCACGTGGCCGGTCGGCGTGGTGAACACGGCCTGCGGGCCCTCGTCGAGGTGCGTCACGTCGGCGACGATCTCGCCTTCGTGGACCGCGAAGTGACGCGGCTGGGCGGCGTCGAAGAGCAGCTCGGTCGTGTGGTTGAGGACGAGCTCGGAGCCGTCCGAGAGCGTGAGGCGCGCGCGCGTGCGCGCGTCGGTGCGGACGGTGGAGCCGGTCGGGATCTCGGCGCCGAGCGCGAGCGGAGCGTAGCTGCCGCCCGGCGGCTGGACCTCGACACCCGTGCCCGTCTCGCCGGCGGCGGCGCGCACGACCTGCGCGAGCGTCCCGGTCACGCCGCCCGCGGTCGGCGAGGTCGTGGTCGTCTCGTCGGTCCCCGAGGACGGCCAGAACGCGACCGCCGCGGCCGCCGCGACACCGAGCACCGAGAGAGCCGAGAAGAGGACGATGACGCGGCCGAGGCCGCTCTTCTGCGTCGCCGGCTCGCGCTCGGGCTCGGCGGCCTTCGCTTCGCGCGCCGCGGCGAGCGAGACGACCGGGGCCACGTCGCCGTCCACGTCGTCTCCGTCCGCCGGCGCGCTCGCGTCGTCGTCGGAGTCGGCCTCGAGCTTCGTGGCTTCGACCGGAGAGGTGGATGCGGACGCCGTGGATGCGGACGCCGTGGATGCCGGACTGCTGGCGGCCGGCGTCGGGCTGGCCGGCGTGTCGGTGCTCGTCGAGCCGGTGCTCGCGGTCCGCGCCGCGTGCTTCGCATCGTCGAAGCCGGGCTGCGTGGTTCGCTCGGGCGCGAAGCTCGCACCGCTCGCCTTCGCGTCGATCGCACCGAGCACGCGCGCCTCGAGATCGGCGGGCATCACCCAGTCGTCGCCGCCGTGCGCGAGCGCGTCGGCCGCTTCTTCGGCGTCGTGGCGCAGATCGCGCGCGCGGTCGTCGTCGGCCATGAAGTCCGCGTGTCGCGCGATGGCGGCGCGATCGCCATCCACGATCGGGCCGAGCTCGTCGAGGAACTTGTCCATTCGGTCTGCCGTGTTACTCATCGCTCGACCTCCGCGCCCAGGAGCTCTTTCATCCGTGCGAGGCCCCGGCTCACGCGCTTGCGCGCCGCCGCCTCGTCGATCCCGCAAGCCACCGCGATCTCCGCGTAGTCGAGGCCGGCCTGGTAACGCATCACCACCGCGTCGCGCTCGCTCGGCTTCAGCTCTTCGAGCGCCCAGCGCACGCGCTCGGCCCGCCGCTTCTGCTCGAAGATCTCGTCCGGCAGCCGCGCGGCCTCGCTCGCGTCGTGCACCAGACGCAGGCGCCGCTCACGCCGCCCGCGCATCTCGAGGCGTCGCGCGCACATGCGCCGCGCGATGCCGAAGAGCCACGCGCGCACCGTGCCCTCGTGCCGGAACTCGCGGAAGCCGTCGTGCGCCGCGATCAGCACCTCCTGCACGCACTCGTCGGCCTCGGCTTGGGAGCCGAGCATCGCCATGCAGAGGCGACCGAGCGAGGCGCCGTGGGCGCGGATACAGAGCACGATCGCGTCGCGATACGCGCCCTGGGTGATGGCCAAGAGCACCGGATCTTCCGGCGCTGGCAGGGGTGCGGAGGCAGCTAGCATCACCCCCCATGTGACCGCGTCTCGGGCCCTTGTGACCGACTATTTTTCGACCGCGCCCGAGGAAGGACCGCCGTTTGCCGGCGTAGATCGCGAGCTCGCCGGGTCTCGGACCTCGACGTGGCCTCCCCCTCGACGCGCGCCCGCGCTGCCGCGCGCCGACGTCAGGGCACGGGAACGAGGGCGCCGTTCGACCACGCGTACACGGTCTCGGCCCCGTTCGTCGTGATGCCGAGCGGGAACGGGCCGACGCCCGCACGCCGCGGCACCGGCACGCGGTAGGTGTCGAAGTCGTCCGCGTGGGCGAGAAGGAGCTCCGCGTGCACGAGATCGTGGACGGCGAGGTCACGGCCCACCTCGACGAAGAGCAGCGGCGCGCCGGTCTCGGCGCTCGCCGGCGAGACCACGAGGTCGGTGAGCTGCACCGCCGTCGCGCCGTCCCAGCGTGTCTGGCCGACCGCGCACTCGGTGAGGTCCTGCACGACGACGTGCGAGCCCGTGAGCGACCAGACGTACGTCGCGCCGCCGTCCGCCACGAGCCCGCGCTCGGTCATGCCGTCCCGCTCACCGAACAGCGCGCACGTCGTCGCCGGATCGGCGAGCTCGAGCGTCCGCGCCGGCACCCAGCCGCCCTCGTGCGGCAGAAGAACGTAGGTCCATCCGCCGTGCCCCAGCGAGGAAAGCGTGCGATCGAGCGAGCCGATCAGCGCGACGAAGTACGTGCCGGCCGGGCGTGCCGCGAGGGTATCGGTGCGCGGGCCCGCGCTCTCGTGCAGCACGGTCTCGGTCCTCGCGCGCGTCAGCACGAACGCCGACATGGGCTCCTCGTAGAACGCCGTCCGCGTGAAGTCGGGCGGTGCCTCGACGCCGGGCGGAAGCACCAGCGCGCAGCCGACCCGCTGCCCCCCCGGATCCACGAAGCGCACGAGCTCCCGGAGCGAGCGCGGCAGTCGCTCGACACGCGCGAGCACGAGGGACGCGTCCGTGCCCCACAGCGCCGCTCCGAGCGGCGGACGCGGAGGAAAGGGCGTGCCCGGCGGCGGCAGCGCGAGACCGGCTGCCGTCAGGGCCGCCCCGAGCGGCGTGTCGGCACGCAGCATCGATGCGAGAGAGCGCCAGGGCCGACGCACGATGCCTTCGGCGTACCGGATCTCGATGCCGGTCGCGGTGACGACGAGCGGGATCGTCGCCGCAGACGGGTCGTACTGGAGGCGCGGCAGTAGCTCCGCGGGCGTGGCGCCGTCGAGGAAGAGAGCGAGCGGGTCGAGATGCGTGACCTCCGGCCCGTCGATCACGAAGAGCTCGGCCTGCGTCGACGTGATCCCGTTCTCGTCCGTGTACGCACACGACTCGGCGACGAAGCCCTCGAGCGCGAGCTCCACGCGGCACCGCGCGTAGGCGAGGCCCTCCTGGAGCGCGTCGAGCGCCGCCTGCGCCCCAGGATCGGCGAGCTCCACGCGCGGCAACGTTCCGCGTGCCGCAGCGCGCGTTCCGATGGGCCGCGTCGATGCGAGGCGGATCGGTGGGCCCAGCATCGCGTCGGGCGTGGTGGTGATCGCGCCGGGATCGACGACGACCGCGGCGTCCACGGGCTCGGCCATCACCGTGGCGGGGGGAGCCGGGGCGATCGCAGCAGCGGGGGCCATCGGGGGAGCCGACGACGGCGGCGCCGCGGCGAGGTCCAGCGGTGCGGCGACGCTGGGCGACGGCGGCGTTCCGGTGCTCGGGGGCGGCGCGTCGGCGGGCGGAGCGCTGCACGAGACGAGGAGCCACGATCCGACGAGGGCCTTGGCGGCAGCGTTCCTTCGCATCTTCTCCGAGTCTCGCACGCTCGAGCGCCCCGATCTCTCGCGCGCGGGCGCCCGCGCCGAGCTGGGAGCGGGCGGCGTCGCGCGCGCCTCGGCCGCCCTCGCGGGATCGCGCTCTCGCGATCGCTTCAGCGCTCCGAGATCGCGCCGCCGAGCAGGTGATCGTCGTCGTCGCACGAGATCAGCCAGGGCCGGAGCTCGAGACGGCGTACGCCGCGCGTGACGAAGGGATCGCGCGCCGCGATCGCCTGGGCCTCTTCGCGGCTCGTCGCGCGCAGGACCACGAGCCCCGAGGCGTGCTCGGGGAACGGGCCCGCGATCTCGAGACGCCCTTCTCGCTCGAGCGCGCGCAGATGCGCCACGTGCGCCTCCACGTCCGCACGCGAGGTCGGCACGCCCTCGATCTGCGTCAGCAGGATCGCCCAGCGCCGGTACGGCTCACCCCAGGTGCGGTCGCGGAAGCCACGCTGGTAGCGCGCGCGCGACGCGGCTTCGTCGCGCGAGAGCGCGCCCGACACCACCGCCGCTCTCTTGGCGAAGTCGATCGCGGCCCAGGGCTTCGCCGTGACGAGCGGGCCGTCGACGACGACGTCCTCGTCGACGTAGCGCGCGCCGGCGAAGGCCCGGTCGGCGATCGCGAGCAGCTCGTCGAACGCCGGGCGTGGCGCCCAGCGCGGCACCGCCGTGTGGGTGACGGCGCGACCTCGTGCGATCCCCGCGAGCCCGGCCAAGAGCACCCCGTTGCAGATCGCGGCGACGACCCGCGCGCGCGAGAGCAGCGCGGCGAGAGCGCGGTCCTCGAGCACCGAGCCGAAGTCGCCCCCCGGCACGACCACGAGATCCACCTCGCCGGCGACGTCGGCGTACGCCGCATCGACCGCGATCGCGAAGCCCTCACGCACGACGACCGCCGCGCGGCTCGGACCGGCGGTCGTCCACGTCGCCGCGCCATCGAACAGCGTGAGAAGAGGCGCGACCTCGCCGTGGGCGCACCCGGGATAGACGACGAGAACGGCTCGCATGTGCGTGATCTGTCTCGGCCCGCGTCTCGACGCATCCGCGTGCCCGTGACACATCCCCGCGCGATGAGGCCCACCGTTCACCTGGGAAAGACGCCGCTGACGATCGAGGCCGTGTGCGCGATCGCCGACGGCCGCGCGAGCATCGCCATCGACGAGGACGCCGAGCTGCGCGCACGGATCGCGGCGGGCTCGAAGTTCATCGAGGACGCGCTGAAGAACGGCCACACGATCTACGGCGTCACGACCGGGTTCGGCGCGTCGGTCGAGTTCCAGGTCTCGCCCGAGGTCGCCGAGCAGATGCCGCTCAACCTCGTCCGCTATCACGGGTGCGGAACGGGCGCGATCTTCGGCGCGCGCGAGGCCGCCGCGATCACCGCCGTACGCGCCTCATCGCTCTCGCGCGGCTACTCGGGCGTGCGTCAGGAGCTGCTCGATCGGCTCTGCCTCTTCGTCGACCGGGGCCTGCTTCCCTGCATCCCGGAAGAAGGCTCGGTGGGCGCGAGCGGCGATCTCACACCTCTCTCCTACGTCGGCGCGCTGCTCGTCGGCGAGCGCGAGGCCTGGCTCGCGGGCAAGCAGATCGACGCGATGGAAGGCCACCGCGCGCTCGGCATCACGCCGCTCACGCTGCGCCCCAAGGAGTCGCTCGCGATCATGAACGGCACGAGCGTCATGAGCGCGCTCGGGTGCCTCTCGTGGATGCGCGCCCGCAAGCTCGCGCGCTTCACGGCCACGCTCACCGCGATGGCGAGCGACGTGCTCCACGGCGTCGCCGCGCACTTCGACGACCGCATCCACGAGCTCAAGCCGCATCCGGGCCAACGCGTGCTCGCGCGCTGGATCCGCGAGCGCGTGCACCAGGCGAACCCGCCGGCGCGCGTGCAGGACCGCTACTCGATCCGCTGCGCGCCGCACGTCGCGGGCCTCGTGCTCGACTGCCTGCCGTGGACGCGCCAGATGCTCGAGACGGAGCTGCACGGCATCAACGACAACCCGATCATCGAGGGCGTCGGCCCCGAGGCGCCGGAGGGCCGCGTGATGCACGGCGGCAACTTCTACGGCGGCCACGCGTGCCTCGTCACCGACACGCTGAAGAACGTCGTCGCGAACGTGGGCGACCTGCTCGACCGCCAGGTCGGCATGCTCTGCAACCCCGCCACGAACGCGGGCCTGCCGGCGAACCTCGTCGCGCGCAAGGGCCCCGATCGCCCGACGCACCACGGCTTCAAGGCGATGGAGATCAGCGCGAGCGCGCTCGCGGCCGAGGCGCTCAAGATGAGCATGCCGGCGAGCGTCTTCTCGCGCAGCACCGAGAGCTACAACCAGGACAAGGTCTCGATGGGCACGATCAGCGCGCGCGAGTGCGTGCGCGTGCTCGACCTCGTCGAGACGATCGGCGCGATCCACGCGCTCACGGTCGCGCAGGCCGTGGACCTGCGCGGCGAGCGCTACTGCCACCCGAAGAGCGTCGAGATGCGCGACGCGATCCGCACGAAGGTCCCGATGAACACGGCGGACCGCCGCATGGACGTCGACATCGTCACCGTGCTCGGCATGTACCGCCGGGACGAGCTACCGATCGGCGAGATCGACTTCGAGCCCGGCCCGACGTACTGAGGGGCTCACGCGCCGCTCGAGACTTCGTCCCACCCGGCGTACTGATCGACGAGGGCCCAGCGCAGCGCCTTGAGGCGCAGCGACACCGCGTAGGCGTCCATCGGCGCCGGCAGCGCTCCGCCGCGCTCGGCCGCCGCCCACGCGAGGCACTGGTAGAGATCGGCGGCGTCGAGCAGCTCGGCCGTCGGCCGCAGCCCTCGCCGCTCGAGATTGCCCGCCCGCGTGATCGCGTCGAGCGCTTCCATCGCGCGCTCCGCGACACACCACTGGCCGACGGGCCCGAGCTCGACCGCGCCGAGCGCGAAGCAGAGGGCCCAGGCGCACTCGAGCGCCGCGCCGCCGACGTCCTTGTCTCCCGCGGCGATCGCGCGCCGCTCCGTCTCACTCAGCGCCGACTCCACGTGCGCTTGCACGTCGGGCTGCTGCTCGATCCAGAGGACCGGCGCGCCGCAGGTCTCGCGGAAGGTCCGCCAGAGGGCGAGCGCGCGCCAGACGACGTCGATCGGTTGCGCCGTGACGGCCTCGTCGACGCCCTCGAGCGGCGCAACGCCGGGCGCGACGTCGAGGCCCAGCCCGCGCGCCGTGCGCTGCGATCGCGCGCGCCGCGCTTCCGCGTCGCGATTCTGCGGGAGCGCCGCGCCTGCCTGCGCGCGGCCCTTCTTGTCGAGGAGCCAGCGCGCTTCGGTGTCGAGGAACCCCGCTTCGATCTGGGCGACGCCCCCGACGAGGTGGGCCACGTCGATCAGCAAGCTCTGCTGCTCCGGGGCGCGCAGATCGAGGCCTTCGAGCGTGTAGACGTGACGCGCACGGCCCACGAAGCGATGGAGCCGAAACGCCGCCGATGTCGGTGTCGCGCCCACGCGCTGCACGATCTCGCGCTGCGCGTCGCGGATCGTCGAGAGCAGAGCGTCTCCCGCGTCGGCCACGCCCGCGCAGCGGAGCTCGATCTTCATGCCGCTACCCGCGATCTGCAGGCGCTGCCAGGCCGCCGCATCGTCGCCGCTCACGCGAGCGGACGGCGCGAGCTTCGCGAGGACGCTCCGCGGGGGTCGAGAGACGAAGGGGGAGAACACACGGGGAGCCAGGGACATGGGAGCCTCCTACTAATCGGATTCGACGAGAGACGCGAGCGCGCGCAGCAACGTGCCGGCGCGTCGAGGCAAGATCGATGGTGGTGAAGCGCGCGCCGCGCCGGAGACCGAGCCATCGCGCTCGAGCGCGATCTGACGCGCGATGCCGCCGGTGTGGGGACACCGCTGGTGGAGCGGCGTCGGGACGAGAACCATCGTCCGGCGGTCGGGCAGCTCGTGCCACGTCGTCCCCTCGGGCTGGACCCAGTTGGGATCCAGCGCGCGCATTCGCGCGTTGGCCGCCTCCATGTTCCGGGTGCGGCTCGTGCTGAAGCCATCGATCGTGACGGCGGCGGTATGCCCTTCGCCGTCGTGGATCGCGTACGCACGCAGCTGCGGATCGCCCTCGTCGGAGTACACGATGCCGTCGGGCGCGAGCGCGTACGCGGCCCGCTCGGCGGTGTTGCCGTCGGGATCGAACGTGCGCCGGCGCGTCGTCGGGTCCCAGTGGCGGTCGTCGAAGGTCGGAAGCGCGACCCAGCGGCCGTTCACGAGCCCAGCGCGGAGGCGGATCGCCACGTGTGCGGTGAGTCGACGGACCCACTGCTCCGGTGTCAGCTCGTCTGCACGGAGCCTCCGAGGCGCGTGCTCGTGGAGCGGATGCCCTTCGTGCGGCTCCTCGCCCTCGTGGATCGGGCTCGGGTCACACGTGAGGCCGAGCACGTCGACGTCGACGAGCGGGTTGGGCGCGTACGCGTGGAGGCTGTGCGGGCTGCCCGCGTGGCCGAGCGGATCGGGCTGGAGGTAGCGGCCGAGCGCGGGGTCGTAGGCGCGGAAGCGGTTGTGGTGTAGGCCGAGCGCGCGATCGAAGACGTGCCCCGGCCAGCGGAGCGCGTAGTCGATCTCGGCGCCCTCGTGCAGCGTGAGCGCGCCGTAGGGATCGACGCGGTCGGCCCACCACACGATGCGGCCCTGCGCGTCCTCGATCTGCGTCGGCATCCCCGACGCGTCGTGGAAGACGTAGTAGGCCTTCCCGCTCTCGGGCACGGCGTGCTCGCTCTCGTAGTCGACGAAGCCGAACGGGATCAGCGCGCGCGCATCGGAGTAGAGGTGCACGCGGAGCGCGCCCTCGGGGCCGACCTCGGCGGCGAGGCGGTCACCGTCCCAGAAGAGGTCCGTCTGCGCGCCCTCGATGCCGAAGCGGCGCAGGCGCCCGAGGCCGTCGTAGCTGCCGCGCCAGATCCGCCCGTCGGGGAGATCGACCCGAACGAGCTGATCGAGGTCGTCGTAGGCGTAGCGGGTGCGCCGAGCGCGCTCGTCCTCGCGCACGGAGAGGCGGTCGCGCGCGTCGTGCGTGAGCGTCTCGTGCCCGGCGCGCGCGAGGAGGCCCTCGTGGCAGGCGAGCGAGCGCCCGCCGATCGCGAGGAGGTCGTCGGCCTCGTCGTGCGTGAAGAGGTGACGATTGCCTCGCTCGTCGTGCTCGGCCTCGAGGCGATGGGCGGCGTCGATCTCGAAGCGGCGCTCGCCGCGCGCGGTGTCCCAGACGGAGAGGACGTCGCCCTCGCCGCTACGCTCGTAGCGAACGGCCCACGACGAGAGCGCGCCGTCGCGATCCCGACGATGCGCGAGGCGCCCCTCGAGCCGTCCCTCCGGATCGATCGCGAGGACGTCCTCGGTCCCGTTCGCGAGCCGGCGCACGAAGCGGCCGCCGCCGAGCGCGAACGAGCTGAGCGCGCCGGTCGGGCCCCGCACGATCACGCGCTCGCCCTCGCGGGAGATCTCGGCCTCGAAGCGCTCGAAGAGCGAGGTGACCTCGCGCGCGCCGAGCCGCCAGCGCCGCACACCTCGCGCGCCGATGCGATCGAAGAGGATCGTGCCGTCGTCGTCGCGCTCGAGGCGCGCGTCGTGCTCGCCGAGCTTCGCGCGCGCGACGCGCCCGCGCGCGTCGTAATCGAGCTCGATCGTGCCGCCCTCGGTCATCGCGATGCGGCCCGGGAGCGCGTTCGCGTGGGGCGAGACCCGCAGGACGAGCGCGCCCTGCCCATCGCGCTTCTCGACCAGCCGGTCGCCGGCGTCCCACGCGTACGATGCGCGCAGGCGACCGCCACGCGTCACGGAGATCATCCGATCGGCGGCGTCGCGGCCGTACTCGGTGACCACGCCGCGCGGATCGCGGTAGCTGCGCACCTCTTCCGTCGCCGTGTAGGCCCAGTCGACGCGGCGCCCGATCGCGTCGGTCGTGCTCGTCGCGAGCTTCCAGCCGTCGATCTCGGCGCGGGTCTCGCGGCGATCGCGATCGACGATCGAGACGACGTTGCCCGCCGCGTCGCGCGCGAAGGTGGTCGTGCGGCCCTCGGCGTCGACCCCGCGCACGACGCGCCCGAGCGCGTCTCGATCGAGCGCGGGCGCGCGAGGCACGCGAGGGGTCGGGAGCGCCCAGGCCGCGAGCGGCTCGAGCGTGCTCGGGAGCGTCGAGGCGCGCGCCTCGCGTTCCTCCGGCGCCCCCAGGCGGGCGGCGTACGTCTCGGGCAGCACGCGCGCGCGCGGCGAGAGATCGTGCGGCCCCGGCTCGGACGGCAGGACGCTCCCGAAGCGATCACGCCGGAACGCGAGGCCTCCGTCCGCGTCGTAGACGAGCTCGGTCACGCGCCCCGCGGCATCGCGCTCGCGCACGACGCGCAGCGTCTCGTCCTGCTCGCGGATCAGGTACGCGCCGTCCGAGCGCGCGACGTGCAGCACGGTGCCGTAGACGTCGTACCGGATCGTCTCGGTCAGGCCGCTCGCGTGCGTGACGCGCGTCTCGTTCTTCCCGTAGGCGAGGTCGCACGCCCACTCGCCGCCCTGCCCGCTCGTGTGGACGCAGCGCCCTTCGTCGTCGTAGCGCCACACGAAGCGGTGCCCGCGCGCATCGCGCCACCCGACCAGCCGACCGTCGGCGTCGTGGTCGAGGCGGTGCTCGGCGCCGCTCGCATCGCGCCATGCGACGAGCGCGTCGGCGTCGTACGCGTAGGCCGCGCACTCGAGCCCGCGCTCGTCCTCGAGACGCGTGATGCGGCCACGTCCATCGCGCGACGCGACGCGGATCCGAAGCGGGCCGAGCCGGACGCCGCTGAAGCGTCCGCGCGCGTCGTGCTCGATCTCGCAGACCCTCACCGCGGTCGAGATCCGCTCGAGACGCGCCGCCCGCGCGCCGCGGACGGCCTGGAACGTGGAGACCTCGCCGCGATGCGCGATCTCGAAGCGACCGCCGTCCTGGCGCGTGGCCACGTAGCCACCGCACGCAACGCGGTCTCTCCCGCGGAACGCTGGGAAGCGGATTCGCGCTCCGTCGGGCGTCACGTACTCGACCGCGTGGAGCCAGACGTCGAGCTGTCGCTCGTACGTGTGGCGCATCCCGCGACCGCAGTCGCCGATGTGGCTCCGCTCGCGCGTGTCGTAGTGCCGCGCGAACGACAACCCGTCGCCGCGATCGACGTCCACCCAGTCCGAGAAGACGGAGCCGTCGGTCGCATCCACGGGATCGCCGAACGTGGCGCAGCGCGCTCGCCCCAGTGCGCGCCGCACCGCGTCGACGTGGGGGCGAGACCAACGTCGCACGCGCTCGTGCCAATGCGTGTTCAGGACGTCCCCGACCGGAGGCATCGGCAGACCGCCGACGAGCACCGACGGAGAGCCCGATGCGACCATGCCGTCTCCGGTGAGACCGACCGGCGGCAGCAGTCCGATCGTGTTCTGGAGTGGCCCGAGGGCGGCGTCCGCGAGGTTCTGCGCGACCCCGACCGCCGCCTGGTGGAGCTCGCCGTGCGCCGCGAGCTCCGACTCCTCGCTCGGCGGCGCTGCGGCGTGGGTCCACGCCGCGTGGCAGTGCGCGGCCGCCGACGTGGTCATCAGCGCGACGCTCAGCAGATCGATGCCTCCGCCGCCCGCGACCCCGTTCGCCGCGCCGAGCAGCGGGATCGGGTTGCAGTGACGCGTGAAGTCGAACATCCGCGCCGCGCGCTTTCCACCCACGAACACGCTCGAGGAGCCCGTGGAGACCTCGAAGTTCGGTTGACCGAGACAGCCGAATGCGAAGCCGACGTCGCCGGTTCGCAGCGCGGGCAAGCCCGTGATCGCGACGTCCAACGCCCCGACGAGGACGGCCGGCCCGAAGCCCGGCAGCGGAATGCCGAACGCGACGGTCGTCGGGTGATAGTGCGGGAGGCCGAAGTGCAGGCCCGTGACGATGGTCGCGGCCGGCATCCCGTTGCCCGGCGGCAAGATCGCGCTCGACACGGCGGCGATCGACGTGTCGGCGATGGCTCCCGGTAGAGCGATCGTCTGTGCGATCGCCTGGAACACGGCATCGACCCGGCCGAAGACGCCCTGGTCCTCCGGCGTTCCGTCGAGCAGCGGCGCGAACGGCCGCGCGAGCGTCGCCCACACCGACTCGCCCAACGCTGCGGCCGGATCGGCGCGCGGGCCGACGTAGGCGGGCTCGGTCACGCGTGCTCCCCGGCCGAGTGCACGTGAGCCGGCCCGTGCGGGAGCGAGGCCAGATGGGTAGCGACGGCCTCTGCGCCTGCGTCGTCCGCTCGGTCGACGAGCAGGGCCTGCAGGGTGACGAGCGCCTCGCGCAGGAGCGCGACGTCACCAGCCCTCGCCGCTGCCGTGGCGCCGCAGACCAGCGCCGCGTGCCGCCTCGGCTCGTCATCCGCGCGCGCCGCGACGTCCGCGCGCAGGAGCAGCGCGTGGCTCACGGCGGCCGGCCGTCCGAGCCGCTGCGCCGTGCGCGCGGCGAGCTCGAAGCAAGCGTCCGCCTCTGCGAGGTCGTCTTGGGCGACCGCCACGTGGCCTAGAGAGAACGCGGTGCTGAGCGCGACCGGAGGCGAGCACACGCTCAGGCCGAGCGCCCTCCGGAGCGTGACGCGCGCCTCGTCGAGCTCGCCGATTCGCGCGAGCACGGGCCCCGCCAGCGCGAAGCAGAGCGCACGCGTGCTCGCATCCGCCGGAGACAAGTGTCGATCCGCGATCCGGGCGAGCGACACGAGAGCTTCGCGACTCCGCCCCTCGGCGGCGTCGGCCATCGCGAGCGCGAGGGCCGAGGCCGTGCGCGCTGCCCGCGGTCGCGACGCGTCCTCCGCGTCCTCACGAAGCGCCTCGCGATACTCGGCCGTCGAGTGCTCGAACGAGATCGTCCGCGCTCTGACGGCCGTGCTCGTCGATGCCGGATGGCCGAGGGTGCGCGACGCGACGCGCAGAGAGCGGCTTGCGATGGAGGGCGCGCGCAGGAGCGCTCCGAGGATCGGCTCGAGGCGCGGGACCGACTCGTGCTGCGTCGGAAGGAGCCACAGCACGAGCCGGCGCTCCTGCGTAGCGAGCAGCGTCGCGACGTGGTCGGCCCAGACGAGACAGCGCTCGAGAGTGCGACCCTGGAGCTCGGAGGGCGCCGGAAGCGCGAGCCCTGCCGCGCACGCCTCCAGCTCCGCGAGAAGTCGAGCCGCGTGTTCCTCGGCGTCGGTGCCTGGCGCGAGGAGCACGATCGACGCATCGCGCGAGCCCCGTTGCTCGTTGAGGTCGATGGCTGCGGCCACCAGCGCGACCGCCTCGTCCGGACAGTCGATCCAGTGCAGATCGTGCTCGTCCTCGGAGACGAGCTCTTCGAGCTGGTCGGCGAGGGCCTCGATCCGCTTGCGCATGCCCGCTTGTCGGCGGGTCGCGGGGCGCGTTGCCTGGGGTCACCCCCGACGTGCGCCCCGACCAGGAATGCTAAGGTCGCCGCCCATGGCGGAAGACCTCGATCGAGCCCAGCCCGCGACGCGAGAGCTGCGGGAGAAGGCGCCCGCGAGCGCCATCTCGGTGACGCTCAAGGTGCCCTTCCACGACTGCGACCCGCTCTTCGTCGCGTGGCACGGCTGGTACTACAAGTACTTCGAGATCGCGCGCTGCGCGCTCTTCTCCGCGCACCGCATCGACGTGCCCGACATGATCCCGCTGAAGCTCGGGCTCTACGTCGTCGAGTCGCGCGCGCGGCACGTGGGCACGCTGCGCTACGGCGACGACTTCCGCGTCGCCGCGTGGTTCACCGAGTGGGAGACGCGCATCGGCGTCGCCTACGAGATCCAGAACCTCACCACCCAGAAGCGCGCGGCGCGCGGCAAGACGATGCTCGTGACGACCTCGCGCGCGCACCACGGGATGGGGGACGACGAGATGCTCTTCGAGACGCCTACCGTCCTCAAAGAGCGGATCCTCGCGGGCCCGGTCGCCCAGGACGCCCCGCGATGAAGATCGGGGCGCCCGTCCGCGTCGAAGCCGCGATGTCCCGGCGTCTGTGCCTGTTCGCGCTCGCGCTCGTGCTCTTCGCCGCCCGCCCGGCCTCCGCGCAGGCCGCGCCCACGCTCGAGTCGGTGCTGGCCCGCTTCGCGCGGATCGAGGGCCTCACGCTCTCGTTCCACGAGGAGAAGCACATCGCGCTCCTCTCCATGCCGCTCACGACCGACGGAACGCTCGCGTACGCGCGCCCCGGTCGCCTCGCGCGGCGGAGCGGCGGGCAGATCGTCCTGATCGACGGCGCCACGCTGCGCATGTCCGACGGCGGGCACGAGCAGCACATCGACCTCGCCTCGCAGCCCGTCGTGCGCAGCTTCGTCGACTCGTTCCGCGCCTTCCTCGCCGGCGACCGCGCGGCGATCGAGGAGAGCTACACGATCGGCTTCGCCGCATCGGCGACCGGCTGGACGATCACGCTCACGCCGCGCGCCGCGCCGCTCACCCAGTTCCTCGCGCGCATCGAGTTCCGCGGCCACGGCGACGTGCTCGACACGATGACGATGAGCGAGACGAGCGGCGACACGACGACGACGACGTTCTCGAACGTCGACGATCACCACCGCTTCACCTCCGACGAGAGCGCTCGCGTCTTCTCCCTGCGCTGACCGGCGCGACCGGCGAGCTCGCCGCGGCGCGGGCCGGCAGATCGCACGGATCAGGGCGTCAGGGGCGGGGCGATGCGCGACAGGGTCGAGCGGCGCTCGAGCGGGCCGATGCCGGTCTCGCCGTAGTCGTCTTCACCGGTGCACCAGACCGAGCCGTCGTGCTTCTGGGCACACGTGAAGAAGCGACCCGCCGAGACGCGCGCCCAGTCCGCATCGCCTCCGATCCGCGTCGGCGTCTCGACGACGTCGAAGTCCCCGGTGCCGAGCTGGCCTTCGACGTTGCGACCCCAGCACCAGAGCTCGCCCGCACGCAGGCCGCAGGTGTGGAACGTGTCGGTCGAGAGGGCCGTCCAGTCCGTACGTGCATCGACGAGGGCGGGCTCGTAGACGTCGACGTCGGTCGGTAGACCCACCGGGCCGGCCTGCCCGTCCACGAGCACGTCCCATCCCCAGCACCACGGCGCTCCGTCGATCGCGATCGCGCACGTGTGGCTCTGCCCGGCCGCGACGTGCCGGTAGGTGGCGCTCCCGACGCGCATCGGCGTGCTCGTCTCGTCGAGCATGCCTGCGCCCAGGCCCTGCGCGCCGCCGTTGCGACCCCAGCAGTAGAGCGCGCCGTCGGTCGTGATCGCACACGTGTGGCCTTGGCCGCACGAGGCCTCGGCCCAGGCCAGCGAGGGCCCGACGCGCACGGGCGCGCCCGGAGCGCTGCCTCCGCCGTCGCCCTGACCGAGCTCGCCCTCGGCGTTCGAGCCCCAGCACCAGAGCGAGGCATCGTCGAGGACCGCACAGCCGTGCGCGAAGCGGAAGGCGTACTGGACGACCGGCCGAGGCAACGAGATGGGCGTCGGCAGCCAGCGGGCTCCCGTGTCTCCCGTCGCGAGCTGGCGCGCGGAGTTGTCGCCGAAGCACGAGAGCGCGCCGCGCGCGCCGAGCAGGCACGTCGCGCCGTAGCCGGCCGAGACCGAGATCCATCCGTCGCCCACGTCGGCCCGTGTGGGGACGAGGCGGTCGACGCCGTCGGGCAGCCCGAGCTGGCCGGTCGCGCCGTGCCCGGTGCACCAGAGCGCGCCCGAGAGGAGCATGCACGTGTGATCGACGCCGCTCGAGAGGTCGTAGGCCATCGAGCTCGCGGGCGCGTCGGCCGCGCCCCCGTCGCGCGCGTGGACGAGCACGAAGCGTTGATCACACGCCGCGACGAGGAGCGCGAGCCACGCCAGGCGTCTGCTCACGGCCACAGCTGGGCTCCGATCTCCACGAGGGCGAGCGGCCCGGCGATCGCGAGCACGTCCTCGACGCCATCGCTCGCGCGCGCCGCGGCGAGAGGCGCGAGGACGAGCGCGCCGAGCTCGAGGTCGACGGCCTCGAGGTGCACCCCGAGACGCACGCCGCCCCCCGCGAGCGCGAAGAGCGCGTCGGCGCTCGCCACCTCGAGGCCTTCGGTACGCGCGTGGGCGTGGAGCGAGGCCCAGCCGAGGCGCGCGAGCCCGACGAGCGCCAGCCGGAACGCTTGCCCGGGGTCGAGCAGCGGCGCCGCCAGCTCGAGATCGCCCGCCACGAGCGCGCCATCGACCGACGCACGCGCGGTCTCGTGCGGCACGAGCCCGGCAGCGGCCGCGCGCACGCCGAGGACGACGTGCGGGTCGAAGGCGAAGAGCACGCCCGCGCTCGCGCCCGGCGCGAGCAGGCGCTCGCCGATCGAGATCTCGGCGCGCACGGCGACGCCCACCAGGCGCGTGGGGGCCGTCGGCGCGGGCGCGATCGACTCGCGGGCGATCCGGGTCACCTCGGCCGGCGGCTCGCGCACGGGCGGCGGCGCCGAGCGCATCGAGAGCTCGACCCACGACGCGCGCAAGAGCTCGTCGCTGCCGGCCGCGATCAGCGTGCTCCACGTGTCGGGCTCTTCGTGCGCCAGCGCGAGCGAGCGCTCGACGAGCTTGGCCGTGAGGTGGTCCTCGATCACCACGCGCACCGCGCTCGCGGCATCGGGCGCCGCGACGCGCACGGTCGCGACGCGCGAGGCCGGCGCATCGGTCTCGGTCAAGAGGCGCACGTGCCGCTCGCGCAGCATCGAGACGAGGTCGGCCCACACCTCGCCACGCAGGCCCGGCTCCCACTCGCCCTCGAACGCGAGGACGACCGTCGGCGGCGCCTCCGACTGCGCGCGCGCGTGCGCGCAGAGCCATCCGAGCGCCACGAGACCGAGCACGGAGGCGCCGGCGAGCCGGGCGAGCCTCGCGATCAACGACACGCGTCGGACACTACCGCGGTATGAACACCGGCGGGGAACTCCTCGAGGTAGGCGTCGCGCGCGCGGGCGCAGGCGCTCGCGCGCCCGAGGTGGCCCTGCGCGACCGCGAGGCGCGCCATCGCATCCTCGCGGTACGAGGCCGCCGCACGCCCGCGGATCGACCGGCCGAGCGACTCGATCGCGCCCTCGTCGTCGCCGAGCACGTCCATGCGGAGGCGTCCGAGCTCGAAGGCCACGACGCCGGCCCGTGGATCGCGCGGGTGATCGCGCAGGAGCGTCGCATAGAGGCGCTCGGCCTCCGCGGGGTCGCCCTCGCGCCGCGCGGTGCGGGCGGCCTCGAAGAGCGCGCGCGCGTCGGCCGTGACCTCGCGCGGCGCGTGGGCCGGCGCCGGCCGGGCCTCTTCGGGCACGAGCTCCGAGGGCAGCTCCTCGTCGGGCTCTTCGACGCGCGGCGCGCTCTCGGGCTCGGCCGCCGCGGTGCTGGGCGTTGCGCCTCCGCTCCAGCTCTGCCCGGCCACCAGGCGCGTCGTCTCGCCGCCGTGGTGCACCTCGACGATGCCGCGCTCGACCTCGACGCGCGCCGTCCCGCCGGCCTCGCTCCGCACCGTGAAGTGCGTGCCGACGACGACGACGCGCACGTCCCCCGCGCGCACCGTGAACGTGCGCCGCGGGTTGCGTGTGACCTCGAAGGTCGCGGCGCCGCGCGCGAGCACGACCTCGACGTCGTTCTCCTCGTCCGCTTCGGCGACCTCGAGGCGCGTCCCCGGTGCGAGCGAGACTTCACTGCCGTCGACGAGCTGCGCCTCGCTGCCGCCCGCGCGCGTCTCGATCACCGAGCCCTCGGCGAGCGTGACGGTCGGCAGGACGGCCGACGTGCGGCCGAGCGTGAAGATCAGCACCGCCGCCGCCGCCGCCGTCAGTGCGCCCGCCCCGAGGAGCATCGGTCGCAAGCGCGCGGCGCGGATCGTCCCGCGACGCACCGACTTCCACTGTCGAGGGAGGCGCGCCTCGTCGAGGGGGGCGTCCACGTGCTCGGCGAGGCCCTTCATGGCGCACCTCGCTCGAAGCGGACCGAGAGGAAGGCGTCGGCGCGCTCCAGCCGGCGCTTCACCGTCGCCAGCGAGAGCTCCATGCGCTCGGCGACTTCCGTCAGCTCGAGGCCTTCGACCCGCCGCAGCACGAGCGCGATGCGCTCCTCGGCCGGCAGCTCGTGGATTGCCGCGTAGACGCGCCGCAGCTCGGTCGCGACGTCGGCGGGCGTGTCCGGCCGCACGATCCGATCGAGATCCACCGGATCGGCGCGGCGCAGGCCGAGGCGCACCAGGAGCCGGCGCCGCCGCAGGCGCTTGTGAGCCTGGCGCACCACGATCGAGCCGAGCCAGCTGCCGAACGCGGCCGGCTCGGCCAGGCGATCGAGCGTCGTGAGGGCGACGACGAAGCAGTCCTGCACGAGGTCGTCGAGCTCGGCGTCGACCCCGAGCAGGCGGAACGCCAGGCCGTTGGCCATGCGGGAATGGCGCCGGTAGAGCGCCTCTTGCGCCCACTCGGCTCCGGCCCGCGCGGCCTGGACGAGCTGCGCATCCGAGGCAGGAGCCTCCGAAGCGCCCTCTCTCTGGACCAGCCGTAGATGTGCGCGCGATGCGCTCATGGGACTCGGGCGTTCGTACCCCGAGCGGGCCGCCGCGGCTCAGGACGATGCCGATCGCCGATCGGCTCGCCCGCTCCGGCCCCTTCCGTCCGCGGGCTTCGCCCGCTTCCGTCCGGGCCCTCTGGGGCGAGGACTCCTCGCCGATCGCCGCGCGATCGACTCAGGCCGACGCGTCCGGAGCGGGAACGGCGCCGTACGCGGGCGCCACGTTCCCGCCGTCCTCGGGCTGCGCGCCCGCGTCGTCGGGGAAGGGCCCGCCGTAGAGGGGGCCGGGGCCGCCGGTGTCCTGGTCGGTCACGCCGGAGTCGGTCGGGGGGCCGCCGTACATCGCGAGCATGCCCGCGTCGCTGCCGGCATCGGAAGGCGCGCCGTAGGCCGGCCCGATGCCGCCGTCCTGCCCGGCCATGCCGGTGTCGGTAGTGTTGGGCGTCGTGGCGGCGCCGCAGGCGGCGACGCTGGTCGCGATGGCTGCCCCGAACGCGAACGTGGCCGCGCGGCCGAGGCGCTGGGTGGGCAGCGGGCGGGCCGGCTCGCCCTCGAGCGCGAGGGGCGCGCCGCAGAACGGGCATCCGTTCTCGCTCCGGCGCACGTGGCGGGTGCAGGAAGGGCAGGGAAGCAGCTGGCTCATGCGATCGGCTCCTCGAAAGAAAGACCCAGACGAAGCGAGAAGTCCGCCCCCGCAGGGGGAGCCGGACCGAACGAGCCGCGCGTCTACGGCGGCGGCGGTGCGCCGTAGTCGGCGTTCGAGGTCCCGGCGTCGATGTCGCCGGCATCATCGAGGATCGGGCCGCCGTAGAGCGTGACCGGCTGGCCGGTGTCTTCCTGCATCGCCGCGTCGGTGGCGGGCAAGCCGGCGTCCGCGCTCGCGGCTCCGGTGTCCGGTGCCGGGGCGCCGTAGAGCGCGACGGCGTTGCCGCACGCGCTCGCGCTCGTGGCGATGGCGGCGGCGCCGAAGGTGACCAGCGCCGCTCGACCCAGCCGCTCCGGCAGAGGCCGCGTCGAGGGCGGGGGGAGCGTCACGCTCGCCGCGCAGAACGGGCAGACGGTCTCGGTGCGCCGGACGTGACGCGCGCAAGCGGGACAGGGTGCGAGTGACATCGTTCAGCGCTCCGGCGGCGTGGGTGGCGGCGGCGGAGCGCCGTAGAGCGCCAGGTTGCCGGTGTCGGGCAGCGCCGCGTCCACGGGCGGACCGCCGTACGCCGCGACGAGGCCCGTGTCCTGTTCCATGGCGGCATCGATCGGCGGACCGCCGTAGGCGGCGCCATCGAGCCCCCGGAAACCGGCGTCGGTCTCGACGACGACGTTCGCATCCGTCCCCGGCGTGCTCGCCTGGCCGCAGCCCGCTGCGCTCATCGTGACCGCCGCGCCGAACGCGAAGGTCGCCGCGCGGCCGAGGCGCTGCGTGGGCATGGGGCGCGGCGCCACCTCGGTCACGGCGGCGTGGCAGAAGGGGCAACTCGCCTCGGTGGCGCGCACGTGACGTCGGCAAGCAAGACAGGGCTGGAGTGCGCTCATCGGGATCCTCCTCCTCGAGAGAACGAGAGCCGAAGCGAAGAGGATGCCTCTCGGCCTCGGCGCGAATCAAGCCGGGGAAATTTCGCGGTCATCCGACCGGCGCGTCCTTGGGCTCCACGACGATCTCGAACTTGCCGTGATCGAAGGGCTCTCCGGGTGCTTCCTCGCTCTTGACCACGCGCTCGCGCAGGCCCTGGCGATCCATCTCGAGCGCTCGGTGGTGGCAGTACGGGTTGTTCCCCGCCTTGCCGAAGAGCACGAAGCTCGTCCACGTGCACCCCGAGCGGCACTCGTCGGCGTAGTAGCAGGTGCGGCAGAAGCCGCTGAGATCCTCGACCGTCCGATCGCGCGTGTAGCGCAGCGGCGCCGAGCGCTCCCAGATGTCCTTGAGCGTGTTGTCGCGGATGTTGCCGCCCGTCCACGCCTCGGTCGGCAGCGACGGGCATCCCTTGATGGCGCCGTCGGCCTCGATGCCGAGCGTGCTTCGCCCGGCCCCGCACGAGTACATGTGCCCGCGCGGCATCGTCCCGCGCAGCTGGCTCTCGTAGGGCCCGAAGTAGCCGATGTTGTTCCCCGGCCAGAGGCGGACGTTGAGCTCCTTGCAGCGCTCGGTGATCTTGCCGAGGCGCGGGAACAGCTCGAGCAGGTCGTAGGGCTGCAGCAGCACGTCCGGCTCGTCGGCGGCGCGGCCCATCGCGACCGTGAGCTGGATCTGCCAGCTGTGCAGGCGCAGCTTGCCGATGGTCTCGAGCACGCCCTCGAGGTGGGGGATCGAGAGCCGGTTGATCTGCGTGTTGCAGCTGACGGGAATCCCGGCCTCGCGCAGGTTCGCGATCGACGCGAGCGCGCTCTGGTACGAGCCCTGGACGCCGCGCAGCCGATCGTGGGTGGGCTCGTCACCGTCGAGCGAGATGCTCGCCGTGCGCAGCCCCGCCTTCTTGGCGGCCTGCGCGATCTCCTTCGTGATGCCGCGGCCGCCGCTCGTGAGGAGCGGGATCATCCCGTGCTTCGCGATGCGCTCGATGATGAGCGTCCAGTCTTCGCGCAGGTAGGCCTCGCCGCCGATGAGCGAGACCTCCTTCACCTGCATCGCCGCCATCTGATCGACGAGATCGAGGCACTCCTCGGTCGTCAGCTCGTCGGGGCGCGCCTTGCCGGCGCGCGAGCCGCAGTGGCGACAAGCGAGATCGCAGGCGAGCGTGATCTCCCAGACCGCGTAGATGGGCCTGACCCGCTCGTCGATCGGTCGCACCTCGTCGGCGAGCGGCAGCTTGCGCTTGCCCGGCTTGGCGACCGGCGCGAGCGGCAGGTGGCGCGGACGAGGCGCCTTCGCCAGGCGCTCGCGCTCTTCGGGGGTGAGGGGGCTGTTGGCCATGGAGCGTGAGCCTACTCGTGCGTGCGCGGAAGTCGTTCTCAAATCGAAGCGCCGCGACGGCCCAGGCCGACGAGGCGCGCCCGAGGCTCAGAACCGATAGCCGACGGCGACGCGCGCCTCGGGAACGAACCCGTAGTGGGTGATGGCGCTGGCGATGTCCGACTCGAGCCGGCCGACGACCGGGCTGGCCATCCGCATCGCGTCCGGGACGTCGAGGCGCGCGCTCGCGCCGAGCGTGAACGTGCCGCCGATCCCGAGCCGCAGCACGAGGTGATCGACGATGACGAAGGACCAGCCGAGCTCGGCCGAGACGGCGTGGATCAGCACGTGGAGAGGCGCCGCCTCGATGCCCGCGTAGGCGAACGACTGCCCCGAGAGCGCCTCGAGCGTCGTGCGCGAGAGGCTCGGGTTGGAGACCATGAGCACATAGCCCGCCAGGATCTCGAAGCCGGCGTCGGGCGCGGGGCGGATCCCCGCCTGCAAGCGCAGCACGCCTGCGCTCGACGCGATGGCGCCCACCACGGTGCGCCCCGTCACGCCGCCGCCGTACGCCTGGACCAGATCGCCGAGCGCGTCGCCGTAGGGATTGCCGCCCGCCATCACGTCGAGGAGGAAGCGGCCCGGAGTCTCGATGCGGACCTCGGCGCCGACCGACGTGGGGACCGCGGTCGCGACCATCACGTCGAGCGCCCAGCCCGAGGGCGCGGGCGCCTCGGTCGGTGAGGCGAGCGCTTCCGCCCGCTCGCCCGCTTGCGCTGCCGCGCGGCTCGCCAGCGATCCGAGCAGGATCGCCATGGCGGCCGAGAGCAGGCGTGCCGGACCGAGCCAATCGCGCATCACGGAGGAGAAGGAGCAGCGACCGTGCCACCCGTTCGGGCCATCGGCCGAAATCTCGGCCGGGGGGCCCCCCGCCCCCATCCGCCCGCCCGCGCGAGCCCCGAAAAGAGCGCTGAAATACCGCGCGGTCTTCACCCGTAGTGAGTTGCGAGCACCGATGCGCGCGTTCGCTTGGCCCTCCCCGCTCCTGCCTCTACCCTCGCTCACGCAGCCGTCCCTCGAGGATGGCCGAGGGAAGAGAGCGCGCGGCCTGCCCAGTCTGGAAGAACGCGCCGCGAGCGGCGACAAGCGGGCCCTCGAGCCCCTCGTGCGCGAGCATGCGCGCGCGATCGCCGAGCTGTGCCGCTGCCTCGCCGGCCCCGAGGACGGTCGCGACGCCGCGCAGGAGTCGCTCGAGAAGATCGTGATCTCGATCCACCGCTTCGACCCGGCCAAGGGCACCTTCCGCGCGTGGGCCCTCGCGGTCGCGCGCAACACGTGCCGCGATCGCCTGCGCCGCCGGGGCCTCGAGCGGCGCCTGTTCATGCCCGAGACGGACGAGCCGCTCGAGCTGCCGGGCGAGCAGCCCGACGTGGAGCGAACGGCGCTCGCACGGATCGAGGCGGTGCGCCTCGCCGCCGCGCTCGAGACCTTGCCTGCGCCGATGAAGGCGGCGATCGTTCTGTTCCACGTGCACGAGTCGAGCTACGAGGAGATCGCCGCCGCGCTCGAGGTGCCGCTCGGCACCGTGATGACGTGGCTGCACCGCGGTCGGAAGCGCCTGCGCGCCGCGCTCGAGGACGGCGAGGCGGGCGGGGAGGCGACATGAGCGCGAACAAGCATGCGCGCGAGCTCGCACCGCACGTGATCGAGGCGCTCGCGCACGATCGGCTCGAGCTGCTCACCGATCGCGAGCGCGCCGAGATCGAGGCCATCCGAGAGAGCGACGGCGACGCGCTCGAGCGCCTCGTGACGAGCGAGCGCGAGGGCTCGCTCTCGTTCTCGCGGGCCCTCCCGCGCGCGGTCGACGACGACCTCGACATCGACGCGCTCGTCTCGTCGGCGTTGGCGCGCGCCGAGACGAAGGCCGAGCGCGCCTCGAGCCGCACGCTCGCGATCGGCGCGACGCTCGGGGTGCTCTTCGCAGCCGTGAGCGGCTCGCTCGCGCTCGCGGGCGAGGGCGGCGGGACGCTCGACGCGTTCCGACACGCGGCCTCGCTCACGCGCGCCGGAATGACGCTCGTGCTCGCGACGGGCCGTGCGCTCGAGGCAGCGCCCGGCGGCGTGGCCGGCGTGGTGGCATCGCTGCTCGCGCTGGTGGCCGGCCTCGTGTGGCTCGTGCGGCGCGGCGAGGGCCCAATGCGCGGCGCGCTTCCGCTCTTGGCCATCGCGGCGCTCGCGCCGGGCTCGGCCCACGCCTACGAGCTCGACGGCACGCTTCCGAGTGACGGCGTCGTCCACGTCGACGTGGAGCACACGCCCCGCTCGGTGGCGCTGGCCGCGGCGGCGCGCTCGGCGGGTCTCGGTGTGGTCTACACCCTCCCCGACGATCCCGACGTGACGCTCCACGCCGACGGCGTGCCGCTCACCGAGGTGCTATCGGCGCTGGTACCGGCGAGCGCGACGATCCACGCGACGCCGCACCTGCTCACGATCACGCCCGCCGACCCTGCCGCCGGCTCGGCACCGACGCCACCGATCACGACGGTCGTCGTGCCTGCGCTCGCGCCGCCCGCGCCGCCGCCGATCCCTTCCGCCGTCGCGCCGCCGCCGATCCCTGCGCCGCCGCCCATCGCGCCGACGCCGGCGCCCGCTCGCAGCATCGAGCTACACGACCTGCTGACCTTCGGCGGCGATGCTCACGTCGGCCCCGACCAAGAAGTGCGTGACGTGCTCACGATGGGGGGCGATGCGACGATCGACGGCCGCACGTACGGGAGCGTGGTCACGATGGGCGGCGACGCCGACGTCTCCGGCGTGGTGGTCGGCGACGTCGTCACGATGGGCGGCGACATCCACGTGCGCGATCACGGCGTCGTCCACGGCCGCCTCGACTCGCTCGGAGGCCGTGTCCAGATCGACGGCGGCGCGAGCGCGAGCACACCCGGGGCCCCTCCTGCCGCGGCGATCGGCGGGCCGCCGCCCTGGGCCGCCCACGACGAGGGCGATGGCGGCTTCGTCTGGGCGGTCCTGCGCTACTCGCTGCTCTTCCTGGCCTCGATCCTCTTCCTGGGGCTCGCGCCCGAGCGCTTCGCGCGGGTGCAGCGCGCCGTCGTGGAGCGCCCGGTCCGCACGCTCGCCGCGGGCACCCTCGGTGTGATTGCGAGCATCATCGTCATGTTCGCGCTGTGCGTGAGCCTCGTCGGGATCCCGATCGCGATCGTGCTCGCGATTCTCTCCCCGCTCGCCCTCGCCGCCGCGCTCGCCGTGGTGGTGCCGGTGATCGGCTCGATGCTGCCGACGCGCGCGCTCGAGGGCCGTCCCGTCGCGCGCCTGGCGGCCGGTGCGCTCACGCTCTTCGTCGTGACGCGGATTCCGGTGATCGGCTTCCTCGCGTTCGTGCTCGCGCTCCTCGCCGGTCTCGGCGCCCTCGCGATCACCCGCTTCGGCGGCCGCGACGCGGGCGAGCACGGGATGTGACGCGAG
This sequence comes from Sandaracinaceae bacterium, assembly GCA_044223665.1. Taxonomy (GTDB): domain Bacteria; phylum Myxococcota_A; class Polyangia; order Polyangiales; family Sandaracinaceae; genus JBBSAT01. The sequence continues at coordinate 22,869 of JBGALT010000031.1, read as the reverse complement.
GCGAGATCAGGCGGGCAGGCCCGCCACGATCTCTTCCGTGCGCGCCCACAGCTTCTTCGCGAGCTCGGGATCGCGCGCGTCGGCGCGCGGCTTGGCGACGTTGCAGTTGCTCCAGTACTCGCCGGTGATGCCTGCGGCCCGGGGATTCGCGGCGAGGTAGGTCTCGGTCGCCGCGCCCTCGGGGATCGACTTCATCGCAATCACACCACCCACCGAGAGCGCGCCGCGCATGAGCGGATTCATGTGCCGCCCGAGGTTGGTCTTGATGACGCCCGGGTGGAGCGCGTTGGCAGTCTTCTTGGTGCCCGCGAGCTGGCGCGCGAGCTCCTTGGCGAAGAGGATGTTCGCGATCTTCGACTGGCCGTAGAAGGCCCACGGCGAGTAGCCCTTCTTGCCGTCGAGGTTGTCGAACGCGATGCCGCCCGTGGGCGCGTTGCGATGCGCCTCGCTCGAGACGATCACCACGCGCGCGTCGTCGGTGAGCAGATCGAGCAGCCCGGTCACGAGCATGAAGTGGCCGACGTGGTTGGTGAAGAACTGGAGCTCGCAGCCGAACGCGGTCTCGAGCGTGGGCAGCGCCATGATGCCGGCGTTGGCGACGATGCCGTCGAGCTTCTGGCCCCGCTCGTGGAGCGACTTCACGGCCGCACGCACGGACTTCGGATCCGAGAGCTCGCAGGCCAGGCCCGTGGTCTTGCCGGTGACCGTGCGGCCGGCCTCGCTCGCCTTCGTCTCGGTGCGCGCGCTGCCGATCACGTGCCCACCGCGGAGCGCGAGCACGCGCATCGTCTCGAGCCCGAGCCCGGAGTTGCAGCCGGTGACGAGGAAGGTCTTCCCGGCGAGCGAGACGCCCTCGGTGACCTGCTCGGCGGTGGAGCCGTACCCGAACCCGTTCGCGCCCTTCGGCGCCAGCATCGAATAGAGCGACATGACGCGGTGTCTCCTCGGAGGGCCGATATGAAGCATCGCGCGCGCGCGGGCCCGTGAACAACTGTTGCGCAGCGGCGCTCAGGCGAACGTCTCGGCGAGGTCCTCGACCCGCTCGGCGAGCGGTGCACGCAGGTCCACGACGATCGTGTCGGCGATGCGGTCGTGCAGCGTGCGCCGCTCGTCGCCGAAGATCGCCGCCATGTCGGCGAGCTCGAAGAGCCATCCGACGAGCGGGATCATCGCGACCACACCCGGCAGGGCCATGCGCAGCCAGAAGAGGCGCGCGAGGCTCGCGCGCGAGCCGTCGCTGCGCACGATGCGCACGCCCACGATGCGCTTGCCGACCGTCTGCCCGTAGCGGGACAAGAGCACGAGGTCGACGACGAAGAGCGCGCCCGTCGCGAGAAAGCCCAGCCAGACCGACGTGTGCACGAGCGCGGGCGAGGCGATCGCGACGCCGAGCGGCAGGAGCAGCAGATGGGGCGCACCCGCGAGGAGCGCGTCGATCGCAGCGGCCGCCATGCGCGAGCCTGGCTCCGCGTAGGGCGAGCGTGCATCGATCGCGAGCGTGGGCGCGCGCGGAGCCACGGTGCGCGAGAGGCGCTCGGGCGCGCGCTTCTTCACTCCACCCACGTGCCGGCCCTCCCCTCCGCCTCGCTCCAATAGACCAGCGTGACGGGGCCGCGCACGCGGCGCACCGGGACCATCCCGATGCGCGGGTTGCGGCTGTCGTTGCTGCGATCGCGGTGATCGCCGAGCACGAACACGTGCCCCGGCGGGACGAGCTGCTCGGGCAGCGACTCGTGGAGCGCGAGCCGCGAGTGGCTCGTGCGGTACGCGTGGCCGCCGAGCGTCTCCTCGACCCACTCGCAGTCCTCCGCGTCCTCGGTCGTGGAGCCCTCGCAAGGGCCAGAGGCGCCCGTGCGGATCGAGCGCCCGTTCACGAAGACCTCGTCGTCGCGGATCTCGACGCGATCGCCGGGGACGCCGACGACGCGCTTGATGATGTCGACCTCGTCGGCCGGGGAGCGCAGGACCACGACGACGCCGGGCTCCGGATCGGCCCAGTGCTCGACCGCCTGCCCCGTGGCCGGCAGGGTCAGGCCGTAGGCGCCCTTGTCGACGACGAAGCGGTCGCCGTCGAGCAGCGTCGGCTCCATCGAGGGCCCGTCGGTCTCGAAGGCCTCGTAGGCGACGACCCGGATCGCGACCGCCTGCACGAGCGCGACGGTGAAGAACGGCACCGACCAGAGCGCGATGCGGCCCCATCGGATCGGGAGCGTCGAGCGGGCGAGCGTCACGCGCCGACATCGTACGCGAGGTCGCCTTCGCGCGCGCGGATGGCGGACGGTCGTCGATGTGCGTCGCACGGCGCTTCCTCGATCGTCCGCGCGTCGCCCTGGAGAGACGTTCGTCGCCGGCGAGCGACGGGGGGGGGCTCGATCTCGCCAGAGCGGCCGCAACGTCGATGGCCCGAGCGTTGCGTGTGTGGGCGCCGATGACCACCTGGACCCGCGCGTCGGCCGACGGGCACGACAAGACGACCGCGAATCGGATCACGACGTCGCACCTCGCCTTCCTGCTGCCGTCGACGATCGTCGTGCTGGCATGTTCCTCGATCGCCAACGCACAGACCATCGTCCCCGGCGGCAACACCGGGACTCGCACCTGGTCCGTCGCGGGGAGTCCCTACGTCGTTCAGGGGGACGTCACGGTTCAGGCCGGAGCCACGCTCACCATCGAGCCGGGCGTCGAGGTCCTCTTCGAGCCTGGGGATCGCCAAATGGGAGGAGTCGACTCCGCGCGATCGGAGCTCACGGTGGAAGGATCGCTCGTCGCCTCGGGCACGAACGACGACCCCATCGCGTTCCGCGCGTCCAGCGGAGCGGCGCCCGGCACTTGGTACGGCATCATCCTGTACGGCGATGCCATCCTCCAGAACGTCTCCATCGAGGACGTCCGCGTGGGGCTCACGCGCACTTCGTCCGGGGCAGGGGTGGTCCGAGTCGAAGGGCTCGACGTGCAGCGCTGCTCGTCCGCGGGTCTCGCCGTCGTAGGCCCGGCCACGTTCGATCGCATCACGGTCGGATTCTGCGGCATCGGTATCCGAGCCGAGGCGGGCCCGACGACCCTCTCGAACGCGGTTCTGCACCACAATGCAGGGTGGGGGGTCTACTCGGGAGGGTTCGGCGTCATCCCGAGCGGGGCCCGCCTCACGATCGTGAACAGCACCATCGCGGACAACGGAAGCGGCGTCTACGTCGGGCTCGATCGGGTCCCCGTGAGGCTCGTCAACTCCATCGTCGCGAGCCACACGGGACCTGGTCTCGAGAACACCATCCCCAACCTGGCTTCGCGGCTCACCCTCTCTCGCACCGACGCATGGGGGAACGGCCCGGACGTGAACGTCAGCACCTCGTTGAGCGTCAACCCCCAGTTCGCAAGCGACGGCGACTACCACTTGCTGTCGAGCAGCCCCTGCATCGACGCAGGAACCGACGTGGAAGCCCCCGCCACGGACCGTGAAGAGACACCGCGCCCGTTGGACGGTGATGGCGTGTCCGGCGCCGCGTGGGACCTCGGCGCCTACGAGTACCGGCCCACGAGCTGCGGCGACGGTCTCGTGGATCCGCCCGAGGTCTGCGACGAGAGCGCGCTCAACGGCACGTACGGTCACTGTGATGCGACTTGCACGGGGCTCGGGCGCCATTGTGGCGATGCGCTCGTCGACGCGCCGGAGGAATGTGACGACGGCAACGCGTCGAGCACGGACGATTGCCTCGACACCTGCATGACCGCGAGCTGCGGCGACGGCTTCATCCACGCCGGCGGCGAGCAGTGTGACGACGCGAATACGAGCCCGGGCGACGGATGCGACGAGCGGTGCGCCCTCGAGCTCCTGGATGGCGGACCGCCTCTCGACGCCGCGCAGAGCCTCGACGCCAGCCTCTTCGACTCGGGGGCGCTCGCGCCAGCCGACGCCGCGTGGCCGCGGACCGACGCGATGTGGCCCGAGGCCGGCACGAGCGCCAGCGACGCGAGCGCAGCCGTGGACGCGGGTGGCTCGCAGCTCCGGACGAACGGAGCGTGCGGGTGCCGAGCCGTGGGATCGGGGGGCGCGAATCGGCTCGCCGGCCTCGTCTCGTTGGGGGCGATCCTTCTCTGGAAGCGGGCCGGTGCGGCCCGACGTCGCTCGACGCCTCGGTAGCCGCTGCCCCGCGACGGCGAATGGGGTACGACTCGGCGCATGACCGAATCGGGCTTCGCCGCCGTCGTTCTCGCCGCCGGACAGGGCACGCGCATGAAGAGCGCGCTGCCGAAGGTGCTCCACCGCGTGTGTGGATTGCCGATGCTCGCGCACGTGGTGCTGGCCGCGAAGGCGGCCGGCGCGAGCCGCGTCGTGGTGGTCGTCGGGCACGGGCGCGCCGAGGTCGAGAAGGATCTCGCCGCGCGCTTCGGCGCCGAGGTGACGACCGCGGTGCAGACCGAGCAGAAGGGCACCGGCCACGCCGCGCTCTCTGCGATGCCGGCGCTCGAGGGCTACCGCGGCACCGTCGCGATCCTCGCCGGCGACACGCCACTCCTCCCGGCGGAGGCGATCGCCTCGCTCGTGAAGGCGCGGGGCGGGCGGCCGCTGGCCGTGCTCACGAGCACGCTCGAGGATCCCACGGGCTACGGCCGCATCCTGCGCGACGCCGCGGGCCAGGCCGTGGGCATCCGCGAGCACAAGGACGCGAGCGAGGCCGAGCGCGCCATCAAGGAGTGGAACACGGGCGTCTACGCGATCGACGCCGAGTTCCTGCGCCGCGCGCTGCCGACGCTCGGCACGAACAACGCGCAGGGCGAGCTCTACCTCACGGATCTCGTCGAGCGCGCCGCGAAGGAAGGCGGCGCCGCGACGAGCGGCTGGCGCGCGAGCGACGTCGCCGGTGTGAACGACCGCGCGCAGCTCGCCGAGGTCGAGGAGGTGATGCGCGTGCGCATCGCGACCGCCCACGCGCGCCGCGGCGTCACGATCCGCGATCCGAAGACCGCCTACCTCGACGCGACGGTGACGATCGGCGAGGACGCCACGATCGAGCCCAACGTGCACCTGCGCGGCAAGACCTCGATCGGCGCCGGCGCGCGCGTCGACACCGGCACCGTGCTCACCGACGTCGTCGTGCACCCGCGCGCCGTGCTCAAGCCCTACACGATCGGCGAGAAGAGCGAGATCGGAGAGGCCGCGCAGATCGGGCCCTTCTCGCACCTGCGCCCCGAGAGCGTGCTCGCGGCCGACGTGCACATCGGCAACTTCGTCGAGACGAAGAAGACGCTCGTCGGCAAAGGCAGCAAGGCCAACCACCTCGCCTACCTCGGCGACGGCGTGATCGGCGAGGGCGTCAACGTCGGCGCCGGCACGATCTTCTGCAACTACGACGGCTTCGCCAAGCACGTCACGGTGCTCGAGGACGGCGTCTTCGTCGGCTCCGACTCGCAGCTCGTGGCGCCGGTGAAGGTCGGCAAGAACGCGAACGTCGCCGCGGGCACCACCGTGACGATGGACGTCCCCGAGGACGCGCTCGCCATCAGCCGCACCAAGCAGTCGAACAAGGAAGGCGTGGCGGCGAAGCTGCGCGCGCGGATGAAGTCGAGCGCCGACGCGGCGAAGGCGGCCAAGAAGTGAGCGGCCTGCGGCGCCCCGTTCGATTGGCCTCGACCGCGCGCCGGAGGTCGGCCACGAAGAGGCGCATGAACCGCGCCTTCTTCCTCGCCGTGCTCCTCACCGCCTGCGGCGGCAGCTCCTCTTCTTCGACCGCCGAGCCGACGCCCGCGCAGACGGAGGCCACCGGCTCCGAGAGCGGCGCGCCCGCCACCGCGGATCGGCCGACGATGACCGACGCCGAGTGCACCGCCGCGGGCGGGACCGTGGTCGGGGACATCGGCGACGGCGCGATCCACCGCCCCGAGTACCGCTGCGAGAACGGCCAGGCGCCGATCGGGACGATCCCGGTGGGCATCGAGGGCTCGGTCTGCTGCGGCGGCTGAGGCCCCTGCGCGGACGCGGGCGGCGGCGATCGCCTACGATGAGGCGATGAGCCTCGCCGCGGAGCGCAGCGCCCGATGACCCTCGACGCGATCGTGCTCGGCCTCGGCGTGATGGGCTCCGCCGCGCTCCATCGCATGGCGAAGGCGGGCCTGCGCGTGCGCGGGATCGATCGCTTCGACGTGCCGAACGCGATGGGCAGCTCGCACGGCGGCACGCGCGTGACGCGGAAGGCCTACTTCGAGGACGCGCGCTACGTGCCGCTCCTCGAGCGCAGCTGGGCGCTCGTGGCCGAGATGGAGAAGGAGCACGCGCAGACGCTGCTCGTGCGCACCGGCGGCCTCTACTTCGGCGCCGCCGACTCGCCGGGGGTGCGCGCCTCGCTCGAGGCGGCGCGGCGCCACGGGCTCGCGCACGAGTGGCTCGACGCGTCGGCGATCCGCCGGCGCTTTCCGATGTTCGCGCCCGAGGACGGCGATGCCGGCGTCTTCGAGGACGATGCCGGCATCCTCTTGGCCGAGAAGGTCGTCATCGCGCAGCTCGAGCTCGCGCTCGCCGCCGGCGCCAGCGTGCACGCGCGCGAGCGTTCCGTGCGCATCGAGCTCGGCGCGGGCGGCGTGCGCGTCACGACCGATCGCGGCGTGCACGAGGCCGAGCGGATCGTCGTCGCGCTCGGCCCTTGGTGGAGCGAGCCCCTCGAGGGCCTGCCCCCGCTGGCGATCCCGATGCGCGTCGAGCGGCAGGTGCAGCTCTGGCTCGCGCCGCGCTCGCCCGAGCTCTTCGAGCCCGCGCGCATGCCGGTGTTCCTGCGCTTCGGCGCGCCCACGGCGTTCTATGGCCTGCCGCGCGCGGCGCTCCCGGGCGTGAAGATCTGCCGGCACCACGGCGGCGAGACGGCCAGGCCCGACGTGCTCGATCGCGAGCTCCGCGCCGAGGACGAGATCGCGGTGCGTGCGTTCGTCCGGCGGACGATGCCACTCGCCGACGGCCCTCTCCTCGGCGCGCGCGTGTGCATGTACACGAACACGCCCGACGAGAACTTCGTCGTGGGCGTGCACCCGGCCCACGCGCGCGTGCTCGTGATGGCCGGCTTCTCCGGGCACGGCTTCAAGCTCGCCCCCGCCATGGGCGAGCTCGTCGCCGAGCTCGCGACGCGAGGGAAGACGACGCTCGACGCCTCTCTCTTCGATCCCGCGCGCGAAGTAGACGCCACCTCCTCCTGAGGCGAGACTGCGCGCGGAGGGTCTCTCTCGATGACTTCGAAACGCCTCGTGCTCCTCGCGCTTCTCTTCTCGGCTTGCAACAGCCCCGCCGCGACGTCGGACGCCGGCGGCAGCGGTGCCGACACCGGCACGCCGGGCACCGACGCGGGCACGAGCGCCGAGGTCGCTGCCTGCCAGGCGATCGCCGACGAATTGGTCACCGCGTGTCAGGCCGACGGCGGCGACCGGCAGCGAGAGTGCGCGTACGGCGTCTACCGTTCGCTCTGCGCCGACGGCCGCACGTCGGTGATGACCGCGCTGCTCACGTGCCTGCGCATGGACGCGTGCCAGACCTTCAGCGATCCTTCCGCCGCTCGCGACTGCGTCGTCGGTGTGATCGCCGCCAACACCGGCGCCGCCCAGCAGGCGCTCGGCTCGCAGATCTGCACCTGCGATCCGACGACGAGCGGCTGCCCGGGAATGCCCTCCATGGCCGAGGTCATCGGGATGAGTGACGCCGACGCGATGACGATGACGACGTGCCTGCAGGCGAGCTGCGCCGATGCGAACGCGTGCATCGCGATGACGACGCACGGCAGCGAGCTCTTCGCCTGCTACGCGCCGCCGTCCCCGTGACGCTCGCTTCTGCCATGGCTTCCTCGCCCGCCCGACGTGCGCTCAGCGCACGCGCAGGAGGCGGAAGCTCCGCGGCGGGAGCGACGTGCTCCCGCCGCTCGCCGTGCTGCCGCTGATCAGATCGTCGTAGCTGCCCGCCGGGATCGTCACGATCTGCGCCGTGTCCGAGCGGTTGAGCGCGACGATCACGTCGCTCGCGCCCGTGCAGCCCGTGCGGCGGTAGACCCACGTGTCGGCGCTCGCCGAGAGCGTCACGCGGCGGCCGCGGCCCAGCACCTCGTTCTCGCCGCGCGCGTGGGCGAGCGCCCGGACCGTCGTGCGCAGCGCGAGCTGCGGCGCGAGCAGCGAGGCGTCGTTCCACGGCATCGCGCGGCGGTTGTCGGGATCTCCGCCGCCCGCGAGGCCGATCTCGTCACCGTAGTAGATCATCGGCACGCCGCCGTTCGTGAGCATCACGGCGAAGGCGAGCGCGAGGCGCTCGTAGGGCGCGGCCTCGGTCGGCTGCGTGTAGGTGGCCGGGCTCCACGAGTTGCCGACCCAGCTGCCCTGGCGGCAGTCGCCGATCTGGCCGCTCGCGAAGTGGATCGCGCGCGGGATGTCGTGGTTGCCGATCCACGTGCTCATCAGCGCGCCGTCGCCGTAGAACTGGTCGTTGTCGTCCATCCACGTCGAGAACGCGTCGAGGCCCATCGTGCGCGAGAACAGCGCCTCGCACGCGCGCGCCTTGAACGGGAAGTCGAACTGGCCGTCGAGCATCGTGCCCGGGTCGACGAAGCGCCGCAGCAGGTTGCGGTCGTCGTAGGTGAAGGTCTCGCCGACCATGTAGAAGCGCCCGCCCGCGGGCGCCGTGAACGTCGCGTCGGTGCGCGTGCGGAGATCGGTCAGCCAGTCGAGCGGCACGTGCTTGATCGCGTCCAGGCGCAGCCCGTCGAGGTGGTACTCGTGCGCCCACCAGACGGCGTCGCTCACCGACCAGTGCCGCGGCGCGTCCTGGTAGTAGTCGAAGCTCGGCAGGTAGCTCGTGAAAGCGCAGCGCGTGCCCCAGTACGAGTCGTCCCAGACGTTCCCGTCGGCGCAGGTGCGCACCGGCTGGATGAACCAGCTGGGGTGCGCCGCGAACAGACCGCTCTGGTCGTCGACGTGCTTCATCACGTAGTCGAAGAGCACGCGCATCGGATGCCCGTCGGCGCCCATCGTCGCGTGCGCTCCGTCGACGAGCGCGTGCAGATCGGCGCTCGTGCCGACGCGCGGCTCGACGCGCGGCGTCGGGGAGCCCGACGCGAGCGAGCCATCGGCGGCGTAGTCGACCGCGGCCGGCGAGGGCCAATAGCCGTGGTAGCCGGAGTAGAGGTGCGTGTCGCTGCCCGGATCGGTCGCCGCGCCGGCAGCGTCGCGGTTGTCGTAGGGCGCCGAGAGCCAGACCGCGGTCACGCCGAGGTCGGCGAGGTAGGGCAGCTCCATCGTCACGCCACGGAGATCGCCGCCCTCGTACTGTCCGCTCGGGCCCGTGCGCGCGTCGCCGTCGGTCGCGCCCGAGACGGGCATGGACATGCCGTCCGAGTCGCGGAAGCGGTCGGTCATGACGAAGTAGAGGACGCTGTCACGCCAGTCGACCTCGTCGAGATCGCCGCAGCTCGCGCTGCACACGTCGATGATGCTGTTGAAGCCGCCGAAGCCGTCCGACTCGCGGACCGGGTTACCGGGGTCGGCGATCCACGGCGTCGCGCCGTCCACGATGAGCTTGTAGCGGTGCGGCCCGAAAGGCGTGATGAGCGTGGTGACGCTCCACTGGCCCGTCCCGGCGTCGCGCGTCATCGCGAGCGCGCCCTCGGCGGGCGAGGTCGGCCACGTGCCGGTCGCGTTCGCGAGCCAGTCGCCGGTGATCCACACGCTGCTCGCGCTCGGCGCATCGAGCGTGAAGGTGATCTCGTTGCAAGGCGGAGGCGGCGGCCCGGCGTCGACGCCCGGCCCGGCGTCGTCCTGCATCGCGGTGCCGGCCTCGCCGCACGCACCGTCGCCGAGCGCGGCGTCGGGGTCGGAGCAGTTGCGGAAGATCGGGCGCGGCCCGCCGTCACGCTGGTAGGTCGCGTCGTAGTCGAGCGAGCCGGGAGGAGATGCGCAGCCGGCGATCGACGCGAGCAGCGCCACCGCTCCGAGCGGCGCGAGCCGCATCGCACGAGAAGACATGGCGCGATGTTCCCTCATTTCGGGCCGAGCGCCCAGCGCGGCGACTCGGGTCGAGACCACGCCCGGCGACTTGCCTAACGGGTGTCGAGCGCCGAGACTCTCGTCATGTGGTGGGAACTCGCGACGCGTCGTTTCGTCGCTCCGGTCTCGGCGCTCGCGCTCGCGCTCTCGCTCGCATGCGCGGCCGGCTGCGCGCAGCCGGCGACCCAGCTCATCGTGGTCGTCGATACCGACCTCGGCGTGCCCGCGGAGGTCGACGACGTCCAGGTGACCGTCTCGTCGAACGGCGGCGTGATGGTCTCGCAGCACCAGGCGCTCACCTCGTCCTCCATGCTGCCGCGCACCCTCACGGTCGTGCCCAGCGGAGAGTCTCTCGGACCGATCGACGTCGTGGCCACCGGGCGTCACGGGACGAGCACGGTCGTCTCCCGCGCAGCCCGCGTCACGCTCGTCCGCGGCGAGACGCGCATGCTGCGTCTCTACCTCTACGCGCGCTGCGTGGGCACCACGTGCCCCTCCGGGCAGACCTGCGGTGAGAGCGGCTGCACGAGCGTCGAAGCGATGCTCGAGCCCTGGCCCGGGACGCCGCCGGGGCTGCACGACGCCGGCACCCCGCGCGATGCCGGGCCCGCCGACGCCGGACCTCCGCGCGACGCCAACCTGCCCGACGCACCGACCGGCTGCAGCGGCGCAGCGCAGTGCGACGATCACGTCGACTGCACGATCGACGACTGCGCGGCAGGAACGTGCACCCACGTGGCGAGCCACGCCGCCTGCAGCGACGGAGAAGAGTGCACGACCGACACGTGCGATGGGACGAGCGGCTGCGCGCACGCGCCCGCCAGCGGGCCATGCTCGGACGGCGTCTTCTGCAACGGGCTCGACCAGTGCAGCGGCGGCACGTGCTCCATGCACGCCGGCGACCCGTGCGCCGCCCCGACCGTGTGCGACGACGCCGCCGGGGTCTGCCGCGGCTGCACGTCCGACGCGAACTGCACCGGCATGAACACGGTCGGCCCGTGGGGAAGCTGCAACTACGCCGACGGCTGCGTCGAGACGGCGACGCGCACACGCACGGCCCGCACGTTCAGCTGTCAGAGCGACTCTTGCATCCCGCACGACACGACCGAGATGGACCCGTGCACGCGCGACACCGACGGGACCGGCTGTGGCGTGGGCGGCTGCGGCGGCTTCGGTGCGTGCGACTACGTCGATGCTTGCGACGAGTCGGCCTCGCAGTCGCGCAGCTGCGTCGACCTCGCCTGCGCGGCCGGGGTGTGCCGCTCGACGATGCGAACCGAGACGATGGGATGCTCGCGGACGACGGGCGGGATGAGCTGCGGTGGCACCGACTGCACCTCCTACGGCGCGTGCGACTACACCGACGCCTGCGACCCGATGGCCAACCAGACGCGCACGTGCACCGACTACGCTTGCCAGGGCGGTAGCTGCGTCGGCAACGCCCGCACCGAGTCGCAAGGGTGTGGCCGCGTGACGGAGGGCACGAGCTGCGGCGCGTCGCGCGTCTGTCAGGGCGGCGCGTGCGTGTGCTCGCCTCCGGTGCTCTCGGGCGGTGGCGGCGACGTCATGATGACCTCGTCGCGCGGCGCGAACGGCAGCGGATCCACGCTCACCTTCGTCGACACCGCCTCGGGCGGCACGCTCGCGGCGATCAGCATCCCGGGCGCCACGCTCTCGGGCGGCGGGAACCTCCCGAACTGCATCGGCTCCGCCCAAGGCCTCGGGGATCGCATCCGCTTCGTGGACACCGACGGCACGACCGCGGTCACGGTGCTCGTCTCCGGCGTGAGTGTCTCGGGCACGTTCGCACCGCCGTGTTTCGACATCAGCCCCTACGGGTGCTTCCCCGTCTGCCTCGGACGGGTCAGCACCTCGGGGTCCACGATGACGCTCGACTCCTACACCGGACCAGGCTCGCTCTCGTTCGGCTGTCCTTGAGCGCCCAAGCCAGACTGGCCATCGCGCTCGCGCTGGGGATCGGGGGAATCGCTCTCTGGCTCGCCGCGCGCCCCGCCGCGAGCCCAGCGCTGCGCGCGCGGCCCGAGCCACCTCCGCGGGGACCCTCCCTGCTCGTCGCTGCATCGGTCGACACCGATGGCGGGCAGCGCGCGCGCATCGAGCGGTGGCGTTGGACGAACGACGGCGTCGTGGTCGAGCCGATCGAGGATCCGCGCAGCAACGTGTTCCACGTCGCGCGCTGCGACCCGGAAGTCCCGGGGGCCATCCTCGCCGCGTCGGGGGGTGAAGCGGCGCTCACGCGCTGGCGGAGCGTCGGCGGAGGCCGGTACCGGAGCGAGGATCTTTGGCGCACGACGTTCGGTCCCGTCTCGAGCCGCATGCGCGACGCGGAGCTCGTGCGCGGCGCCGCGCTCGGACGCGATCCGTCGTGGCTCCTGGCCGTGGGGACGCACGATCAAGGCGTCGTCGCGCTGGTGACGCTGGACGTCCCGACGAGGATCGTCGAGCTCGACCGACGGCCCTCGACGCTCGTGCACGAGATCGAGCACGGCGATCGCGATGGTGACGGGCGCGAGGAGATCTACGCGACGATCTCGCCGCCGAACACCTTGCTCCCTGGAGCCAGCCAGCCCGGCGCGATCGTCCGCTACGACCCGGCGCACGACCTCGCACCCGAGCTCTTCGCCGACCTCGCGCCACGACACGCGAAGGAGATCCTGGTCACCGACCTCGACGGCGACGGGCAGGACGAGCTCTACGCGGTCGTCGAAGCGCTCCTCCGCTGGGCCGCCGACGGCGAGCCAGGGATCGAGGAGCCCGTCGCCATCCGGCGTCTGAGCGCCGACGGAACCTCGGTCACGATCACCACGCTGCCCGACCGACAGACGCGCTTCCTCGCCGCCGGTGACCTCGACGGTGACGGCCGACGCGAGCTGGTGGCCGCCGCGTTCTCGACCGGCCTGTTCCGCATCGCGCTCGACGAGCAGGGCGGGTGAAGCTGCGTCTCGATCGAAGAGGGATCGGGCGGCTACGAGCACGCCATCGCCCTCGCCGACCTCGACCGCGACGGGCGCGACGAGATCTACGAGGCCGACGACGCCGCGGGAGAGCTCCGACGCCTGACGTGGAGCGCGAGCGGGCTCGAGCGCGACGTCTTGCTCCGGCATTCGCTCGAACGTGAGCGGCGCCTGCGTGCTGACGTTGTCGACGACGACGCGCATCGACCTCCGCTACGTCAATCCGCTCGCCGCAGCGATCCTCGGCACGCCCATGTACTACGCGGTCACGAGCGTCACGCCGTCGACCGCGGCGATGTGCAGCGACACCTACGACGCCCGGACCTGCTTGGATCTCGGCCCGCTCACGCTCGCCCCGGTGGTCACGTCGTGCGTGAGCGGGCGCATCGCGAGCCCCACGGGTGAAGGCGTGGTGGGCCCGGTGCGCGTGCTCGCCGGCGAGATGCACGTCGCGAGCAGGATCCTGCCGGCGAGCTGCGACGGTCGCTTCTGTCTCGAGGTGCCGTGGGGACAGGGGCCGCTCACGCTCGAGTCGGCGATGGGCACGCTCGCCCTCGATCCGCCGATCCAGGGCATCGGCGGCACCTGTGACCGCACGATGCCGATGCCCGCCGTCGCGTGCAGCGCGCCGACGAGCGCGGGCCAGTGCGACACCGGCGCGGGCACGTTCGCGTGCAACGATTCGCAGGTCTGCAGCAACCCGCTGCACGCGATCGCGACCGATCGCGGGCCGGCGGGATGCAGCAACGGAGAGCGGCTCCTCGAGGTGAGCTCGACCGGAGGTGGTGCGCCGACCTTCTTCCACGCCCACGTTCTGCAGGGCGCGGACCGGCACGAGATCGACATCCTCACCGGGACCCAGCGCACGCTCGCGAGGTGCGTCGCGCCCGGCGCGTACACGATCCATCTCCAGGCGAACGCGGGCGGCGCCTTCCCGCTCACCGCGAGCGCGTCGGTGATCGTCGGCCACTCCTCCGGCACGCTCACCGTCGTGGCCGAGAACGGCGGCCGGGTCACGAGCACGCCGGCGGGCATCGATTGCGGTGCGACGTGCAGCGCGCCCTTCGCCACGGGCGAGACCGTCACGCTCCACGCGCTCGACGTGCTGGGCTCGCCGGTCGCGGTGTCGTGGACGGGGGATTGCATGGGCGTCGACGGGACCAGCAGCGCGTGGGCCGCGACGGTCGTCGTGAACGGCGACGTGAGGTGCCGGGCGCTCTTTCCGGTGCCGCGCTGGTACATCTCGATCCTGCCGATCGGCACGCCAGACGCCGTCGTCGCTCTTCACCGTGCGGCCCGAAGCGTGGACAACGCGACGGCGAGCTACCGCCCCATCGTCGAGGTCGCGCCCGACGTGCAGCGCTGCGACTGGCAGATCGCACGCGACGGCGTGGTGATCGCGATGCCCTCCACGGCGGCGTGCGGGCCGGTCCTGTTCGGGCCGGCGTCTGCGATGCCGGACATCGTCCTCGCGGTCGGGAACTACCAGCTCACGGTGACCGCCTATCTTCCGGACGGAACCGCGAGCGAGCCCGCGTCGGGCGGATTCGGCGTGCTCTGACGCTCCGGAGCGCCCGCTCCAGGCGTCTCATCGGTTTTCTCGATGAGCGATGCTCGAATTACCGGAGTTTACGAGGGTGGGCGCATCGCTAGATCCAGGGTGTGAACGACGCACTCTGGATCTCCGATGAGGACGCGCTCGCGAGCGTGCTCGCTCGTCTGGTCTCGTTGTCCGGGCGCCGGCCCGAGCCCGTCGCGCTCGCCGATGCGCTGCTCGACGCGCGGGTCGCGCGGGTGGACGCCGCGCAGCCGTGGACCCAGGTCCTGCTCGGCGCCTGCGAGCGGCTGGGCTTGCGCGCGGCCGTCGTGCGCGGCCCGGCCGACCGCTTGCTCGACACGGTGGGCGAGGGGCAGCCGCTCGTCGTGCCCGTCGCCGGGGACTCGTTCGCGCTCGTCACCGATGCCCGCGGCGCTCGCGTCCGCGCCGAGCGCCTCCCGCACGGCGTGGCGCGCTGGGAGGCCCGCGCGTCGCTCTTCGGTGGCGAGGCCCGGCATGCGCGCGAGATCGAGGCCCTCGCGCTCGAGCCCGAGCTTCCGCTCGGGGACGTCGGCGAGACGCACGCGGCGCACGACGAGCCGCCGCCCTCGGCCGCGCGCCGCGTGTGGGCGCTCTTCGTCGCCGAGCGCGCCGATGCGCTGACGCTCGTCGTCTACGCGCTCTTCGTCGGCCTGCTCTCGCTCGTGTTGCCCGTCACGGTGCAGGCGCTCGTCACCACGGTGACGTTCGGCACGCTCACGCAGCCGCTCGTCGTGCTCTCGCTCTTCGTGCTCGGCGCGCTGGCGTTCGCCGCGACGCTGCGCGGTCTCTCGGCGTGGGTCGTCGAGGTGCTGCAGCGCCGGCTCTTCGTGCGCGTGAGCGCGGCGCTCTCGCAGCGCCTGAGCCACGCCGACCGCGGCGCGCTCGCAGGCGGCGAGGGCGCGCGGACCGCACGCCGCTTCATGGAAGTGTTCGCGCTGCAGAAGGGGCTCGCGTCGCTCCTCGTCGACGGGCTGGACGTGGTGCTCACGGCGCTCGTCGGCATGCTCGTGCTCGGCTTCTACCATCCGCTCTTGCTCGGCCTCGACGTGGTGCTCGTGGCTTCGCTCGCGGCGATCCTGCTCTTGCTCGGCCGCCGCGGGCCGGCCACGGCGATCGCCGAGTGCGCGGCGAAATACGCGTCGGTGGATCTCTTCGAAGAGATCGCAGGCGCAGCGTCGCGCTCGGCGCTCGGCGCGGGGCCGCGGTCGGCGGCGATGCGCGTGGAGGCGCACGCGCGTGCCTGGCTGAAGGCGCGCGAGGCGCACTTCTCGATCGTGCTCGCGCAGACCGTGGCCGTGCTCACGCTCCAAGCGATCGCCAGCGCGACGCTGCTCGGGGTGGGCGGCTGGCTCGTCGTGAGCCGGCAGCTGACGCTCGGGCAGCTCGTCGCGGCCGAGCTGATCGTGACCACCGTCGTCGGCGCGATCGCCAAGCTCGGCAAGCACCTCGACACCTACTACGACGTCGTCGCATCGCTCGACAAGCTCGACCACGTGCTCGCGCTGCCCCGCGAGTCGAGCGGCACGGCCGAGGTGCCGGCAGGGCCGCTCTCGCTCTCGCTCGAGGGCGCGTCGGTGCGCGGCGCTCGCCCGGTGACGTTCTCGCTCACGCCCTCGTCCGAGCACGTGCTCCAGGTCGACGACGCGGGCCACGCCGCGGCGATCGCCGCGCTCGCGACGACGCTGGCGGCGCCCGCGCAGGGCTTCGTACGCCTGGGCGGGATCGATCGGAGGGATCTGCGCCTCTCGCCGCTGCGCGAGCGCATCGAGCTCTGCGAGGACCTCGACGTATCGGGCACCGTGCTCGACGTCGTGCGCGGAGGCCGCGTCCTGAGCATCCCGGCGGTGCTCGACGTGCTCGCGCGCGTGGGGCTCGACGTGGCCTCGTGGCCGTCCTCGGTACAGACGCTGGTCGGCCCGGGCGGGCGGGCGCTCTCGCGCACCGAGCGCGCGCAGCTCGTCGTCGCGCGCGCGCTCGCCTCGGGCGCCGATCTCGTGGTCGTCGACCGCGTGCTCGACGACGTGGACGCGGCCGCGCGCACGAAGCTCCTCGCCGCGCTCCAGGGCGAGCCGGCGACGCTCCTCGTGCTGACGGAGCGCCCCGATCGCGTCGTGCTCGCGAGCTCGAACGAAGGAGGTGCGTCGTGAGCCCCTATCGCCCCGCGATGATGCATCTGCCGGCGACGCGCCTCGTGCCGCCGCCCTCGCGGCCGCGTCGCATCGCCGCGACGCTCGCGGGCCTGCTCTTCGCTGCGCTGCTCGCGGCGGGCCTCGCGCCCTGGCGCCAGACGGTGCGCGCGACCGGTCGCGTGGTGGCGTTCGCGCCGCTCGAGCGCCAGCAGACGATCGAGGCTCCGATCGACGCGCGCTTGACGCGCTTCCTCGTGAGCGAGGGCGATCACGTCGAAGCGGGGCAGCTGCTCGTGGAGCTGACCGACAACGATCCCCGGCTGCGCGATCGCCTGGAGGCGGAGCGCGAGGTCACGGCCTCGCGCCTCTCGAGCTACGAGGCGCGCGTCGAGGTGCTGGGCGAGCGGCTGCGCTCGGTGGAGAGCGCGCAGCGGAGCGCCGTCGCCGCGGCCGAGGCGCGCGCGCGGGTGGCGACGCATCGGCTCGAAGCGGCGGCGCAGGCGCTCGAGGCGGCGGAGGCCGATCTCGACGCGCAGGTGCTCCAGCTCGCGCGTCATCGCGTGCTCGTGGAGCAGGGCCTCGTCTCGCAGCGCGAGCTCGAGGTGGCGCTGCTCGGCGAAGCGCGTGCGCGCACCACGCGCGATGCTGCGCGCGCGAGCCGCGACGCGGCGGCGGGCGAGAGCGAGGCGGCGATCGCGGCGCTGGATCAAGCGCGCGCCACGGCGAGCGCCGAGAACGAGAACGCCGAGGCCTCGCTGCGATCGGCCGAGACCGACCGGGACGGTGCGCGCACGTCGCTCTTGCGCATCGAGAACCGCGTCGCGCGTCAGGACACGCAGCGCGTGACGGCGCCGCGCGCGGGCACCGTGCTGCGCATCCTCGCGAACGCGGGTGGCGAGCAGGTGCGCGGCGGCGATCCGCTGCTGGTGCTCGTCCCCGACACCGACGAGCGCGCCGTGGAGCTCTGGGTCGACGGCAACGATGCGTCCATCGTGGGCGTAGGCCGGCGCGTGCGCGTGCAGTTCGAGGGCTGGCCCGCAGTGCAGTTCGCCGGCTGGCCGAGCGTGGCGGTCGGCACGTTCGGTGGGCGTGTCGCGCTCGTGGACTCGAGCGACGACGGCGCCGGCAACTTCCGCATCGTCGTGCGCCCGGACGAGGACGAGCCCTGGCCCTCGGCGCGCTACCTGCGCCAGGGTGTGCGCGCCAACGGCTGGGTCCTGCTCGAGGACGTGCGTCTCGGCTACGAGCTCTGGCGCCAGCTCAACGGGTTCCCCCCCTCGCTGCGCGCGGCGCCCTCGACGTCACCCACGCGCGAGAGCGCGCCGCGCTCCGGCGGTCGCGGCCGCAGCGCCTACGGCGGCGGCGGCTACGGCGGAGGCGGCTACGGAGGCAGCTACGGCGGCGGCAGCTACGGCGGCGAGGGCTACGGCGAAGGGGGAGACTCGTGATGCACGCGTGGCGCTGGCTCGTGTGGATCCTCGCGTCGCATCCCCTCGCGGTCTCGGCGCAGGCGAGCGACCTCGATCCGAGCGCGGTTGCCGCGCAGGCGACGCTCGCGGACGCCGCCGACGCGGAAGGAGGCCCGCGCATCGTACCGCCCGAGAGCGCGATGGCGCAGCCGACCGACGTGCAGGCGCTGCTCGCGACGCTCGCGCTGCCACCGGTCGCGACGGAGGCGCCGCTCGCGCTCGGCGACGTGCTCGCCTCGCTCGACGCGCATCCCACGCTGCGCGGCCTCGATGCGCGCGTGGACGCGGCCGAGGGAACGCTCCTCGCGGCCGACGGCGGCTTCGATCCGCTGCTCACGGCGCGCGGCTCGACCACCGTGCTCGGCTACTACGAGTACGGCCGCTTCGACACGATGATCCAGCAGCCGACGCCGCTCTGGGGCCTCACGGTGTTCGCGGGCTGGCGCATCGGGCGCGGCTTCAACCGCGATCTGCCCGACTACTACCGCTACGACGAGACGCTCGACGGCGGCGAGCTGCGCGGCGGCGTGACGATCCCGCTGCTCCGCGACGGATGGATCGACGGGCGCCGCGCGACGCTCGCGCGCGCGGATCTCGGCGTGGACGCGGCGCGCGAAGATCTCGCGGCGCGTCGACTGCGCCTGCGGCTCGCGGCCACCGAAGCCTACTTGCGCTGGGTCAACGCGGGCCAGCGACACCTCGTGGCCCTCTCGCTCTTCGATCTCGCCGCCGAGCGCGACGCGCAGATCGCCGCGCGCGTGCGCTGGGGGATGATCCCCGCGATCGAGAGCCTCGAGAACCGCCGCGTGATGCTCGAGCGGGCGACGGCGCTCGTGGCGACGGCCCGCGCGATCGAGCGGACGGCGCTGCAGCTCTCGCTCTACCTGCGCGACGAGAACGGTGCCCCGGTGCTCGCCCAGCCGGCGCGCGTTCCTTCGGCGCTCTCCGAGCCCGACGCGCCTCCCGCCGAGGACGAGGCCGCGGTCCAGGCGGGCTGGGCGAGCCGCCCGGAGCTCGCGCGCCTCGGCCACGTCGTGTCGCAGGCGGAGATCGCCGCCGAGCTCGCGCGCAACCAGGTGCTGCCGCGGCTCGACGTGACGCTCACGGGCTCGGGCGATCTCGGCACGACGAACGATCCCGCGACCGCCTATCAATACGGGCGGCCCGTCGCCGAGGGCATCGTCTCGCTCCAGTTCCCGCTGGCGCTCCGCGAGAGCCGCGGCCGGCTCGAGGCGGCCGAGGCGGAGATGCGCGCGGCCGAGACCGATCTCGATCTCGCGCGCGACACGGTGGCCGTCGAGGTGCGCGATGCGCTGAGCGCCTTCCGCGCGGCCCTGCGCGCGCGCGAGGTCGCCGAGCGGAGCGCCGAGGTCGCGCTCCAGGTCGCGCAGGCCGAGCGCACGCGCTTCGAGTCGGGCCTCTCGACGCTCTTCGTCGTGAACCAGCGCGAGACGGCGGCCGCCCAGGCGCAGGCGACCCTGCTCGACGCGCGTGCGGAGGTGCTGCTCGCGCGGGCGCAGCTCGCGGCCGCGATGGGAGAGAGCGATGACGCGCCTTGAGCACGCCGATCTCTCCGCGCTGCCGCAAGCCAGCGGCATCGAGCGCGTGCTGCGCATGTTGCACCGCGCGATCCCTGCCGACGGGGCGTTCGTTCTCGGCGCCCCCGCGCTCCGGCTCGAGCGCGTCGAAGGGAGCGCACCGAGCCGGGATCTCGTCGCGCACGTGGCGGCCTCGGGCACGAGCGCGTCGCCATCCTCGATCGAGCTGTGGATCGACGGCGCGGTCGAGTCTTCGCTCTTCACGTTCGTCGGCTGCGGGTCCGTCGCCTACGTCGGCACGTGTTGCCGCGGCGGGCGCGCGTGGGTCTCGCGCGAGCGAACGCTCCTCGCCGACGTGGCCGCGATGCTGCTCGAGCTCCCGGATCCGACGCAGCGCCGCGATCACCTCACGGGCCTTCTCGATCGCGGCGGGCTCCTCCACGTGCTCGCGCAGCGGAGGCCCGCGTCGAGCACGGTGGTCTTCGTCGATCTCGACGGGCTCAAGGCCATCAACGATCGACACGGGCACGCGATGGGCGACGAGGCGATCCGCGCAGCCGCGAGCGCGCTCGTGGAGGCGCTGGGAACGCTCGGTGTCGCCGCGCGCTGGGGCGGCGACGAGCTCGTCGCCTGGTCGCCCGAGGAAGGCTCCCCCCGCGAGCTCGCGCGCCGCATCCAGAGCGCCATCCGCGCGCGCCGCGTGGCCGGTGTCCGGCTCGACGCGAGCCTCGGGGTGGCCGTGGCCGAGCCGTCCGAGCCCATCGAGCACGCGCTCGCGCGCGCCGATCGCGCGATGTACCGGAGCAAGCGCGCCAAGCGTGGCGCCCCCGCCGCGATGCCGGCGATCCATCGGAAGAGCCGATGAGCGCCCACCGGATTTCCGCGCTTCCCATGGCGCGCTGCAGCCTCAGATCACTGGGGAAGGAGGTTCCCATGACCGCTCGCCTCGTCCGTACGCTCGTCCTCGCCCTCTCGATGGCGCTCTTCACCGGCTGTGTCGGCGGAGTGCGCGTGCTCCGGAGCGACCCGACCGCACGGGTCGATCCGGCCCCCTTGGCCGTGGCCGGCCTCACGCTCCCCGCGGAGCCCGAGCACGTCGATGCACGCGGTGCCCTGCGCTCGTTCGAGGCCGCGCTCGACGACGCGCTTCCGGGCTACACGTTCGTGGACGCGGCGGAGGCGCGCTATCACCTCGAGCTCGTCGATCTCGAGGTGCGGCGCCACGACGGCGACACCGAGGCGACGTTCCGCCTCGCGCTCTCCGAGCCGACGGGCCGCGTGCTCGACGAGGTGATGATCACCGCGATCGGCCACGACCCGCAGCACGCCGGCCTCGAGGCCGCGCGGCACTTCGGCCGCTACCTCAGCCAGCGCGACGTCGCGCTCGAGTGAGCGCGTCCCGACGCCACCACGACGAAACCTCTTCGCTTTGCACGAAAGGAGCACGACATGACTTGGAGAACGTTTCTGGCCGACGCGACCCCCGACACGATGTTCGACGTGGCCGTCCACGTCGCCTGGGCCGACGGGCGCCTCTGCCCGTCGGAGGTGATCGCCATCAAGGGCCTCGCGACCCTGCTCGATCTCGGCATGCAGGACCTCGGGCGCGCGCTGCTCGCGCGTCAGGGGCGTGCGCTCGAGCCGCGCGCGCTCGCCGAGCTGTCGCCGCTCGAGCGTCCGCTCGCCTACGCCGTCGCGGCGTGGGTGGCAGGCGCGGACGGTCGCACCACCGGGCGCGAGTGGGAGGCGCTGCACGAGCTGGCGATGATGCTCGGCCTCGAGGGCTCGCTCGTGCTGGCGATCGACGCGCGCCTGACGACGCGGCGCCTCGGCGTGCTCACGGTCTCCGACCACGCGCGCGCGATCGACGGCGTGCTCGCCTCTTGCCTCGAAGAGGCGCTGCGCAGCCCGGCGGAACGGACGGCCCCGCTCGCCTCGGAGGCTCGTCGGGCACTGGCGAAGAGCGCGTGAGCCACGAAGGGCGAGCGCGCGGGCCGTTGCGGATCGCCACGCCCGCTCGGCATGATCTCGCGATGAAGTCCGCGCGCTCGTCTCGTGGCTCGGCGCCGGCACGCCCGAGCCCGCCGCCGCTCGAGTGGCTCAACTACCATCACCTCTTCTACTTCTACGTCGTCGCGCGCGAAGGCACGATCGCGCGCGCCTGCGAGATCCTGCGGCTCGCGCAGCCCACGATCTCGGGGCAGCTCAAGCAGCTCGAGGATGCGTTCGGTGAACCGCTCTTCGATCGCTCGGGCCGCCGGCTCGTGCTCACCGAAGTGGGGCGCACCGTGTACCGCCATGCCGACGAGATCTTCGCGATCGGTCGGCGCTTGCAGGACACGCTCCGCGGTCGCTCCGAGGCGGCGGCGGCGCCCTTGCGGGTCGGGATCGCCGACACCGTGCCCAAGGCGATGGCACATCGCCTGCTCGAGCCCGCGCTGCGCATGAGCCCACCGGTGCCGCTCGTCTGCACCGAGGACAAGACGGCGCGCCTCTTGGCCGAGCTCGCGCTGCGCGATCTCGATCTGGTGCTCTCCGATGCGCCGCTCGCCGCCGGCGCCACGATTCGCGCGTTCAACCACGCGCTCGGAGACTGCGGCGTCGCGTTCCTCGGCACCCGCGCGCGGGTTGCTGCGCTCCCGCGAGCGGCGTTTCCGCGCAACCTCGACGGCGCTCCGATGCTCCTGCCCAGCGCCGGCACCGAAGTGCGACGCGCGATCGATGCCTACTTCGAGCGCAACGGCGTGCGGCCGCGCATCGTGGCCGAGTTCGAGGACTCCGCGCTGATGAAGGTCTTCGGCGAGCGCGGCGAGGGCATCTTCCCGGTGCCCACGGCCGTCGCCGAAGAGGTCGCGATCCGGCACGAGGTCGAGCTCGTCGACGCGACGGAAGAGGTGCGCGAGCGCTTCTACGCGATCACGATCGAGCGGCGCTTGGCGCATCCGGCCACGCGCAGGCTCGTCGAGGAAGCGCGCCGCCGGGTGTGAGCGCGATCAGAAGCGGCGCATAGGACATCCAAAGTTGGAAAAGGCCTACGGGGCCGCGCGTTCGGGCGTCAACGTCCGGCTCGTCGCCGATGGAGCGCATGCCGGTCGGGGTGATGTGCGGCGCTCGGGCGCGGCGCGGCACGCGCGAGACGGAGCTCCGCCGTCCGGGCGGTCGGCGTGCGCCGTCAGC
>JBGALT010000258.1:0-7290 GCA_044223665.1 Sandaracinaceae bacterium | reverse complement strand
GGGCCCGACGTCCTCGCGCGCGCGGAAGAGGCCGTGCGCGCGGCGGGCTTCCACGGGCTCGCGGGTGGCGTCCACGACACGAGCGTGAGGTCGATCCATCGCTCGCTGCTCTCGCACGTGGGGAGCACGATGCGCACACGAGCGGCGGCCGACGCGATCCGCGCTGTCGAGGCGTGCTTCGTGCCGACGTTCTTCAAGCAGTTCGGAGGCCCGCGCCCCGACAGCGGCGGGCGCGAGGTCGACGGGCGAACGTACGACGAGATGCCCACCGTGCCCGGCGCGCTACCAGAGCGTCGCGTCGCTCTCGGCGCTGCGACCGCAGGCCTCGCCCGCAAGCTCCCGGTGGTGTGAAGGATCAGAGCGTGATGCCGTACGTGCTCACGCAGTAGGCCAGATAGGCCGCGCCGTAGCTCTCGCCCCACGCCTCGTCAGCGGTGACGACCTCGTAAATGTCGCCGCTCAGGAACTGCCAGTAGGCCCCCGCGCCGTCGGCCCACCCCGCGCCGAACGAGGTCGTGTTCGTGCCCGTCGTCGTGAACGCGTCCGAGAGGACCTCCGAGCTGGCGGGGTTCGTGGCGGGCGCTCGCGAATACCACTCCGAGCCGTCGATCGAGACGGCCATCCGCCACGCGCCGTCCTCGTCGAGGTAGCGCCGGAGCAGGAGGCAGTGCGGTGCGGCGATCGAGAACGTCGCGCCGCCGATGCCGTTCGCGCTCTCCAGGCCCTGCGTCCCGTTCGCGTCGAGCAGATAGGTCGCCTGGAGATTGGAGTTGCGCCGCAGGGCCAGCTCCGCGCGCGTGCCGTGGTGCGAGAGCGCGAGGAAGTAAGCGCTCGTCGCGCTCGTCGAGCAGACCACGCCGATCGTGAACGCCGCCTTGGGGTTCACGATGAGCTGCGAGATCACGAGCTTCGTTGACGACCCCGCAGCGAAGCGGATCACGCTCTTCCCGCCCGCGGTGGTGAGCGTCGGCTTGTTCGTGGCCTCGGCGGCGGAGAGCGCGCCGATCTTGTCCCCCCACGCCGAGACGAGGCCGCCGCTCTCGGTCGTGTTGTCGCCCGCCTTCCACCAGTGCGTCGCGTCGAGATCGGTCGGATCGGTGATCGTGGGCGCCTCGTACAGGTTCACGAGCAGCGGCGTGCCCCCGGTGATCGCCGTCTTGCGCTTCTCCAGGCCACGCCGCACGAGCACGTGCCCCGACTGCGGGCTGTCGATCCGGTACTGCCGGCCGGCGTCGATCACCTCGACGTCGGCGAAGTGCCCCACGCCGCCGGAGCTGTGGGCCTTCGTGTCGGCGTTCGCTCCGAGCCAGAGCTCGAAGCCGGGTCGGTTGTCGCCCGGGTCCGCAGCGCCTGCGACCGCGCGCGTCTCGAGGAAGCCGAGGACGCGCCCGCGCCACGTGCGCGCGAGCTGCCACTCGGCCGCGCGGCGCAGGATGTACGGCCAGAAGAGGCGCTCGAGGTAGATCGTCGACGCCGCGGACAGCCCCGCGTTGTGCTGGTAGCGCACGGCGCTCGCGGAGGTGCTCTCGTCGACGTGCGTCCGGCGCACGCCGTCGGCGGAAGATCGGAGCGCGGAGATCAGCTCGGCGTGCGGCGGGTCGATCGGGTTCGCTGCAAGATACTTCGCGACGATGGTCGGGTCGCCCGTGCGCGGGTTGCCGAGCCACGTGTTCATGTACGCCCGCTGCGCTTCGCTCTGGATCGCGTAGTACGTGAGCAGGTCGAAGTTCGGCCAGATCATCACGGGCCCCGCGTGCTCGTAGACGTGATCGGGGAACGAGCAGGCGAAGAGCGCGGCGTCGAGCGCGCCCGTGGAGTAGCCGATCGGGACGCAGCACGCGCCGCTGTCGCCGTGCACGTACGACGCGCCCACCGCAGCGACGACGGCGAGGAGCGCGTCGAGGCGGTCGTACCGATCGCGCATGTAATCGACCGTGCCCGAGACCGAGTCACGCCCGCGCGAGTCGACCGCGAAGACGAGCGGCGCGCGCCCGCTGTCGGGGTCGACGTAGCTCGCGACCCTGCGCATGAAGGTCGTGTCGAAGTCGGCCATCGAGCGCGCGTAGCCCTGGCAGAGCATCGCCGGCAGGAGCTTGCCCGCCGCCTTGTGGCCGGTGTCGTAGCAGTACTTGAAGCTGATCGTGATCCCGTCGAGCGTGCTCGTGACGGTGCCGGTCGCCTCGACGTAGGAGAAGCTCGCGCCCTCGGTGGAGATCGCGAGCGTGGAGTCGATCGGGGGCTCGACGATGTCGCCGCCCCCGCTGGGTCTGTATCCGCTCATGCGGCGAGCGTAGCGGGATCAGGACACGAGGGTGAGCGTCGCCCCGTCGAGCATCGCGGTCCCGCCCGGGGGACCTGACACGGCGTCGAAGGTGACGAGCAGCAGCTCGGGCGTGATCGCCGTGATCGTGAGCACGCCGGAGAGCACGCCGTCATCGGCCGCGATCGTCTGCCCGACCACCATCCAAGACACGTCGGCGACGAAGAGGAACAAGGGCTCGCCGCTGTTGGGCCACGCCCAGCCGCCGCCGTTCTGCACGATGGTCGAGTGCGCCGAGGTCCCGCGCGCAGCCCGGTAGCCGCTCGCGGGAGCGCCGCCACGGAGCCGCACGCCGCTCGCGGGGAGGTAGCCGCCGCCGCTCATGCGAAGACGACGACGTAGCGCGACGTGCCGGTGAACTCGATCGTGGAGCCCTCGCCGAGGCGCGGCGGCCGATCGACGAGCGAGCTCGGGAAGGTGAAGTCGTAGCTGTCGCCCGCGTCGATCCCGATCGCATCCTGCGCGGAGCCGCCCGCGGGCGTGATCGTGATCGATCCCGCGGCGCCGCCCGAGGCAACCTTCGCGGTGAAGAAGTAGACCCACTTGCCAGCGGGCACGGTGACGGTGCCGGTGGTGCCGGCGGCGTGCGAGTAGCTCATGGGGCGAGCATAGCCCGCGAGCGGAGGGCGCGCGCTACGGCGTCACCGGCGCGCGCAGACCTCGTCCGCGGGTTCGTCCCGGGCGATGCCGCAGTCTCTTTCCAGACAGTCCGCCTCACAGGCATGCGTCGGCGAACCTTGGCATTGACCGGCGCATTCAAGGGCGCAGTCGTCGTCGCCGCCGCACCCAAAGAGCACGAGCGCCGCGAAGGTCAGACATCGAAGAGGGCGCACTTACGGCGTCGTCCACGTGATCGTGTTGCCGTTCTCCGCGGCCATCGCTTCGAGCCGTGTCTTCGCCTTCGTCACGAGGGCGCCGAGCACGGCCTGATTCGCGGCCTTCTCCTGCACGGAGAAGTCGTCGGGGTTGAAGCTCGCCGCGGGCTGTCCGCTCACCTCGGGAAGGCGCACGGTGACGCTCTTTGCTCCCTCGGAGACCTGCACGAGGACGACGAAGGTTTCGGTGACTGCGGGATCGGGGACGTTGATGTTGGCCATGCCGGCAAGGCTACAGGAGGTGCGAGCCGACGATCCGCCAGTTCGTGCCGTCGCCGTCGTGGCAGAGCTGCATCGAGCCGAACGGCACGCCGATCGTGACGCTCGCCGAACCGTTGATCAGGTCGCCCGTATCGGCCGCGACGGTGATCGGGCTCCCGAGCGCGGAGCCGTTCACCTCGACAACGATGATGTCGATCATGCGCGTCGAGACCACGGACGGGCACGCGGGCAGCGTGATCGTGACGCCGCCCCCCTGCACGTGAACGCGGTCGCCGATCGCGCACGCGATGTTCGTCGCGGTGGTGACGATCGTCCACCCGATCGGGATCCCGTTGATCGAGACCTGCCCGCGCGTCGCCGTCGCCGACGAGATCGAAAAGACCTCGGTGGAGAACGAGCCCGAGCCGTAGCCGATCCGCACGAACGTGCCCGCGGTCGGTGTGCCGGCGTCGCACGTGAGCTGGAACCGCGCGCCCGTGTTGCCCGTCGCCGTGGACGAGAGCGCCTCCCACGGCTCGCCCGAGGCGGCGCTCTGAAACAGCGCGCGCCCGCCGCCGGACTCCTTCAGCCCGCCGCCGTTGAGCAGCAGCCGGAAGCCCGTGATGTTCGTCGTGACGAAGCACGCCGCGCCGATCGTGACGCCGTAGCTCGGATCGCTCGTGTCCAGCGTGAAGCCCGTGCTGCTCGGCGCGTTCGTGGGGTAGGCGCCCGTGCCGTAGCAGAACCGCCAGATCATCCGCGAGGCCGACTGCGGTTCGCACTGCGCGCCCCACGCGTGCACCGTGCCGCCGGAATGCTTCGCCGAGCCACCGATCTGCGGCGAGACCTGCGAGCCCGAGGCCGTCGCGTTGATCGCGCCGAGCCCCACCGTCTTCGTGGTCCCGATCCCGCTCTTCGTGATCGTGACCGTCTCGGTCGTGTTGACCGTGGTGCCGTCGTCGGTGATGCCCGAGTCGCCGACGGTCGTGCTCGCGCCGGCGCCGGTGAACACGCCGAGCACGCCGCCGGTGCCGCTCGCGTTCGCGCTCCCCGCGGGCCCCGTCGCGCCTGTGGCACCCGTCGCGCCGGCGCTCCCCGTCGCACCCGTGGGGCCGGTCGGCCCTGTGGGTCCGGTGGGTCCGGTCGGCCCCGTTGGGCCCACGGCGGCCGCGGCGTCGATCGCGTCCTCCAGCTCCTGGATTGCGACCGCCCAGCCGCCGTCCTGGTATTCGGTCGTCTCGCCGGCGAGAGGGTGGCGGAAGTCGAAGTTGGCGGTGCGCACCGCGAAGTAGCGCACCTTCGTGTTGATCGTGAAGTCGGGCTCGCCGTCGACCTCGACGCTCTCGCCGTCGTTCGTCTGGCACTGGATCGCCCAGACGCCGCGCTCCGTGCCCGGGAAAGTGAACGTGACGCTGCTCGTCGGCGTCGCGGCGATGCCGTCGGCCGGGCTGAAGGTGACCGCGGTTCGGCCGTCGGAGCGTCCGATGTCGGAGAAGATCGTCAGGCGGATATCGAGCGCGGGCGAGCCTTCGAGCTTCAGCTCGATCTCGTCGCCCGGTGCGGCGTCGAAGCCCGCGTCGGCGAAGAGGCTCCACGCGCCCGAGGTGGTGAGGTTGCGGGCCTTGAACGCTGCGGTCGTCATCGGGGATCTCCGTCCACGTCGATCGTGGTGCTGCCGTGCCAGCGGTTGTGCGCGACCTCGCGCAGCGTCACGCGGTGCGTCCCTCCCTCCTCGGCGCGGAGCATCACGGCGAGGGGAAGCTCGGCGAGCTCCTGCACGTCGTGCCTGCCGCTGGGGGCCGCGACGACGAGCTCGAAGGGGGGCGCGATCCCGCTCGTCTGGTAGGTCGCGGCCAAGGACACCGCGAGCGGGTACGGCTCGAAGGCGCGCGCGCGGGCGTCCACGTCGAGCGGGGCGAGCGTGATCACCTCGGCGCCGAAGTCGGCGGGGAACATCTCGTCCGCGGCGTTGGTGGGGAGCGTGGGGGCAGGAGGCATCGCCCGCTACTCTACTTCGAAGCTCAGGATGATCGCTCCCCCGCCGGGCCGCCGGATCACCAGCTCTTGGTGGCCGAGCATGTTGTGGGCGAAGGAGAGCGCGATCGCGGCGGAGAACCCGGGCGCCTGCGCGATCCCGAAGGGGAACGAGCCCGACCACGCGAGGCGCGACGCGGCGAAGAGGTTTCCGCCGAGCGAGCCGTCGGCCAGAAACGCCGTCCCGACGTGGCAGTGGATCGTCACGACCGCGAGCGCAGGCTCCGTCGGCGCGACGACACGGAGATAGAGGTGCGGGGTCGCGCCCCGGTGCTGAAGCCGATCGTCATCCCATCGGGTCGGCGTCACCCCGGCGACGATCACGGCGTCAAAATTCGGCATGCGCGAAGCCTACCGCACAACGTGAGCGCGCACGTCCTGCGCGTCAAAACGAAACCTTGATCGCGCCGGCTGCATACGCGATCACCGGCGCGACGAAGGAGCAGACGACCATGAAGATCTGGCTGGCACTGGTGATGGTGGCCGCGACGACGGCGTGTGATTCGGTGGTGACCTCGGGCTCTGGCCGGGGCGGAGAGGCGGGCAGCGCGGGGGCCCCGGCCGGCGGCGCAGGTGGCTCGACAGCGACGCCGAGCGGAGGCTCCGGGGGTGCAGGCGGCACGACGTCCACGACGACCGGCGAGACGTGGTTCTGCGCGGGCACGGTGGCGTGCTGCGCGAACCCAGCGTGTGCCGCGCCCGACCTCTGCGCGTGCGTCTTCGACGAGACCGTGGTCGCCGCGAGCGCGCCCGAGGCGGTGCAGCAGCTTCTCGAAGAATGCCGCGCCGCGCACCCGGACGACTCGTGCGGGCTGTGGACGCTGGTATGCGGGAGCGAGCCTGTGGATCCCGGCCCGTGCCCGTGATCAGGCGTCCGTGTCGTAGTTGATCCCAGCGCCGCCGGTGAGGCGCCACACGCCGCCCTCGACGTGCACGCGGCAGTAGGCGGGATAGGCGTCGCCCGCGCCCGCGCTCGGCAGGTACTTGCCCCACATGATCGCGATGTTGTTCGCGCTCCCCTCGCGCTTGATGATCCAGTAATCGCTCGCGGGATCGTTGCCGGGCTTCGGCATGTAGATCTCGAAGTAATCGTCGTCGGCGAGGTTGGTGTCGCTCGCCTGCGCGAGCGTGAGCGTCTGCGCGCCCGTCGGCTTGCCGAGGATCACGATCGGCCCCTGCGTCATCGCGTTCACCGTCGCCGTCCCGGGGATGCGCGTCTTGTGCATGGCCGCGCGGCTGTAGGCGGCGAGGTGCAGCTTCGCCTGTTTCGTGGCTCCGTTGGTGAGGGTGACGGTGCCCGAGACCCAGAGCGACACAAGCTCGCTCGTCGTGATCGATCCGCCCGCGCCGTCGGAGCCGAAGGCGAGGGTTTCGCCCTCGGGGATCAGGAGCCCGCCGCGGAAGGGGAAGGCGTCGGCGAACGAGAAGCCGCCGCCGAGCGATCCGGAAAGCTCGATGTCCGCGCTCGGCGCGTGCGCGGAGCCCTCGTCGAAGTTGGGGCTCTTGACGATCTTCTCGCTCGCGTCGTTCGCGTCGCCGTGCGGGAAGGGATCCTTGTTGCCGTAGGGGTAGCCGGGAAGGTTCGTGTGATTCGCCACGTCGGCGAGGGTAGCGCGATCAGCGACCGAAGAGGCCGATCTGCGGACGATGCTCGTCGGGCTTCGGCGGATCGACGATCGGATCGGCCTGCCGTTCGGGCGTGATGGCGCGAAGCCGACCGATCGCGGTGTCGCAGCACCACCGCTCGACGTCGCACGCGATCACCCGGAGCCCCATCGCCTGCGCGGCGGGGAGGTCGGGCCCGGAGCCGAGATAGGGCACGAGCACGAGGTCGCCGCGCTTCAGTTTGGCGCGCCCGAA
>JBGALT010000030.1:55241-57084 GCA_044223665.1 Sandaracinaceae bacterium | reverse complement strand
TCGTCTCGACCTTTCCCGAGACGCCCGAGGAGCTGGCGGCGTTCGAGCGCGAGGCGCGCGAGGGGGGCATGCGCGTACGGGCGCGCTTCGCGGGCACGCTCGTCTGGCGTGGGCACCCCGATCAGGACGACGGCCTGGTGCTCTTCGAGCGCGTGCGTTGATCCTCGGCGCCCGTACCGTGCCGATCACGGCAGCGCGTAGATCTCGTCGCCGGGGACCAGGAGAGCCCCGGCGCCGCGGAACGCCCAGGCCGGAACCCCGCCCGGGCCCTCGCTCGTGAGGTGCCCGACCTCGCGCGTGCTGGCGCCGGACACGTGGAAGACGGTGAGCTCGGCGCGTGTCGAGTCCTGCCCGCAGATCGGGAACAGGCCGCCCCCGCACGAGGGCGGCGAGCCGGCGGCGACGCGCAGCTCGAAGCGCTCGTCTCGACCGAGCGGGAGCACGAACGCGGCGTCCTCCGGCTCCACGCTGCCGTCCGTGGCCACGGTGCGCGCGAAGCACTCGGCGCAGGGCGCGCTCGTCTCGGGGGCGCGCCGCATCACGACGACGCGGTCGTCGCCCGGCACCGGCAGCACGTGCCCCGTCGAGCCGAGCGGCCCGAGCCGTACGAGCGCCGGCGTCGCGAGACTGATCGTGTCGATCACCGTCAGCTCGTCGAACCCCGAGGCGGTCTGGAGGAACCAGAGGTGCCCGCGCGTGAGGGCGAGGCCGTTGGCCGTGCTGGCGAACTGGCGGCAGTCCCAGGCGACGCCGTCCCACAGACAGACCGAGCGCCCGATGGACACGTAGGCGTCGGTGGTGGTGCGTGCATCGAGGCCGCTGCACGTCCCCGTCGGATCGAGATCGCGGATCGACATCGTGTCGAGGTCGTGGAAGGCCCACGCGCTGCCGTCGTAGACGGCCACGCCGCGATCGGTGCAGGCCCACACGACGCCGCCCGAGACGGAGCGGAGCGCGCGGATCGTCTCGCTCTCGTGCCCCGGGATGGGCGGTGCGATGCGGCCCGCGAGGTCGTGGACCTCTTCGCTCGTCCCGACGACGAGCGCGAAGGCCAGCGACTCGGCGCGCAGGTCGAGCGCGTGGGCGCCGGCCGGCAGCGTCATCCCGGTCGGCTCGAGTGGCGCGCTCGCGGGGCCCGGAGAGCCGCAGGCGAGGAGGCCGAGACCGACACCGAGACCCAAGACCGCGAGCGCAGGACGCATGGAGGGGGCTTACTCACGGACGCGCCCCGCACGAGGCGCGTTCCCTCACGCCCGGGGCGAGGCGCGGGGCGTCGCGAGCCGGGGGGCGGCCTCTCGGGTGTCGCGCCCGGGGGATACGCCGGTCTCGAGGTGTATTGAGTTGTCCCGGGCCGGGCTCTAAGGTCGCGGCCGCGATGTCACGCCGCATGCCGCGCAGAGGGGCCCTCGTCGGGAGCG
This sequence comes from Sandaracinaceae bacterium, assembly GCA_044223665.1. GTDB lineage: Bacteria > Myxococcota_A > Polyangia > Polyangiales > Sandaracinaceae > JBBSAT01. Next base: position 55,666 of record JBGALT010000030.1, on the reverse strand, counting down.
CGTCCGTCCTCCTCTTCCTCGGCGCGGTGATGCCAGGCTGCTTCGACAACGTGGGCACGCCCTTCCCGCCCGGCCTCGAGCCGTGGGAGGAGGTGAACCTCGCGGCCGCGCCGGCGCCGATCGACGGCGACGTCTGCCCCGAGACGATCACCTTCGCGCGCGTGGCCCCGTGGGGTAGCGCGATCGCGGAGCACGCGCGCGCCTGCATCCACGCGCCGATCGACGTGGTGTGGGCCTCCATCCGGAACCCGCAGACGGGGCGCGATCCGACCTCCACGCAGCCGCCCTTCGCGGTGCTGCCGGAGCCGATCGCGGGCGAGTGCGACGGTCTCTACGAGACGCAGCTGCACGTCGACGACATCATCGACGTCGACTTCCGCATCTGCTGGCGCCACGAGGTGGTCGAGGGCAGCGCCGCGGCGCCG
>JBGALT010000030.1:0-55228 GCA_044223665.1 Sandaracinaceae bacterium | reverse complement strand
GGCGCCGCTCGTGACCGCGACGCGCTGGCAGAAGGTGTGGGGGACCTCCGTGCTGCGCACGCTCGAGGGCTCGCTCGTCGCGCGCCCGCACCCGGACGATCCGGAGATCACCGAGCTCGAGTACCAGTATCACCTCGATGGCGTGATGGGCAGCCCGGAGCGCATCGAGTCGTACCTCTCGGTGATCTACGGCCGGCTGCGCGACGACGCGCACGGCATCCAGCTGCTGCCCGCGGACTACTGACGCCGTCCGCGCAGGGATATCCTCTCCGCGTGGCTGGGCCCTCTCTTTACGTCGGGATCGATCTGGGCACGACGAACTCCGCGGCTGCGGTGTTCGACGGCGAGCACGTCGAGCTGGTCCGCAGCGCCGACGGCTCGAACGTGACGCCGAGCGCCGTCCGCATCGACGCCCGCGGCAAGGTGACGGTCGGTGCGCGCGCGCGGCGCTACCTCGACCGAGAGCCCGAGGACGTCCGCACCGAGTTCAAGCGTCTGATGGGCACGCCGCACACGCTCGCGTTCCCCGCGAGCGGCCAGCGTCGCAAGCCGGAGGAGCTCTCGGCGGAGGTCTTGCGCGCGCTCCGAGAGGACGTGCGCACGCAGACCGGGGTCGCGCCAAGGGCCGCGGTGATCAGCGTGCCCGCGCTCTTCGAGCTGCCGCAGACCTCCGCGACCAGCGAGGCGGCCCGCCTCGCGGGCTTCACGCGCGTCGAGATGATCCAGGAGCCGGTGGCGTCGGCGATCGCGGCCGGCTTCCGCGCCGAAGAGTCGAGCCGACCGTGGCTCGTCTACGATCTCGGCGGCGGCACTTTCGATGCCTCGCTCCTCGAGAGCCGCGAGGGCCTGCTCCGGGTGGTCGGCCACGACGGCGACAACTTCCTCGGCGGGCGCGACTTCGACGCGGCCATCGTGGACTGGGCCATCGAGCAGATCGCGGCGCAGACGGGCGCGCGTCTCTCGCGCGGCAACCCCGCGCACCTGCCCGCACTGCGACGCGTGCGTGCCGCCGCCGAAGAGGCGAAGATCGAGCTTTCGCGTGCAGGCGAGGTGGACGTCGTGATCGACACGCTCGTCGTCGACGGGGCGAGCGTCGACGTCTGTCTCGAGCTCGATCGCGACGCCCTCGACGCGCTGGTACGCCCGCTGGTGCAGCGCTCGATCGACGTCTGCACGCGCCTGCTCACCCGTCACGGCATCCGTCCGGGCCCCGACGCGCTCTCGCGCATCGTCCTGGTCGGCGGGCCGACGTCGATGCCGATCGTCCGATCTCTCGTCGCGAGCGCTCTCGAGGCTCCGTTTGGCGAAGGGATCGATCCGATGACGGTGGTCGCGCGCGGCGCGGCGCTCTACGCAGCCACGGCGGGTCTCGACGCGCGCGCGCAGCCCGAGACGCCCACCAGCCCGAGCGGTGTGAAGGTCTGGCTCCAGTACCCGGCGATGTCGTCGGACACGACGCCCTACGTCGTGGGCCGTCTGGTCGACGTCGCCGATCGCGCGCGGGTGGCCTCGGTCGTGCTCGAGCGCACGGACGGAAGCTGGCGCAGTGACCCCGAGCCCATCGACGCGGACGGCACCTTCGGCGCGATGGTGAGCATCGCCGTGCGCGTGCGATCCGAGCTGGCGATCCACGGGCTCGATGCCGCGGGCGCGCGCGTCGCGCTCACTCCGTCGACGCTGGCCATCGTTCATGGCGTCACGATCGGAGATCCGCCGCTCTCGCGGAGCATCGGCATCGCGCTCGCCGACGACCGCGTCCGCGTGTACTTCGCGCGCGGCAGCCCGCTCCCGATGCGCCGGACCTTCACGCTGCGGACGACGCGCACGGTGTCGCCGGGGGACTCGACCGGCGCGCTGCGCGTTCCGATCGTCCAGGGCGAGTTCGCCCTCGCGCACCTGTGTCGCCTCGTCGGCATGCTCGAGATCGAAGCGACTCACCTCGCGCAGCCCCTCGCCGCGGGCTCGAGCCTCGAGGTGACGATCGAGCTCGATCGCGGCGGCCGGCTCGAAGCGAGCGCACGCGTCCCGGGATCGGCGCGGGTGTTCGACGGTGTCGCCCGTCTCGCCGCCGGCATCGTCCCCCCCGATCAGCTCGAAGCGCAGCTGCGCGATCTGGCCCAGCGCGTGGTCGAGATGCGCGCGCGTGCGTTTCGCAGCGGGCTGCGCGCGGTGCTCACCACGCTCGCCGGCGCCGACGCGGCGATCCAGTCCGCGACGCGCGACGTCGAGGCCGCGCGCGGGGGCGATCTCGACGCGGCGGAGAAGGTGCGACGCGCGCTCTCCGACCTCGACGGGCTGCTCGCCGATGCCGAGGCGGAGCTCGCGTGGCCCGACCTCGACGAGAACGCGCGTTTCTGGGTCGCGCAGGCCACGGTGTGGCTCGGGGCCCACGGCAGCGCGCAGGAGCGAAGAGTGCTCGACGACGCGGTCGTGGCGACGGAGCGCGCGCGTCGCGCCAAGAGCCCCGGAGAGATCCAGCGCCAGCTGGACGTGATCCGGGATCTCGCCGTCAACGCCGCGCTGCGGAGCCCGGGCGCGTGGGAGCACGAGCTCGACGCGTGTGCCAGCGCGGTCGCCGAGGCCAGCGATCCGCGCCGCGCCACGCAGCTCGTCTCGGAAGGGCGCTCGGCCGCAGCGCGCGGCGACGTCGCGGGCGTGGAGCGGGCGGTGCGCGCGATGTGGGCGCTCCTACCCCCGCGCAAGGAGCTTTCCGACGCCGCCCACGGCTCCGGCGTGCGCTGACGTCCGATGAGCAGCGAAGACGCACGACGACGCTGGTGCGAGTGCCCGTTCTTCGTGCTCGGCGTCGCGGCCGACGCGCCGCGGGCCGAGATCGAGCGGACTGCTCAGCGTCTGCTCGCCGAGCTCGCCGTCGGGCGCGAGAAGGCGAAGACCTATGCGACTCCGTTCGGGCCACGGGAGCGCACGCCGGAGCTCGTGCGGGCCGCGGTGGCCGAGCTGCGGGATCCGGACAAGCGCCTCGCGCACGAGCTGTGGGCGCACGTCGAGCCCGCATCCTCGGCGCCGCCCGCGCAAGCGCGCTGGGACGGCGCGCTCGAAGCGCTGGGGCTGGGTCGGAGGCTCGCGCGCTGATGCCCGGCGTCGGCTTCGCCGTCCTCGTCGTGTTCTGGCTCCTCGCGCGCGGAGCGCGCGGCGCGGCTCCCCAGGCGCAGCCGCAGTCGGACGTCCCCTTCGCGGCGCTCGTGCGCATCCTCGCCGGGCTGGGCGCGAGCACGATGGCCGTGATCGTGGCGCGTGACGGGCTCGGCTGGGCCCGCGATGGCGCGCCCGAGCCGCCGCGCGCGCTGATGGCGGTCGACGTGGTCCTCTGGAGCATCGCGATCCCGGATCTCTGGATCGAGGGTGTCCTGGTTCCGATCGGCGCCGCGCGCCTCTCGGCCTGGCTCGAGCGCACGCTCGCACCCCCGAGCGCCTATCACGAGCGCGATGGCGCGGGCCTTCTCGTGGCCGCGCGAGCCGCTGCCAGGCGCCCATCGACGGCGCGGCTCGCGTACGCGCGGCGAGCGATCGCGCGCGCACCGCAGATCGGCAGCCGCGGCGCGGCGGCACACGCGCTCTTGCTGGCCGTCGAAGGCCATCTCGACGACGCGCGCGCCTTGTTCCAGCTCGTCACCGACGTGCACTTCCGCGAGCCGGGCACCGCCCGCTTCGCGCGGGACTGGCTCGCCGTCGACGCGGCCTCGCGAGGAGATCGGCGTGCGATCGCGCGGGTGGCACGAGAGCGGGCCGGTCGCCTGGCGAGGCTGCTCGCAGCGCTCGCATCTCTCGAGGCGCCCGCCGCGTGGAGCGCGCGCGCACGCCTGTGCGTACGCTGGGCCTTCACGCCGTATCGAAGGCAGACCTGGCCGCTGGTGCGTCGCACGCTCGCGGGCGCGACGTGGACGGCGCCGCACGAGCCGATGCTCTCGGACGCGGCCCTCGAGGCCCATCGTCGACTGCTCGGCCGTGGCCCCCACGAGGTCCGGTTGCGTGACGTGCGTGCGGCGGTCGAGGCGATCGAGACGCTGTCGACCTCGGCCGAGCTCGGCGCTCGTCTCGCGACGCGCGCCCTCGCGCTGGGGGCCACCACCGACGTCGAGCGCCTCCGGTCCGACTGGTGCCGCGCCCTCACCGCCGACGTGGCCGACGTGGTCGCGCCCACGGATCTCTCGCTCGAGCATCTCGAGAGCTCCCCCACGAAGGAACAGCTCCTCGATGCGGTCCGCGAGCGACGCCGGGCCGCCCTCGAGGGCCTCGCCGCCGACGTACGCGCGCGCACGAGCGACCGGCGCGACCTTCCGGCCGTCGAGGAGTGGCTCGCGTGGAGCCGGATCGCGCGAGCGCTCCGGCGGGCGCTGCGCTCCGCCTCCGACGCCGAGCTCGCGGTGCTCCATCGCATCGTGTACCCGGGCGTCACCAACTGGGCCGTGCGGCTCTGCAACGTCCGAGGCCTCCGGTGGCTGGCGTCTCACGTGTTCGCCACGAGCGCGACGCTCGCGGAGCGCGTGCACGACGTCGCCGCGGCCTCGCAGCTGCGCTCGAACGTCCGCGGCTGCAGCGCCGCGTTCCTCCCGCGTCGCGCGCTGCCGGAGGACTCGACCGTGGGCGACGAGCGAGGCAACCGCATCGCGCGCCTCGGCTCGTTTCTCTTCCTCTTCGCGCTCGTCCCGCTGGGCGTCGCGACGGCGGTGTGGCTCGGCAATTCCCCGTTCGTGCCCGTCGTGCTCGCGCTGCTCGCCGTCGCGCTCCTCCTCCCGACGCGCGTCCGCTACGTCGAGGCCGCCGTCACGGAAGACGGGGTGCTGATCCAGAACGCGCGCGGCGCGTTCTTCGCCGAGGTCGACGACGTCACCATGGTCCCCATCACCTCACGCGCGACCTGGATCCGCCTGGCCCGTCGCCCGCGCTGGATCGCCGGCGGCACGTTCCTCACGTTCTCGCGAGCGCCGGACGTCACGCGGAGCGCACTGGCCAGCCTGCGGGCGCGAGCGACCACCCCCGGCCCGTGAGTCGATGCCGCGTGCAGAGCGGTCCGTGCGCCTCACAGTGGCGGGCGCGACGCTCGATCGCGTCGCTCACTTGCTGTTCCTTTCCCCCGAGGGGCTGCCCGCAGCCCCTCGCCCACACCGGCAAAGCCGGCTGTGGGCCCCTCCCGCCGAGCCGCGTTCTCACGTTGGTTTCGGTTCCCTCGACCAACGTGATCGACGCTGTCAGGGCTCGCGGGCCTTGCTCGTCGCGGGACGGAGCATCGCGCGGATCAGCGCCGCGAGCGCGAGCAGGCACGGCAGAGCGCCGCAGAGCCCGCCGAAAACGATGTTGTTCATCGCCTCGGAGATCCCCTGCGCCAGGACGGTGGCACGCGAGGCGGGATCGACCGCCGCGACGGCATCGAATGCGCGCGACATCTCCCACGCGTACCCGATCACGCCGGTGACGGGCACGCCGATGCCGAGCAGGAACGCCCCGACGCTGACCGCGATCGCGGTGTTGCGCGGCTGCCCGCCGAACGACACGGCGAGCGCGATCACCGCCACCGTCAGCGCCAGCGCGGCCAGCGCGAACACGAAGTAGACGGTGATGCCCGCCTCCGCGATCCGCTGCGAGAGCTCGCCCATCATCGGGCACTCGCGTCGCGGCGGCGCTCTGGGCGGTGAGCGAGGGCCCTCGCCTCGGCGAGAGGCTTCACGTCGTGGCGCATCTCGAAGGGCATTCTCTTCCGCCGCGCCGCCGCAGTCGAGGCGCCCCGCCGAGGGGCTCAGGGGTGTGATCCAGCGCGGTGGTGAAGTCTCGTGACGAGACTGCTGCGCAGAACGGTCGAGGCTTCATGCATGTCGCGTCGCGAGACCGGCCGTCAGGCGTCGCCTGGCGGCGGGGCCTATAGCCAATTGGCTATAGGCCTCGCCTTCCCGAGGACGCAGCGGAGCGGCCTCGTGGCCGTGAGCAGCGGCCGCAGGGTGAGGTGGCGAGCGCCCGAGCTTGCTCGGGCGCGGCATCAAGGCCGGGATCGCGGCGCGTCGCCGCTGAGCACCGCCGCCGATCACACCCGGGGCTCAGGGCGCCCTTCCCGCGCGTCTGGCCTCTCCGCTATCCTCGCCGCGACCGATGGGCCCCCAACCGTGTCCGCGCTGTCGCGCTCCGCTCCCGGCCGGGGCTCCGTTCTGTACGAACTGCGGCTACCAGCTCTCGGTGGCGGGCGTGCCGGCCGCCCATCCGCCGGCAGCGGGGCCGCCTCCGACGCGGGCGGGCGAGTCGATGGCGGCCGCGACGCCCCCGCCTCGGCCCCCGGCGGGCGGCGGTGCGGCGCCTGCACGCACGATGGCGCTCGACTCCGCGGCGGCGATGGCCTCGCTCGGGCTCGGCTCGCAGGCGAGCGAGGTCACCCTCGGGCGCGACCCCGCGTGCACCGTCGCCATCGACAACCCCGTCGTGTCGGCGCGCCACGCGCGCATCGGCAAGAACGTCCATCCGCCCGGCCTCTACGTCGAGGACCTCGGCTCGACGAACGGCACCTACGTCAACGGCCAGCGCATCCAGCGCCAGAACATCACGTTCTCCGACGACGTGCGCCTGGGCTCGGCCCCCGTGCCGCTCTCCGATCCGCGGATCGCCGGGCTCGTGGTGCGCGTCACGCGACGGCCACCGAAGGGACAGCCCATCGTCCTCGGCCGCGACCCCGGCTGCGACATCGTCATCGATTATCCCGACGTCGCGCCGCAGCACTGCCAGGTCGTCGAGACGCCCGACTCGGGCCTGACGGTGAAGGATCTCGGCGGGCCCTACGGGACGTTCGTCGACAACGCTGGCTATCGCGTCACCGAAGCGCGCGTCGCGGCGAACTCGCTGCTCCTGCTCGGGACCTTCCCGCTGCCCGTGCCGCTCGTCATCCGCCTCCTCGAGGAAGCGGCCGGCGGCGGCAGTGCGTTCATGGCGGGCGTCGCGGCGCAGGCCGTGGCGCTCGATCGCCCGATCATCCAGATCGGTCGCGCGGCGGACAACGACCTCGTCCTCGCGCACCCGACCGTCAGCACGCGCCACGCGAAGCTGACGCGGCAGCCCGATGGCTTCGTCCTGGTCCAGGACCTCGGCTCGACGAACGGCACCTTCGTCGATGGCGAGCGCGTCGACGGGCGAGGGATCGTCGCGCGGCCCGGCCAGCGCGTCTCGATCGGCGGCGTCGCCATCGTGCTCGGCGAGGGCGGGCGCATCGCGTCGGCCGGTCGCGCCAAGGTCCGCCTCGATCTGCAGAACGTGGGCCTCGTCGTGCCCGACCGCGGCAGCGGCAAGCCGCGCGCGCTGCTCGATCGCGTCACGATGTCGATCTTCCCGGGCGAGCTCGTCGGCATGCTCGGCCCTTCGGGCGCCGGCAAGAGCACGCTGCTCATGAGCGTGCTCGGCCTCTTGCGGCCGACGAGCGGCGGCGTGCTCCTCAACGGGCGGCCGCTCTACCAGCAGTACGAGTCGTTCCGCACGAACGTCGGCTACGTGCCGCAGGACGACATCGTCCACCCGCAGCTGACCGTGCGCGAGGCGCTCGACTACGCGTGCAAGCTGCGCCTGCCGCCGATGAGCCAGAAGGATCGCGACGACGCGATCGAGAAGACGCTCAAGCAGGTCGGCCTCTGGGAGCAGCGCGATCTCCAGATCGGCAGCGCCGAAGAGAAGGTGCTCTCGGGCGGCCAGCGCCGCCGCGTGAACCTCGCCGTCGAGCTGGTCACCGATCCCTCGCTGCTCATCCTCGACGAGCCGACGAGCGGCCTCTCGTGGACCGACGCCGCCGACGTCATCGCGACGCTGCGTCGCCTCGCCGACGACGGGCGCACCATCGTCATCACGATCCACCAGCCCGACTACCAGGAGTACGAGAAGTTCGACAACGTCGCGATCCTCGGTCGCGGCGGCAAGCTCCTCTTCTACGGCGCGCCCTCGCCGGAGAGCTACCAGTTCTTCGGCGCGCAGCCGCACAAGCCGCGCGAGATGTTCGATCACGTCGAGCAGATGCCGGCCGAGGAGTGGCGCACGCGCTTCGAGGCCTCGCCCACCTTCACCCGCTTCGTCACGCAGCGCGCGCCCGGCGCGGACGCCGCGAACCAGGGGCCGCCGCCGAAAGCGCGCGGGCGCTCGAGCCTTCGGCAATTCCCGGTGCTCCTCGCCCGCTCGATCAAGCTGACGCTCCGGAACCGAACGGCGCTGTTCCTCTTGTTGTTGCAGGCGCCTCTGCTCGGGCTGCTCATCGGCCTCACCACGAGCGGCTCGGCGAGCTTCCGCGCCGGCACGTTCGGCTGCAGCGACACGCCCGATCGGGTCGACTACTGCAGCGGCGACAGCGCCGAGCAGCACCTGATCTCGTGCGACGCGGCGACGGTCTCGACCGAGCTGCGCGACCGGATCCCGACCACGACGGACCCCTTCACCGGGCGCACCGTCCCTTCGCGCGCGCCCTCGAGCGACCTCTGGGAGGAGGCGACGCCGGTCGAGCGGATCATGTTCCACGACAGCCGCGTGCGAGACCCGCGCACCGGCTTGCTCGCGATCCTGATGGCGCTCTTCCTGCCGATGATCATCGCGAGCTCGAACGTGCTCGTCAGCGAGCGCACGATCTACGAGCGCGAGCGGCTGGCCGGGCTGAACATCGTGCCCTACGTGCTGGCGCGCTTCGGCGTGCTGGCGGGCCTCGGCGCGATCGTGGCGACGCTCAACCTCGTGGTGGCGCTGCCGCTGCTGCGCCTGCACGGCTTCCCGTTCTGGTACTGGCTCATCGGCGTGTTCGTCACGAGCACGGCGGCGGCGATGGGCCTGGCGCTCTCGGCGGCCGTGCGGAACCCGGTGTCGGCGCTCTGGGGCATCAACTTCCTCGTGATCCCGCAGCTGCTCTTCGCTGGCTCGATCACGCGCCTGACGGGCTTCACGTGGCTCATCAGCTGGTTCACCACCACGCGCTACGCGCTGGAAGCGCTGGTGAACATCGACCTCAGCGAGCGCGCGCATCTGTCGACCTGTCAGGTCGAGCGCTACATGGAGAACCTGCCCGGCTTCATGCCGGAGCTGTACTTCCCGGTCGTCTACGCGTGGGTCGGCACCGGCTGGATCGGTATCGGCTGCATCTTGCTGACGATGATCCTGCTGCGCCTCAAGGACAAGCGCGTCGGATGAGGCGCGTCGCGCTCGCCTCCGCGCTCGTCGTGGGTGCGTGCGGTGAGCCGCCGGCGACCGAGGTGCCGCCGTCGATCACCGCCGCGACCCAGGGGGACGGCGTGAGCGTGCGGGTCGGCGGCCGCGACGTGCTGGTGCACTGTGCGCTCGCCTGCCCCGCCACCGAGACCGAGCTCACGCGCCTCTCGAGCGACTGCAGGACGAGCCCCGCGAGCGGCCCGCACCGCGTGTCGACGGGAGGCCCGGTGCTGGCGATCGCGTGCTGCCAGGAGGCAGCGCTCGCCTACGACCGCGCCTGCGGCCACGAGACGCTCGCCGGCTGCGTGCAAGCGTGGTCGGCCCGCTGCGAGGGCGTCTCGGCACCCGCGCTGCCGTCGATGGAGGACCTGGGCGCCACCACCGGCGAGCGCTCGATCGGGCGCTGATCCCAGCAAGCGAAGGGGCCGGAGCGGGCGAGTCGATGGATCAGTAGTTGGCGATCGAGCCGAGATCGTGGACGTGCGTGAAGTGGGCGCCCGTGAGGATCTGCGCGGCCTGCTCGCTGCGGTGCCCGGAGAGGCAGTAGACGACGATCTCGGCGCTCGGATCGAGCTCGCCGGTGCGCGAGCCGAGCTCCTCGACGGGGATGTTGATGGCGCCGTCGATGTGGTTCATCGCGTACTCGAACGCGCTGCGGACGTCGACGAGCACGGCCCCCTCGGCGACGAGGTGGCGCGCCTCGCGGCCCGTCACGTGGGGGGCGGGCGGCCCGAGGACCGGCGGTACGGACGAGCCTCCCCCGCAGCCGGCGATGGCGCACCCGGCGATCGCGGCGAGCAGCAGAGCGAGCGGAAAGATCGGCCGACGCACGGGCGCGATCTAGCACGCCGGCGCCGAAACCCTCCATGCCCGGCTTGACGGCGCCGGCACGGCCGCCTATTTCCGGCCGCGCGGAATCAGCGCCCCCCAGGGAAGAAAACGACCGCGGGGAGCGCACAAGGGCACCGAAGAAAGGGACTCTCCATGGCCAAGTTCGACGCGTTCATCGATCAGCAGCTCCAGGGCATCCTCCAGCCGGGGGAACAGCCGCTCTACCGCGCGTACGTGACGCGGCAGCCGGGCCTCATCTGGCAGATCCTGCTGATGGGCGGTCTCTTCCTGTTCCTCATGACGAAGGCGTACTTCGCCGTCCTCACGAACCGGCGCCTGATCCTGATCCGCACGAGCCTGGGCCTGTTCGGGCCAGGACAAGTCAACAACGGCGTCGAGGAGATCCCGGTCGCGAACATCAACAACGTGACGACCAGCGGCTTCCTCAACAACCGCTCGATCACGTTCCACAAGACCGACGGCAGCAAAGACACCATCCGCATCATGCCGTGGTTCAAGCAGGTCGACGGCCAGGCTGCCTTCCTGAACGAGATGCCCCAGCGCGTGAGCACCAAGCAGCTCCCCGCGGGCTGATCTCCGGTGCCCACGTGAGCGAGAGCGCCCCGACCGCGACGAGCGGCCGGGGCGTTCGCATTTCGGGCATGGACGGGCGTGGCGGTGGCGTTCGAGACGGAGGAGGATCGCGCGATGCGGGGGTGGGTGATCGCGGCGCTGGGAATCGGGATGGTCGCCGCGGCGTGCGGGGAGTCGACCCCTACGCCGGCGCGGGCGGGCGATCGAGCGGAGCGCGAGGACGACGTCGCGCAGGTCGATCGCAGCGGGGTCGACTCGCCCGAGCTTCGCAGTCCCTCACCCCAACCCTCTCCCGCTCTGGCGGGAGAGGGGGACCCGCGTGGCGGCTCGGGCTCGACGGAAGGCTCGGCCTCGGGCTCGACCTCGGGCTCGGACGGCGACGCCGGCGCGAGCGCGGGGCGCTGGCCGCTGGCGATCGACACGCACATCGACACGACGCAGCGGATGCTCGACACGTCCGACGACATCGCCGACGCGCTCGAGGGTGGGCACGTGGACTTTCCGCGCATGCGCGCGGGCGGGCTGTCGGGCGCGTTCTTCTCGATCTGGGTCGACCCCCGCCGCTACGGAGGGGAGGCTGGCTGGGAGCGCGCGCGTGCGCTGGTCGCGGCCGTGCGGAGCGAGGTCGAGCGGCATCCCGATCAGGCGGCCCTCTGCACGACCTCCGCCGAGGTGCGCGCCGCCCATGCGAGCGGGCGCATCGCGGTGCTCATGGGCATCGAGGGGGCGCACGCGCTCGGCGAGGCGCCGGTGCCGACGCTGCTCGAGCGGCTCGACGAGCTCTTCGCGCTCGGCTGTCGCTACATGACGATCACGTGGACCAACGACAACGTCTTCGCCCACGCCTCGACCGGCGGCCATCCCTCCCGCGGGCTCACCGACGACGGGCGCACGTTGATCGCGCACATGAACGCGCTGGGCATGATCCCCGACGTCTCGCACGTCAGCGATCGCACCTTCTTCGACGTGCTCGCGCTCTCGAGCCGGCCGCCGATGGCCTCGCACAGCGCGACGCGCGCGCTCTCCCCGCATCGTCGCAACGTCACCGACGCGATGATCCGTGCCATGGCCGAGCACCACGGCGTGATCTGCGTGAATTACTACGCGGCCTTCGTCGATGCGGCGTATGGCGATGCCCGCCACGAGGTCGAGCACGCGCACGCCGCCGAGCTCCGGGCGATCGAGGGGCGCTCGTGGGTCTCGAGCGGGCCGCGCAACACGCTCCTGCACTCGCTCGCGCCCGAGCTGCACGCGCCCACGATCGAAGCGCTCGGCGCGCACTTCGCGCACGTCGTCGAGATCGGCGGGCTCGAGACGGCATGCCTGGGCTCGGACTTCGACGGCGCGGGCGAGCTCGCGGGCCTCGCCGACGCCGCCGATCTTCCGCAGCTCTACGCCGAGCTCGAGCGCCGCGGCCTCGCGCTCGGGCCCATCCTGGGCGAGAACGTGCTCCGCGTGCTCGACGCGAGCGCGCGCGCCGAGGAGCCCGCCGCTCGGGAGTGACGCTGGCGCGCGGGAGTCAGCCCGGCGCTCAGGAGCCGCCGACGCCGATGCCCGACGCGCCCAGACCGCCGAGGATCGGCCGCGCCACGCACTCGCCGCCCGCGCACGCGAGCTCGACCGGGGTCGGCACCGACGAACCGGTGGCGCACTCCGCGCTTCGCGCGAGCTCGTCGTACATGTGCTGCAGCTCGGCCGCATGCTCGCGGTTCCCCGCGACGCTTCCTCCGCAGGGGCTACGGACGAGCACGCAGTCGGCGTCGGTCGTGCACGTGTGCCACGCGCGCTGGTCGGGGCCGAGCACCCCGCCCACGCCGGAAGTGGCCGGCTCCGGCGCAGGCGCGACGGTCGTCGGTGGCGGCGAAGGCGGCGGTGCAGGCGGCGCGACCGTCGTCGGGGGCGGCGACGGCGGTGGCGACGCCTCGCTCGGTGCGCTCGAGGATCCACACGCCGAGATCAGCCCGAAGGAGAGGCTCACGAGGACGAGCGCGCGTCGCTGCACGCTCTCGGTGTAACACGCGTCGCGCGCGGCTGGTGTACGTTCGAGCCCGGAGGCCCACCTTGCGCTCGTCCCTGACCTGGCTCGCCGGCGCCGCGCTCGTCCTCACGCCCGCATGCAGCTCGCCCGCCCCGGCCACGCCGAGCGATGCGGCGGCGAGCGATGCCGGTCCGCGCGTCGACGGCGGCACGCTGCCGGACGCGGCGGGCACCGACGCCGGCCCTCTCCCCGACACCGGGCCGCGCCCGGACGCAGGGCCCGGCACCGACCGGGCCATCGGCGAGTGGACGGACGCGCCGGGCGAGTGCCCCGCGGGCTCCACGCGCGTCGACATCACGACCGTCGCCGAGATGGAGGACGCCTCGCGCGGTGACGCGCACACGGAAGGCACCTGCTTCTTCGTGCACGACGGTGTCTACACGCAGCGCGGCTCGACCCTGCTCCTCTACTTCCAGCGTGGCGGCACCGCCGCTTCGCCCATCACCTGGGTCGGCGAGTCGCGCGACGGCGTCGTCATCCACGGCCGCGCCACGATGGAGGCCGGCGGCATCACCGTCTCCAACATGACCTTCGACCTGACCGGCTACTCGCAGTCCGGCTCGTTCAACACGATCACGGTCCTCGGGGGCGACGTCACGATCTCGCACGTCACGCTCACCGGCGACTGCGCGACGGGCCTGCGGGGCGGGCACATCGAGGTCGACGAGGGCGCGGGCAACACGCGCATCGACTCCTGCATCGTCGAGCGCTTCGGCCAGTGCAACGGCGATGGCCACCTCGATCACGGCATCTATCTCGCGGGCGCGCACGACGTGACGATCGTGAACAACGTGATCCGCGAGAACTCCTCGCGCGGCATCCAGCTCAACACGGAAGGCGGCGCGTTCGGCACGCTCGACCGGGTCACGATCGAGCGCAACCGCATCTACGAGAACGGGCACCGAGACTACGAGGACGGGATCGTCTTCAACGGCACGGGCACGGGCGACATCACGAACGTCACCATCGTCCACAACCTCATCTACCGGAACTACTACAGCGGGATCCGCTTCACCGGCGACGTGATCTCGGGCGTGTCGATCGTGGCCAACACGTTCGTGGGCGATGGAAGCGCGAGCACGGGCGCCGGGCGCTCGGAGATCAACCTCGACGACGGAACGCCCGCCGCCAGCGCGACCGCCAACCTCTTCGTCGCGGAGCGCACCGTGGTCAACACGTGCGCGGCCGGGCTCTCGATCGACGGTGCGTTCGTGATGGGAGACGCGAGCGGCAGCTGCGTCACGGCAGTCGTGAGCGGCGATCCCGCGTTCGCCGACGCCGCGAGCGACGACTACCGCCCCGGCGCGCCCGCCGCGGCCGGCTACGGCGCCTACGCGCCCTGACGCTCCTCGAGCAGCGCGCGCAGCTTCCGGTACTCGCCCGGCTGCGCTCGCTCGAAGCCCTCGGCCTCCATCGCGAGGCAGAGCGCCGCCATGCGACCGCGGCCGACGCCCGGGAACACCCGCGCCACGAGCGCGGCCGCTCGCTCGGCCTCGAGCGCCTTCGTCAGCACCAGCGCATCGTTCGGCGCCGGCTCGGTGATCGCGACCGCCACGAGCTGGGTCGCGCCGGCCCGACCGGCGTGGAGCGCGAGCGCCTGCGTGACGTGCTCGGGGTCCGGCCCCGGTACCGAGACGGCCGCCACGTCCGCGCTGCCCTCGAGCACCGCCTCGAGCGCGGCCGGGTGCGTCCCGAGGAAGCGCTGCGAGGCGAAGGTCGCCTCGGGATCGATGCCGCGCTCGCGCAAGTGCCCGCGCACGAGCAAGTAGCCCCCGATCGAGAGCGCATCGACCCAGGCCGCGCGCTTGCCCGCGAGCCTCTCGAGCGCGAGGCGCGCATCGACGCGCGCGACGAGCGCGGAGCGGTACTCGGAGCGCCCCTCCCGCACGGTCTTCCAGATCGAGCGCGCGTCGGCCTCGATCTCGGCGCACACCGCCGAGGGCGCCCACACGAGCTCGGCCGCTGCCTCGCGGACGCCGCGCGTGACCGCCGCGTAGTCGCTCGCGACCTCGACCACGACGGAGTCGCCGAGCTCGGACGAGAGCGAGGCCTCGAGCAGCTCGCCCCGCGCCTTCGCGCGCGCGACACCGACCGAGGGAGGCAAGAGCAGCCGGAGCACGCCGAAGCTCTACCGCGCCCGCGCGCGCCGATCTACTACGTCCCAGAATCGTCGCGTGACGCGACGATGGGGACGATGCGGGTCGGCGACCCGCGCGTCGTGCGCCAGCAGAGATGCGGCAGCCCTCGATCGCCACGGTGTGCTCTCGAGCCAGCGCGCGCGCGGCGGCGCCGATGTCGTTGGGCGGCGGGCTCGCCCGCGCCGATCGACCCGACGCGGATCGGCGCCCACTTCACTCGGCCCAGGCGAACGGCGGGTAGCTCGTGGTCGTGTCGTCGGCCGGGAACGGCACCAGCACGACACCCGTGCGCTCCATGACCATCACGTTGTCGTCGGACCGCGTCGAGCCCGCGACCACCATGAAGCCGGTGAGATCGCCCGGGCTCGGCACGTAGCCGGCCATCACGCCCCAGCGCCCCGGGTCGTAGAGCCAGTCGGGCCCGAGCTGCGAGGGCTGCGAGAGCGACTTGTCGGCCTGGGCGGGGCGCAGGCGCTCGCCGCCCGTCGCGTACCACGCGCCTCCGATCCGCAGGATGACCCACACCGTCGCTTCCTGCGTGGTCCCGTCGGGAGCGATCACGATGGGGGGCCAGGTCCCGCGCAGCGTGTGATCGATGTGCCAGGTCCCCGGCATGAACGAGAGCGCGGTGATCGTCGACGTGCGCGCGAAGCCGCGGACGTCGGGGCTGCCGATGATCTGCACCGCACCGAGATCGAAGTCGGCGGGCGTGATCGTCTCGCACGGATAGACCTGGATCGTGCTGCTGGCGGTGGCGCCGAAGAGGCTCCCCGACGACATGCGCCACGCCGTCTCGTGCGCGCCTGCGGCGACGCCCGTCGCGTCGAGGCGCACCGCGAAGTCGTGGGTCTCGCCCGGTGCCACGGTCTCGCCGGGCGCGAGCGCGGCCCGGACGACGCCGTGCGCGAGCGGATCGGCCGGGTCCACCGAGACGAGCGCGTAGCCGAGATCGCCCGACCACGTCGTGGTGCCGATGTTCTGCAGCGTGAGCGTGGTCGTCGTCGCGGCCGTGCATCCGAAGCCGCGGGGCAGCGGCGAGTTGGTGACGAGGGCGTCGTCGGTGCCCGGGCTCGCCGCGTCCACCGCCGGCTCCCAGGCATCGAGGCCCGCGTCGCTCGCCGACGCCGCGTCGTCGAGGCTCGCCGCGTCGACCCTCGGCCCGCCGTCGATCCCCGCACCGCCGTCGATGGCCGCGCTCGCGTCGTCGCGGTGCGAGGCGAGCTGCCCGTTGCACCCGGCGATCCCCGAGAGCGCAGCAGCGAGGAAGGCGGGCGCGATCGATCGGTTCACCATGCTCACGAGGGTATCCGAATCCCACCCCGGCGGGGCGCGCGCGGCCGCCCCGCAGCGCCCCGGCGGTCACACGGGCTCGTCGTCGATCGCGAGGACCTCGGCCTCCATCGTCCCGCGCGGTCGCTCGATCTCCACGACGTCTCCCACGCGACGTCCGTCGAGCGCGCGCGCGAGCGGGCTGCCGATCGAGATGCGATCGGTCTCCGCCTCGTCGGGCCCGACCAGGACGACGCGCTGCGCTCGGCCGTCCTCCCAGCGGATCGTCACGCGCTTGCCGAACCCGACCTGCGCGTTTCCCGTCGCAGGGGGCGCCACCCGCAC
Source organism: Sandaracinaceae bacterium (assembly GCA_044223665.1). Classification (GTDB taxonomy): domain Bacteria; phylum Myxococcota_A; class Polyangia; order Polyangiales; family Sandaracinaceae; genus JBBSAT01. The sequence continues at coordinate 38,845 of JBGALT010000030.1, read as the reverse complement.
GGCCTCGAGCGTCGCGGCGAGGAGGGCCATCCGATGCTCGAGCTCGCGCGCGCGATCGGAGCCGCTGGCCTCGGCGGCACGCTCGCGCCCGAGCGCGTCCCGGCGCTCGAGCAGGGCGCGATGTCCGCGCGCGGTGATCGGGCGCTCGTCGCCCGGGGCGCTGCGCACCACGGTCCGGCCGAGGATCGCGGGATCCTCCGTCTCTTCGCTCGTGAAGGCCTTCGACACGCTCTCGGCGTACCGCTCGCCGCGGGCCCCGTCCACGCGGCGTGTCACCGCGACGGTCGCGACGCTCGATCTCGTCGTCTCTCGATGTTCCTTTCCGTGAGCTCCGAGATCGCCGCAGCGCTCGCCGCCGGAGCCAGGTCCCTCTCCCACTTCGTGGGCCCACCGAGTGGGAGAGGAGCCGTGCTCCGAGATCGACGCAGCGCTCGCCGCCGGAGCCAGGTCCCTCTCCCACTTCGTGGGAGAGGTCAGGTGAGGGCCCCGGCGCCAGCGCCGTGGACACGCCCTCCGTCGCATCCTCCGCCCGCCCTCACCCAGCCTCTCCCACCGAGTGGGAGAGGAGCCGAGCTCCGAGATCGACGAGCGCGCGCCGGCGCCCTCACCCAGCCTCTCCCACGGAGTGGGAGAGGAGCCGTGCTCCGAGATCGACGCAGCGCTCGCCGCCGGAGCCCGTGATCACGTCGCTGTCAGGGCATGACGGAGGTGCGATTGCGGCCGCTGCGCTTGGCCTCGTACAGGGCGGCGTCGGCGCGCGCGATCAGCTCGTCACGGGTCTCGCCGACGCGGCGCAGCGCGACGCCCGCCGAGATCGACACGGCTTCTCCCTCCGCCGACACTCCGCGCGCGACCGCCGAGCGCACGCGCTCGGCCGTGTCGTGCGCCGTCTCCATCGACGCGGCCGGGAGCACCAGCAGGATCTCCTCGCCCCCGTAGCGGACCACCCGATCCTCCGCGCGCACGCCGGCGCGCAGGATCCTCGCGAGATCGATCAGCACGCGATCCCCGACCTGATGCCCGTGGCGATCGTTGACGTCCTTGAAGTGATCGATGTCGAGCAGGATGACCGCCGAGCGAGGCGCCGCAGGCTGGTCCTCCGACGGGAGCACGTGCTCGAGCGCGTGGCGGTTCAAGAGGCCCGTCAGCGAGTCGGTGATCGCGATGCGCCGCAGACGGTGCACCTCGAGCGTGGGCGCCGCGAGCGCCGCGAGCAGCCGCAGCCGCAGCTCGTCGCGCTCGGCGAAGCGATCGGCCTCGGGGCTCGTCGTCGCGAGCACGCCGAAGCAGCCCTCGTCGTCGGCGAGCGGCGCGCCGAGGAAGGACGTGAGCGTGCTGCGCCCGGGCCGCGAGGCCCAGCGCGGATCGGTCGCGGCCGAGCCGACCCGCAAGGCCTTGCCGTGGGCGACGACCCACCCGACGAGGCCCTCGCCCTTGATGAACGGCGCGTCCGACCCGTCGTGCAGCGAGCGTCCCGTCCGCGCGGCGAGGAGCAGGCTCGTTCGTGCATCGTCGAGCAGCCGCAGGCTCGCGTGCTCGGTCCCGAGCAGCCGTGTCACGCCGCGCGTGACGACCATGACCGCGGCGTCGAGGTCGTGGGCGCCGCGCAGATCGTCCACGAAGGCGAGCAGCTCTCGTTCGACGTCCAGCTCCTCCGTCACGACGGTCGAAGCCTACCAGAGCCGCATCCGCCCGGCGGGAGCCCGACGGGGCGCGCGCTCAATAGCCGCTGATGGTGAGCGTGTAGGGCCCCGAGCTGGTCGAGTATCCGTCGATCGTGATGTAGTACAGCGTGTTCATCGTCGCGGTCCACGAGAGCTGGGACTGCGTGCCGCTGCAGGTCGACGAGTCATCGCTACAGCCCTGCTCGCGCCCGTTGCAGGTCGTGCCGACGAACATGAGGGTGTCGAAGCTCGAGCCGCAGAGCGAGGCGGTGATCGTGCCGTTCGCACGCGCCCGGATGGTGTAGACCACGTCGGGCGCGGAGCTGCTGCCGCCGAACGCGCAGTAGGTCCCCGTGTTCGTGTCGTTCGCGCGGCCCGACGTCGTCCCGGTGTAGACGCCGTTGGCCCGGAGCTCGATCGCGGACGCGCAGGTGTCGTTCACGAGCGCGCTCGTGCTCGACGTCAGCGTGAACGAGCTGGCCGACGACGCGAAGTAGCTGTCGGCGACCAGGTAGTAGGTGCCCTGCGGCAGCGAGTCGACCGTGACGGTGCTGACGTTGTTGCTCCCCGAGTCGTCGACGCAGCCCCACTCGTCGGCGCTGCACGACGACGAGCCGTGCAGGTGCAGCACCGTGTCGTAGCCCGTCGGGCCCGTCATCGTGAACGAGTAGTGCGTCGGGCTGCCATCGGCGGTGAAGCGATACGTCGAGTCGTTGCCCGCCCCGCCGCAGGTGCCCGCCAGGTCGGGCCCGGCGCAGGTGTTGTTGCCCATCACCGTCGAGCCGAGGGTGTAGGTCGCTGCCGACGCGCAGGTCGTGTTCGTCGGCGGCGTACACGTCATGCAGCCTTCGTCGATCGAGCCGTCGCAGTTGTCGTCGATGCTGTTGCCGCACATCTCGGTGCCGGGCGTCCCCGGCGTACAGGTCGCGGGTGCCCCCGAGGCGCAGGCCGGGACCGTGCGCAGGCACGCGCCGACGCCGCACGAGAGCATCGCCGGCATCACGTCGTCGACGGTCCCGTTGCAGTCGTCGTCGAGCGCGTTGCAGGTCTCGGCCCGCGGCGTGAGCGGCGTGCAGCTCATGGGCATCCCGCTCACGCAGGACGGCACCGTGTTTGCGCAGATGCCCGTGCCGCACGTGATGGCCCCGAACCCGTCGTCGATGACGCCGTCGCAGTTGTCGTCGATGCCGTTGCACGACTCGGTCGCCGGCGCGCCGGGCGTGCAGACGCCCGGGACACCCGCGCTGCACGCGGGCACCGAGCGCAGGCACACGCCGCGACCGCACGAGATGTTGCCGAGGCCGTCGTCGACGGCGGTGTTGCAGTCGTCGTCCAGGCCGTTGCAGATCTCGTTGCCGGGCGAGCCGGGCATGCACGCGGGAGGCGTCCCGCCGCTGCACGCGGCCACCGTCCGCGCGCACTCGCCGATGCCGCACGTCATCCCGCCGAAGCCCTCGTCGGTGTTGCCGTCGCAGTCGTCGTCGGTGCCGTTGCAGGCCTCGGTGCCGGCCGGCAGCGGCGTGCACGTCGTCATCGCCCCGGAGGCGCACTGGGGGACGCTCGTCCGGCAAGCGCCCGTTCCACAGAACACCGGGGTGTCGAGCCCCTCGTCGGTCATCGAGTCGCAGTCGTCGTCCTGGCCGTTGCAGACCTCGGTGCCGGCGGGGCTCACGCTCGCGCTGGTGTCGTCGCAGTCGGGGCCGCCGCTGCAGTTCTCGCCGAAGCCATCGCCGTCGGCGTCGACACAGACGGGAAGGCCGCCGCTGTCGGCGCCAGCATCGGGCTTGGGCCCACCGGCGTCCTCGTCCATCGTCGTCCCGGCGTCGGTCTCGCCCGTGTCGCGCCGCGGCCCGGTGTCGGTCGGCTCGCGACCGCCGCTGGCACATCCGGCGGAGCCGGACGCGACGAGCGCGAAGAAAAGGAAGAACGAGCGGCCGGCTCGAGACATGGCGCCTCCGAGCTCCGGGGCGGGGAACGACGCCACCAGAACCAAGCTTCCTTGATAGCGCGACCGGCCCCGAACATCTACAGGCACCTCGCTTTCCGAAGGATCTTCGGTGGCCTGCCCCCGACCCAACGGGTCTTCGGCGGGGGCCCGTGCGATCGGCGTGCTCGGGCGTATCGCCCTCGGTTACTGTCTCGCCCGTGGATCGCGTGGCGCACAAGGCGTTCCGAGACGCCACGTGGGCGTCCCCCGAGGAGCTGCGCGCCTTCGTGGAGGGCGCCCTCCCGATCGGCAAGCGGGACGTCGAGGCGATGCTCGCGACGCTCGCCGACCCCGCCCTCGACAAGGCCTCGCCGCACCACAAGAACCGCTGCTCGGCCTTCAAGGGCGTCGTCTCGGCCGCGCCCGACCCTTCCTACTTCGCTCCGATCGCCGGCGCGATGCCGACGCTCGACGCGCTCGCGCTCCGAGCCGTCGCGGGCCTGCTGCCCCGGCTGAACGACTCCGAGGCCCACCATCCGCTCTGCGTCGCGCTCGGGTGCGGCAACCCCGAGGCCCGCCAGACCGCCCGCACGCTCCTCGAGGCGCTCGGCGGCCCTTCGGCCCTGCGCGCGCTGACCGAGCTCGCCAAGGACCCGCGCTACGAAGGCCGGCTGGACGCGATGGCCGTGATGGTGCCGAAGGCGCGCCATCGCGCGGTTCCGCTCCTGGCGGTGGTGCGCGAGTACGGGCGCCCGGGCGAGCAGACCGAGGCGCTTCGCTGGCTCTCCGACGCGGAGATGATGGCCGGCGGCCTGAAGGACGCCGCGCGCGCGGTCGAAGGCGCGCTCGACAGCCGCGACCCGCGCATCGCCGAGCTCGCGCTCCGCGCCTTCGCGCGCGTCGTGGACGAAGGGCGCTTCTTCGAGGTGGTCGAGCCGCGGGTCGCCCGCGACGACGTGCTGCCCGCGATCGTGCAGGCGATCGCCGCGCTCCGCACGCAGCGCGCCGTGAGCCTGCTGAAGACGCGACTGCGCCGCGGGCCTTCGGCGCTCCAGATCGCGGCCCTCCGTGCGCTCGAGGAGATCGCGGGCGAAGTGGGCGGCGAAGGGGTCGTGCCCGCGTTCCTCGACGCCCTCGCGGTCGACGATGCGGCCGTCCAGCGGGCGAGCGCCGACGCCCTGACACGGCTGGCGACGCGACCGGACGTCGACGCCGCGCGCCTCTTCATCGCCCTGCTCCGCAGCCCGCACGAGCACGTCCGCCGCGTCGCGACCCAGCTCGCCGGGCGCATCCGCGCCGACGACGCGCTCGCCAACGCGGTCTTCGACGAGATGCGCGCCGAGGACTGGTGGTCACGCGAGCGGGTGCTCGAGACCCTGGTCGAGCTCGGTCTGCCCCGCGTGGGCGAGCGCTTGCTCGGCCACCTCGAGGACGCCTCCCCGCTCGTGCGGCGCTTCGCGATCTTCGGCCTCTTGCGGCTGCGTGATCCGCGCGCGCTGCCGGCGCTGCTCAAGCACGCGGCGACCGATACCGACTGGTGGGTGCGCGAGCAGGCGACGCAGGCCATCGCCGAGCTCGGCGACGCGCGCGCCCTGCCCTATCTCGAGCTGCTGGTGCGCGAGCGCTGGGACCTGCGGGTGTCGGCGCTGGAGGCGCTCGAGTCGATGGGCGCCGAACAGGCGCTCTTGGGCTTCGCCGATCTCGCGTCGGACGAGGACCCGGCCGTCGCGCTGGCCATGCTCGAGATCCTCGGGCGCTTGCCGAACGGACGGCGAGCCTCGCTCTACGTGCAGGCGTGCGTCGAAGCGAGCGACCCGCGCATCGCCAAGCGCGCGCGGGCGCTGCTCGAGACGTGGAAGCTCGACAGCGAGCAGAGCTCGTCGGCCAACGTCGGCCTCCGCGATCGCCTGCTCGTGACGGCAGCGCGCGGCGGCGCCGACGACGTGATGCTCGGCTCGGCGCGCCCGCCCTACCAGAAGCGCCACGGCGACGTCTCGCCGATCGCCAAGGCCGCCCTCTCGGCCGCCGAGGTGGACGCGATGCTGCTCCCGCTGCTCAAGCCCGGGCAGCGCGAGGCCCTCGAGGCGCGGCGCGACGCCGACCTGTCCTACGACGTGCCCGGGTTCGACATGCGCTTCCGGGTCAACGTGTTCCGCGAGGCGCCCGGGCTCGCGGCCGTCTTCCGCCGCATCGAGCAGACGATCCCCGCGCTCGACACGCTCGGCCTGCCGCCGGTGATCCAGTCGTTCGCCGACTTCCCGAACGGCTTGGTCCTGGTCGGCGGCCCGACCGGCTCGGGCAAGTCGACGACGCTCGCCGCGCTCGTCGACTACATCAACGCGCACCACGGGCGGCACATCGTGACGATCGAGGATCCGATCGAGGTGCTGCATCGCTCCAAGGAGTCCATCGTCAACCAGCGCGAGGTCGGCTCGCACGCGGCGTCGTTCGCCGAGGCCCTGCGCGCCACGCTCCGCCAGGACCCCGACGTCATCCTCGTCGGCGAGCTGCGTGATCAGGAGACCATCGAGATCGCGGTCACCGCCGCCGAGACGGGGCGCCTGGTCTTCGCGACGGTCCACACGACGAGCGCAGCGGCGGCGATCGATCGGCTGGTGCACGCGGTGCCCGCCAAGCGCCAGCGCCTGGTGCGCAGCATGCTGGCAGAGTCGCTGCGCGCCGTTCTCTGCCAGCAGCTCTTGCATCGCAAGGACGACCCCAAGAAGCGCGTGCTCGCCTGCGAGGTGATGCTCAAGAACGACGCGATCGCCAACCTCGTGCGCGCCGACAAGAGCTTCCAGATCCCGAGCGTCATCCTCACGCACCGCGCCGAAGGAATGCAGCTGATGGACGGCGTGCTCGAGGAGCTCCTGCGAGCCGGCATCATCGACGTCGACGAGGCGCACCTCAAGTCGGTGGACAAGGTCGCCTTCGGGCGGATGCTCGATGCGTTCCGCGGCGCGACGAGCGACCCCGCGCGCCGGCCGGGCGACGGCGGCTCGATGAGGCCGGCCGCGTCGAGCTCGGGCGCGGGCACGGCCACACCGGCGGCGACGTTCGGCGCCGAGCCCGTCGGAAAGGCACGCTCGTGACCTCGCGCATGCACACGCTGCTGCGCATCGCCGCCGATCAGCGGGCGAGCGACCTGCACCTGCACGCCGGCAAGGTGCCGCGCGTGCGCCACGACGGCCGTCTGGTGCCGCTGCCGTTCCGCTCGCTCGGGTCGCACCAGCTCCGGGCGATGCTCGACGAGATCCTGACGGATGCGCAGCGGGCCGAGATGGAGCGCGCGAGCCACCTCGACTTCGCCTACGACCTGGACGGGGTCGGGCGCTTCCGCGGGAGCGCGTGCACGCAGTCCGATGGCCTGAGCGCGGTGTTCCGCGTGATCCCGCCGACGATGCCCTCGCTCGACGAGCTCGAGCTGCCGGCCGCGGTCCACGGCCTGACGCGACACGCGAACGGCCTCGTGCTGGTGACGGGGCCCACGGGCAGCGGCAAGACGACGACGCTCGCGGCGATCGTCGATCGCATCAACGAGACGAGCGCGCGCCACGTGATCACGATCGAGGACCCGATCGAGTTCGTGCACACGCAGAAGCGGGGGCTGCTCACGCAGCGCCAGGTGGGCCTGCACTGCGAGTCGTTCGCGGCGGCGCTCCGCTCGGCGCTGCGGGAAGCGCCCGACGTGGTGGTGGTCGGCGAGATCCGCGACTACGAGACACTCGCCCTCTCGCTCGCGGCGGCGGAGGCCGGCGTGCTCGTGTTCGCGACGCTGCACACGCGCTCGGCAGCGCAGTCGATCGATCGCCTGCTCGGCGCGTGCCCGGACGATCGCGAGGACCAGGTCCGCGAGGTGCTCGCGACGCTGCTCCGGGGCGTGCTCTGCCAGCGCATGTGCCGCGCGCTGGGCGGCGGCCGCGTCGTCGCGTGCGAGGTGCTGCTCCAGACGATCGCCATCTCCAACATGATCCGCGAGAAGAAGGTGCACCTCATCGGCGGCATCTTGCGCAGCGGCGCCGAGAGCTCGCGCGGCATGCGGAGCCTCGAGGAGTCGCTCGCACGGCTGGCCCAGGACAAGCGCATCACGCGGAGCGAGGCGCTCTCGCTGGCCAACGACGGGGCCGCGGTGCGCGCCATGCTCGGAGCCGAGTCGTGAGCGAGATCGACCGCGCGCGCGCGCTGGAGGCGGCCGGCGACGTCGAAGGCGCCGCCCGTGCGTTCGCGGCGGCGGGCGAGCCCCAGGAGGCCGCGCGCGTGTTCACGATGGCGGCGCGTCCGCTCGATGCGGCGGTGGCCCTGCTGACGGGCATCGACATGATCGCCTCCGATCTGCCGGCCGCCGAGCGTGGGCGCGCGCAGCTCGCGGCCCGCCTCCTGCGGGAGGGCGGGCGCGACTACGCCAAGCTCGTGCTGGGGGCCGTCGGCGGACAGGCGGCGGCGTTCCCGACGGCCGTGCTCAAGTCGGTGCTGGTGGCCGCGCCCGAGCCGGAACGGCGTAGCCTGCGCGCTCCGGCGTCCGCGCCTTCGCCCGCACCCGCGCCTTCGTCCGCGCCGGCACCGGCACCGGCGCCGGCAGCCGAGCGCCGGCCCGGCGGCTTCGTGGTGAAGGCGTCGGTGCCGGGAGGCTCTCCCTTCGTGCGGAGCGCGGCGGCCTCACCGTCGATCGCGCCGCAGGGCGCGCCGCGATCGGCCAGCGCCGCCCCGGCGCCCTCGCCGTCGATCGCGCCCACGGCGACGCCGCCGAGCGCGACGCCCCGTCCCTCGCCACCGTCTCCTTCCGCGCGACTGGCCGAAGCAGCGACCTCGAGCGGCGCGCGCGCGAGCGCCGCCTCCGAGGCGAGCGCGGGCACGCCCTCGCGCAGCCCGACGCCCGCGCCTGCACCGGGGTCGGCGACCGACGCCGGCGACAAGTACAAGGCCGAGGCGGGGTGGCACGCGGCGGACGGTGCCGCGGTCGAGGAGACGATCCGCCAGTTCCTCGCGACGGGACGCAAGGGCGCGGCCGCGCGCGTCGCCTGGGAGGCGGGCCAGTTCGAGCGCGCGCTCGTGTGGTTCGTGGAGCTCGGCCTGAAGTACCAAGCGGGCTCGTGCCTGCGCTCCCTGGGCCGACCGTTCGAGGCGCTGGCGATGCTGCTCGAGGTGTCGGCCGACGATTCGCGCTACCGCCGCGCGTGCTTCGACGTCGTCGCGCTCGCGCGCGAGACCCATCGCCTCGACTTCGAGATCGATCACTTCCTCACGCCCTTCGTCGGCGAGGGGCCCAAGAGCGAGGACGATTCCTCGATCTCGCCGAGCACTACGCCTCGGCGGGCTTCGGGATCGGCGCGCGCCGCTGCGCCGAGGGCGTGCTCCGCATCACGCCCGACGATCCTCGCGCGACCGAGCAGATGCGAGCGATCGCCGGAGCGAAGAGCCGTAGCCTAGCGCCACGGGCAACGGAGGCGACCGATCCGACCGTGCTCCCGACCCTCGACGAGTTCCGCGCGCTCGCCAAGCGGCACGTGCCGCCGCGCCCTGCCGCCAGAAAGTAGCGGCGCGCCCGCGCTCCCATCCATTAGGCTCTGGCGATGCCCCTTCGCGCTCGGCTTGCCCTCGCCCTCGCGCTCGCGCTGACCGGCTGCCCCAGCACGCCCGGCACCCCGAACGACGCCGCCTCGCCCGAGGACGCCGCCACGCCGGTCCACGACAGCGGGCCGCCCGAGGACGCCGCGGTCGTGCCGCCGCCGGGCACGTACGACAACGTCACCCGCATCTTCACCGCGAGCTGCAACTTCACCTCCTGCCACGGCGGCGCAGGCGCAGGCGCGGCGATGCTCAACCTTCAGCGCTCGATGACGAACGGCACCCTGGTCGCCGATCTCGTGGGACACGCGTCGTGCGAGTACGACGCGATGCCGCTGGTCGATCCGGGCCACCCCGAGAACAGCTGGCTCTACCTGAAGACGACCGGCTCCCACACGGGCACCCGGCTCGACTTCACGCCCGACGCCGCGTGGGACCACGGCGGCCTGACGCCCGACGGCTCGGGGAACTACCCGGCCAGCACCTGCCCGCTCACCTCGCGCGGAGCCATCGTCTTCGGCGACATGATGCCCCAAGGGACGATGGGCATCACCGCCGTCCAAGCCGCGACCCTGCGCATGTGGATCGAGGACGGCGCCCCAGGCCCGATGTAGCCGCCAGGCGCGGCCGAGGCCGCCGCACGCCCGAGCCCATCTCGCTCGCGAGGGAGCAAAGCGACCGATGCGGAGAGGAGGTGAGGCGGATCCGGCTCCGCCGGTCCGCCGAGGAGGGGCGCCCAGCCCCTCCTCGAAATCTAGTGCGGGTAGGCCTTCTGAATCACGCGCAGGATGTCGAAGCGGGTGATCGCGCCCACGAGCTTGCCGTCCTCGACGACCGGGAGACGGCGCACGGTGCTGCCCAGGAAGATCCCCGCGACCCAGTAGAGGTCCATGTCCGGCGGGATCGACACGACGTCGGAGATCATGAACTCCGACACCGTGCGGTTCTTCAGATCCTGATCCACGCCCTTCGCGAGCAGCTTCAGACAGTCGCGCTCGCTCAGGATGCCGACGATGCGGCCCTGCGCGTCGACCACCGGCGCGCCCGTCACGTGGTGCTCGAGAAGGAAGTCCACGGCGTCGAGGATCGGGGTCCCCGGCGCGACGCAGTGGACCTCGGTGTCCATGTGGTCGCGCACCTTGGGGAGCTTGAGCATCAACGCCGGATCGGCAGCCGGCGGCGGCTTGGACTTCGCGTCAGCCACGGACGACGGCGATCTCGTTGAGCGTGATGGGCGTCTTGGGCCGATCGCCCGCGTCGCGCGGCGAGTGGGTGATCTTCGCGATGAGCTCCACGTTCTGGATCACGTGGCCGAAGACCGCGTGCTTGCCGTCGAGCCAGGGCGTGGGCACCTCGCAGAGGAAGAACTGCGAGCCGTTGGTGTTCGGCCCCGCGTTCGCCATCGAGAGCACGCCCGGACGATCGTGGCGCAGGCCGGGAGCGATCTCGTCGCCGAAGCGCCAGCCCGGGCCGCCGCGGCCGGTGCCGGTCGGGTCGCCGCCCTGGATCATGAAATCGGGGATCACGCGGTGGAAGACGGTGCCCGAGTAGAGCGGGCGCGTGACCTTCTCGTTGGTCTTCGGATCGGTCCACGCGACCTTGCCCGAGGCGAGCGCGACGAAGTTCGCCACCGTGCGGGGCGCTTCCTTCTCGAAGAGCTTGACGGTGATGTCGCCCATCGACGTGCGGAACGTCGCGCGCAGCTCCCCGGTTCCCGGGAACATGTCGGCAATCTGCGGAACGGGCGGATCGGGATTCGGCATGACGAGCGGACCTCCAGTCGGCGGCAATGTCGCACGACGCGCCCGGCGGCGGGAAGGGCCTGGATGCGATCGCGGCCCGGAGCGGACGGGACGACGAGCGCGCCGATCAGGGGACCAGCGTCTTGCGCAGCGCCATGAAGGGACGCTCGACGAGCACCGCGAGCACGATCGCCGCGGCGAACGTGCCCAGCAGATCCGCAGCCAGAAGCGTGGCGTACGCCAGCGCCGGCGTGTCGAGGGCCACCGCGACGCCGAGGAAGCGATGCGTGTGGGCGGCGATGATCGGATTGACCAGGTAGCCGCAGTAGGCGAGCTGCGCGATCGGATAGAACGCGGGCAGCGCGAGCAAGCGTCCGAGCCGCGCGCCGAGCGCGTGCGACGAGAGCACGAAGAGCATCGAGAAGCCCGCGGCGAGCCCGAACACCGCACGGAAGCTGCCGAGGTAGAGCAGCTCCAGCGGGCGCAGCAGCGACGCCGCCCACGGCCAGTGGGTGCTCACGCCGGCGAGCGCGATCGCCACGCCGATCGCCGTCGTCCCGGCCCATCCGCTCCGGCCGAGGCGCTCCATCGCGCTCGGCGTACGCCACACGCGCGCCGCGCCGATGCCGACCAGCAAGGGGCCCGCGCGCATCCACGGCTTGGCGTAGAGCAGGTCGTAGCCGGGGTACCACGCCGCGAGCGGACGGTTGACGACGATCTCGCTGTCCCGCGCGTGCAGATCGAAGGCCCACGCGACGCCGATCGAGACCGCGATCTGCGCCGCGAGCAAGACCGCGAGGCCGGCCAGCACGGGATCGACGCGTGGCGCGCGCGCCCGGAGCCGCGCGAGCCCGCCGAGCACCCAGGGCACGCTCAGGTAGAACTGCTCCTCGATCGCGAGCGACCAGGTCCACCCCATCCGGACGTGGCGGACGGGCAAGAGGTTGTTCACGTAGAGCAGGTTCGGCCAGAGCAGGTGTACGTCGCGGCCCAGCGCCGGGCCCCACGCCAGCTCGGCCAGCGCAGCGACGACCAGCGCCGGCCACAGCCGCAAGAGCCGCCGCGCGTAGAACGCGAGCACGCGCACGCGCCCGCTGCGCGCCCGCTCGTCGAGCAGCATCCCGCCGATGAGGAACCCGGAGAGCACGAAGAAGACGTCGACGCCGAAGTCGCCGCGCCAGAACGCGAGCGAGCCCGGCATGCGCAGCAGCGCGGCGTAGGCGCCCCGCGGGAGCGTGAACCAGGCGTACCAGCCGGCATGGAACGCGACGACCCAGAGGATGGCCAGCGCGCGGATCCCGTCGAGCGCGGCGAGGTGATGCGGGCTCGCGTCGCGCACGAAGATGCCGCGGAGGCTCGCGCGCGGATCGAACGCACGAAGGATCGCGTCCCGGCCCGCCACGGCGCGATGGTAGCGCGGAGGACCAGGCCGCACGCCCTCGGCGTTCCCACTGGGTGTTCACCTGGCGGGCTCACGATCTTTTCTGTCGGGGGCCGCGCACGCATACTCCCGCTCCGATGTCCGAGCAGGCCGCCGTCGTCGAGGGAGCGCCAGCGCGCGATCCCTCGCCCGCGAAGACCGATGCGCCGAAGGCGACCGACCCGGCGCGCCCGCATCGGCCCGGCTTCTTCGGGCTCGAGCTGCTCGACAACCGCTACCCGGCCCTGCACGGGCTGCGCGTCCTCGCGATCCTGAGCGTGGTCCAGTACCACGTGACGTGGGTCATCACGACCTTCCCCGACATCGAGATCGACTCCGACTTCGTCGACGGCTCGCTCTCGATCTTCTTCGGGATGGACTGCTTCTTCGTGCTGAGCGGGTTCCTCATCGGCTCGATCCTGCTGCGCTCGATCGACGTGTCGGGCTCGCAGAACATCCGGCGCTTCTACCTGCGCCGCATCTTCCGGACCTTTCCCTCGTACTGGATCGTGCTGACGATCCTCGCGACGGCGTTCCCGTTGTTACCGGGACAGCGCGAGCACCTCGTCTACGAGTACACGTACCTGACGAACTTCGCGCCGCTGCACCGTGACCAGATCATCATGTTCTGGGGCTGGTCGCTCTCGCTCGAAGAGCAGTTCTACCTGACGGTGCCGCTGCTCTTCGTGCTCCTGCGGCGCCTCCCGACCGACCGCGCCCGCATCTCGTTCCTCGCGGCCCTCACCCTCTCGGCGCTCTTCGTGCGCGCCGCCGTGTACTGGGACGGGCGCCCGTGGACCGATCTCGCCCTCTACGATCGCCTCTACTTCCGGACGAGCACGCGCTACGACACGATCATCGCCGGGATCCTCTTGGCGTTCGTCGAGGCGCGCCACGGCGCCCGCATCGCGAAGTTCCTCGAGACGCCACTGCATCGCGCGCTGCTCGCGGTCCCGGCGGCCGCTTGCTGCTGGCTGTTGTTGCGGCCCACGCTCTTCGGTGACGCGTACGAGCAGGAAGTGCACGTCCTCACCTGGGGCACGCTCACGAGCATCATGTACCTCGCGGTCGTCCCCATGATCCTGCACGGCCAGGGCGCGGTGACGCGCTTCTTCTCGGCGCCGATCTGGCGCGCGACGGCGACGCTCGGCTACGGGGTCTACTTGGTCCACATCCCGCTCATCGATCACGTCGGCATGCCTCTCGTGCTCTCGATGCGCGCGAGCGAGGTCTCGATGGCGGTGATCTGGCCGGTGGTGGTCGTGGTGGTGATGGGGCTCTCGCTCCTGGTCGGCTACGTGCTGCACGTGCTCGTCGAGAAGCCGTCGCTGCGCGTCCGCGAGTGGCTGGCCGCATGAGCGACGCGCCGCCGGCCGAGGCCGCGGGGGCCGCGCCGCCCCCGCCCGCGTCGGCGCCGCCGCGGCCCACCCCCGGGTTCTTCGGCCTGGACCTGCTCGACGATCGCTACCCCGCTCTGCACGGCCTGCGCGTCATCGCGATCCTGAGCGTCCTGCAGATCCACGTCACGTGGGACTACACGAACCTGTTCCGCATCGGCCTGCCCGAGACGTTCACCTCGCGCTCGCTCGCGATCTTCTTCGGGATGGACCTGTTCTTCGTGCTCAGCGGGTTCCTCATCGGCTCGATCCTCTTGCGCTCGATCGCCACCTCGGGCACGCAGCAGCTGCGCCGCTTCTATCTTCGCCGCATCTTCCGGACCTTTCCCTCGTACTGGCTGGTGCTGACGGCGCTGGTGCTCCTCTTCCCGCTCAACGCCGCGCAGCGGAGCCACCTCGCTTACGAGTACGCCTACCTCACGAATTTCGTGCCGCTCGGGCGCCGCTCGGTCGTGATGCTCTGGGGCTGGTCGCTCTCGCTCGAGGAGCAGTTCTACCTGACGGTGCCGCTGCTCTTCGTCGTGCTGCGCAAGCTCCGCTCGGACCGCGCGCGACTGTGGCTGCTCGGCGGTCTCGCGCTCGTCGCGCTGGTGGTGCGCCTGGCGATCTTCACGAGTCGCGAGGAGTGGGTCGCGACCGAGCTGCACGGCGCCGTGTACTTCCGGACCTGGACGCGCTTCGATCCCCTCCTCGTCGGCGTGATGCTCGCGGTGATCGAGCAGCGCTGGGGCCCGAAGATCGGCGCCTGGCTCGAGCACCCGGCGCACCGCGCGATGCTCGCCGTCCCGGCGACGGCGTGCCTCTGGCTGCTCTTCTACCCGGACCTCTTCGGCGAAGAGCACACGCAGCTCGTGAACATGTTCCGCTGGGGGACCGTCACCAGCATCCTCTACCTCGCCCTCGTGCCGATGCTCCTCCACGGCCGAGGCGCGATCACGCGGATGCTGGCCGCGCCGATCTGGCGGCGCCTCGCGACGCTCGGGTACGGCGTGTACCTCGTGCACATCCCGATCCTCGACCACGTGCTGACCCCCATCGGTGCGCGCCTCGTGCGGCAAGGCAGCTCGCCCTACCTCGTCTGGGTGCTCACGTTCGCCGGTGTGGTCGTGCTCTCGTTCGCGGCCGGCTACGTGCTCCACATCCTGGTCGAGAAGCCCTCCCTGCGGATTCGCGAGCGCCTCGCCGCGTGATCGGGTTTCGGGGTACAACCCTCGCGATGCGGAAGTCGCTCGCGCTCGGCCTCGTGGCGTCGCTGACGGGAATGCTGGCCGTCGGCGCGCACGGCTGCGTCGCGAGCGGCCTCGGTCCCATCACGATCGCCTCGCACGCCGCCCCCGACGGAGAGCCCGGCGACTGGCGCGATCAGGTCATCTACCAGATGCTCACCGACCGCTTCGCGAACGGCGACGCGGCGACGGACTTCCGCGTCGACTCCACCGCGCTCGCCCGCTACCAGGGCGGCGACTGGCAAGGCGCGATCGACCGTCTCGACTACGTCCAATCGCTCGGCGTCACGGCGCTCTGGATCTCGCCCATCGTGCTGAACGTCGACACCGACGCGGGCGTCGACGGCTACCACGGCTACTGGGCCGTCGACCTCGAGCGGCTGAACCCGCACTTCGGCGACCTCGCCACGCTGCGCCGCTTCGTCGC
The DNA here is from genome assembly GCA_044223665.1 of Sandaracinaceae bacterium. Lineage (GTDB taxonomy): Bacteria > Myxococcota_A > Polyangia > Polyangiales > Sandaracinaceae > JBBSAT01. The sequence continues at coordinate 23,477 of JBGALT010000030.1, read as the reverse complement.
CGAGGCGCACGCGCGCGGCATGCTGGTGATCCTCGACATCGTCACCAACCACATGGGCCAGGTCTTCTACTACGACATCAACGGGAACGGTCAGCCCGACGATCAGGTGATCGGCTCCGGCACGCGCTCGCCCATCACGCGCACGAGCGAGTACGACCCCGACTACGACCCGCGCGGCATCCAGGGCTACACCTCGCTCGGCGAGAGCGGCCCGGCGCCGGTGCGCTTCTTCGACATGCCGGCGATCTTCCGCGTGCTGCCGCGGCCCTCGATCTTCGCCGACCCGAGCGCCTACCACCGCCGCGGGCGCGTGACCGACTACGACATCCGCGAGCAGGTGCTCTACGGCGACTTCCCGGGCGGCCTGAAGGACCTCGCGACGGAAGACCCGCGCGTACGGCAAGCGATGGTCGACGCGTACGTGCACTGGGTGCTCGAGACGGACCTCGACGGCTTCCGCATCGACACGCTCAAGCACGTCGACGACGGCTTCTGGCAGTTCTTCGCGCCCGAGGTGCGGCGGCGCCTGGCGGCCGAGGGCAAGACCGACTTCTTCATGTTCGGCGAGGCCTTCGACGGCGACGACGCGCTGATCGGCCACTACACGCAGCCCGGCATGCTGGACTCGGTCTTCTACTTCTCGCAGAAGTTCCAGGTCTTCCGCGACGTGTTCCAGCGCGAGGGCGCCACGCGGCAGATCGAGTCGCTCTACCAGCAGCGCGACACGAACTTCGGCACGAGCCCGCAGGAGGGCGGCATCGGCGTCGCGCCGCGCGATGCGCTCGTGAACTTCCTCGACAACCACGACGTGCCGCGCTTCCTCTACGACCAGCCCGACGTGGGCGCGCTGCACGCGGCGCTCGCGTACCTGTTCTTCGAGGACGGGATTCCCTGCGTCTACTACGGCACGGAGCAGGACTTCGCGGGCGGCAACGATCCGGCGAACCGCGAGCCGCTCTGGTGGAGCGGATACCGCACGGATGGCGACACCTTCCAGTGGATCGCGCGTCTCTCGTCGATGCGCCGGCACTATCGCGCGCTGACGCACGGGCGCCTGGCCATCCGCTGGGTGACCGACCACATCGCGGACGAGAGCGATGCGGGCGTGGTGGCCTTCGAGCGCACGACCGACGCGAGCGACTACGCGCTCATCGTGATCAACACGCAGGGGCGACACGACGCGCACACGACCGACGGCACGATGACGATGTCGGTCGCGGCGCCTGCCGGCGCGACGCTCGTCGACGCCCTGACCGCCGACACGTTCACCGTGGCCGCCGGCGGCACGCTCGACGTCGTGGTCGCGCCGCACCAGGCACGCCTGCTCGTGCCGCAAGACCAGCTCGTTCCGGGCCTCTGATCCGAGCGCGCCCTCGCCGACCGCCGACCGGAGTACGCTCTCGGCCATGCACCGCGCATGGCCTCTCTGCTTGCTCGTCCTCGGCTGCTCGACGCCCGCGCCTGCGAGCGATGGCGGCGGGAGCGGCGCCGACGCCGGCCGCAGGGAGGACGCGACGCCCGGCGTCGACGGTGGGTCCTCCAACGTCGATGCGTCCACGACCGCGGACACCGGCAGCTCGCCCGGCGACGACGGCGGCGCGACGACCTTCGCGCTCCCGCCCGAGAACGGCGGCCTCGACTACCAGCTCGGCGGCGCCTATCCGCCACCGAGCGGCGTCACCATCGTCTCGCGCGATCGCACCGAGGCGCCCGCCGCCGGGCTCTACAACGTCTGCTACGTGAACGGCTTCCAGATCCAGCCGGGCGACGAGGCGATGTGGATGAGCAGCCACGACCTCGCCGTGCTCCGCGACGGCGCCGGTGACCCCGTGATCGACGTCGACTGGAACGAGATCCTCCTCGACACGCGCACCGAGGCGAGCCGCGCGGAGATCCTGTCGGTCATCGGCCCGTGGATCGACGGCTGCGCCGCCGACGGCTTCGACGCCGTGGAGATCGACAACCTCGACACCTACTCGCGCGCGATGGGCCTGCTCACCGAGAACGAGAACGTGACGATGGTGCGCCTCTTCGCCGATCGCGCGCACGCCGCCGGCCTCGCCATCGCGCAGAAGAACTCGAGCGAGCTGGTGCCACGCCGCGCCGAGATGGGCACCGACTTCGTGGTCTCCGAAGAGTGCAACCGCTACGACGAGTGCGACGTGTACATCGGCGCCTACGGCACGCACGTGCTGATGATCGAGTACCGGATGCAGGACTTCACGGCCGGCTGCAGCGCGTACGGAAGTGCGTACTCGATCGTGCTGCGCGATCGGAACCTCGTGCCGGCCGGCGCGGGCGCGTACGTCTTCGACGGCTGCTGACGCCCAGCACTTGCTCCGAGCTCAGCGGCGTCATACACGTATGACATGGCCGCTCCCCGAAAGATGGAACGAGTGCTGACGCTGCGACTCTCGGAGCCGGCCTCGCGTCGCCTGCGCCAGCACGCCCGCGCCGCCGGAATGACGACCTCGGCGTTCCTGCGAGACCTGCTCGAGCGCGAGCTCGGCACCGACGCGAACGAAGGCTCGCTCGCGGATCGCACGAGCGCATTCGTCGGCGCGCTCGCCGATGCGCGCATCCCGCGCGGCCGAGAAGCGCGTGACGCCCTCGACGGCTGGGCGCCGGACCGTCGTGGCTGAGCGCCCCGGGCTGCTCGACACGGGGTTCGTCGTCGCGCTCCTGAACGCGTCGGATCCCGACCACGCAGCGTGCGCGAGCGTGTGGAACGAATGGCGGGCGCCGCTCGTCACGGTGGAAGGCGTGCTCGTGGAGGCCGCGCATCTCTTGCGGCGGGCCCGCGGCGGGACCTCGGCGCTGCTGGGGCTCGTGGCCGCGGCGCGTGTCGAGATCGCGACGCCCACACCGGAGCGATACGCCCGAGCGACGGTCTTGATGGCGAAATACCACGACGTGCCCATGGACCTGGTGGACGCGCTGCTCGTGGCGCTCGCCGAGGAGCGTGGAGCGCATCGCGCGCTGACGCTCGATCGGCGTGGATTCGAGACCTACCGCATCGGCGGGCGACGCCGCTTCGCGATCGTCCCGTGAAGCCAGCCTTCCTCCTCCACGGGCGCGTGGGCCAGTGGCTCGCGATGCCGCTCGCCTTCGTGTTCCTCACCGGCGCGCTCGCGGTGTACGGGCGCGAGCTCGAGGCGCTCGCGTTCCCGGCGGCAGCGTGCGACGGGACGCAGCGCGGGCGTCTCGACGTCGCGTGGTCGGTGCTCGCCGAGCGCGCGCTGGCGGCCGTGGACGACTCGGATGCGCGTGTGCTCTCGCTCTCGGCCCCGGAAGAGGACGGCGCCGCGGCGTGGGCGCTCGTACAGCTCGCTCCGCGGCAGTACCGCTACGTCTTCCTCGATCCCCACGACGGGCACGCGCGCGGGGTCGCGCCCTTCGCGACGCCACGCCGCTTCCTGCGGGACGTACATCGCTCCTGGATGATGGGCGAGAACGTCGGGCTCACGATCGTGACGACGCTCGCGCTCTTCCTTCTCGTCTCGCTCGTCACCGGCGTGCGCGTCTGGGGACGGCGGCACCCGCCCGAGCGCTGGCGGCGCACGCATCGCCTCGCCGGGATCGCGCTCGTGCCCTTCCTGCTCGTCGTGATCGTCACGACCGTCTGGTACTGGGGCGAGAACCTCGCGGGCTTCTTCGACGTCCGCGCCTCGGGCGAGATCCCGTCCATCGGGCACGACGACGTCGCGCGCGTGCGGCGCCACGAAGAGACGATGCCGGTGGACGTGCTCGTCTCGCACGCTCGCAGCGTCTATCCCGAGCTGGAGGTGCGCTTCGTGTCGTTCCCGACCGTGCGCCGTCCGGTGTTCTCGGTCAGCGGCCACGCCGGCGAGGGCCCGCTCGTGCGCGAGCTCGCGAACCAGGTGTACCTGCATCCGTTCGACGGCGACGTGATCGAGGTCGAGCGCGCCACCGACCTCGGCGCCGTCGCCTGGTGGGAGCACGCGGTCGACGCGATCCACTTCGGCACCTGGGGCGATGCGTGGGGCCTCGGAGCGCTGAGCCGCGCGCTCTGGCTCCTCGGCAGCCTCGGCAGCGCGCTCCTGACGATCACCGGCTTCGTCGTCCGGCGCCGGCGCCTCGACTTGCGCGACGCGGTGCCGCGAGCACCCTGAACGGCCCACCGCCCCACCGCCCCACCGCGCATCGGTCACAGTACGCTCGGTGGCCCATCCGATCTCGGGGCCTCATCCGTTGTGGGGACATGACGACCATCGCCGCACGCCCTGATTGGCTGACCCGAGACCTCTTTCCCTTCGATTCGCGCTTCGTCGAGATCGAGGGGCACACGATCCACTACGTCGACGAAGGGCCGCGTGAGGCCCCCGTGCTGCTCCTCCTGCACGGCAACCCGACCTGGTCGTTTCTCCATCGCCATCTGATCCCGAAGCTCCGCGACCGCTTTCGCTGCGTCGCGCTCGATCTCCCCGGCTTCGGCCTCTCCGTGGCCGCGGAGGGCTACGATCTCTTGCCGGCGAGCCACGCGCGCGTCGTTCTCCGCTTCGTCGAGGCGCTCGGGATCGAGCGCTTCACGCCGATGCTCCAGGACTGGGGCGGCCCGATCGGGCTCTGGGTCGCCGAGCAGCGGCCCGAGCGCGTCGAGCGGCTCGTCGTGCTCAACACGTGGGGCTGGCCGGTGAACGGCGACCCCCACTTCGAGCGCTTCTCCGGGGCGATGGGAGGCGCGATCGGCGGCTTCGCGATCCGGCACTTCAACGCCTTCGTGAACCTGCTGCTCCCGGCCGGCACGCCGCGGCGCAAGCTCGATCGCGAGGCCATGCATGCCTACCGCGCCGTGATGAGCACGCCGGCACGCCGCGAGGCGACGCACGTCTTCCCGCGCGAGATCCTGGCGAGCGGCGCCTGGCTCGGCGAGATCGAGAAGGGCCTCGCGCTCCTGCGCGACAAGGAAGCGCTCATCGTGTGGGGCACGAAGGACATCGCGTTCCGCGAGAAGGAGCGTCTGCGCTTCGAGGCGGCGTTCCCTCGGCACGAGACCGTCGTCGTGGAAGGTGCGGGCCACTTCATGCAGGAGGACGCACCCGACGAGATCGCAGCGGCGCTCCGGAGGTGGTGGCCATGAGCGCGTCGCGCGAGGCGCTCGCCCAGAGCTTCCAGGCCAGCCGCCCGTCGCTCGTCACGTTCGTCACGCGCATGGTCGTGCGGCCCGAGGTCGCCGAGGAGATCGTGCAGCAGGCCGCCGTGCGCGCGCTCGAGCAGACCTCGCTCCCCGAGGCGCCGAGCGAGCTGCGCGCGTGGCTCTTCCGCGTCGCGACGAACCTCGCGATCGATCACCTGCGCAAGCACGGCACGTGGCGCGAGGCCGTCCTCGACGAGACCAAGGCGCGCGCCCACCAGGATGCGGGCTTCGTCGCCGAGAGCAAGCTGCTCGGCGGCTCGGCGGAGCTGAAGTCGATCGCGAAGGACCACCTGGCGGTCTGCTTCTCGTGCACGGCGCGCACGCTCCAGCCCGAAGAGGCGGCCGCGCTGCTCCTGAAAGAAGTCTACGACTTCACGAACGAGGAGGTCGCCGGCGTGCTGGAGGCCTCCTTCGGGCAGGCGAAGGGCTGGATCCAGTCCGCGCGCGCGAAGCTCGGCGCCCGCTACGCCCGCTCGTGCGCGCTCGTCACGCAAGAGGGCGTCTGCTTCCAGTGCGTGGAGCTCGACCGCTTCTTCGGCGCCGATCAGGGCGACCCGCTCGCGGGCACCGCGCGGGACCTCGACGCGCGCCTGGTGATCCTGCGCCAGAAGCGCGAGGCCCCCCTCGGGCCTTGGCACCGCCGCATGATGCGCCTCGTCGACGAGGTGCTCGACGAGAGCACGAGCAATCCGCTGCGCGCGCGTCGCCCGTCGTAGCGCCCACCGGCGAGCCAAGGGTCGCCCGCGTCGGGGTTCCATGACGCACCCCCGGCGAGTCGCTCGTCGCGCGTGAGCCATGGCTCGCGCGTGCGCGCGGCTACGTCGACGCCGACCTCTGCGCACGGACGCAGGCGCGGCGAGAGCGCGCTCGGACGGCGAGCGCGAAAGGAAGCGTCATGTCTCGTGCAGCGCTCACGACCGTGTGGCTCGTGCTCGTTCTTACCGCGCTCGCGCCCCCGACCTTGGGTGCGGCGCAGCCTCCCACGTGCATCACGGACGAGGCGCGCGCGCACGTCACGTCCTGCGCGGAGCTCGGCGCCGCGCCGCGCGCGCCCACCGCAGCGGGCTTGCCCTCGCACCTTCCCGCCGCCGTGGCGCAGGAAGCGCCGCCCGTGACGCCGACCGGGCCGAGCATCTCGCTCACCGACGTGGCCGACCCGCAGCGCGCGCACAGTGCAATCCGCGAGCGCGAGCTGCTCGAGCACGAGATCCTCGTCATCGAGCGCATCGGCGGGCGCACGCGAGAGATCCGACCCGAGCTCGCCGTGCGCGACGCCGAGACCTACCTCGAGCTGAGCGCGTGGTGGGACCGCGAGGCTGCGCGGATCGAGTCGAGCGATGCCCCCGACGCGGCGGCGGCCGACGCGGCTCGCGCCCAGGCGCGAACGCATCTGGAGAGCGCGGTCCGCACGTACGCCCGCATCGTCGAGCACGCGCCGGGCTACCCGGCGCTCGACGACGTGCTGAACGCGCTCATGATTGCGCTCGAGACGCTGGGCCACGAGGAGATCGCGGCCGCGGTCGCGCAGCGTCTCTTGCGCGACTTTCCGGCGAGCCGTCACGTCCCCTCGGCGTGGCTGACCTCGGCCGAGAGGGCCTTCGACGCGGGCGAGACGGCGCGGGCCCGCGAGCTCTACGAGCACGTGCTCGAGACCCCGGCCGAGAGAAACCCGGTCTACGGCTACGCGCTCTACAAGCTCGCCTGGACGCTCTACGGGCTCGAGGACTTTCGCGGTGCGCTCGGTCGCTTCACCGACGTGCTCGCCTACGCTGCCGCGCATTCCGACGCGCACGACGCCGAGAGCCTGGCCCGCCAGGCGCGACGCGAGCTCGTGCTGCCCTATGCGCGCGTCGGCCGACCGGCGCAGGCGCTCGCGTTCTTCCGCCGCTTCGCTGCGAGCGAGGACGATGCGCTCGGCATGCTCGAGGATCTCGGCACGCTCTACGCGGACACGGGCCACTGGCCCGAGGCCATCCAGGTCTTCCACGCGCTGATGAGCGAGGCGCCCGCGTCCGATCGAACGTGTCTGTGGCAGAGCCGCGTGACGAGCGCCGTCGTCTCGAGCCGTCCGAAGGACGAGCAGCTCCTCGAGGCACGACGTCTCGTCGACGTGATGCGCACGTTCGGCGCGGCGCCGCATCCCGACGCGGCGCATCGCGAGTGCCGGCAGGCGACGGCGACGATGCTCGTCGAGCTGGCGACCGCCTGGCATCGTGAGGCGCTCGGCGACGGCACCCAGCCGGGCACGCTCGACCCGACGACGATGGAGCGCGCGAGCGCCCTCTACGACCTGCTCGTCGACGAGCTCCCCGACCTGGGCGAGCTCGAGTACCCGGAGATCGATCGCCGCGACTGGCCGACGCCCTACCGCGTCGCCTACTTCCGCGCCGAGCTGCTCTGGGGCCGGGGCGATTTCCGAGCCTGCGGCCCGGCGTTCGACCGCGTCATCGAGATCGACCCGGCGGGCGAGTACAGCGCCGACGCCGCATATGCGGAAGTGCTCTGCTACGAGCGCGTCTACCGCGTCGACTACGAGCCGCACGAGCGCGAGCGCGCATCGGTGGCCGCCTCGAGCGCCCCGCACTCGTCCGGGACCCGCCGGGGTCACGCCGCACCGAGCGCGCCCACACCCGCCCCGGGCCCTCCGCCGGCGCGCGCGCTCACGAGCTTCGAGGCGGCGATGGCGCGGGCGTTCCAGCGCTACCTCTGCGTGGTCGCGGACGCCGAAGAGCGCGCGACCGTGCACTACCGGCTCGGGCGCGTCTACTACGACGCCAGCCACTTCGAGGAGGCGTCGGTCGCGTTCCGCGCCGTCGCGACCGAGCACCCAGGCTCGGAGCTCGGCGAGATCGCCGCGAACCTCCATCTCGACGCGCTGAACGCCATCTATCGCCGCGAGACACGTGCGAGCTGCGTGACGGAGCTGCGCTCGGACCTCGAGCCGCTGGCCTCGCTCTACTGCGCCACCGAGGAAGCGTCGGCCGCGCATCCGGACCTCTGCCCGCAGCTCGAGGGCCTGCGCTGCGACGTGCTCCGCATGGATGCCGAGTCGCTCGCACGTGACGCCGATCACGCCCACGCCGCCTCGGGCTATCTCACGATCGCGCGCGAGCACCCGACCTGCGGGCGCCGCGACGAGATGCTCTGGAACGCGGCGATCGAGTACGAGGCCGCCCGCCTTCTCGGGCGCGCGATCCAAGTGCGCATCGCCCTGGTGCAGAGCTTCCCCGAGAGCCCGCTCGCCCCACGCGCCACGTATCTCGTGGGCGCGAACTACCATGCGCTCGCGATCTACGCCTCGGCGGCCGAGTGGTACGAGCGCTTCGCGCGCGGCTCGCCTACTGCCGACGAGCGCGCGTGCAGCGACCAGGAGCGCGAGGCGGGAACGTGCGCGATCGCCCGCGTCGCGCTCGAGAACGCGGCGCTGTTCCGCGAGGGGCTCGGGCAGGACGACGAGGCCACGGCCGACGTCACGCTTTACGCGAGCACCTACCGTCGCGAGCATCCGGAAGACGTCGCCAGCGTGGCCTTCTCGCTCGTCTCGATGGCCGAGCATCGCGGCGACTGGACGTCCGTCGCTCGCGAAGCGCGGAGCTGGCTCCGCGATCACGGCGCGCATGCACGCCTCGACGAGCGCATGCGTGCGCAGGTGCTCCTCGGGCACGCGGAGATCGAGCTCGGCCGCGCGGAGCACGCCGGCAGCTTCTTCCGCACGGCGCTGCGCGAGTGGCAGAGCTCGGGCGAGGCCGCCATCGCCGCGCTTCCGGGGACGGACGAAGAGCGCGCGCTCCGGTCGGCGCGCGCGCGCGAGGCGGCGAGCGAGGCGCGCTACCGGCTCGCGGAAGAAGACCTCGCCGCATTCCGCGCGATCCACATGCCGCCGTACCGCGGCCAGCGTGTGCTCTCCTCGGTGCTGCGCTGGTCGAGCGCCGAGCTCGGCCCCTGGCTCGAGCGTCGCTTCGCCGCGCTCCGCACCGCCGAGGCCGCGTACGCCGAGGTCGCCCCGTTCGGCGTGCCGGCGTGGGAGATCGCCGCCGCGGCGCGCGTCGGGGAGATGTACCGGAGCATCGTGGACGACGTGCGCGCGGCGCCGATCCCCGACGACATCGCGAACGACGACGAGCTCTACGGGATCTACGTCGGCACGCTCGAGCGCGTCCTGAACGGCAGCACGGCTGGGCCCGACGGAGTCTGGGACACGGCCGACGACGTCGCATGCACGGACGCCTCGACCGAGCCGAGCTGTGTCGGTTCGCCGCTGCGGCAGGCGACCGAGCACTTCGCGTACTGCCTGACGCTCGCGACGCGCGTGCGTTGGTTCGACGAGCACTCGCACACGTGCGAGCGCGCGCTCCACGAGATGGATGCCGCCGCCTACCCGATCGCGGCCGAGCTCCGAGGCACGCCGAGCTTCGATCGAGCGGAGCTCGCGACCCCCGCGCCGGTGAGGCTCGATCGCGAGCGCGACGAGGGCGCGGCGCCCGAGGACGCGCCGTCGTCGTAGCGGCGATTCTGGGGCCCTCAGAATCCCGGGCAGAGCCCCGAGCGCAGCACCGACGAGCGTACCGTGGTCGTGGGCGGCAGCCCGCTTCCGACCGGGGGTGGGCGGAAGCTCGACAAGAAGAGCCGCGCGTCCACCGTCGCGCTCGCGGTCCGCGTCCCGCCCGCGGCCGTGAAGCTCATCGTCCAGCTCCCGGCGGTGATGCCGATCGAGAGCTGCGAGCCGACCGGCACGTCGTCGTCGGGATCGATCGTGGTCGACGAAGCGTCGGGCACGTACGTGTGCACGTCGTTGCAGACGCGATCGATGCACGCCTGGCCGAAGCCGCAGCTCGCCGCCGTGGTGCACGCGGGGCCCGTCGGGAACCGGATCTCGACGCGCTCTTCGCGCGGCACCGTGTACGTGTTCTCGGGCTGGTAGTAGATCGAGAGCTCTTGGGTGAGGTAGCTCGTCTGACCCGTGTCGAAGTCGGGGCCGCCGACTGGGAGGCCGAACTGCACCACGCTCGAGGGAAGGTTCGTCTCGCCACGCCAGCTCGGTAGCGGAAAGCTTCCGTACGCCATGCGGTCGCCCGCGCTCGGGAATCCCATGAACGGGAAGCCCCAGACCCAGTCGAAGTGCGCGCCGGTGAGGCCGTCCGGCACGCCGTTGTTCTGCGCCGTGCCGACGTCTCCCGAGCCGCCCGTCGCGACGACCACCGACCAACCCCCCATCGGGAAGCCTCCATCGCGCGAGCGCACCTGGAGCGTGGCGTGGATCGTGGTGGGGCCCCAGCCCTGGAGCCGGTTCAGATCGATCCAGTACGCACCGACGGCGTTCGCCGTCGTGCCGTCGAGCAGCTGCACGTAGTAGTCGGCACCGCCATCCATCGGAATCGCCGTCATCGTCGCGCTCCCGGCGACGCGCGCCGCGATGGGCGGCGTGAGCGACGCGGCCTCGAGCTCGCGCACGATGTCCGAGGCCGTCGCGAGCGGGAACTCGTCACCGATCCCGTTCGCCCCGTCGTCGTCGCAGAAGTTGCACGTCTCGGCGGCGCGGCAGGCGCCCACCGTGCAATCGGCGCCGCAGGTCGAGGTGCCGGCCGTGCCGCACCCGGTCATGCACGGGCTGAGCGCGCTCGCGACGCACGCGAATCCGTCGTCGGCCTGGCCATCCCGATCGTCGTCGCAGCCGTTGCAGACCTCGGCGGCCTCGCACGCGCCCCAGGTCAGGCAGTCGGCGCCACACGAGCGCATCCCGGCGAGGCTGCCGCACGTCGTGGTGCACGGCTCCATCTGCCCCGAGCGACAGAAGACCGTCCCGTGCACGATGTCGTCGACCACGGCGTCGCAGTCCTGATCGAAGCCGTCGCAGACCTCGGTCGCCCCCGGGTGCGTCGCCGCGATGGTGTCCTCGCAGTCGGTGCCGCAGCGGAGCATGCCGGTCGCGTCGGGATTGCAGCACGAGCGCGACTCGAATCCGTCGCCGTCCTCGTCGGTGCCGCCGCGCGTCGCGGGATTGCAGTCGTCGTCGTGGTCGTCGCAGACCTCGACGTTGCCGGGATACGCATCGGCGTCGGTGTCGTCGCAGTCGTCACCGAACGGGTTGCCGTCGCCGTCGACGCAGTGCGCGTCGCCGTGACCGTCGCCGTCGACGTCGGGCGCGCGTGCGATGCACGTCCGCATGGCCTCGCTGCAGACGTCCAACGTGCACGCGAGGTGATCGTCGCAGACCTGTCCGCCCGCGCTGCAGTGCCCGGTGGTGCACGTCTCGGCCCCGTTGCAGTAGAGACCGTCGTCGCACTCGGTGCTCGTCGTGCAGGGCATGCCGACGCTCGAGTCGGCTCGACCGCCGTCGAGCGGGGTCGCATCCGCGGCGCCACCGTCCGGCGCCTCGGTGCTTCCACTGCACCCGGAGCAACCGAGGACGAGCCACGCGCCGACGAAGAGAAGCTCGAAGTGTTTCATGGGCAGACGGCTCCGGCCCCGAGGATACGCGAACGCCGACGGCGCACGGGCGTCGATACGCCCGCCTTCGTTCGTCGCGAGCCCCGTTGCCAACACGCCACGATCGCGCCCTCGAGGCGGCGCCCCCACACCGCGCCCACCCGGGGCATGCACGTGATCGATCCGCACCGCGTGTAGTACGGTGCGGAGGTCATGGGCCGGATCTTCGAGAAGCGGAAGACGACGATGTTCGCGCGGTGGGACCGCATGGCGAAGGCGTTCACGCGCGCCAGCCGCGAGATCGCGATGGCGATGCGGTCCGGGAGCACCGACCCGAACAGCAACCCCGCCCTGCGCCGCGCCATCGCCAACGCGCGCACCGCGAACATGCCGCGCGAGAAGATCGAGAACGCGATCAAGAAGGCGGCCGGGACCGACGGGCGCGTCTTCGAGACGGTGATCTACGAGGCGTACGCGCCGCACGGGATCGCGCTCGTCATCGAGACCGCGACCGACAATCCGCAGCGCACCGTCGCGAACGTGCGCTCGATCCTGAAGGACTGGGGCGGCTCCTTCGGCCAGAGCGGGAGCGTCGCGTTCCTCTTCAACCACATGGGCGTCTTCCGGCTCTCGCCCGAGGGTGTCGACGCCGAGTCGCTGGAGCTCGACCTGATCGATCACGGGCTCGAGGAGATGGGCGAGACGAGCGGCGAGAAGGGCGAGCCGCAGCTGCTCATCCGATGCGCGCTGAAGGACTTCGGCCGCGTCCAGGCCGAGCTCGAGCGCCGCAAGCTCGAGGTCCTCTCCGCCGAGAGCGAGTACGTCGCGCAGACCCTCATCGGCGTGGACGACGAGGCGAAGGTGAAGGACGTGATGGAGCTCGTCAGCGCGCTCGAGCAGGACGACGACGTCCAGAAGGTGTTCCACAACCTCGGCTGAGCGCGCGCGCTCCTCGCGCTTCGCGCTCGCGCTCTTCGTTCGCGCGGATCGAGTCGCCGGCTCGGCGCCGCGCTCGTCGGGACGCTCCGCGCCGAGCGCCTACTCGTCGAGGCCGCCGCTCTGATCGAGGAGCGTGCGCAGGCCGCCCTGCGCGGTGACGTTGCTGCCGTCGAGGCCGGCGGCGTCGGTCTGGCTCATGTCGATGCGCGGCGCGAAGACGGTCTCGATCAACGTGCGGGCCAGGCGCGCCGCGAATTCGTCGGCCGTCTCGTCCCCGGCCTCGGGGTCGATCTCTCCGCAGCCGAGCACCGCGCCGGTCGAGCTCGACATGCACGCGCGCCCGTGGGCCTGCGTCGCCTCCACGTCGATCGTCATCCCGATGTCGGCGACGTCGAAGCGAGGGCTCGACGCGAGGAGCGACGCCGCCTCGTCGGCGACGCCGCCACCGTGCGAGACGATGCGGACCGGCACGGCGAGATCGAGTCGGATCCAGATCCCGGGATCGATCTGGAACGCCTCGTCGTACGCGCCGAGCGCGTCTCGCTCGCGGTCCTCGCGCATCGCTGCCTCGGCGGCGATCGCGCTGCACCGGGCGCGGAGGAGCGCCTCGGCCGGCGCGAGCGCATCGTGGGCCCGCTGCGCGAGCTCGTAGGCGCGGGCCGCATCGCCTGCCTCGAGCGCCGCCTCGGCCTCGAACGCGTCGTAGTACGCGCCCGCGCCCGGTCGCGGGTCCTCGGCGCGCGCGCGCCGCAGCGCTTCCATCGTCACGCCCGGCCCGAGGATGGCCGCGAGATCGCCCGCGAGCCACGGCGGCAGGATGCCGCTCCGCGCGCGCCCGATCTCGAAGATGCCCACCAGGCGCGAGGTGTCGCTCAGCGCCCGTGCCGCCTGGCGGCCGCTCGTCCACGACTCCCAGCGCTCCCAGCTCGCCTGGCCGTACGCGACGACCCGGTCCATCAGGGGTCGCCCCAGCGCCTCGCGCTCGATCTCGTCGGCGCGCAGCCGCCGCGCGACCCGGTCGAGCATGGCGGCCAGCGCCAGATCCTGGGCGGCGTCGCGGCTGTTGTGCGAGCGCCGGTCGGGCATGTTCACGGCCTTGCTCGTGATGCGCACGGCCTCCTCGCCGCGGCCGACCACCACGAAGAACTCGCTCAGCGCGCGGCGCGCCTCGTTGCGATCGGCGTCCTGGACGTGCGGCGGGCGCCGCAGCCGGTACGGGTGCACCTGGTGCAGCATGTCGAGCGCCTCGGGGAAGCGCGCCTCGCGCACGTAGAGCTCGGCGAGATCGATGTAGGGATTGCCGAACCACGAGACCTGCGCCCGTGTCGCCTGGAGGCCGACCTCCTCCGCCTCGTCGAGCTGGAAGAGCGCACGAGACGACTCGGCGAAGTTCGTGAAGTCGACGGCGCTCTGGCGATCGGGATCCGCCCCATGCAGATCCAGCGCCGCGCGACAGGCCTCGTGGCTTCGCTGCTCGTCGCCGGCCTCGAACTCCACGGCGCAGAGCGCGTTCAGCGCGACCTCCGTCTGCCACGGCGAGCCGCTCGAGAGCGCCGTCCGTGCCACGCGTCGCGCGTCGTCGAAGCGCCGCATCTTCATCAGCGGCCAGGCCGCCTCGGCCGCCATGTCGGGGTCGTACTGATCGTTGTAGCGCTGCATCCAGGCGAGCTGCTCGTCGTAGTCCTCGAGCTCGCCCTGCACGAACGTGAGCTCCTGGAGCATCCGCGCGTGCCACCGCCACGCGCCGCCGGGCATCGGGGGATCGCCCCACGCCGCCGAGTACTGCTCGAGCGCACGGCGCAGGAAGAAGAGCGAGCGCGGGGCATTGGCCTCGCCCATGTGGTGCACGTAGCCGAGCACGAAGTTGGCGACGTAGGAGCGCGGGCTCGTGCGCAGCACGGTCTCGGCCAGCTCGCGCGCGCGGATGAAGTTGCCGCGGTCGGCGTTGCACCACGCACGGTACTCGTCGGCCGTCGACTCCTCGCCGTCGCCGGGGCTGATCAGCGTACAGAGATCGAGGTCGCCGGTGCCGAGCGCGCCGATCCCGATCGCCGGCTCCTCGGTGCCGTCGTCACCGCCGCCATCGTCACCGGCGCCATCGTCGTCCGGTGCCGGCACGACGTCGGGCACATCCGTCGGCGGCGGCTCGGGCGGGTCCGTCTGCGCGTGCACGAGCGCCGCCGAGAGCGCGAGCGAGATCAGCGCGAGGCCCAGGGCCCGCGCGGCTCGCGTCGTGCTCGTGCGGCGGCTCGTCACCGGGCCAGGCTCCTCCGCGCGAGCTTCTCGATCTCGATGGCCGCGTGCTCGCGCACCACGCTCATCGGGTCCTCGACGCCCGGCGCGCACTCGACGCGGTGCCCGAAGACGTAGGGCGCGAGGATCTCGAGGTCCCGCGGCGAGACGTAGTCGCGCCCGGCGAGCAGCGCGTGGGCCTGCAGCGCCGGCAAGAGCAGCACGAGCGAGCGCGTCGAGGCGCCCTGGAGCACGCGCTTGTCGCCGCGCAGCCCGCGCGCGAGATCGACGAGCGCGCTCTGGAAGGCGACGTCGATGCGAACGCCGTTGCGGATGGCGTCGCGCGCCGCGATCAGCTCGTCGCGCGTGACGCCCGGCTGCGCCTCGGCGAGCGAGAGGTGCGGCCGCGGATAGGCCGCGAGCACCTCGAGCTCGGCCTCGCGCGCGATGTGCTCCATCTTGATCTTGAACAGGAAGCGATCGAGCTGCGGCGTCGGCAGCGGGTAGGTGCCGGCGAGGTCCAGCGGGTTCTGGGTCGCGATGACGAAGAAGAGCGTGTCCAGCGGGTGCGTCTCGTTGTCGACCGTGACCTGCTTCTCGGCCATCGCCTCGAGCATCGCCGCCTGCACCTTGGGCGAAGTGCGGTTGATCTCGTCGGCGAGCACGACGTGCGCGAAGATCGGGCCGCGCCGGAACACGAAGCGCGAGCGCTCGGGCTCGAACACGTTCGTGCCCGTGATGTCGCTCGGCAAGAGATCCGGCGTGAACTGGATGCGGCGGAACGACGCGATCTCGCCGGGGCTCGGGGGCGTGCCCCCCGGAGAAGACGGAGCGCCTCCACCCGTCACGGCGCTCCCGAGCGCGCGCGCGAGCGTGGTCTTGCCCGAGCCCGGGTAGTCCTCGAGCAGCACGTGGCCGTCGGCGAAGAGCGCCGTCAGCACGAGGTCGATCACGTCGTCGCGACCGCGGACGGCCGCCGACACCCGCGCGCGCAGGCGCGCCGCGACGTTCTTCGCGTGCTCGATCGATCCCGCCTCGGCGCCTGCACGCGCGCTCGCGGGCGCGCTCGTCTCGGTCGATTCCATCGTGCTTTCTCTTCCTCGTGAGAGCTCTATCGCGTCCAGATCCAGGAGAAGGGGTCGGCGAGGCCGAGCAGGCGCCGCCAGACGGGAACGATCTTCCGCCGCTCGCGGCGAACGGCGCGGGCCGCCTCGCGCACGGCCTCGGGGCGCGGCGGCGTGCGGCTCTGGTAAGCGAGCGCCGCGTGCGCGTCGGTGAGCGGGCCCAGGCTCGGGAGCTCTCGGCGCACGCGGGCGGCGAACGCCTCGCGCGACTCGCCGGTGGTGCGACGGATGCCGCCCTCCCCCAGCACGTCGAGCGCCGCGCGATACGCCGTCCGGGCGAGCGCCGCCTCGCCACCGCGGCGCGGCGCGAGCCGGCGCGCGAGCTTGCCCACGTAGCCCATCACGACGAGCGCGATGGCGAGCGCGAGCAGGCCGATCAGCAGCGGCCGCGTGATGTCCCGCGCGAGCTCGTCGAGCGGCCGCGGCGCCTCGGTGCCGTCCTGCGGGAGCGGCGTCTCCCCGCGCAGGAGCTCGGCCAGGAGCTGCTGCAGATCCTCGTCCGGCGGCGGCGGCGCGGCGTCGAGCGAGCGCTGCGGCTGCACGTCGACGACGACCCAGCCGACGCCATCGAGGTAGATCTCGGGCCACGCGTGCGAGGCCGCGCCCGTGATCAAGACGGCGCTGCCGCCCTGGCGAGACGACTCCGGCACCATGTAGCCGGTGGCGACGCGCGCCGGCAAGCCCAGCGAGCGCAGCAGGTACACGGTCGCGTGGGCGAAGTGCACGCAGTACCCGGTCATGTCGCCGAAGAGGAAGTCCGCCGCCGGATCGGCCGCCGAGGCGTGCCGGCTGTGCAGCGAGTAGATCCCGTTGACGCCGAGGTAGTTGGTGATCGCGAGCGCCTGCGCGTACTGGCTCTGTCGGTACTGCGCCGGCAGGTCGTTCACGATGCGCGTCGCCAGCTCGCGGTAGCGCGGATCGGGCGGCGCGTGCGTGTAGTGCGCGAGCACCTCGGCGGGCCAGCTCGGATCCCCCGCGTGCGCGTCGACGAGCGACCACTCGTCCGCCGTGAGCACCGCCGAGCGCGCGCGGTACGTCCGCCGAAAGCGCGCCGGGTTCGGGTTGGTGAGGGGCATCAGCGCGATCGGCGACTCGAGCGCGAAGGGGCGCGGATGATCGGCGAGCAGGCCCACCGTCGTCTCGACCGTGCTGCGGTAGGCGCCGGCCGAGGGCGCATGCGCGATCGACACCATCTGCGTCGTCGGGTAGCCGGGCGCCACGTCGTCGTCGACGCCGGCGATCGTGGCGCCGATCATCCGGTGGCCGTTGTACTGGCTGTAGGCGTCCTGTCGGAAGTAGTAGACGCCGCTCGGCGGCGAGTAGTCGTCGTGCAGGATCACGACGGCCACCGGCGTCTGCCCGCCCGAGGTGTCGTACTCGTCCTGGAACTCGGGCCCGCCGGGCTGTTGCTGCTGGTCTCGCTGGCCTTGCTGCTGGTCGCGGAGGTTGAGCCCGTCGCCGGTCTGCGGCGGCGGCGGCAAGCCCATCGTGCTCGTCGTGACCATCACGCCGAGCAGGAGGAACAGCACCACCAGCACGTGGAAGACCGAGCGCCACATGCTGCGCTCGCTCAGCAAGAGCAGCCCGATGACGATCCCGGCGACGGTGCCGATCGCGAGCACCGCGATCGACGGATCGGAGCCACGCTCGAGGAACCAGTCGGCGATGGCGAAGGGGCGGTGGATGGCGCCGTGCCGGTGGGCCACCACGAGGGTGCCGAAGGCGACGGCGACGAAGCTCGCCTCGAGGAGCGCTGCGTTGCGATGGCGGGCCGACGTCGCGCGCACGCCGGTGCCGATCGCGAGCGCGCCGAGCCCGAACGCGACGACCTCGCCCAGACGCATCGCGATCGCGGGCCCGACGGCTCCGGCGAAGCCCACCGAGCCGACGAGAACGCTCGCGAGCCCCTCGGAGGCGAGCAGCGCGACGGCCGCGCACGCGGCGATCACCCACGTGCGGGCCCGCGTCGCCGCGAGCATGCGCCCGAGCACCGACGCGCCCGCGGCCGCACACGACGCTGCGAGCGCGCTCTCCGGGACCGTGAGCGGCCACGCGAAGACCCCGGCCGTCACGAAGTAGACGAACATCCGGAGCAGCGTCGCGACGAGCGGCTCCGGGAGCTCGTCCGGGTTCGTCGGCGGCGGCTTGGGGCCGTGCAAGCCCTTCTGCGGTGTGCTCGCCTCGATCGCCATCGCCATCAGGCGGCCCTCGTGGCCAGCGCCCGCATCGCCGCGCGATGTGCCTCGCCGAGGCGCCGCCCGCTGTGGCGGTCGAGCACCACGACCTCGACGCGCGCCGTCGCCAGCGTGCGGAGCACCTCGTCGAGCGACGCCGCCGGGGTTCCTTCGCGCGCCTTGGCCGTCGCGAAGACCGTCCACCACCTCCGCGGCGGCGGCGTCGCGTCGATGCCATCGGTGGCCACGATGATGCGGGTCCGGTGCGCGCGCGCCCGCACGGTGGCCACGACGCGGTCGAGCCAAGGGCCCGGCACCGGAGGCACGAAGAGCACGAGCGAGGCCGGCCCGAGCTTCTCGGCGCGATCGACGAACGCCCGCAGCCCCACGCCTCCCGTCTCTCTGGCCTCGATCGAGCGCACGATTCGGTCCACCGCCGGGGCGACGTCGTCCGTCTCGCCGGCCGTCCCGTCCGCTCCGAACACCCACTCGGCGCCGAGCGTTCCCGACTCGACCGCGACGCGCGCCGCGCCCGCCACCGGCTCGTCGCCGGGGCCGGCCACGAGGTAGGCGATGGTCCGGCGCGAGCGGGTCAGCGCGCGCTCGGGCATCCGCACGACGAGCTTGCGCGAGCGGGCGTACGCCTTCCAGTGGATGAAGCGAGCGGGGTCTCCGGGCGCGTAGCGCCGCAGCTCGACGCGGTCGCCGTCCTCGATGCCCATCGGGTGCGGCATCTCGTCGCCGCCCGAGAGCGTGACGAGGACGGGCATCTCCTTGAGCGCCCCGGCGTGCGGCAGGACCGTCAGTCGCGCGGGGTCGTCGTGACGAAGGGCGATGCGCGCGAGGCCGAAGACGTCCTGCACCACGATGCGACGGCGGATGCCCCGCACGAAGCCGCGATCCCCGAGGTGCACGTCTTCCTCGAGCCTCAGGCCCTTGCCGCGAAGCGCCACGCCCGCGCCGGGCGGCGACTCCCACTCCCACCACACGACCACGAAGGGGACGAGCGCCAGCGAGGGCAAGGACAGGCCCGTGGGCAGCGAGCGCCCCGTCTCGAGCGTGCGCTCCTCGGGCCCCCGGTAGCGGCGCGAGGCCAGCTTGAGCGCGATCGAGCCGATCACGACCAGGAGGCTCGCGATGGCCGTCAGCCCGAGGCAGCCGTAGCCGATGACCAAGAGGACCAGGTCCATCTCCGGATACGCGAAGAGCTTCAGCACGATGCCGCCGAAGATCGCGATGGAGAGACCGAGCGGGGTGATGGGCAGCCAGTCCGAGAAGCGACGCTCCGCGCGCACCACGGCCTGGCCCGCAGCCCCGAGGCGCTCGCGCCAGGGCCGGGTGGGAGAGCTGGCCGTCGGGGCTCCTTGCACGCCGCTCAAGACGCCTTCCTCGTAGCCGAGCCGCCCCGCCGTGTCACCCCCCACGATCGAGAGGACAGCCGGCATTTCCCGGGGTTCCCCATTGACACCCTCGGATGCGCGCGGATACGGTTCGGCGGCTTCCGGTTAGGCTCGGAATTCAACGGCCAGAGTGCTCGTCACGACGGGCCCGCACGCGAGCGCGCCATGCGCGGACGGGCGTGGCCGCCGGGCGGGCCGAGTAGCTCCAGGTGGTCTCCGCGCCCGCGCGCTTCGTTCGCGGCACGAGAAGAGAGAGATGTCCGAAGACAAGAAGCCCAAGAAGGACCTCCGTGCGCGCTTGGGACGCACCATCGCGCCGAACACGCCCGGCGCGCCGCCGATCGCCGCGCCGCCGATCGCCGCGCCGCCGGGCGCCGCGCCCCCGGCAGCCGCCAAGGGTGGAGCTCCGGGAGGCGATGCGCCGGCCGTGACCAGGCCGCCGGCCGCGGGTGGCCCCGCCGGTGATCGCGCCGCCGGTCGTCGCGTCCGCGAAGCTGCCGTTCGGCAACGACATCGCGCCGCCGCCGTTCGCCAGGCCGGCGGCCGCCGCCGAGCCGCCGAAGCCGGAGCCGCGCAAGCGCTCGGCCGATCCCTTCGCCGCCGCAGCGCCGGCGGCCGACCAGGTGCGCCTCATCATCGAGGAGAAGGCCGACGACGGCTCGCGCGCACGCGCCCAGGGCCGCACCAACCTGATCGTCGGTGGCGTCGCCATCGTCATCGGCGTGGTGGGAGGCATGTTCATCGGCAGCACCAACGGCGCCCACGGCCTCTACAACATCACCGTGCGCGACGCGCACGACGTGCACGACACGTTCGAGGCCGCCACCCAGCGCGTCACGGAGGCCTCGCAGCACCTCGACGCCATCGCGACGGCCGCGAGCCCGACCGCGGCAGGCGCCCACCCGACGGTGAGCTACGACGAGCTGGCGGCGCTCACCGCCCTCGAGAACCCGCTCCACGCCGGCGCCTTCTCGCGCAAGAACTTCCAGCGCATCCCGGCCGAGACCGTCGACGACCTCTTCGTCTACGACCACAACGTGCAGGCGCTGTGGGAGCAGTTCGGCCGCCTCAACGCGCTCACGTCGGGCCCGGCGCGCCGCGCGGCGCTCGATGGGACGGCGGCCGCGACGGCGTGCCCGGGCGACCTCGGCCACGACGAAGGCTCGGCGACGGCCGCGATCCAGGCCGCCGACCAGGCCTCGACCGACGCGGCCCACGCGCAGTACGTCGCCCTGCTGCAGACGGCCGACGACGGCTCGGTGACCGGTACGCTCGGCTTCGCCGAGACCGACCTGACCGATCCGACCCGCATCTTCATGCGCGCGGGGCGCACCGGCGCCGGTCGCGCGTTCGACCGCTGGACGCCGGCCGCGACCATCACCGGCACGCCGCAGTACGTGCTCCCGATCGACGGCTCGACGAGCGGCGGAGTCCTCGGCGAGCGCACCGGCGCTTTCCGCGCCTTCGCCGATCAGGTCCACGAGACACGCGCGCTGATGCGCGAGACGATCGAGATCCAGCAGCGCCTGACGACCGCGTTGGGCGAGGTCCAGAACATCCAGGAACAGATCGCGTTCTGACGCGAGGCTTCGATCAGCCGTCGTCGATAGAGGTACTGAGCTCATGTCGGAACAGAAGCCGAAGAAGGATCTGCGGGCGCGCCTGGGGCGGACGATCGCCCCGAACACGCCCGGCGCGCCGGCCATCGCGCCGCCCGGAGGCATCGCGCCGCCCGGGGGCATCGCGCCTCCGGCGGTCACCCCGCCCGCCGCCGCTCCCGCGGCCGCGTCCCCGAGCGCGAGCACCAGCGCGAGCGAGGCCACGGCGGCCGTGACCCCGCCGGCCGTCACCCCGCCAGCCGTGACCCCGCCTCCGGGCATCGCCGCGCCCGCGATCACGCCACCGGTGGCTGCCGCCAAGCTGCCCTTCGGCAACGACATCGCGCCGCCGCCCTTCGCGCGTCCGGCCGAGCCGGCCAAGCCCGAGCGCAAGCGCCCGGACCCGTTCGCCGAGCCAGCCAAGCCGCAAGAGGTGCGCATCGCGATCGACGACAAGCCGGTCGACGA
The DNA here is from genome assembly GCA_044223665.1 of Sandaracinaceae bacterium. GTDB lineage: Bacteria > Myxococcota_A > Polyangia > Polyangiales > Sandaracinaceae > JBBSAT01. The sequence goes on along the minus strand of JBGALT010000030.1, from coordinate 1,958 downwards.
CGCGGACGTGGGACGCCGGCAGACGGGCCGCATCTTCCTCGTCGCCGCGGCGACGCTGTTCCTCGGCACCGCGCTCGGCTGGGGCGTCGGCACGATGAACGGCCGTCGCGTGCTCTACAACACGACCGTTCGCGACGGCCACGCCATCTACGAGGCGGTCCACCACGCGAGCCAGGGCGTGCTCGAGGCGCAGGAGCACGTCGAGGCGCTGGCGACGTCGGCCGGCGGTGGTCCGACGGGCCACCCGACGGTGAACTACGACGAGCTGACGGCGCTGACGGCGATGCCGGATCCGCTCCCCGCGTCGGCGTTCTCCGACAAGAACTACAACGCGTTCCAGCCCGGGACGGTCGACGACCTCTTCACGTACTACAGCAACATCCACGAGCTGTGGCGCCAGTTCGGCCAGCTCAGCACGATCGCCAACGGGCCCGCCGAGGCGCCGTCGATCGATCAGTTCGCGGCGGTCGCCGTGTGCCCGATCGCGCTCCACCACGACCAGGCGGCGACCCGTGCCCGGATCCAGGCGGCCGCCGACGCGACGGCCAGCGCCGCGTCCGCGCAGTACGTCGCGGCGCTGTCGACGGGCGGTGACGGCAGCGTGCGCGGCGCGCTGCGCTTCGCCGAGCCCGAGCTGGACGGCTCGGGCCAGCCGACGGGCCACATCCTGATGCACGCGGCGCCCGGCGAGACGGGCACGCAGGTGGAGCTCTGGGCGCCGGGCACGGCGATCACGGCGACGCCCGACCACGCCATCATCGTCGACGGCGCCTCGAGCGCGGGCGTGCTCGGCGAGCGCCTCGGCTCGTTCCGCGACTACGTCCAGCAGCTCTCGGCGACGCGCACGCTGATGACGAACACCATCGAGATCCAGGGCCGTCTGACGACGTCGCTCGGCGAGATCGCGGCGATCGAAGAGGTCGCGGCATTCTGATGAAGCGAGGCGCGGCCCGCGGGCCCCGCCGATCCAGGCGCCGCCCGCCCTGGCCTCCGCCCGATCGGACGGGCGGGCTCGGTGCCTCGCTCGACGTCCACCCCCGGGGGGGAAATCTGGGCGGCGGTGCCCGGGTGGTCTATGATCCGAGGCAGGCAACGTCGTGCCGCGCTACCGGCTGAGGTACCAGGGCTCCGATCTCGAGCTGCCCCCCGGGGCATTCGTCGTCGGCCGTAGCTCGACCTGCAACCTGGCGCTCGACGACGCGCTGGTGTCGCGCCGCCACGCGACCATCACCAACCGGGTCGACGCGGTCTGGGTCGAGGACATGGGGAGCCGCAACGGCGTCGTCGTGAACGGCGCCCGCATCCCCGGCCCGACGAAGCTCAACCACCTCGATCGCGTGACCATCGGCTCGCACGACATCGTCCTCGTCGAGGTCTCCGACCGCGGCGAGTCGCTCTCGCGCTGCGACAACTGCGGCACGGCCAATGCGCCCGGGGCGCTCGTCTGCGCGAAGTGCGGGGCCTCGATCCATCGCGGGAGCCCGACCCTCGTCGGGATGACGCTCAGCAACATCCCTGGCGTCGGGGCCGCGATGGGGAGCTCGGAAGGCTCCGGCCTGTTGAGCACGCGGGGCGTCGCGGACCCCGAGGAGAACACCGCGTCGCAGCAGCTCTTGGCCAGCATCGCCGACAAGGCGCTGGCCCTCGGGCGCTTCGACGAGGCCGAGCGCGTCCTCTCGCGGGTGCTCGCCGACGTGCTTCTGCGCGCCAAGGCCGGCCAGACCATCCAGCCGGCGCGCCTGGCGGAGGCGACGAAGTACGCGCTGCGCCTGGCCGAGGGCACGAAGAAGCACGCCTGGATCGACTGGGTCTTCGACGTCCACGACGCCACGCTCACGCTGATCGGCGGCGACGAGATCGAGAAGCTCCACGAGATCGTGCGGAAGCTGCGCTACCCGGGCGGGCCCATCATGCGCCGCTACCTCGACCGCATGCGGGAGCGCCAAGCCGATCTGGGC
>JBGALT010000257.1:0-7419 GCA_044223665.1 Sandaracinaceae bacterium | reverse complement strand
GGGCCCGGGCCGACTCGGCGGCCCGCGGGCCCGAGGGCTGCAGGGGCGAGACCTCTCTCAGCGCCGTCGTCACGTCACCCGATGCGAGCGCGAGGTAGGCGGTCGCGATCCGATGATCGCTCGCGCCATCGCCCGTCGCATCGTGCTCGGCGAGCAGCGCCTCGGCGCGCTCGCGGTGACCGGGCTCGCCAGCGAGCTCGGCCGTCGCGTGCAGGCGGGCGGCCAACGCGACGTCCGCGGCCGCGTTCTCCCCGTCGAGCTCGGCGAGGGCCGCGGCGATGTCGGTGAGGCGCCCGCTCTCTTCGGCCACCTCGCGGCGGGTGGCGATCGCGCGACGATGCCAGGCGTAGCGCGCGGCGAGGGCGATCACGATGGCGCTCACGACGCTCAGCGCGATCACCGCGATGCGGACGCGTCGCCGGCGCTCCGCCTCTTCCTTGGTGAGCGGGACCTTCGTGATCGTCGGGATCGCGGCGGTGCTGCGCCGGCCCTCGATCGAGAACATGTCCGAAGGCTCGCGGCTTCGGTTCTCGTTCCGGTCGTCGCTCACGCGGCGATGATGACGGAGAACGTGGCGTCTCGGCCAGTGCGTCGACCCGACCCGGTGCGTCGACCCGACCCAGTGCGACGACCCGACCCGGTGCGACGATGACCCAGCGCGGCGTCGACAGCGCGCAGGCTCAGAGGTTCCAGCCGAGCTCGAGTCCGCCGAAGAACGAGAGCTCGGCCTGGCCCAGCGGGCCACCGAACCACGCGCGCACGCCGGGGTTGGTCACGCCGATGTCGTTGCCGAAGAGGATCCCGAACGTGAGCGTGTTCCCGATCCAGAAGCGGATGCCGACCACCGTCGTGACGGCGGCGTCGGTCGAGAAGGGCCGCGTCTTGGTCGGTGCCCCGAGCCAGACGGTGCATCCGAGCTGGAGCCAGAGCTGCGTGTCCGAGCTGGCGAAGAACGAGAGCTCCATCGTCGGCGTCGCGCCGGCCGAGAAGATCACGCCCTCGGGATCCGAGTAGCCGATGCCGATCCCGAGGCGCGTGAAGCCGAGCGCGAAGCCGGGCACGAGCGTCCCGATGACGTCGAGCCCGAAGCGCATGAAGCCGTCGCTCGTGCCGTCGTGCGTGTGGATCTGGCCGCCGCCGATCGCCGACACACCGATGTGCGCGGGGCGATTGCGGACGTGATCGTCGCGGTAGAACGTGAACTGCGCCTCGGCGGTGCTCGCCGCACCGAGCCCGATCGCGAGCGCGAGCAAGAAGCCGACGGCTCGGCCGAGAGCGCTCGCCGCGGAGGGCCCGAGCGGGAGCAGTGCCGAGCCGACCCGAGCGTTCGCGCGCATCGCGACGAGGATACGTCAGCTCGTGTGCGGCCGTCATCGCCGCCGACGATCGCGCGGTGTGCTTCAGCGTGGCGCGTGCGCCGCGACGAGGCGCGCCGCTTCTTCTCGATGCGTCGGGCACGAGCGCGACAGGAGCGTGGCCTCCACGCGGTCGCCGTGCGCGTCGCGCACGAGCACGCCGTCTTCCGTCTCTTCGTAGGAGGGCGAGGCAGGGAAGTCGGCCGCGGTGGGCGCTTCGATCCGGATCGCGACCAGGCGCGCGTCGTGCAGCTCGAAGCGCGCGTGCTGGCCCTCCATCACGCGCTCGAGCACCCAGTCGCCGCTCTCGAGGCGCGTCGTCCACGTCCCTTCGGTGCGCTCCTCCACGCGCGCGCGCACCTCGGTCGCGCTCATCCCGAGCCGCACGCCCCAGAGCGTCGGGCTCGGCTCGCCCTCGGAGAGGAGCCGGATTCCGAGGCTCACGGCGGAGAGGACCGCGATGCCGACGAGCACCGCGAGCGCAACCACCGGCGAGCTGGATCGCACCCCGCAGATGTTCCACGCAGCGAGGCGCCGCGCGAGACACGGACCGCACGCTCGCGACCCGGACCACAGCTTCCGTTGCGTCGCTTTTGCTCGTCACGATCTCAGCCGCACTACGGAGATCGCGCAATCCGTTGCGAAACGATACGCGGCAAACCGTCGCATCCGTGTGTGGTCCGTCACATCCTTTCCAGCGCTCGCGCGTATACCGCGCCTTCGTTGGAAGCCCTCCAGGAACGCGTGCCGGTGACGGCCCCAGTCCGGCGCCAGCCGCTGGTCCCCAATGGGGTGCTGGGCATGCTCGTCTTCGTGATCACGGAGGCGATGCTCTTCGCCGGGATGATCAGCGCGTTCGCGGTCGTCCGTGCGTCGGCGCCGCTCGGCTGGCCTCCGCTCGATCAGCCGCGCTTGCCCGTCGAGAGCACGGCGGTGAACACGGCCTTCCTGATCGTGAGCGGCGTGCTCGTGGTGCTCGCCGGCTCGCGCTTCCAGCGATCGCCCGCGTCGGCGCGGGCGCCGCTCGGTGCCGGCATCGCCCTCGGTGCGCTCTTCCTCGCCGCGCAGGGACGCGAGTGGGTGGCGCTGCTCGCCCAGGGCCTGACGCTCACCTCGAGCGCGCTCGGCTCGTTCTTCTATCTGATCATCGGCTGCCACGGCTTGCACGCGGTGATCGCGCTCGGTGCCCTGGTGTGGACCTTCGCTCGTCTGGTGAAGGGAACGCTGACGCTCGAGCAGTTCTGGACCGTCCGCGTCCTCTGGTACTTCGTCGTCGGGATCTGGCCCCTCCTGTATCAGCAGGTCTATCTGTGAGCCGCCGAGCCGGATCGGCGCTCGAGCTCGTCGCGCTCGGCGCCTTCGCTGCGCTCGCCGCGTGGACACCCGCGCTCGCGCTCGCGTGCCCCGTCTGCTTCGGTGCCGACGAAGCCAACCGCGACGCCTTCCTCGCGACGACGGTCTTCATGTCGCTGTTCCCGCTCGCGATGATCGGGGGCCTCTTGGCGTTCCTGGCCAAGCGTGCGCGGGAGGCGGACCTCGAGGCCGCCGGCGCCCGCACCGAGCCGCGCGATGTGGCGTCGACCGAGCGCCCGGCGTCCGCCGCGCCGCCGGCCGTGACCGCGATTCCCCCCACGACCGATGGAGGAGCTTCCCGATGAAGAGTCGTTCGACGTGCGCGCTCGCGGCGCTCGCCGTGGTGCTCGGCGCCTGCGGCCTCGAGCCGCCGCCCGGAGAGGCCCGCGGCCCGGCGGTGTTCGAGACGTGCGCCACCTGTCACGGAGCGCAGGGCGAGGGGATGCGCGAGTATGGCGCCCCCGCGATCGCCGGCCTCCCCGAGTGGTACCTCCGCGCCGAGCTGGAGAAGTTCCGGTCCGGCGCCCGCGGCGCCCACCCCGACGACGTGCAGGGCCTGCGCATGCGCGGCATGGCGCGCTCGCTCAACCACGAGGGTGACGTCGAGGCCGTCGCGGCGTACGTGGCGGCGCTCCCGCCGGTGCCGCCGACCGATGGCGAGGGCGAGGGCGACGCGACCCACGGCGAAGCGCTCTACGCGACCTGCGCGCAGTGCCACGGCGAGCGCGCGACGGGCGACGAGACGCGCGGGGCGCCGCCGCTCGTGAACCTCGATGCCTGGTACGTCGAGACGCAGATCCACAACTTCCGCGCGGGCGTGCGCGGCGCGAGCCCGCTCGACGAGTCGGGCCGCACGATGGCGCCCATGGCGCTCGGCCTCGCCGACGATCAGTCGATCCGCGACGTCGTCGCCTACGTCCGCAGCTTGCGAGGGACCTGATGACGAGCGACCAAGAGACCCACGCGGACGATCCGCGCGACGACGGCGACGACGAGCACGACGGCGACGCGGCCCCCGCCGTCCCCGCGCCCGCGAAGGCGAGCCGCCCGGCTCCGGGCGGGGCCCTCGCCGAGACCTTCGCGCGTGCGCGCGAGGCCGACCACGACGTGGTCGCGGCTCACGAGGCCGCCAAGTGGTTCACCTACACGATGGTCGGCATCGCCGTGTACGCCGCGGTGGTGATCGGCTGGATCTACTTCTGATCGGAGCGCACCGATGCAATGGACGATGGAAGAGGCATCCAGCTACGCGGGGCACGTCGATGCCCTCGTGCTGCTGATCGCCGTCACGGTGTTCTTCTGGTTCTTCCTCGTGCAGGGGATGTTCTTCTGGCTGCTCTGGCGCTTTCGCGCGCGTGAGGGCGTCAAGGCTCGGTACATCACCGGCGAAGAGCACGACCTGCACCGCTGGATCTCGGTCCCGCACAACATCATCATCCTGTGCGACCTCGTGATCATCGCGGGGGCCATCTACGTCTGGCACGAGGTCAAGCAGGAGCTGCCCGAGCCCGACGAGACGGTGCGCATCGTCGCGCAGCAGTGGGCGTGGACCTTCGTGCTGCCCGGCCCCGACGGCGTGCTCGACACCGAGGACGACGTCGCCACGGTCGACGAATTCCACGTCGAGGTCGGTCGCACGTACCACTTCGAGCTGGAGTCGCGCGACGTGCTCCACAGCTTCAGCGTGCCGGTCTTCCGCCTCAAGCAGGACGCCGTCCCGGGTCGCCGCATCGTCGGCTGGTTCGAGCCGACGGTGGAGGGCGAGTACGACGTCCAGTGCGCCGAGATCTGCGGGATCGGCCACGGCGTGATGAGCGCCCGCATCTTCATCGAGAGCCCCGAGGCCCACGCGCGCTGGCTCGAGCAGCACGCGGCGGTGGCGATGGGCGACGGGGCGGCCGCGCCGTCCGCGGACTGAGAGGACACGAGATGGCGACCGCGCATCACGAAGAGAGCTTCTTCAAGAAGTACTTCTGGTCCACCGACCACAAGATCATCGCGTTCCAGTACCTGTTCACGGGCATGTTCATGGGCGTCGTCGGCGGCTACCTCGCCTACGCGTTCCGCATGCAGCTCGCGTATCCGGGCGCGAGCGTCCCGGGCTACGGCGTCGTCTCGCCGGGCGAGTACAACGCGCTCGTCACGAGCCACGGCACCATCATGGTGTTCTGGGTCGCGATGCCGGTGCTGATCGCGGCGTTCGGGAACTACCTGATCCCGCTGATGCTCGGCTGCGACGACATGGTGTTCCCGCGCATCAACCGGCTCAGCTACCAGGTCTTCCTGGTCAGCGCGCTCGTGATGCTCGCCTCGTTCTTCGTGCCGGGCGGCGCGTTCGGCGGCGCGTGGACCTCGTACCCGCCGCTCTCGTCCACCTCGGCGTTCAGCAACACGCCCTACGGCTCGACGATGTGGCTCTTGGCGGTCGCGCTCGAGTTCGTCGCGTTCCTCCTCGGCGGCATCAACTTCATCACGACGGCGATGAACTCGCGCGCGCCCGGGATGCGCATGTACGAGATCCCGATCGTCGTCTGGATGATCGTGCTCGCGAGCGTGCTGTTCATGGCCTCGGTCGGCCCGCTCGTCGCCGGCGCCGTGATGCTGCTCTTCGATCAGGTGCTCGGCACCGGCTTCTACGATCCGGCGCGCGGCGGTGACCCGGTGCTCTGGCAGCACCTCTTCTGGTTCTTCGGTCACCCCGAGGTCTACGTCGTGCTGCTCCCGGCGATGGGCATCGTCGCCGAGGTGATCACGGTGTTCAGCCGCAAGAAGCTGTTCGGCTACAAGACGGTGATCTTCACGGCCATCGCGACCTGCGTGCTCTCGTTCTTCGTGTGGGCGCACCACCAGTTCGTGGCCGGCATCGACCCGCGCATGGCGAACGTGTTCAGCGCGACGACCGTGCTCATCTCGATCCCGATCGCCGAGATGTGCTTCGTGTACATCGCGACGCTCTACGGCGGCTCGATCCGCTTCACGACGCCGATGCTCTGGGCCCTCGGCTTCCTCGGCGAGTTCCTGCTCGGCGGCGTGACTGGCATCTTCCTCGGCTCGAGCGGCTCGGACATCTACTTCCACGACACGTACTTCGTGGTGGCCCACTTCCACTACACGTTCTTCCCCATCGCCATCATCGCCGTCTTCGCGGGCATCACCTTCTGGTTCCCGAAGATGTTCGGCCGGATGATGAACGAGACGCTCGGCAAGATTCACTTCTGGGGAACGGTCCTGCCGTTCAACGGCGTGTTCATCCCGCTCTTCGTCCTCGGCGCCTCCGGCGATCACCGCCGCATCTTCAGCTACGAGCACTTCCCCGAGATCGCGGGCGGCTGGCACCAGGATCTGCGCGTCGTCGCGACGATCTCGCTCGTCGTCATGATCGCCTTCCAGTTCGTCTTCTTCTTCAACTTCTTCCGCTCGCTCTTCGCCGGGCCCAAGGCCGAGAAGAACCCGTGGAAGGCGAACACGCTCGAGTGGACGGCCGCATCGCCACCGCCGCACGGCAACTTCGAGACGATGCCCAACGTCTATCGCGGCCCCTACGAGTACAGCGCGCCCGATCGTGACGAAGACTTCTGGCCACAGGACCAAGCGACATGAGCGCCGCCACGCACGCCGATCCCGCCGGCAACCACTCCGGCAAGCCCATCGCCACGCTCCGCAGCGCGTCGGGTGTCCCCACGGGGCGCCTCGCGGTGTGGTGGGTGCTCGCCTCCGAGATCGTGATCTTCGGTGGCTTGCTCGGCTCGTACATCATGCACCGCATCGGCCACCCCGAGTGGGCCGACTACGCCGCGCACACCAACACGTGGGCAGGCGCGCTCAACACCGTCGTGCTCCTCACCTCCAGCCTCTCGGCGGTGCTCGCGCACCACGCGGCCGAGCACGGGGACGGGCGGAAGGCAGCGAACTACCTGCTCGCCACGTGCGCGGGCGGCCTCACCTTCCTCGTCGTCAAGGGCCTCGAGTGGCACCACGAGATCGAGGAGGGCTACACGATCACCGCGAACGGCTTCTGGTCGTTCTACTACACGGCTGCGGGTCTCCACGCGGCGCACGTGATCGCCGGGATGATCCTGATGTTCTGGGTCTCGACGTACGCGCGGCGCAACGCCGAGCTGCAGCGCGTCGAGCTCGTGGGCATCTATTGGCACTTCGTCGACGTGGTCTGGATCTTCCTCTTCCCCCTGCTCTACATCGCGAAGTGAGGACGGCATGACCGACGCGACCACGACGGCTTCCACGCCCGCCGCGCACGGCAAGGGCCACGGCGACGGCGGCGACCACGGCACCGCGCACTACATTCGCATCTGGTGGATCCTGCTTCTCTTGCTGGTGGCGTCGGTGCTCGGGCCGATGGTCGGGGTCCGCATCCTCACGCTGATGTTCGCGTTCGGCATCGCGGTGGTGAAGGCGTACCTCGTCTGCAAGCACTTCATGCACCTGAACATCCAGCCGCGCTTCGTGGTGATGTTCCTCGGGGCCGCGCTCGGCTTCATGGTGCTCTTCTTCTTCGGGGCCTCGCCGGACGTCCTCTTCCACGGCGGGCAGCGCTGGGAGAACCTCGCGGCGCAGGCCGAGGTCGAGCGCGGGCTCGCCGCGGCGGCCGCCCACGCCGAGCCCGAGGGGCCGGCACCCTTCGATGCCGCCAGCACGTTCGCGACCACCTGCGGCCCCTGCCACGGCGTGCACGGCCGTGGCGACGGCCCGG
>JBGALT010000256.1:0-7454 GCA_044223665.1 Sandaracinaceae bacterium | reverse complement strand
GCTCATGAGCGCCGCCGCGGGCACGTACGCGGTGGAGGCGGCGGCGCCCGGAGAAGAAGGCGTGCGCGCCGCGCGGGTCCGCGATCGAATCCTCGAGCTCGCGCTGCGCTTCGTCTGACCCCTTCCGCGATCACACCCTCTGGTCTGGGGTCGGTGGCCGTGGCGAGACCAAGCGTGAGAGCATCGCTCCATGACTCGGGGGCCCTGCGCACTGTCCATCGTTCTCCTGATCGCCGGCTGTCCGAGCGCGCCGTCCGGCGCGGTCGACGCGGCCAGCGCGCCGCCCGACGCGGCGTCGGCTCCCGACGCGGCACCCGGACGCGATGGCGGCGCCACCGGCGACGACGGCGGCGGCGGCGGAGCGGACACGGGCGCGCCGGGCGGGACGCTCGCGGAGGAGCATCCGGGCGACGTGGGGCTCGGCGCCGACCCGGACGTGATCTGGTTCGAGGACTTCGAGGAAGGCAGCGTCGCGCTGATCACGGCTCGCTACGACCAAGTGCAAGGCAGCGCACGGATGGCGCTCGTCTCCGACACGCCGAGCGGCGTCGGCCAGGCGCTCGCGCTGACGGCGGGTGGAGGGACGGATGCCGTCGACCTCTACGCGCAGCTGCCCTCGAGCGACGAGTGGTTCGTGCGCTGGTACGCGCGCTACGAAGGCGGCGGCGTCTCCTGGCACCACTCCGGAATGTGGCTCGGCGGCTACGCGCCCGCGATGTCGTATCCGTCCCCGATGGCGGGGCACCGCCCGAACGGTGACGAGCGCTTCTCCATCGCGATCGAGCCGGCCTTCGGCATCGGCTCGGCGCACGCGCGCCTGGACACCTACGACTACTGGAGCGCGATGCACTCGTGGATGCCGAGCCCGGTGCAGGACGACGGGACGGCCTACTACGGCAATGCGCTGGTCCATCGCCAGGACTTCACCGTCGACGAGGGCACCTGGATCTGCCTCGAGGCCCACGTCCGGCTGAACACCGACGGCGCGAGCGACGCCGGAGCCGTCCTCGAGATCTGGAAGAACGACGCGAGCGTGGCTCGCTACGACGACGCGGGCCCGCTCGGGTACTGGATCCGGGACAAGTTCTGCACCGCCGCGGCCGACGGCGCCGAGTGCACCGACTACCCGGCGCCCTTCGATCAGCATCTCGATCAGCGGTATCGAGCCACCACCGCGCTGCAGCTGAACGCCTTCTGGCCGCAGAACTACATCAGCGATCCGCAGACCGGCACGCTGGCCTTCGATCAGATGGTCGTCGCTCGACGCCGCGTGGGCTGCCTCCGCGCACCCTGACGCCGCGGGTGCGGCTGCTCGGGGGTGAGGCCCGCGCCGCCAAATTCAGCGCCGTCGCCGGCGCGAAGCGAGGAGCGCGAGCCCGACGATCCACGCGAGGCCGGCTCCCGCGCCTCGGCTCCCCGGCGCCGAGCAGGCGCAGCCGCGCCGACTCGGCATCGGGACGTCGATGTGCCCCGCGTCGAACGCCGGCCCGCCGTCGCGGCCGGCCGCCCCGGCGTCGTTGCCGGCGATGCCGGCGTCCGTGCCCGGCATCGAGGGAACGACGCACTGGCCGTCCACGCACACGCCGTGGCGCGGGCAGACGACGCCGTCGCACGCATCGACGCAGGCGCCCGAGCGGCAGAACGTCCCGCTGGGGCAGGCGCTCGTGCAGCTCGGGTCGACGCACTCGGTGCCGGCGCTCGTGCACATCAGACCCCCGGTGCAGACGACGCCGTCGCAGAGATCGCAGCCCGGCACGCACAGACCGCCGCGGCAGACCTCGTTCGTGCCGCACGTCACGCCCGCGCACGGGTCGAGGCACTGGTCGCGGGCGCAGATCTGACCGTGCGGGCACACGACGCCCTCGCACTCGGCGACGCACGTGCCACCGCGGCAGACTTGATCGGCCGCGCAAGGCACGCCTTCGCAGGCGGTCTCGCGGCAGAGGCCGCTCGCCACGTCGCAGCCGAAGCCCGCCGCGCAGCTGAACTCGTCCGAGGGCTGACAGTGGTGCACGCAGCGGCCGTCGTCGCAGACGTCGATGCCCGGGCAGGTGACCGACTCGTCGAGCGTGCCGTCGCAGTCGTCGTCGACCCCGTTGCACACCTCGTCGGCTGCGGCCGTCACGGGCGTGCACGTCAGCGAGCCACCATCGCAGCGCGTGACGCCGCGCCCGCACGCGCCCTCCATGCCGGTGTCGCACTCGGCGCCCGCGCCCGCGCACTCGACGCCGTCGACGCTCGTGACGAGATCGGTGAAGTCGTTGTTGGGCGCCGCGAACGTGTCTTCCCACGCGAAGTAGAACTTCCGGTCCCAGACCGTCGAGTCGTACACGAGCAGGTGCACGAAGCTCGTGCCGTCGGGGTTCAGCGCGTGCTGCGAGTAGTACGCGTAGCCGACGCCCGAGCGATAGCGCGCCACCGAAGCGCAGCAGTCGCCGCCGGCGCAGGTGCCGTGCGCCGCGTGGTCCTCCGGTGTGAGCAGGAAGAAGCCGACCTCGCCGCCGTGGTAGGCGGGGTCACTCCGCAGATCGAGCACGACCGAGCTCCCGGGAGCGCTCGAGCAGTCGAGCATCACGTGCAGGTCGTCCGCCGTCGGCGCCGAGCCCGAGCCGGTCACCTCGTACCAGCCGAACGCGTTCTGGAAGCGCGCCGTGCCGCGCGTGAGCACGCGGAACGTGAGCGCGCACGTCGGAGAGAACGTCTCCGGCATCGTGTGACAGTCGAGCACCGGGTCGAGGCCCGCGTGGCGGCTCGGGATGCAGCTGTTGTCGTTGGGCGCGTGCCACATGCGGCTCTCGCACATCGCGTTCATGCCCAGGTCCGGACAGTCGGGGCCCGGCAGGCCCGACGCGCACGTCGCGCCGATGTTGCAGGCGCCCGGCACGTCGCACGCGCACGCGAACGTCGGCAACAGGCCCGTCGGATGCCCGGAGTCGCAGCCCGGATCGGTGGGAATCCGCGTCCCGCTCGGCTGCATGCACTGTGCGGCGGCCGGCATCGGGCCCGCCAGGTGCCCGACGAGGATCGCGATGCCGAGGAGAGCGCCCCGCCCGTGGATCGTCATGGGCCGTGGCTACCACGTCCCGCCGCGGGACCGGAATGCCCCGTGTGCGTGTCCGCGCCGAGCTCAGAACCGGCGATCGTCGTAGGTCACGTCGTACCCGCTCGTCGTGCCCGGTGGATGCACCGCGGTGACGTCGCACGTCGTCGAGCCCGCCCCGTCGACGTGCGTGACGATGTCGGCGACGCGCCACATGGCGCCGATCCCGGTGTGGCCGCTCCGCCCGCTGAAGGCCGGCACGGTGTCGGGGGCGACCCCGTAGCTCGCGACGCGCCGTCCGCCGCAGTACACGTTGACGACGGGGCGCGCGATCGTCCCGGTGAAGTTCTGGACCATCACGCGGAACTGGTCTCCCTCGCGTGGAACGTCGACGTTGATGTTCTCGGGGACCCCGGTGCCCTCCGAGAGGTTGTTGTCGATGTCGAGGCGCGGGTTCGCGCAGTAGCCGAGCGTCGTCCACCGTGCGCCCTGGGGCGAGCCGCTGCAGGCCGACACCGGGCTGTTCGCATAGCCCCAGCTCGCGCGAGGGTACGCGCCGCCGCCACGCTGCGTGCCGCGGATGTTCGCTTCGCAGTCGTGCCAGCCGCAGACCGAAGCCGTCGGGCCGAACGCGTCGACCATGTCGACGTACCAAGGATCGCTGTGGCCCGGCTGCGACAGGAACAGATCGAGGTCCTGGGTCTGGCTCTCGGGGTAACACATCTCGATGCGCAGCCCGGGGCCGGACACGTGGACGATCCAGGTGCACGTGAAGTGCGAGCCGTCGGGGAGCGTCGCGTCCATCGTCACGGTGTAGTCGCCCGAGAGGGTCGGGTGGAACGTCGCGTTCTGCATGCGCGGCGTCGTCACCGTGTAGCTCGGCGACGGGAGGATCGTGTCGCAAGGGCCGCCGGTGACCGTCCACTGCCAGGCGGTCGCGGTGCCGCTGAAGAAGTCGCCGCCGCGGAGCGGATAGGGCGCGAAGGGCTGGCCCTCGGGCACACGCGGATCGCCGGGGCCGGGGCAGGTGCCGTTCGGCACGCAGCCGACGACCTCGTCGGTGCAGCCGTTGCAGTCGTTGTCGAGGCCGTCGCAGCTCTCGCCGCCCGGGGCGATGCCGCCCGTGCACTCCCCCATGCGCCGAACTCGGCGCCGGTGCACTGCTGCATGCCGTCGGCACACGCGCCCACGTGACGGCGGCCAGGCGGGCCGCGGAAGCAGGGCTGCACCGCGCCGGGCGTGCAGCTGCAGCTCTCGTCGACCCGGCCGTCGCAGTCGTCGTCGAGCTGGTTGCAGAGGCCGTTGGACGCCTCGTTGAGCGCGACGAGGCAGCCGGTCGGGACCATCGCCGAGGCCGGGCAGAGCTCGGCGACGACGCCGCCGGTGTCGAAGTCGTAGATGCTTCCGTCGGCGAGCGGCGGGGCGCCGCCGTCCTCCGTTCCGTGACCCGTGCCGGTGTCGTCGTTCCCGTGCGGATCGATCCAGGCGTCGGCCGTGGGGACGATCGCCGCGTCGTCTCCGGACGCGGTGCCGGTGTCGCGCCGCGGTGTGACGCCGGTCGAGCACGAGCAGCCGGGGAGCACGCCGGCGACGAGAGCGAACGCGACGACGAACCGCGAGCACGTGCGCATCGATCCCTCCGACGCCGGCGAGCGGAGCGGTGCCCGCGTCTCGACCACGCTACACGAACCCTCGCGCGGAAGGCGAGCGCCGAAACGCGCGCGAGGGGAGCCGACCTCCGTCGTGCTCCCCTCGCTCGCTCGCTCGCGTCGCCGGCGCTCTCGCGTCAGAACGGGTTGTCGGGCGGCGCCTCGGTGGCGGGCGGCGGCGTGTCGTGGTGCTCCTCGGGCGGCGGCGGCGGCGCCTCGGTCGCGGGCGGCGGCGTGTCGTGGTGCTCCTCGACCGTCGTCGTCGTGGGCGGCGGCGTGTCGGTGGCGGGCGGCGTGGTGGTGGTCGTGGTCGTGGTCGGCGGCGGGCGCACACGCGTGGTGGGCGGGGGCGCCGCGGGCCGCGGGGCCAGCGTGATCGTGAGGTCGGCCGTCATCGCGTCCTCGCCTTGCACGAACGCGCTCGGGTCGATCGTCTGGGTCGCGTCGAGGTAGCCGGCGAGCGTCGCCGCGGCGGTGACCGCCGACGTCGGCCGCGAGACGGTCACATCGCCGGGTGCGGTGACGGTGCGGCTCCCGATGCGCACGCGCGCGCCGGGCGGGGTCGTCACGACGTGGACGCGGTACGGAAGCGCGGTGAGCGTGAGCCGAACGGGGCGAGCGCCCTCGGCCGACTGCACGGTGCTCGTCGCCGTCGCGTAGCCGGTCAGGCGCGCTTCGATCGTGTGCTCGCCCTCGGCGAGCGCGAGCGTCTGCGGCGCCGCGCCGCGCTCCTCGCCGTCGACGACGATCGTCGCTGCGGCGGGCGTCGACTCGACGCGCACGTCGTGGGTGACGGCCGGCGGCGGCGGCTCGACCGCGACGTCGGTCTCCGGCGGCGTGCCTTCGTCGCCCGTGCCTTCGTCGCCCGTGCCTTCGTCGCCCGTGCCTTCGTCGCCCGTGCCCTCGGCGACGGTCGTCTCGGGAGGCGCCTCGCTCGTGGGCGGCGGCGTCGTCACGACCGTCGAGGTCGGCGGCGGCGGCGTCGTGTCGCCATCGCCGCGTCCGAAGAACCACCAGCCTGCGACCGCCACCACGACGAGGACGCCGGCGAAGATCGGCATCATGTTGGAGCTCGGCTCGGCCGGGGCCGGCGGGCGCTCGGGGATCGGCGCGGCGGCCTTGGGCTCGGGCTTCTTGGCGGCGGCAGCTGCGGCGGGAGGGCGCTCGCTCGTCGACTTCTTGGCCGGCTCGGCGGCGGGCTTCTCCGACTTCGCGGCCTTCTCGGCCTTCGCCTTGTCGGCGGCCGCCTTCTCGGCCTTCTCGGCTGCGGCGGCTGCGGCCGCCGCCTTCTCGTCGGCCTCGGCCTTCTCGCGCTCGTGACGCTCCTTCTCGGCGCGCGCCTTCTTGTCCTCTTCTTCGCGCGCCTTGCGCGCCTGGTCCTCGCGCTCGCGCTCGATCTCGGCCGTGCGCTGGCGCGCTTCCTCGGCCTTGCGCTCGGCCTCGCCCGTGGTCGCTTCGTCGACGCCGGCCGAGCTGAGCGCGGAGGCGAGGAACTCGCTCGCGTGGCGCACCTGCGTGCGATCCTCGGGCTTGGGCAGCTCGCTCTGCGGCGTGGTCGACGGGAAGAACTGCATCGTCGCCTTCGCCGAGCGGACCGGGCGCTTGGCCCCGCCCTCGGCGGGCGCCGTCGTGCTCGCGCCGGTCACCGACTCTTCGTCCTTGGCCGCCGCGCCGCCACCGGCCTCGTACTGGCCGGGCGTGTCGCCGCGCCCGGCGACGATCGAGTCGACGAGCGACTTCGACTCGCCGTCCATCTTGATGAACTTGATCCCCATGCCGGCGGGGTCGTTCTCCGACGAGCCCTCGAGCTCGCGCTTCCAGACGACGCGGCCGACGCCCTGGATGAGCTTCGACTCGTCCTTCAGCTGGAACTCGAACTTGAGCAGCGTTCCGATGGGCATCGGAGGGCTGTTCTTGTTGCTCTTGATGAAGATGCCGCCCTTGCTGATGTCCTTCGAGTACTGCTCGATGAACTCGTCGACGGTCGCGCTCTTGAAGCGGACCTTGAGGGAGATCGGGGCGCGCTTGTCTTTGCGCGTGTCGGTCATCTTGGATTGCCTCGGGGAGAAGGGGCCGGACGAGGGAAAGGCCGCGTCTCGGCTGCGGAATCCTACTGCCGGCCGAAGGAAGAAGTCCATCCTTCGACGGGATGGGCCCGGGGCCTTCCGCCGGCGGCTTCGAGCGCGGCGCCGTAGCGGGGCGCCAGATCGGGGCGGACGTCGAGCAGCGGAGCCAGTGCGAACGCGCGCTCCTCGAGGTGCGGGTGGGGCAGGGTCAGGCGCGGCGAGGCCCGGGTCACGGGGGCGCCGTCCTCGTCGGCGAAGAGGAGGTCGAGGTCGACGGTGCGCGGGCCCCAGCGCTCGCGGCGTACGCGGCCGAGGCCCTTCTCGACATCGAGGCAGAGCGCGAGCAAGGCCTCGGGCTCGAGCGCGGTCTCGACGAGGAGCGCGGCGTTGAGGTAGGGCGGCTGGGGCGCCGAGCCGGGGAGGGTCCAGGGCTCGGTCTCGTAGACGGGCGAGGCCTCGAGGATGGCGACGTCGGGCGCGGCCGCGAGGGCGCGGCGAGCCGCGAGCAGCGTGGCTTCTCGATCGCCGAGGTTGCCTCCGAGCGCGACGACGACCCGCATCTCGAGCGTGCATAGCGCGGCTCGGCAGCGCGTGCCCAGCCCGCGCCGAGCTGCGAGCCCACGATCAGAGCGCGGGAAGGAACACGCGCGTCGGCGTCGGATGCGCGACGAGATCGCCCTGACCGAGCTGGCCCGAGAG
>JBGALT010000255.1:0-7433 GCA_044223665.1 Sandaracinaceae bacterium | reverse complement strand
CGACACCTCCGTCGGGTGCGCCGCCACGATCGCCGCGTAGAGAGCGCGCGCCTCGTCGGCCCGGCCCGCGCGGCGCGCGAGGTGGGCGAGCACCAGGCGCGGGACGATCGCCTCCGGATCGGCGTCGGCGAGCGCGCGCATCTCGGTGGCGAGCGGCTCGGTCGAGCCGTCCCGCGCGGCCGCGAGGGTCCCCCAGCGGCTGAGCGCGAAGCTCTCGGAGGGATCGCGGAAGACCATCTCGCGGTAGCGGTCGACCAGGCGCGTCGCGCTGCTCGTGGGCGGAGCCACCGGGCCCGTGCGTGGCGGGCGCGGCCGGCCCGTTCCGTGCGGCCGTCCGCCGTGCGTGCCCGGTCGCGTCAGCGACCAGTCGTCGTCCTGCGCGCGTGCCGGCGCGGGGCCCGCCAGCGCGAGGACGACGCAGAGCCCGCCCACCCAGCGCATCGCGATCAGTGTGCCGCGTGCGCGCCGCCGCGGCACCCGCGCAGCATGAACGGGGACCTCACTGACAGAAGAAGTCGCCGTTGCACGTCGGAAGGGCGGGGGGACAGTCGCTCGCCGCCCCACAAGCGACGTGGCACGTCATGCCGCCGCCGGTGTCGCGGCACATGCCGGTGACCACGCCGCTGTTGAAGTCCCCGCCGAGCTGCACGCAGTCGCTGTCGGTGGTGCACGGCTGGGCGGCCGTGGCGGCACGATACGCGGTGCACGAAGCGCTGAAGGGGATGCAGTCCATGTCGGCCCCCGGGCAGGTGAAGCCGGCCGGACATCCGGCGCCGCTCGCGTCGCAGTGCGGGAGGCAGACGCGCTCGATCGCGCCGGGCGCGGTCCCGGCGACGCAGTGGCCGACGGTGTCGCAGTCGAGGTCGCTGTTGCACGCCGCGCACGGAAGCGAGGTGTAGGCCGCGCAGGCGCCGCGGCCGACGTCGCAGATCGGCTGGCCGCCGCCGCAGTGCGAGGAGTCGGTGGCGGTGCAGGTGACACAGGCGGCCACGTCGGGCCGGCAGATCGAGCCCGCGGTCATCGTCTCGCACCCGAGCGTGGCGCAGACGCCGCCGTCGACGCCCACGTCTCGGATGACGCCGGCGTCGGTGGTGCGCCCGACGCAGATGCCGGCCGCGCACATCTCGTTCGTCGCGCACGGATGCATCATGTCGCACGAGGCGAAGCAGAGACCCTGGATGCAGACCTGTCCCGACGCGCACGGGCTCGTCTGGGAGCAGGCCGGGCCGGCGTCGCGCACGGGCGCCGGGAAGGTCGGCACCGACGAGCAAGCGGCGAGCGCGGTCGAGGACGAGAGCGCGAAGAAGAACGCAGCGCGGCGCACGGAGAGCACCATGCGCGCGAGCCTAACACAACGGCGCGCGCTGCTTCGGGCTCGCGCGCACGGTGACGACCGAGCGCGGTGCCGTGCTCGCGGGCCGCTCCGCGATCTCACCCGCCCCGACGCGGGCTCGTGCCGGCGGACGCGGCTTGCCCTATGGTGCGCCGATGGCTCGGTTCCACGTCGGCGCGGTGCTCGACCGCACTCCCTCGGCTCGCTACTTCGAAGGCGGCAGCACGCACCTCGAGCTCGTGCTGGTCGGCACGCCGCGCGCGGCGACGGCCCGGAAGCTGCGCGCGCAGCTCCCCTCGGGCGCGACGTTCGCGGTGCAGATCCCCAGCTCGTTCGTGCGCGGGCCACGCGGGGCGCTGCGCCACGAGGACCCGCGACCCCAGACCGAGCTGATCCAGTCGCTCGTGGCGTTCGCGCCGACCTTCGTCGTCCTCTCGACCGGGGTCGAGCTCACCCCCGGTCCGCGCGATCGCGAGGCCCTCGCGGCGTTCGTCGACGCGCTGCGCGCCGGCGGCGTCGCGCCGCTCGTCTGGGACGCGGGTGGCCTCTGGGAGGCGGATCAGGCCGCGGAGCTCGCGCGCAAGCTCGGCGTCCTGCCCGCGATCGATCCACTCGCGCCGATCCCGAGCGAGGGCCCGGTGGCGTACGCGCGTGTGCGGGCCATCGGCGTGCACACGCGCCTCGGAGACGGAACGATGGCGCGCATCGCCGAAGGGCTCCTCGGCCTCGGCGCGGAAGACACGTACGTCGCCCTCGAGGCGGCCGAGGGGCCGCGGCGGGCGCGGCGCCTCGCGCAGATCCTGGCCGGGAGCGTCCTCGACGGCGACGCCGAGCAGGATGCGCTCGACGACGAGAGCGACGAGAGCGACGAGAGCGACGACGAGTGAACGCCCCGTCCGGGGCCTCCGGGGCGTGCACTCTTTGCCGAGGGGTGATCGGCTCGCCCGCTGCGGCCCCTTCCGTCCGCGGGCCGTGCCCGCTCCCGTCCGGGGCCTCCGGGGCGTGCACTCTTTGCCGAGGGGGCGGCGCGCCATGACGGACGCGGGCGATCACGCGATCGACGTCCTGGCGGCCCTCGTGGGCGCGAAGGTTCGGCGCGTGGACGTGCCGGAGGACGATCTCCTGGCGCTCACGCTCCATGGCGTGGGCCCTGGCGAGCGCGTGATGCTGCTCTCGCTCGCGCCGCATGCGCCGGGCATCGGCCTCGTCCCCGAGCGGCCGCGAGGCGAGCCTGCGGGGAGCTTCGCGCAGCTGCTCCGCAAGCGGATCGCGGGCGCATCGCTCTCGCGCATCGAGGCGATCGCGCCGAGCACGCTGGCGATCCTGACGAGGCGCACCGATGCGCGCACGCGCCTCGTCGCGCACCTCGGCCGGCGACCCGGGCTCGCGGTGCTGGACGAGCTCGGACGCTGCCTCGCGACGCTGCCCTCCGGCGCGGACGTGCCGGCGGCGAGGGCCCGCACCGCGGACGGGCGAGCGGACGAGTGGCCGCGCGATGTCGACGAGCTCGTCGTCGCAGGCGCGGGACTGCTCGCGCGCCGGGCGCGAGGCGGCCAGGCCGGACGCGCGCGCGAGCTCGAGAAAGCGCTCCGCCGCGCGCAGACGAAGGTCGAGCGGCGGGCGCGGGCCATCGAGCACGATCTCGCCGCGACGGCCGAAGCGCCGCGCCTGCGCGCCGATGCAGGGCTGCTCCTCGCGTCTCTGCGCGCGGTGCCGGCGCACGCCGCCGAGGTGACCCTCGTCGATCCCGAGACGGGCGAGCATCGTCGCCTCGTGCTCGATCCTTCGCTCGCGGCGAGCGCGCAGGCCGAGCGCTGGTTCGTGCGGGCCCGCAAGCTCGATCGGGGCGCGCGCATCGCGTCCGAGCGCCTGGCCCTCGCGCAGGGCGAGCTCGCGGCGATCGACGCGGCGCGAGCCGCCCTCGAGCAGGGCGACGCGAGCGCGGCGGAGGCGTGGTCGGCGGCTCCGGCACCTGCCTCCCCACGACCGGGCCACGCGATCTCACGCGCGGTTCGCCGGGCGCCGTACCGCACCTTCGTGCTGGAGGATGGGAGCGTCGTGCTCGTGGGGCGCAGCGCCCGGGACAACGACGCGCTGACCTTCCGCGTCGCGGCCCCGAACGACCACTTCTTCCACGCGCGGGCCGCGACGGGCGCGCACGTGATCTTGCGTGACGTTCCCGGGCGCGCGCCGACGGCCGACGCCGTTCGTGCGGCCGCGGTGCTGGCGGCGCACTTCTCGGTGGCGCGAGGCCAGACCGCGGCCGACGTCACCCAGGCGCGGCGGAGCGATCTCCGTCGCGGCAAGGCCGCGGGTCAGGTGCTCACGCGTACGTCGAGCACCCTACGGGCCCGCTGGACGGACGACGAGCTGCGCGCGCTCCTCACGCGCGAGCAGGTGTGAGGAGTCGGCGACTCACCTCGCCCCTGGTCCTGTCGCCGCGAACGCGACGACTGGGGACGCGGTCGGTCCGGGCATGAGGAGATCGGTCGACGGCTCGGCGGCGTTCGTCGGCGGGGGCGGCGGCGCGGCCGGCTTCTTCGGCGCGGGCGGCGGCTTGGGGGCAGCGGGCGCCTTCGGCGCTGCTACTTTCGGCGCAGCGGCCTTGGGCGCAGCGGCCTTCTTCGCGGGCGCCTTCTTGGCCGCGACTTTCTTCGCGGCCTTCTTGACGGCCTTCTTCGGCGCCGCCTTCTTGGCAGCCTTCTTCGGGGCGGCCTTCTTGGCAGCCTTCTTCGCGGGGGCCTTCTTGGCCGGCTTCTTCTTCGCCTTCGCCATCGTCGTCCTCCTCAACAGGGCAGCGCCTCCGATGTGGCGGGAGGCGACGAGGGGCATCGTATTGTCACGTCACGTCGCGTGTCAACGGGGTTTCCGATTGCGGTCTGCTTCCGTCGCTCCGCGGCGGCCCCTTCCTGGTCGCTCCCGTTCGCAGGCCGCTGCGATGGCAGCCCGTGAACGGGCGGCTACTTGAGGCGAACGCCCGGCGTGATGTCCTTGTCGGGCGAGAGCACCGATAGGCCGCTCGCATCGCTCACCGCGAGGACCATCCCGTGCGAGGTCTTGCCGAACTTCGCGAAGGTGCGCGGCGCGAGGTTCGCGACCACCGCGATGCGACGCCCGACGAGCGCCTCGGGCGCGTAGTGCTCGCCGATCCCGGCGAGGATCGTTCGCGGCTCGGGCTCGCCCACGTCGACCTTCAGCTCGAGGAGCTTGTCGCTCTTCGGCACGCGCTCGGCGCTCAACACCCGCGCGAGCTTCATCTCGACCTTGTCGAGATCGTCGATCGTGATGACGCCGGGCAGCGCCTTGGCGCTCTCGGCCGGCTTCGCCTCCGCGGCGGGCTTCGCTTCGCTCACCTTCTTCTCCTTTTCCTTCTTCTCGCTCTTCGCGGGCGCGTCCTTCTTCGCGAGCGCGTCGGGCGCCTTCACGCCGAGCCGCTCGTAGTACGAGCGCTGCTGGGCCTCGTCCAGACGCGGGAAGAGCGGCGCGCCCGGCCGCGTGATCGTGCTGCCCGGCAGGCCTCCCCACGCGCTCGGCCAGCGATCGAGCCCCTCGGTCGGCATCAGCGGCGGCAGGCCCAGCTGAGCGCGGATTCCGTCGCACTTCTCCGGCATGACGGGCCAGAGCATCACGCTCAGCCAGCGCAGCGACTCGAGCACCGTGTACGCGACGACCTCGAGCTTGGCGGTCTCCCCGTTCTTCGCGAGCGCCCACGGCGCCGTCTGATCGACGTACTTGTTCGCGGCGAGCACGAGCTCCCACGCGCTCTCGAGGGCGCGGTGCGGGGCGAACGCGGTGAGGTGCTCGCTGCAGGCCTTCGCCGCGCGCTCGGCCGTCGCGATCACGCCCTTCTCGAGCTCACCGAAGCGCGAGGCGTCCACCACGGGCACGCGCCCGCCGAGGCTCGTCTGCACGATGCTGGCGACCATCCGGTTCAACAGGTTGCCGAGGCCGTTGCCCAGATCGCCGTGGTAGCGCGCGAGCATGTTCGCGTGGCTGAAGTCGCTGTCGGCCCCGAGGGCCACGTCGCGCATCAGGTAGTAGCGGAGCGTGTCCTTGCCGAGCGCCTCGGCGAGCGGCTCGGGCGGCAGGAAGTTCCCCGCCGTCTTGCTCATCTTCTCGTCGTTCACCGTCATCCAGCCGTGCGCGAAGACGCCGCGCGGCAGCGGCAGGCCGGCGCTCATCAGGAAGGCGGGCCAGTAGACGCAGTGGAAGCGCGTGATCTCCTTGCCGATCATGTGCACGGCCTCGCCGTGCTTCCAGAAGGCCTCGTAGAGCGCCGCGCCCTCGATCTTGCCGTCCTCGCACAGCGCCGAGACGTAGTTCGTGAGCGCGTCGAACCACACGTAGATCACGTGGTCGGGCGCGCCGGGCACCGGCAGCCCCCAGCGGAACGTGGTGCGCGAGATGGACAGGTCGCGCAGCCCCTCTTCGCTGCCGACGAAGGCCTTCACCTCGTTGAACTTGCCCTCGGGCCGCACGAAGTCGGGGTGCGCGGCGTAGTAGTCGAGGAGCGGCTTCTGGTACTTGCCGAGCCGGAAGAAGTAGCTCTTCTCCTTCACGCGCTCGACGGTCGCGCCCGACTCGATGGCACGGCCGTCCTTGATCTCCTTCTCGGTGTAGTAGGCCTCGTCCGCCTTCGCGTACCAGCCCTCGTACTCGCCGAGGTAGATGTCGCCGTTCGCTTCGCAGCGACGCCAGAGCTCGTCGACGACCTTGCGGTGCCGCTCCTCGGTCGTGCGGATGAAGTCGTCGTTCTGGATCCCGAGGGCTTCCCACGCGCTCGTGAAGCTCGGGATGAGGCGATCGACGAAGGTCTGCGGCGAGAGCCCTTCCTCGGCCGCCTTGTCGGCGATCTTCTTGCCGTGCTCGTCGGTGCCCGTGAGCAGCCGCGTGCGCTTGCCGCGCAGGCGCGCGTGCCGCGTGAGCACGTCGCAGGCGATGGTCGTGTACGCGTGCCCGACGTGGGGCTTGCCGTTCACGTAGTAGATCGGAGTCGTGAGATAGAAGGGCGTGGTCACGGGCGGGGTGGCCTTGTTACCACGCCACAAACTTGCCCGCCGCGATCTCGTCGGCGATACGCGAGGCATGCCCTCGGACGCGGCGCCGCTGATCGTTCGGACGCTCGACCTCCTCGCGCGCGGTGCCGCCACGGGGACGATCGAGGTGACCAGCGCGACGCGCTCCGGGAGCATCGCGCTGATCGGCGGGCGCATCGCGCACGTCGAGGCGCCCGGCGCGGCGCCACTGCTCGGAGAGCTCCTCGGGATCGACCGTGAGCCTTCCGCACGCGAGGGATGGATCGGAGAGCGGCTGGCGAGCGACGGGCTCGCCACGCGCGGCGCGGTGCTGGGCGCGCACCGCGAGCAGATGCGGGCGCGCCTCGTCGCGATGATGTCGTGGCGAGACGTGAGAGTGACGCTGGGGAAGGGCGCGCCACGCGCCGCGCCCGGCGTCGAGCCGGCCTTCACGGCGGACCTCGTGCTCGAGGCGCTCCGGCGCGCGGCGCGCGAAGTGCCGCTCTCGCGGGCCAAGGAGCGCCTCGCCGCGCATGCGTGGACGCTGAGCGCGCTCGGGCGCTCGCTCTGCCAGAAGGCGGCCCTGCATCCCGACGAGGCCGCGCTCGTCGCCGCGCTCGCGACCCCGCGGGATCTGCCGGCGATCGAGGCGCTCACGAAGGGCAGCGAGCGCGCGCTGCGCTTCGCCTACGCCCTCGTGTTCGTGGAGGCGGCCGCGCTCCCGGCCGAGAGCGGCTCGATGACGCTCCTCGCCCGCAAGACGACGGAGCTGCGCCGCTCGGCCTCGCCGACGCGCCTCTTGGATCTGCCGCATCAGGCGCGATCCGCCGACGCGCGCGGCGCGCTACGCAAGCTCGCCAAGGAGCTGCACCCGGATCGGTTCGCGGCGCATGCGCCGGCCGGCATCCAGGAAGCCTCGAACGCCGTCGTCGCGGCGATGACGCGCGCGGCCGCGGCCGTGCGCGGCTGATCTACTACGTCCCAGAATCGTCGCATGACGCGACGATTGGGACGATGGTGGTGGGCGACCCGCGCCTCGTGCGCGTGCAGAGCTGCGGCAGCCTTCGATCGCCACCGCGTGCTTC
>JBGALT010000029.1:0-57909 GCA_044223665.1 Sandaracinaceae bacterium | reverse complement strand
GGCGGAGTTCGAGCATGGCCTACGGCGTCGACAAGATGACGAGCGGCTTCGGCTCGCAGATCCGAACCTACACGATGCAGCCCTACCAGCTGGTGGACGAGCGCACCGAGCACAAGGTGAGCGCGATCCAGACGGTGCTCGACGGCGAGATCGACGACTTCATCGAGAGCTACACCTGATGTGGGCCGACAAGCGCAAGAAGAAGACGCGGCACGCCGCGAAGAACTGATGCGCGAGCGGGGCCGCGGAGGGTGCCGGAGCAGGGCAGGCGCCCGTGGCTCGCTGGGGGGTCGCGCTCGTGGCGCTCGCGGTCCTGTTGGCGGCGTGGCGGCGAGGGCGCGGGCTCGCCTGCGCTCCCCGTCGTCGCAGGGGACGCGTCCTCGTCGCACGCCTCCACGAGCGCGCGACGCGGGCACGACCCACGCGAGCGTGCCGGGCCGCCACCCGATCACGCTCTGCCCTCCGCGCCCCAGCCTCCTGCGCTCGTGCGGGGGCGGACCGCGCCGGTCGCGCCGACGCCAGCCGCGATGGAGGAGGGGGGCTGGGAGCCTTCGCCCGAGAGCGACACGCCGGCCACCGTGCGCATCGAGAACCGATGCGACGAGAGCGTCGTGCTCGCGTGGGTCGACTTCGACGGTCGCGAGCGCACGTACGGGACGATCCACCCCGGTCGGTTCTGGGCGCAGTCCACGTTCGCCGGCCACACGTGGATCGTCCGCAGCCAGCGCGATCGGCGGATCGTGGCGCGCTTCGCGAGCACCGACGGCGTGGTCGCCGCGTGCGCGCCCGGAGGACACGGGCGCGATCACGCGGGCGCCGCTCGCCATCGAAGAGGTCCCGCCTCGTGCCCGGTGTGCTCGCCGCGAACGTCCACCGCCGCCGGCTTCGACGTGGTGAGCCGGTGCCACACGCCCGTGCGGCTCGTGTGGCGCGACTTCGACGGTCGCACGCGCCCCTACGGCCTCGTCGCGCCTGGCGGCAGCCTCCACCAGGGCAGCTACACCGGGCACCGCTGGGAGCTCGTCGACGAGGACGGCGCCGTGGTCGCGCGCCACGTGGTCGACGAGGACGGTGAGGTCGTCGTCGCGTGCGACGACGCGTGAGGCTGCGCCTCGATCACGGCAGCGCGCACGGGGTGCGTGCTATCGTGAGCCCATGGACGTCGAGGTGTGGACGAACCTCCCGGCGGTGGGTGCATCGGCCGTGCGCCGCCTGCGTCGCGAGGAGTACGACCGCCTCGTCGACGCCGGCACCTTCGACCGCGAGCACGTCGAGCTCATCCGAGGAGTCATCGTTCGCATGTCCCCCCAGGGTGCGTCGCACGCAGGCCCGATCCAGGCACTCACGCGGCTGCTCGTGCCCGCCCTCGTCGGGCGAGCCGACGTGCGTATCCAGCTACCGTTGATCGGCCCGGACGACTCGGAGCCGGAGCCCGACATCGCCGTCGTCGCCCCGGGCGACTACTTCCGGGCCCACCCGGATCGTGCGCACCTCGTCATCGAGGTCGCGCGCACCTCGCTCACCTACGATCGCGGGACGAAGGCGCCGCTCTACGCCGAGATGGGCGTCGCAGAGCTGTGGATCGTGGACGTGGAGGGCCAGGCCGTCGAGGTTCACCGCGATCCGCGCGCGGGCGGGTACGGAACGATCACCACCCACCGTACCCCCGCCGTGCTCCCGCTCCTGGCGTTTCCCGACGTGACCGTGGCGCTCGCCGAGCTGCTGCGCTGAGCTCGCCGCGCTGAGCTCGCCGCGCTGAGCTCGCCGCGCTGAGCTCGCCGCGCTGAGCTCGCCGCGCTCAAGGAAGCGTGGTCGTCGCGCTGGCGCCGGCCCACTCGGCGTGGAGCGTGCGCACGTGGCGACCGACGCGCGCGCTCGTCGCGGGGCGCCCATCGATCTCGACGAGCGCGAGATCTGGCGGCCAGCTCGCGACGAGCCCGTCGGCGTAGGTAGCCTCGAGCGAGAACGTGGTGGTCGCGCCGGCGCCGTGGCGCGGCACGACGTGGATCGCGAGCGAGGCCGCGCCCGCGTCGTCGACGCGCACGCCGCCGAGCCCGAAGCGCAGCGCGCCGGGGAGCCGATCGGCCGCGAGCGCCATGTCGTGATCCATGCCGGGCACCTCGCGCGTGAGGACGTCGCGGCCGAGCACCATCCCGCGCAGGCGTGCCGCCGTCACGAGGGAGCGCGCATCGGCGACCATGGTCGGGACCTCCTCTCGCGGATCTCCCTCGAGCAGGCCGACGTCGACGTAGAGCCGCACCGGCGGGGCATCGCGCGATGCGCGGAATGCCTCGAGGGCGCGGCGCTGCGCGAACCAGAGGCTGGGGGACATCGCGAGCACGCGACCGAACGCGGTCGGCCGCGCGAGCGCGAACGAGAGCGCGGCGAGGCCGCCGTACGAGTAGCCGAGGACCGCGCGGTGCTCGCGGCCGGCGAGCAGCGGAACGACGGCTGCCACCTCCGGCTCGAGCTCTTCGATCACCCACGTCGCGAGGAGGCCGGGGTGGCGTGCCAGCACGTCCTCACGCTCGCTCGTGCTCGGGATGGCGACCACCACCCAAGGCGCGAGCGCTCCTTCGGCGACCAGGGCGTGGACCTGCTCGCAGAGCGCGAGCGAGTCGACGAAGTAGTCGCCGTCGAGAACGTAGAGCACCGCGAATGCGCGGGTCGGCTCGTCCGCCGCTTCGGCGGGCACACAGACGGTCGCGGGAGGGAGCGCGAGCGCGCCGCCCGAGGCGGTCACCCGCACGCGTCGGATCGAGGACGGCGGCGCCCCGGGGGCGAGCGCCTGCGTCGGCCTCGGCGGGGACGCGGCCGAAGGGGCGCTCGAAGCCGCCGGTACCACCGGCGCGAGCTCGCGCGCTCCCGGCACGACCGGCGTGGAGCACGCGCCGACCAGGAGCGCCGCGACGAGGGCCTCGTTCCTCACGTGGCGTCGACAACGCCGGAGGAGCGCGGTTCCGCGAGGATCGTCAGGCATCGCCGCGCGAAGCGTCGCGCACGGCAACCAGCATGCCCGCCCCGGCGCCCACCACCGCGAGCAGCAAGGGGACCGTGATCGCGAGGCCGAGGGCGTGGCACGCGATGGACGCTTCGCCTTCGAGCGGCCAGCCGGTCGCGGACGAGACGAGGATCGCGGCGGCGAGCTGGGCCATCGGGACCACGCCGCGCCACAGCCCCGCGGCGCGATCGGGACCTGACGCCGGCCGGACGGCGTCGGCGCGGATCCGGCGGGCATGTTCATCGAACGTGCTCGCGTAAGCCTCTTCGCGGAAGCCGACGAGCACCGTGTCGCCGGCGACGAGGACCGGGCGCTTGATGCGCTTTCCGTTCTCCGACAGGAGCTTCGCCACCTGCGCGGCGTCGAGCGCCGCGACGGCGTCCTTTCCGCGCTCGGCGATCAAGGCGCGATAGGCCTCGCCGCTCGTGTTCCACCACTTGCTCGCCGGAAGACCACTCTTCTCGATCAGCGCCTCGAGCTCTCGCGCGCTCGGCGGCCGCTCCACGATGGGAACGACCTGCGCATCCACGCCGTGGGCCTTCAGCCAGGCGAGGGCCTTCTTGCACGTGGAGCAGCCGGCGTAGGCGTAGACGGTCGTCGGCAGAGCGCGCTCGCCCCGGCCGGAGCGGACGGCCACTGGCGCATGGCCAGGGCCGGACTGGGTGGGCTTCTTCATCGCCTGGAGTCTACCCATCCCGCGCTCCGGGGCGGCGTGTCGTGCGGCGCCTTCGCCCGCGGCGGCTCGCGCCTTCAGTCGCACGTCCCGACGCCGGTCCATCCGACGTGCGTGTCGAGCGAGGTCACGGTCCCACCGTTCTCCAGCGTGAGTCGGATCGGGTACGGCCCGGTGGTCGGCGGAAGGCAGAGCCGCGTCGGGACGTCGGCGCAGGGCACGGCGGCCACCCAGGCGCCATCGATGAAGGCCTCGACCCTGACGGTGTCCGTCCCGTGCACCGTCACCGCGAGCGTGTCGACCGTCGTGCCGGGCGGGCTGCTCGCCGTGAGCGACGTGGTGATCGCCGTGCCGGTGGCCGCGCGCGCGGTGGTCCAACGGTCCACGAGGGCGGCCGATCCGCCGGGCGCGTGCCCGTCGCCGACGAAGACGTCCGGCGAGGCGAAGGGGTCGTGGTCGTAGTCGAGCGTCACGGCCCAGTCGAGATCCGAGAGCGGTGCGCCGTGGTCCGCGAGGACGGCGGCGGAGGCGATGTCGAGGCGGGCCGATCCCGGATAGAAGAGCACGTAGCCGCCGTTGCCCGGGGCGTAGCTCCAGTTGTTCTGCCCGAGGACGAGGTCGGTGATCCCGTCCCCGTCGAGGTCCTCGAGCACGACGATGGCGCCGCCGCCGACCCACGACGTGGTGGGCGTGCCGGTCGTGGCGAGCCCGGTCGCGGTCCCGGCGAACGTGCGCACCCGAAGCGCGGGCGTGGCGGCCTGCGAGGTCCCGGCTCCGACGAGGTCGAGCCAGCCATCGGCATCGAGGTCGCGCATCGCCCAAGCGTCGGCGCCGTTCGCGCCGAAGGAGACCCCGGAGAGCAAGCCCGCCGCGTACTGGTAGCTGGGCGTCATGCCCGTCAGGGCGACGTCCTCGTACACGCGGATCCGCGGCATCCCGACCGACACCTCGACCACCGAGACGAGCAGCTCGGGCCGCGCGTCGCCGCGGACGTCGACGAGCGCGACGTCGGTGCCGCCGTAGAGGGACAGCGGCGGCGGCAAGCTGGTCGTCGCGGCCACCGGTGGGTTGAAGGCGCCGCTCGGGAATCCTCGTCCGAGGAAGAGCTCCGCGCTCGTCGTCGCCGTCGCGTTCCCCGCGAGCACGACGAGGTCGGGCACGGCGTCGTTGCTGAGCAGCCCGCAGACGATGCGGATGGTCGTCGCACCGGGCGTGGTCGCGCGCACGACGTGCTCCTCGAAGCGCGGCTCGCGGACCGACGTGGGCGAGGTCCAGTCGGGCGCCGGCGCATCGAACGTGCGGTTCAACAGCACGCTGACGAGGCCGCTCGGGACGGCCGCCACCGCGAGGTCCATCCAGCCGTCCCGATCGAAGTCCGCCGCGCACGCGCTGCGCCACGATCCGATCGGGAGATCCACGGTCGATGGCGTCCAGACGCGCCGTGGCTCGAGCACGAGGACGCTCGACTCGAACGTCGTGCGGCCGCGAGAGGCGATCAGCGACTCGAGGGCCGTCCCGGCGTAGCTCGTCGTGCGCTCGCCGTGGCACGGCACGGGCGCGTCGGGCGCATCGGCCAGCACGGAGGCATCGACGCTCGCTGCGTCGGGCGCGTCGAAGGGGGCCGCATCGGGCCCAACGGCCGCGTCCTGCACCTCGAGCGCGTCGAACGTCGAGGCGTCTTCGGGCGCCGGCGCATCGAGCACCGTCGCGTCGGCGGCGTCGTCGATCGTGGACGCGTCTCGGGGCCCCTCGCCGGGCCCGCTCGGGCTGCTGCATCCCGCGACGAGCGCCGCGAGCCACAGGCCGAGCGCCGCACCTCCGATCCGAATGGCCTGCCCCATCGCACGACAGTCTCGCGAGGACGCGAGCCGTGTCCAGGAGACGCGGGTGCATCGCGGACACGCGCGGCGATCCCGGTGCCTCGAGGTCGCGCGCTCCCGTGGGCCTCGGCAAGCAGTGCTCGCCCCGGAGGACCCGGACGGAAGCGGGCGGAGCCCGCGGACGGGAGGGGCCGAAGCGGGCGAGCCGGGCCGGAGCGGGCCAGCCGATCCGTGCGCGTCGCCTCGTCCGTGCGGTGGTTCATCGCCGGCACACGTGGCGGCGAGCGTGCCGCTCCGTGTGCCGGCGCGTTCCAGCGCGAGCGTGGGCTCGTCCCGAAACGCGGCCGCTTTTTCGCGGCCTGCGCCGGCACGTCCGGTGCTCGGAGCCCGTGCATGACGTGGACGAGCGAGGGTGGCTCCGCGGTTTCCGGCTTCACTTCCATCGACGCGCGAGCGCGGCCCGACGCGCGGCGCCCACCGGCGCAGCGATCTCGATGCGGCGGGCTCACCACGGCGGCCCTCGTCGCGGTCGTCACGAGCGCCGCGGCCTGCTCGTCTCCGCCGGAGCCCAGCGACGCGGGAGGCGCCGATACGGGGCTCGACGCGGGCGGATCCACGGCCGACGAGCGCATGACGGCGCTGCTCGCCGCCTCGTCCACGCCCCCGGCGCTCGCCCTCGAGCGAGGTCACGTCTCGGCGCTGACCGGTCGCTTCGCCACGACGGGAGCGACGCGCACCGAGCGGGCGGCCGGGCTTCTCGCGCCCTACCTCGACCTCTTCCTCGGTCAGGGGATGGACGGCGCGCCGGCCTACGAGCTCGTGCGCCGATCGGCGAGCCTGTTCGGCGCGGACGCCGACGTGCTCGATCGGGTGGTGTTCGACGTCGCCTGGCACGGCGTCCCCGTCCACGGCGCGCAGGTCACCGTCGTGCTCGAGGGCGACTTCGTCGTGATGGTCCTCGCCAGCGTTCCGGCGCCGCCCACCTCGATGCCCGATCTGCGCCCGGCGATCGACGCGGCGGCGGCGACGACTCTCGTCGGCGCCGTCGGTGGTGCCGGCGTGCATCCCCTCGGGCCGCCGGCCCTCGTGCTCGTCGATCCGACGCAGAATCGGCCGGGCGACGCCTCGGGCCTGCGTCTGGCGTGGCGCGTCCCGCGCGCGGACGGCAGGTGGCTCGTCGACGCGCGCGACGGCGCGATCCTGTTCGCCGAAGGCACGTCGAACGACTTCGATCGCATGGCGATCTTCGAGGGCGCCGACCCGACGAGCGCACCGGAGCTCGTCTACTACGACGGCGAGTGCCTCGCCGGACACGACTGCTCGGGCGCGACGACGGACGCCGCCGCGTACCTGAGGCAGTCGAGCGACTACCACCTCGCCAACTTCGCGCTCCTCTCGTACGACGGCCTCGGTGCGCGGCCGTTCGCGGTCGTGCCCGACGGACGGGTCGAGACGGACAACGCGCTCTTCGACATCGACGAGCTGCGCCTCCTCTTCGGCGCCAGCTCCGTGACGCCCGAGGTGTTCGGGCACGAGTACATGCACGCGGTCATGTACTTCCTGCACCCGCTCGTCTATCGCGACGAGTCGGGCGCCATCAACGAGAGCTTCGCCGACTTGTTCGGAGAGCTCGTCGCCGCAGAGGCGCCGCCGCTGGCGCTCGACACGCTCGTCGGGACGGTGCGCGAGATGTGCAATCCGGTGGTGGCGAACGCGGCCGACTACTTCATCACCGACGAGGACGTCGGCGGCGTCCATACGAACTCGGGCATCGCCAACCTCGCCTGGTGCGAGGTGTTCTTGCGCGAGCGAACGGCGGGCAGGACCGACGATCAGATTCGTCGCGCCCTCGGCCGGGTGGCGTGGCTCTCGCTCTTCGCGCTCCCGCTGACGCCCTCGTTCGCGCAGCTGCGCATGGCGACGATCCAGGCTTCGCGCTCCACCGCGTTGCCGGTCGATCCGTGCTCGTACGTCGCGGCGTGGGATCGCGTCGGGGTCGAGGTCGGCAATCGTCCCGACGGCCTGTGTTCCTCGCTCGCCATCCCGCCGCCGCCCGACGCCGACCACGACGGCGTTCCCGATTCCCAGGACGGCTGTCGAGTCGACTACGACCCCGTCCAGCGCGACCTCGACGGCGATGGCGCGGGAGACGTCTGCGACGACGATGCAGACGGGGACTCGGTGTGGGGGAACGACAACTGTCCGATGACTCCGAACCACGACCAGCTCAGCACCCCGAGCCGGAGCGCGTCGCCGTTCGGTGACGCGTGCGACCCGGATCGAGACGGCGTCGAGACGCGGTTCGACGACTGCCCCGACGTGGCGAACCCCGATCAGGCCGACCGCGACGGAAACCTCGTCGGCGATGCCTGCGAGCCCGATACGGATCTCGACGGGGCGCCCGACGATCAGGACAGCTGTCCCTTCGTCGCGGGCGCGCAGGCCGACTCGGACCGCGACGGGATCGGCGACGCCTGCGATCCGTGCCCGTCCTCGGCGGACGTCGTCGTGGGCTGGACCACCGGCATCCCGAGCCTGGGCATCCCGCCAGCGCCGATCGTCGACGACGCCGACGGGGACGGGGCCTCCGATGCCTGCGACGGGACGCCGTTCGGCGCCGTCGTCACCGGCGTCGCGGCGGCGATCGGGCCCGGAGCCTACCACCTGCAGATCGATGCGGCGGCCGATGTGCCGGTGTTCTTGCCGCTCGATCCGTGCGGCGGGCCCTGCCCGGAGGAGGTCGCCGACGACTGGCGCTTCTCGATCGACTTCGGGATGCTGCCCCCGGGGAGCAGCGCGAGCGTCTTCGACGAGCTCGGCCAGCCCGTCGCCGTCACCGACTCGTACGGTCCGAGCCGCCTCGAAGTACGCCCCGAGCGCGGCCGCAGCTACCGGCTCCGGTTCGTGGCTGCGGCCGGATCGACCACGACCGCGGTGGACTTCGATGCGTCGAACGGGCCGCTCGCGCCCGATCGACGTGACCAGTGCCGGCTGCGGGTCGAAGGCGCGAGCTGCTACACGCAGACCGGCCTCGGCGGGCGCTGCATGGGCGGAGCCTGCGTCGGGACGATCGGCGACGCCGGACCGCCGTCCGTGTGCGCGGGCGCTCCCGACGGTGTGCGATGCCTCCTGCCCGACGGACAGAACGGGACCTGCGCGCAAGGCGTGTGCAGGGGCGTCGCGATGGACGGCGGCGTCGACGCGGGTCCCGGCCCGAGCGACGCCGGGGCCAGCGATGCGGGCATGGCGGGCGATGCCGGCGCCTCGCTGATGTGGACCTGCGATCCGCCCGTCCCGATCTCGGACGCCACCGCGGATGCCTCCATGCTCGACGTCAGCGCGGACCGCATCGGGGGCGCCCAGGTTGCCTGGCGCGAGCCCGCGATCGACCTGTGGAGCGTCGTGACGTCCGAGTACACCGTCGGAGGCGGCTTCGCTCCGCCTCAGGCGCTGGGAGCGAGCGGCGCTGCGCCGGTCGACATCGACGTCGCCTCGAGCCCGACGGGCGGAGCGCTGGCGAGCTGGGTGACGGCTCCCTTCGGCGCCGACACCAGCTATCACCTCTACTCGCGGGTGCGCTCGGCTGGTGGCGCGTTCGCCCCGCGCACCGAGATCACGTCGAGCCCTCGCATCGGCGACGCGACGATCGCGCTCCTGAGCAACGGCGATGGCGAGGTGCTCTTCGGTCAGGCGCCGACGACGACGGCGAGCGTAGCGACCTGGCGCGCCCGCGCTCGCGGGGCCGCGACGTGGACTGCCCCGGTCCGGATCGACGGATACGGGGGCACGACCATGACGACGACCTCCCGGGTGCTCGCCCTGTCGCCGGCGGGCGTCGGCTTCGCGCTGTGGCTCGACCTGTTCGCCGGCGGCGTCCACGCCGCCGCGATCGACGGGGCCACCGTCGGGCTGCCGAGTCGCATCGACCGCGCGCCCGCATCGGCCTCCGGGATGGCCGCGGCGGTCGACCCCACGGGCGCCGGCGTCGTGATCTGGTCCCAGTACGATCCCGCGACGACGGGCTGGAACGTCGCGGCGTCGGTGTTCGACGGGACGCGGTTCGCGGCCCCGACGTTCCTGTTCCGCGGCGGAGACGGATCGGTGGCCGAGACGGGGGACGTGGCCGTGGACGACGCCGGTCGCGCGGTCGCCGTGTGGCGCGTGGAGAGCGGCGGGATGTACGCACCCTGGGTCGCGTACTTCGATCCCGCGACGGGCTGGACGAGCGCGCACGCGATTGCCGTCGCCGACACCACCCTGCCCGCGAACTTCGACGTGGCGCTGGACGCGAGCGGCACGGGCTTCGCGGTCTGGCGCTCCGGCCCGGTGACCGGCGTGCCGTTGACCTCGAGCGGGCTCGAGGGACCGGCGTTCACCGTGGCCGCCGGCCCGTCCGCTGCGCCCCGCGTCGCGATGCTCTCCGACGGGACCGCGCTCGTCGTCTACACGGAGTCGGGCCCGATGTCGCGGATCTTCGCGACGCGCTGTCACTGACGCGGCGTCGGCCGGGCGGCTGCGGCGCATCGAGAGGGTGGTGCGCGCTCCGGAAGAGAAAGGGCAAGGAAATGAATCGATGCGTCTCGTTCGCTTGCGTGCTCGTGCTCGCCGCCTGGACCGCGTCGTGCGGCTCCTCGCCGCCGAACGCCACCGACGGCGGCGCTCCGGCGACCGATGGCGGCTCGCAAGGCGATGCGTTCGCCGCGCGAGACGCCTCGGCGATCGAGGACGGCTCGAGCGCCCGCGACGCCGGCGCCCTTTCGGACGCGTCGGGCGCGGAGGACGCGACCGTTCCCGTCGACGCGGGACCGCCGGACACCACGCCACCCGAGGTCGTCACGGTCGACCCGGCCGAGGGGACGCGGCGCGTCCTCGTGCTGACCGACGTCCACGTCGTCTTCGACGAGGCGCTCGACCCGGCGACCGTCCCCGGCAGCGTCACGCTGACGAGGAGACTGCCCGGGCTCGCCGGCACGCTCGTCCCGAGCACGGTGAGCTACGACGACGCCACGCACGCCGTGACGCTCCACCCGCTGCTGCCACTGCCGACCTTCGCGACGATCGCGGTCGACGTCGCGACGACGCTGCGCGACGTCGCGGGCAACGCCAGCCTCGGTCACACGTCCACGTTCGCGACCGTCCGCAACCCCACGACGCGGAACGTGACCTACGTCGGCGGGACCGTCTACGGATGGAGCGCGTACACCTACGATTCGATGGACCGATCGAGCCAGACACTCTCGTATCGGAACGCAGGACCGGACGGCATCTGGCTCGACGCCGACGATCGGGTGAGCAGCCGCCAGGACTGGACGCTCGACGCGGGTGGCCGCGTGGACGGCTACCTCGACTTCGCGACGGGGCCCGACGGCGTCCTCGACACGAGCGACGACGTCGTCACGCTGCGCTACCAGGACACGTTCGACGCGGCCGGCGCCGTCGTCGAGTCCACGTCGTTCATCGGCCCAGGGGCCGATGCCACGTGGCGGACGGCGGACGATCTGATCAACGCCTACTCGAGGCTGCCCATCGTGGGCGGCTACCGCCACGCCTACCTCTCGTACAACCATCCGGGCGCCGACGCGCTCTGGAAGACGAGCGACGACCGCACCAGCGCGGACTGGAGCGAGTACACGTGGAGCGCGGAGGGCTGGCAGACCCGCGTCACCTCGCGGAGCCCCGGCGCCGATCAGATTCCCGACACCGCCGACGACCTCGTACGGCTCACCATCGACCAGTCGTACGACGCGGCGGGCCGACTGCTCGAGGCCGTGACGCACGACTCGCCGGGCGCGGACGGCACGTGGCTCACGAGCGACGACGGAGTCTCGGACTGGTACGTCCAGACCCTCGACGCGGCGGGCGCGGTCACGCTGCGCGTGCAGTACGGCGGCGCCGGGCCCGACACGGTCTGGCAGACGGCGGACGACACCATCACCCAGCAGGTCGTCAACACGTACGACGCGAGCCACCTGCTGACGCGGAGCGACGTCTACTCCGCGCCCGGCGCGGACGGGCTCTGGGCGACGGCCGACGACGCGCAGTCTCGGCTCATCACGCGCGCGTACGCGGCGGGGGGCAGTCTGGAGCACCTCTGGACGTGGGATGCGCCAGGCCTCGACGGCCTCTGGGGGACCGCGGACGATCGCCTCTCCAACGAGAGCACGTACGACAGCGCCCGGTAGCGCCGGAAGGCGGCGCGCGGAGCTCCCGGTCCAGAGAGATCCGAGCGCGCGCACGCGACCGATTCCTCTGCTAGGCCTCGGGCGCCATGGCGAGCGAAGAGGATCTGATCGGCGCGCGGCGGGCCAGCGTGGCCGCGCTCCGCGGGACGGGAGCGGCTGCCTTCCCGAACGACTTCCGAGCGACCGAGGCGCTTGAGCGCGACCGGCGCGAGACGGTCCTGCTCTTGAGCGACCCCGAGCGCCGCCAGGCGCTGCCGGAAGAGAAGGACCTCGCGGGGACCGAGGCCGAGCACGCGCTCTACGGGCGCGTCGTGGGCAAGCGCGGGCCCTTCGTCGTGATCCGCACGCCCTACGGCGATGCGCAGGCGCTCGTGCGCGACAAGCCGGGCAAGGACGGCTCGCCCGCCACGCTGCCGATCGAGGACGCCGCGACCTTCGCCTCGCTCGACCTCGCCGACCACGTCTACGTCGCCGGGCCGTTGATCAAGACGCGCACGGGCGACGGCGCGGTGCGCGCCGGGCGCTACCGCCACCTCGGCAAGGCGCTCCTGCCGCCGCCCGACAAGTGGCACGGCCTCACCGACGTCGAGAAGCGCTACCGCGAGCGCTACGTCGATCTCTTCGCGAGCCCCGACGTGGCCCGCGTCTTCCGGGCGCGCAGCGCCATCGTGCGCGCGCTCCGTGCGTTCTTCGACGGGCGAGGTTTTCTCGAGGTCGAGACGCCGACGCTGCATCCGCTCCGTGGCGGCGCGACAGCCAAGCCCTTCGAGACACACCACAACGTGCTCGATCAGAAGTTCTACCTGCGCATCGCGCCCGAGCTCTACCTCAAGCGCCTCGTCGTGGGTGGCCTCGACCGCGTCTACGAGATCGCGCGCTGCTTCCGGAACGAGGGCGTCTCCACGCGGCACAACCCCGAGTTCACCATGCTCGAGTGCTACCAGGCGTACGCGACGTACGAGGACATGCTCGAGCTCACCGAGGCGATGGTGCGGCACGTCGACGGCGCGCTGCGCGAGGGCTTCGCCGCGGACGCCCCCGGGTGGTGGAGCGAGCGACCCTTCTCGGTGGGCGAGCCCTTCGCGCGCGTCGACATGCGCGAGGCGTTGCTCCTCCGCTGTGATCCTGCGGCGCGCGCCGCCTCGCTGATCGCGACGCCCCTCGACGGCGAGCTGACGCGCGCGGTGATCGACGACGAGCACGCGCTCGCCTCGCTCGTCACGCGGACGTTCGAGGCGCAGGCGCTGAAGGCGCGCCTCGCGGGGATGCCGAACGCGCAGCGCACGCGCTGGTTCGACGCGATCAAGCACCTCGGCAAGCCCGTGGGCTACGGCGAGCGCTTGTTCCTCCTCTACGAGATGCTCGTCGAGCCGGACCTGCCTCGGATGTTCCGCAGCGCGGACGGAGCCAAGTCGCTCCCGGTCTTCGTCACCGGGCATCCGTCGGAGATCTCGCCGCTCGCGCGCAAGAACGACGCCGACCCGCGCTTCACCGATCGCTTCGAGCTCTTCGTCGAGGGACGCGAGCTCGCCAACGCGTTCTCGGAGCTCAACGATCCCGACGATCAGGAGTCGCGCTTCGAGGTGCAGCTAGCGCGGCGTCAGGGCGGCGACGACGAGGCCATGGACTTCGACGCCGACTACGTCCGCGCGCTGCGCCACGGCATGCCCAACGCGGGCGGCATGGGGATGGGCGTCGATCGCCTGGTGATGATGCTCTGCCACCAGCCCTCGATCCGCGACGTGCTGCTCTTCCCGGCGTTGCGCCACGAAGCGCCGGCGAAGGTCGGAGGCTGAGGCGCGCGTGGCCCGAGGGACCGAGAGCCGCGGCGCCTCGCGCGTCGTCCGCGCCCACCTCGCGCTGGCGGGCCTCGAGCTGATCTACGCAGCCGCGCTGGGATCGCTGGTCGCCGCGGCCCACGGGCCGGCGCTCGGCGGCGTCGCGGCGGGCCTGGTGGTCTTCGCGCTCGTGCACGTGGCTCGGGCGGTCCGCGCACGGCGGGCCGGAGACGAGCCCACGCTCTCGCTCCGATTCGGTGCAACGGCGGGGCTCTGGGTGGTGGCGGCGCTCGCCCAGCTCGCGATCGGCCCGCTCGCGTTCTGGCTGCACACGATGCCGCGCGGCGAGCCGGGCTCGCTGGTGCTTGGCCCGCCCGCGGATGACGAGGGGCAAGGCCTCGTCGTCGCCGCCGTGCTCGCGGTCGGTCTCACGCTCGCGATCGGGGCCTCGGGCTTGGTCGTCGCGCG
This sequence comes from Sandaracinaceae bacterium, assembly GCA_044223665.1. GTDB lineage: Bacteria > Myxococcota_A > Polyangia > Polyangiales > Sandaracinaceae > JBBSAT01. The sequence continues at coordinate 43,987 of JBGALT010000029.1, read as the reverse complement.
CGCGAGCAGGGTCGCCCAGGGGACGCCCGGCACGGTGCGGCTCGTCGTCGGCGCCGTCGCCTCGTACCTCCTCGGGCTCGCCCAGCTGATCTTCGGCCTGGTCGTCTTCTTCGCCTCGCACGACCGCGTCTCGTTCGAGCTCGACTTCGCGCTCAGCGAGGCCGAGGCGAGCCCGCTCGCGGCGTACCTCTCGACGGTCGAGGCGGTCGCCAGCGCGCAGGGGCTGCTCGGCGCGCTCTACACGGCGTACGCGCTCGGCATCGGCGGCGCCGTGGTGATCGCGTTCGCGCTGATCTCGACCTGGTTCTTGGTCCCGCTCCGGGTGCGCCGTGGCGTCTTCTACGTCTTCGACGCAGTGGTGCTCCTGGCGTTCGTGTTCGCGCTCTACGCGCTCCCGTTCGTGCCGCCGGCCGAGCATCCCGACGCCTGGCAGCTGCCGGCGATCGCGCTCTCCATCACCACCGTGTTCGTCGTGCGTGCGGTCCTGCGCGCCATGCCGGCCATCCTCGACTCGATCGAGCTCACCGGCTTCCGGGCGCTCGTCGCCGCGCGGATGCTGCGCGCGAAGAAGAGCGGCTTCCTCACCGTCATCGGCGTGCTCTCGATCCTCGCCGTCAGCTTCTCGTCCTGCACGCTCTCCACGACCCTCAGCGTGATGGGCGGCTTCCGGGCCGACCTCCAGCAGAAGATCCTCGGCAACCACGCGCACGTCGTCGTCGACCGCGAGTACGGGACGTTCGGCGACTGGAACGAGGCGATGGGCCGCGTTCGCGAGGTCGAGGGCGTCACGGGCGTCACGCCCTACGTCTCGGGCGAGGTGATGATCACCAGCGCATCGAGCCTCGCTGGCGCCGAGCTCCGGGGGATCGATCCGGCCTCCATCGGCGACGTGACCGACCTGCCGCGGAACATGCGGCACGGTCGCCTCGACTACCTCTCGCACCCCGAGCGCCTGCTCCACCTCTCGGCCGACGAGATGAGCGGCAGCCTCCTCTTGCCGGAGCTGCTCGGCGTCGACGAAGAGAGCGGCGACGCGGCGCCGCCGACGCCGCTCGAGCGGAGCGCACGCGACGACGGCGACACGAGCCCCGACGGGGAGAGCCTCGAGCACGAGATCGACGACCTGCTGCGCGCCATCGATCGACGCCAGGCGCACGAGGCCGAGATCGAGCCCGCCTCGGGCGCGACCGATCCCAGCGCAGCTCGCCGCGCCGAGATCGCCGCCGAGATCGACGAGTTCCTCCTTCCCGAAGCGCTCGATCCGCCCCACGCCGAGGAGCCCGCGCCCGCGGCGCCCGACGTCCTGCCGGGGCTCATCGTCGGCCAGGAGCTCGCGCGCACGCTGCGCCTGCACGTGGGCGACGAGGTGAACGTCGTCTCGCCCAACGGCGATCTCGGGCCGACCGGCCCCGTCCCGCGCACGCGCCCCTATCGCGTCGCCGGGATCTTCTACAGCGGCATGTACGAGTACGACATGCAGATGGCGTACACGGATCTCGAGACCGCGCAGGCGTTCCTCGACACCGGCCACGAAGTCTCGGGCCTGGAGATCCACGTCGAGGACTGGGAGCGTGCGGACGAGGCGGCGGACCGCGTCCGCGCGGCGATCACGCGCGACGATCTGCGCGTGCGCAGCTGGCAAGAGGTGAACCGGAACCTCTTCGGCGCGCTCGCGCTCGAGAAGCTCGCCATGTTCATCACGCTCGGGATCGCGATCCTCGTCGCGAGCTTCTGCGTCGTCGGAACGCTCACGCTCATGGTGCAGGAGAAGGGGCGCGAGGTCGCGATCCTGAAGGCGATGGGCGCCGAGGACCGGACGATGGTCGGGATGTTCCTGCTGCAGGGCCTCTTCATCGGCCTGGTAGGCGCGCTCTCGGGGCTCGGCCTGGGCTACGTGGTGTGCTTCGCGCTCGAGCACTTCGGGCTCGCGATGAACCCCGAGGTCTATTACATCGACCGGCTCCCGGTTCACATCGACGGGATCGAGTTCGCGTCGGTGGGGCTCGCGGCCGTGGGCGTCTGCCTGCTCGCGACCATCTATCCGGCCATTCTCGGCAGCCGCCTGCGGCCGGTCGACGCGTTGAGGGACCGATGAGCGACGAAGAAGTGAAAGGCGCGGGCACGCTGACCGAGTCGGGCCCGGTGGAGGCGGGCGCGGAGCCCGCGCCGGCCGAGGCCGAGGCGCCGGCCGAGGCCGAGGCGCCTCTGGCGCGACCCGAGCTCGTCCGCGTCGAGAACGTCACCAAGCGCTTCCTGCACGAAGGCAACGAGGTCGAGATCCTCAAGGGGATCGATCTGACGATCGGCGCCGGCGAGATGCTCTGCGTCGTCGGAGCGTCGGGCGCGGGAAAGAGCACGCTGCTCCACATCCTCGGGACGCTCGACCTCCCGACGAGCGGTCGCATCGTGTTCGAAGGACAGGACGTGACGCGCTCGTCGAGCGCCGAGCTCGCCGCGTTCCGCAATCGAGCGCTCGGGTTCGTCTTCCAGTTCCATCACCTCTTGCCCGAGTTCAATGCGCTGGAGAACGTGATGATGCCCGGCCTCATCCGCGGGACGCCGCGCGCACAGATGGACAAGGCTGCGCGCGCCCTCCTCGAGGAAGTCGGGCTCACCCATCGCCTCACGCACCGCCCGGGCGAGCTCTCGGGCGGCGAGCAGCAGCGCGTCGCGCTCGCGCGGGCGCTCGTCATGGAGCCCAAGCTCGTCCTCGCCGACGAGCCGACCGGCAACCTCGACAGCAAGACGAGCGACGCGATGAACGATCTCTTCTTCGACCTCAACCGACGGCGTGGCACGACCTTCCTGGTCGTCACCCACTCACGGGATCTGGCGGGCCAGATGCCGCGCGTCGTGACGATGCGCGATGGGCGGATCGAGTCGGACGAGCGACGCGCCGTGCAGCCACGCGCGAGCGACGCGGCGGCCACGTAGCTCTCGGGGACGCCGAGCGGGCGCGGTGTGCTCCCGGCGCGCGCTCGATCACCCGCGGCGCGGACGGGCCGGGCTCACCACCCGGGCGGCAAGCAGAGCCGCATCGCGGTGTTGCACGCGGTCCCCATCGGACAGGGCCCGGGACAAGGGCGCGCGCAGATCGGAGCCATCATGCTCCCCATGGCGGTGACCGTCGCGCACGTCTCACCGAAGCCGCAGGGGTCCAGCTCGGGCGGTGCGCACGGTCGCATGCAGGCGCCGAGCACGCAGCCGTCGGGCACCGTGCACGTCGAGTCGCCGGGCGTGCACGAAGCCCCGTGGCGCGCGGGCGCGTTCGTCGAGATGCAGCTCCACTCCGGGCGATGCTGGGCCGGATCTTCTCCTTGGGCGCAGAGGGCGGGCGGGGTGCAGCCGCCGGGGCAGTGATCGCCCGTGCTTCCGTCGCGCGGGGGCATTCCCGTGTCGTTGCCGCCCGGCCCGGCGTCGGTCTCGCGCTCGGTCCGGCACACGTGATCGGACCAGCACGACATGCCGCTCGGACACGCGCCGTCCGTGCAGTCGTAGACGCCGCTCCGCAGCGAGGGCGCGCATCCGGCGCCGAGCGTGCTCGTCCCGAGGAGCGCCACGACGAGCGCACGGACACCGACGCGCATCAGAAGCTCCCTCCGATCCGGAGCCCGGTCGGGCCGAGCTCGACGACGAGCGGCTGCTCGCGGGCGCTCGTGCTTCCACTCGCCGCGACGCCCCAGAAGAGCCCGATCAGCGCCGCCGTGCCGCCGGCCGCGAGTAGCGCCGCGCCGACGCCCGTCTCGATCGGGGCGCGCTCGTAGGCCCCGGCGAGCGAGCTCCAAGGAGTGCGCGAAGGGGCGCTCTCCACGCGGCTCTCGTCGGCGAGGCCGACGCCCAAGAGGATCCCGCCGATCACCGCCACGCCCGCACCGACGCCGAGCACGACCCACGGCGTCGCGTCCGCTCCGGCCGGCGGCGGCGGGACGTCGCGGTAGCTCGGAGGCGGCTCCTGCGACGACGCCTCGCCCGTGGTCGACGGTGAGGTCGTCGACGGAGAGGCCAGCGGCGCGAGATCGATGTCGAGGGCGGCCTCCGTCGCGCCGCGCACGACGACGCGGGCGCTGGTGGAGCGGCCGTCGTCCAGCCGGATCGTCACCTGATGCTCGCCGATGCCCATCAGCACGTGCCCCGCCGCAGCCGGCCAGCCCTCGGTGGGCGTCACGTGCTCGCCGTCGAGGTAGAGGCGAGCGCCCGCAGGCGCCGCGGGGATCTCGTAGCGGCCGACGAACGTCGCGGCCCGCTGCCGCAGCTCGGCGACCTGTGCGTGTTGCTCGCTCGTCAGCGGCCGCACCGTCGAGGCCAAGGCCTCGTCGAGCGCGCGCACCGCCTCCGGGTAGTCGCGCAGCTCGTAGCTCGACATGCCGATGCCCCGCAGCGTGCGCGCGTTCGGAAAGACCGCGTGTGCCTCGAGGAATAGCGCGCGGGCCTCGGCCCAGTGGCTCGCCGCGAACTCGGCGACGGCCTGGTCGATCAAGGGATCGTACGCAGCGGGAGCCGCGCTCTCCGGGGCCTGGGCGCGGGCGATGGCCGGCGCGAGGCTCGCCACCAAGAGGGCCCACGAGCCGAGCACCAGGATTCCGACGCGTCGTCCGCCCCGCATACCTTCCGCGACGATCAGAAGTCGTCTCGGCTGATGCTACCCGAGCGGCTGGCCGGTGTCGTCGTCGGCGGAGGCGAGGTCGGGGCCGAGGGGATCGTGGTGGTGGGCGCCACCGTGGTGCTCGCCGGCGGTGGACGCTCGTGCTCGCCGTGTCTCGGCGGCCGCGGCGGGTGCGCGCCCGGCGATGCGAGCGGAGGGACCGGCAGCGGCGGTGGATCGAGCGCGCGTGTCGGCTCGGTCGGCGCAGCGCTCGCGCGCGACGGCGCGAGCGGGGTCGGCGCTCGCGGCGTGCTTCCGGGATCGGGCTGCGTGCTCGCGACCGGCGCGCTGAGCATCGCGTCGCGTGCGGCGTGCCCGAGCTGCCGCACGACCAGCCCCAGCGCGACCGCGATCGCGAGCGCGAGCGCGGCGAGCGTGAGCCAGCGCCGCGAGGGAGGCGGGGTCGGCGCATCGGAAGACGAGGCGCTGGCGCCGGCGCTTCCGAGCCGGATCGGCGCGGGTGCGCGCGCGGGCCCGGGCGCCGAAGCGGTCGCGCGCGATCCGCGTCCGACGCTGGCGAGCTCGAGATCGGGCGCGGGTGTGGCGACGGCCGGCGCGCCCTCGGGCGAGCGCGCCCCTTCGACGGGCCTGGGTCGACCGGCCGCGGTCGGCAGCGACGAGGCGCGCTCCTCGCTCTGCGCGGGAGGCATCGACGGATGCCGTGGCTCGCGGTAGCGAGCTCCGCCCGCGAAGGGCTCGAGCGCGTGCGCCAGCGCCTGCACCGTGGGCCAGCGGTCGCCGGCCTCCTTGGCGAGCCCGCGATGGACCACGCGCGCGAGATCCGGCGGCACGAGCTCGGGATCGAGCGGCTCGTAGGGCTCCACCGCGATCGCGACCAAGAGCGCGCCGTAGCTCTCCGCCGCGAACGGCGTTCGGCCCGCGAGCATCTCGTACAAGATCACCGAGAGCGCCCAGACGTCCGTGCGTGCGTCGATCGTGCCGCCGCGCACCTGCTCGGGGGACATGTACGTCGGCGTGCCGACCACGTGGCCGGTCTTGGTCAGCTTCTGCGCCTCGAGCGGTCGACCTTCGTGCTCGGTCAGCTTCGAGATCCCGAAGTCGAGCACCTTCGTCGTCGCGGAGCCTGCGGCCCCATGGACCACGAACAGGTTCTCGGGCTTGAGGTCGCGATGCACCACCCCGACGCGATGGGCGGCCTCGACGCCCTCGAGCGCGGGAAAGAGGAGGCGCAGCGCCTCGCCGGCCTCCATGGGGCCCGCCTTCGTCATCGCGCTGCGGAGCGATTCGCCCCGCAGGATCTCCATCACGAGGTAGGCGACCTCGCCTTCGGTCCCCACGTCCAGCACACCGACGACGTTCGGGTGCTCGATGCGGCCCATCGCCCGTGCCTCCCGCACGAAGCGGGCGAGCGCGTCCGGCTCGGCGTCCCGGTCGGCCTCCATCCACTTCAGCGCGACTGGCCGCTCCGAGAGCGCGTGCCGGGCCGCGAAGACGACGCCCATGCCCCCTCGTCCGAGGACCGCCTCGATGCGGTACTTGCCGGCGACGACGTCGCCGATCTGCGGCGGCTGCCCCATCGGAGCGCCCATCCTAACCGACCCTCGAAGCGGGGCGTGAGCAAGCGCAGGCCACGCGGGTCGAGACGACTCCGGACGCCCTTAGCCTGTCCCGATCGCGTCGGAGGCATCCATGTCGCGCACCCGAGAGCCCTGGCTCCCTGCGAAGAAGGCGATCGTCACGAGCGTGCTGCTCTTGCTCGTGGGGCTCGCGCCGATCGGATCGGGCTGCACCGTCGGCAGCGGTCGCGCCGCGGACGGCGGCGTGCCGAGCGAAGGCGGCGTGTACGTGGCGCTCGACTGCGACCCCGGCGTCGACAGCGACGCCGACGGCATCGCCGACGGCGCCGAGGACGCGACGGACTGGGACATGGACGGGACGCCCAACGATCACGACGTCGACTCGGACGGTGACGGAGTCCTCGACGCCGACGAGCACGGCCCCTACGGCCCGTGCTTCGCGGCTTCCTCGGATCGCGATGCGGCGCCCGACTTCCTCGACACCGACTCGGACAACGACGGCGTGCCGGATGGCGACGAGGTCGCGGCGGGCACCTCTCGCACCAGCGCCGACTCGGACGGCGACGGTTACACCGACCTCGCCGAGCTCGCCGCGAGCACGAACCCGAACGACCGGAGCGAGGGCATCCCGCTCGAGGACTTCTTCGTCATCCTTCCCTACGAAGGCGAGCACGTCGTGCGCCCGCTCGACTTCGGCACCGACATCCACGTCGCCGACGTCTACTTCCTCGTCGATGCGACGGGCTCGATGGGCAACGCCATCCACAACCTCGCGACGTCGCTCTCGGACGTCGCGCAGCGCCTCGCGTCCACCGTGCCGGACCTCCAGATGGGCGTCGGCTACGTGGAGGACTTCCCCTTCCATCAGGGCCTCTTCCCCGCGCCGATGCGCCCCTTCTTCGGCGGCGACGGCGACGAGCCCTACCACCACCTCGTCGACATCACGGGCGACGTGCCGAGCGTGCAGACGGCGCTCTCTTCGCTGGCCGTGCCCGACGGCTCCGGCGGCTACACCGCGATCGGCAATGGCGGCGACGGCAACGAGTCGCAGGTCGAAGGCCTCTACCAGACGGCGACCGGCGAGGGCGGCTCGTGGACCTTCGACGTGGACAACAGCGTCTGGCAGCTCGCGCCGCGCCGCTGTCCTCAGGCGCCCGACGATCCGCAGCCGCACCGCGGCTATCCCTGCTTCCGCCCGGGCTCGCTGCCGGTCGTGGTGATGATCACCGACATCGAGTTCCACAACGGCGGCGACACCGGCACGCAGTACCCGTACACGCACATCGCGCCCAATCCGCACGGTCTGCCCGATGCCGTGTCGGCGCTCTACGATCTCGGCGCGCGGTACGTGGGGATCCCCATCCGGGGCGAGTCCGGCATGTACTTCCACGCCGATCACGACCGCATGGCGCTCGGCACCGGGAGCGTCGATGCCGCGCGACAGCCCCTCGTGTTCCCCGCCGACCTCGGGCTCGTGTCCGACAGCGTGGTCGACGCGATCGCGGCGCTCGCGCTCCACACCCCGATGGACGTCAGCTGCGAGGCGGAGGATCGCCAGCCCAACCCGGACGGGCTCGACGCGACCCAGTTCATCAAGCGCCTGACGGCGATCGAGGGCTACGGCCCCGCGCCGGGGCAGGGCTACGACCACCACGACGAGGAGATCTTCTACGGCGTCGTTCCTGGCACCTCGCTCCGCTTCGAGGTCGACTTCTTCAACGACGTCCGCCCGCCGGCGGCGACGGCGCAGATCTTCCGCGCCACGATCTACGTGCTCGGCAATCGGTCGGCGCGTCTCGACGCGCGCAACGTCTACATCATCGTACCGCCAGACCGTTTCGAGCTGGTCTTCTGACGCATCGGTGACGCGTCGCGGTGCGCCACGGCACGCGTGGACGGCTCGACATTCGAGGTTTGGTCGCGGCTCCGCCGTGCGCCGGCGCCGACTCGACGCCATGGTTGCTCGGCCGCTCCGCTCACGCGCGGCACGAGGAGCCATGCATCGCCTCACGCTCGCCTTCGCTTTCGCGCTCACGACCACTTCGCTCTTCTTCTCCGCGCCCGGATGCTCGTGCTCGCAGCCCGGCTGCGACTTCCCCGTGCGCTGCGTCGACCACTGCGGCGCGGCCGTGACCATCGCCTGCGGCGCTTGCCCCACGGGGACGATGCCCCTCTCGCGCTGCCTCGATGCGGGCGACGACGCCGGGACCGACGCCGCCTCGCGGCCCGACGCGGTCTCGCCGGACGTCGGCACCGATGCCGGCCTTCCCGATGCGTGGGAGGACGATGCGGCCGTGGTCTGTGATCGTCCCGGCTACCCCGTCGACTCGACGGCGACCCGGAGCGAGCGCACGGCGGTCGCGGATGCCGCCGCCGCGTTCACGCTCGACACGGGCGTCACGGTCACGTTCAACGACGTCACCGCGGCCGTGACGGCCTTCTCCGGCCCGATCCCGGTCACCCTCGACACCGGCATCGCCGATCCCTGCGATCGCGCGCTCGCGGCGGTGCAGCAGTTCTTCGCGGCGCACCAGGACTTCATGCGCATCCCCACCGACATGACGATGCGCGCGTGTCACTACGACGACATCACGGACGCCGAGGTCGTGCGCATCCACGGCGGCACCTACGACGGCCGCACGATCATCGGCGCGCCGAACGACCTCGTCGTGCACGTGGGCCGCGTCGGTACGATCCGCTACTTCGGTGGCGACTACCTCCCCGTCACCCAGCGCCTGTTCCCCGAGCCTTGCTTCGACACGAACAGTCTCGTCAGCTCGGTGGTGGGCGACCCGCTCGAGTACTCGACCTTCGCCGCGTGCCGCCTCACGGGGGCGGGCTCGATCCCGATCGTGTCGGCCGACACGCGCATCGGGAGCCGGCCCTCGCTCTACGTGGACGCGACCGGCGGCGTTCACGTCGCGCGCGAGGTGCAGGTCTACATGCTCGCCTCGCGCGTCACCGACGAGCAGATCAACTCCGACCTCTTCTGCTGCCTGCCCGGCACGCTCGACGACTGCGTCGGCAAGACGCTGATCGTCGACGAGGTCACGCAGGAGATCCTGCAGCAGATCCCGAACTGCATCACCTGCTGACGGCGGCGCCCGCGGTGCCGGCCGTGCGGGAGACTATCCGTGCGGGAGACTATCCGTGCGGGAGACCCTGCGCCCCGTTGTGGAGCCAGGTGCCCACGCACTGGCCCGCCTGGGTGACGGCCTCCCGTTGGAACTGCGCCCAGTCGTGCCGTCCGGTCGAGCCGACGAGGTTCGAGACACCGAGCGCTGCGGCGAACGGCACGTTGGCCGCTTGGCAGGCGGCGGCCACGCCGAAGACCTCTCCGTTGTCGGCGTCGCAGCCGGTCGCGCCGTGCAGGCTCGCCGCGAGCGCGTCGTCGATCACCGGCGCCATCATCGACGCCACCGTCGCCTGCGCCGCCCGCGGGGCGGAGGCTGCGAGGGCGGCGCGCAGCAGCCCGTGACAGTCCACGCTGGTCTGCATCGGATCGGGGAAGGCCGCCTTCCGCGCCAGCACGCTCGCGTCGGCGAGCTGCACGCGCGTCGGCAGCACCACGTCGTAGGGACGGTACTGCGAGAGCCCGGGGAACACGCCGCAGGTTCCGACCAGGATCACGGCACGCGGCGAGAGCGCCTGGACGCCTCGCGCCGCGCTCGCGGCGGCCACCGCCATGCCGAACCCGAGCACCTTCGTCTTGATGACGAGGCCGCGCACCTGCCCGTCGAGCTTCTCTCCGAGGAACGCCCTCATGCCCGCGAGGTCGGGAGCGTGTGCCGCCACGAGCAGGAGATCGCACTGGCGCTGCGTGCCGTTGGACATGTCGTGGGCCGAGGCTACCACGACGACGGAGCGCGATTGGTGCAGCGCGCCCACGGCGCCGTCTCGGAAGCACGCGGTGGCGATCGAAGGCTGCCGCGGAGCGAATCGCTCATGTAGGATCGCGTGGTGACCGAGCGAGTCGATCGGCATCGCGTCGTCTACCGGTGGGATCTGGACAAGACCTACCTCCGCACCGAGTTCGACACGGTGCGCGACTGGGTCCGCACGGCGTTCGAGACCGCGAAGGACAAGCAGACCGTGCCCGGGGCCGGGGCGCTCCTGCGCGAGATCCGCGGCACCGACCCCTTCGGCGTCTACATCGTGTCGGGCAGCCCCGAGCAGCTGCGACGCGTGCTCGAGGAGAAGCTGCGTCTCGACGGCGTGCGCTGGGACGGGCTCGTGCTCAAGCCGCAGCTCACCAACATCCTCCGCGGCCGCTTCAAGAGCATCAAGGAGCAGGTCGCCTACAAGCTCGGCGCGATGCTCGAGACGCGCAGCACGCTGCCCCCCGACGTGGACGAGTTCATGTTCGGTGACGACGCCGAGGCCGACGCGCTCATCTACTGCCTGTATGCCGATCTCGCGGCGGGGCGCGTCTTGCCGCCCGCGTTCCGCCAGCTGCTCGAGGCGGCCGAGACGTACCCCGACGCGCTCACGCGTCTGGTGCGCCTGGCCGAGCACACATCCCGCGTGGAGGCAAGGCGCGGCGGATCTTCATCCACCTCGATCGCGTCTCGGCGGTCGACGCGTTCGTCGATCTCGGCACCCGCGTCTGCACGTTCCACAACTACTTCCAGCCAGCGCTCGTGCTCTTCCGCCATGGCGCGCTCGACGCGCTCTCGGTGCTCCGCGTCGGTGGCGAGCTGCTCTCGCTCCACGGCTTCACGCCCGACGCGCTCGTGGCGAGCTACGTCGACCTCGTCCAGCGCGGCCAGGTCGGTGGGAGCGACGCCGAGACGCTGCTCGCCTTCCTCGACGCGACGGACGACTCGACGCTCGGCATCGCGGCCGCGCCACTGCGCCGCTTCGGTGAGCTGCTCGTCAAGGAGCCTTCCCGCGCGGCGCCCGATCCGACCGACGACGTGCTTCCCGAGATCGAGTACATGGGCTTCTTCGCCAAGGACCGCGCGCGCGCGCGGGCGGTGAAGCGTCGAGCGATGGGCAAGAACCCCCGGCGCGAAGACTGAGGGTGACAGGAAACCTGTCGCCCTCTCTCGCGGAGCGATACGAGGGGGAGGCTCCATCGGGATTCAGTCCCGATGGAGGGGGCCGCGTATCGCGCGTATCGGCCCCCGAAGTCTGAGGGGAGGGCGCCGCTCGCGCCGGCCCGGCCCGCGCAGGGCGGCGGGCGCGAGGAGCGGTCTGCGCACACGAAGGGATTGTTGCGGTCGGGCGTTTCCGTCTACCGTCCGGGCGTGCGCGTCGTACCTGCTCACGGGTCCTGACACGGTGGGGACGCGCCGCGAAAATGGCCATGAAATGTCTTTCGTCCTCAGTCAGCCCCTGCGACGTACGTAGGTACGTCTCGGGGCCTCCTTCCGGGCGCGTCCATTTCCTGTCTCATTTTGGCGACGCGGGGTTGCATGATGCGTGAACGGTTGCGGCGCGTCGCCCTCCTGGCAGCTCTGGTCGTCGCTTCGCTGATCGCGGGCTGCGGGCCCTCCTATCCGACCCGCTACGTGCTCGAGCGCGACGTGGGGCACCTCTCGTACCGGCGCTACCAGCAGGTGCTCGACGTCGAGTTCCCGGTGCAAGGGAACGACGCCATCGGGCACACCGCGACGTACGTGCGTCGCAGCGATCGCGGCGAGCCGCCCTACGTGAACGTCTTCGTCACCGTCTACGATCACCCCGCGAGCCTCACGGCCGAGGTGCGCCACCAGGTGCAGAGCCTCGAGAGCTACGACGTGGCGGTCGAGGACGTCGGCGGCGGCCGCGCCTGGCGGCTCGACGGCGGTCGCGGCGATCGATGGGTCGTCTGGGTCTCGGGCCGCTTCGTGGTCAAGATCGGCGGCAACGCGAGCGACGAGCTCACGCGCGAGGTCGTCGAGCAGTACATGGGCGTCTACCCGAGCGATCTCGACGAGCACGGGCGTGCGCGCGACGGCACGGCGAGCGCGGGCGACGCCGCCGGCGCCGTCGGCGTGGAGCAAGAGCAGCTCGAGATGCCGCAGTCGCTCGGCGGCGAGGGCGACCGCAGCGCGACGCCCGCCACGCCGAGCTCCGGCGCGCCTGCCGACGGAACATGAGCGAGCGCGACGTCCTCGCCCTGGTTCGCGAGGAGATCCGTGCCCTCGCGGCCTACAAGGTCCCGCCCGACCCGCCGCCGATCGTCCTCGACGCGAACGAGAGCCCGTGGCCGCTGGGGCTGGCGGCGCGCCAGCGCCTCGCCGACGCCGTGCGCGACATCGCGTTCCACCGCTACCCCGACATCGAGTCACGAGCCCTGCGGAGCGCGCTCTCGGCCCGCACCGGCGCGCGCCCCGACGAGCTCGTCATCGGCATCGGCTCGGACGAGGTGATCGGCGTGGTCTGCACGGCCCTGGCGCGCCCGGGCGCCAAGGTGCTGCTCCCCGATCCGACCTTCTCCATGTTCGCGGCGAGCGCACGGGTCGCGGGCCTCACGCCCGTGCGAGTCCCGCTCGACGAGCGCTTCCAGATCGACGTCGAGGCCACGCTCGCTGCGATCGCGCACGAGCGACCCGCGCTCGCCTTCTTCGCGACGCCCAACAACCCGACCGGCAACGCCTTCGCCACCGATGCGCTCGACGCCATCGTGCGCGCGATGCGGGACGGCCTCGTCGTGATCGACGAGGCCTACGGGGCGTTCTCGTCGCGGGGCTCGCTCTCGGCGTGGGTGGAGCACTCTCCGAACGTCGGCGTGATGGGGACGCTCTCGAAGATCGGCCTCGCGGCGCTGCGGATCGGCTGGATCCGCGTCCGGAGCGAGCTCGCCCGCGAGCTCGACAAGGTGCGGCTCCCCTACGATCTCCCGACGCCGACGCAGGTCATGGGCTCGCTCGCCCTCACCGAGCTCGCGCCCGAGATCGATGCGCACGTCGCCGCCATCGTGGCCGAGCGCGCGCGGCTCATCCGCGGGCTCTCGGCTCGCGCGGGGATCGAGGTCCTGCCGACCGACGCCAACTTCATCCTCGTGCGCCACGCGCGCGCGGCGGAGGTGCATCGTGGGCTCGAGGAGCGCGGGGTGCGCGTGCGGGCCTTCGCCGGCCACGCGCGGCTCGCCTCCCACCTGCGGATCACGGTGGGGACGCCGGCCGAGGACGACGCGCTTCTGGCGGCGCTCGACGGCGTGGTATGAAGCCTCACCTTCTTGGAGGACTGACGATGCGCTCGATGATGGCGGTCTCTCTCGTGCTCGCGTTGGCCGCGTGTGGCGGTGGCTCCGGCTCCAGCGGCTCGGGGAGCGGCTCGGGCTCGAGCAGCGGCTCGGAGACGCCCGTCGCCACGGGTGAGGACGAAGGCTTCGACGACGACATGGGCGCGGGCGAGGGCGATTCGACCATCGACCACGGCTCCCAGAGCCCCCACCAGCTGATCGGTGTCCATCCGCCCCCGCAGTCGTGGGAGTCGATGACGGCCGAGGAGCGCGAGTGGTACATGATCGGCGTGTTCCTGCCGATCGAGGCGGAGAGCTTCGCGCAGTGGGCCGAGTCGTCGGGGCAGGGAGCTCGGTTCGCGCAGTTCGAGTGCGAGAACTGCCACGGTGAGGATGGTCGCGAGAGCCATTTCGCCATGCCCTCGCGCTCGCTGATGGCGCTCCCGGCGCCGGGCTCGCCGCAGTGGGAGCAGATGTCCCACGGGCCCGCGTACACGTTCATGCACGACGTGGTCGTGCCGGAGTGCGCGACCATGCTCGGCGAGCAGCCCTACAGCCCCGAGCACCAGGACGGCTTCGGCTGCTTCGACTGCCATCCCCACGCGCGCTGACCCCGCGCGCCGTCTCCTCGATCAGCTGCCGCAGCGCTCGTGCTGCAGAGCGGTGATCGTGCGCACCAGTGCGTCGATGCCGCTCGCATAGCTCGGATCGCAGATCGACTCGACGACGGCGTGTGCGCCCCGGGCCTGGAGGTCGCGCGCGACCGTCACCATGCGGCGTCCCGCCGTCGAGTTGATGCCCGACGCCGCGAGGCAGGGCGTCTGGCCGGCGGTCATCGCGGGGTCGGCCAGGAGCGCGTCGAGATCGACCGCGCCCGGGCTCGTCGTGCGCGCCACCGGCGCTCCGACGATCTCGAAGAGCACGAGGTCCTCCGGCGGCACGACGGCGGCGAGGCCGTCGACGAAGCGCGAGGTCGGGGCGAGGCGATCGGCCCACACGCCGCATCGTAGGTTCTGATCCGGCGTCGACGCGGTGTAGAACGAAGCATCGAGCGCCGTGCAGTCGTCTTCTTGCTGGATGAGGCCGACGACGAGGATCGCGCCGGGACGGAGAAACCCGCGGTTGCTGGTGTCGCCCAGCCCCGTCTCGGAGCGGCCTGCCGTGGCGGAGAAGAAGCGCAGGTCCGAGGTCGACGGCGTGAGGGCCCGGAGCGCGGCGTCGAGCGGCAGCTCGAAGCCGCAGCCCGTCGTCCCTTGGGTCGTGCGGCAGCTCAGCTCGCTCGCGAAGAGCAGCGGATCCGAGCGCGGATCGTCGGGAACGTAGCCTGACCAGCGGCTCGCATAGCTCGCCGTGCACGACGGGTTCGCGATCGCCGCCGATCGTGTGAGCAGGACGCCGTCGTCGAAGGGGGCGTCGCACGCGCCGATCGGGATGGGCGCGCCGAGGGCCATGTCGCCCGTGACGAAGCCGACGCGCAGGCTCTCGACGGGCTCGGTGTCGGGCACGTGATCGCGATCGGTGTCTCCGGTCGCGAGCGCGTCGGCGAGCGCGCCGTACTCCAGGACGAGCTGGTCGACGACGGGCGTGATGCCTCCGCTGTTGTCCAAGACGAGCAGCGCGTCCACGGCGGCGCACGCGCCGCACGCCCGCTGGCGTCGCGCGTCGTGATCGTCGCAGTCGCCCGCGGCATCGGACCAGCGCGCGCTCGCCGAGCCACAGCCCGTCGGGGCGAGGGCCGGAGGCGAGCAGGCGGTCACGCTGGCGCTCGCCGCCGTGCCGAACAGGTCTCCGTCGCAGTCGACGTAGTAGGTCGTCCCGCCGAGACCCTCGTCGATCGTCCCGTCGCAGTCGTCGTCGACGGCGTTGCACGCCTCGACCGTTCCGGGGTGCGCCGCCGCGGCCCCATCGTCGCAGTCCGGCCCGCACGTGCGGGTGCCGTCGCCGCGGGTGTTGCAGCAAGCGGCATCGACGTAGCCGTCGGCGTCGGCGTCGCGCGCGCCGAGCGTGGTCGAGTCGCAGTCTTCGTCGAGGCCTTGCGGGTCGCAGACCTCGGTTCGACCAGGGGCTCGGGCGGGATCGCCGTCGTCGCAGTCGTCGCCGCCGCACGCGACGGCGCGGGCGCCGTCCCCGTCCGCATCCATCTCGCCCGTGCACGGTGCCGTGCACTGGTCGTGGGCCTCGTCGCAGAACAGGCCGACGCACACCGGCGCGCCTGGAACGCAGCGACCGAGCGAGCAGGTCTCGCGCCCGTCGCAGAACGTGCCGTCGTCGCAGTCGCCGTCGACCGAGCACCCCGACGCGTCCCCGGTGGCCGCGTCGGCGACCTCGCCCGGCCCTGGCCCGCAGCCCGTAGCTCGCGCTCGGCGCCGGGGCAGACTCGCGGCGGGGCGGCGGATCGAGCCCCTCGCGGGAGCTTCAGCGCCCGAAGGCGATCGACTCGCGGATGACGTCGAGCTGGGGCGGCCGGGCCTGCTCGTCCTCGATCTCCAGGTTCTGCCCGGCGATCTCCACCACGCTCCGACCGTCCGTCGCGACCAGCACCCACACCTCGTCGTCGCGGCGCGCACCGACCTCGCCGTAGCGAACGTCCAGCCCCGGATGGCCGCCGACCTCGATGCGCTCCTCCGAGGTGAGCACCCCGCGCGCGCGCGCGAACATCTCCTCGCCCCACGCGTCGAGGGTCCGCTCGGCCTCCTCGTCGCGCGCGCTGCGGAACAGGCGCACCTCGTAGCTGCGGCGGAGCTCGGGATCGAGCACCAGCGTCAGGATCACGCCCTCGCGACGCAGGCGTCGATCGTCGACCTCTTCGAGCACGCGCGGCGTGCCGGGCAGGACGAGCGAGACGCCGTAGCGGAGGCTGCGCACGCGAACCCACCCGGCATGGGCGGCGTCGTGCTGCGCGTCGACGCCGGCATCGGCGAGCGAGATCACGCCCGCGCATCCGAGCGCGAGCAGCGCAGCCATCGTGCTCGACGCGCGCATCACCGGCTCACTCCGCGTACATCACGATGTCGGTCGCGGCCTCCATGCACATGTGATAGGTCGCGTGCCAGTCGGGGTGCCGCAGGAGGATGTACCCGTCGCTGAGGAGCGTCTGCTTCCAGTCGCGACGCGGTGTCCCGGGGCGCAGCAAGCGCTCTTCGTTCACGAAGCGCCCGTACTTCTGTATGAACCTCGTCAGGCCCTCGATCCGCGTGATGCGGCCCTGGCCCTTGGCGCGCTTGAAGATGATCCCGGAGTGATAGGGCCGCGCGAGCGAGCCCTCGAAGCTGCGCCAGCACGCGACGCGCGCCCACTCGCGGAACAGGTCGAGGTCGCCCGTGTAGTTCATCTGATCGACGATGCACGCGCCGCCGGGGCGGCATCCGATCTCGCCGAACACGGCCTCGCCCTTCGGCGTCAGGAACCACTCCATGTGCGTGAAGCCGTCGCCCATGCCGAGCGCCTTGAGCACGCTCTTGCCCAGCTCGACGCCGCCGCGGATCTTGGGCTGCGCCAGGTCGCGCACGGTGATGACGACGGGGCTGATCCACTCGTGGCTGCGCGCTTCGAGGGGCTTGGGGAGGTAGCGCGCGACGTTCATGTACGCCGGCTCGCCGCCGATCGAGACGGTGTCGAAGGTGTACTCCTCGCCCTCGATGTACTCCTCGCAGCTCGCCTCGGTGACGTTGCCCATCTTCGCGAGCGCGGCGTCGAGCTCTTCGCGCGAGCCGCAGCGATACGTGTCGGCGCTGCCGGCGCCGGCGATGGGCTTGACGACCAGCGGGTAGCCGATCTCCTCGGCCGCCTCGTACGTGTCCTTCACGGTGCGAACGCGGCGCGAGCGCGGCGTGCGCAGGCCGGCCGCCTTCACGCGCTCCTTCATCAGCTGCTTGTCGCGGAAGCCCCGCACGGTGTCGACGCTCATCCCGGGGATGCCCCAGCGCTCGCGCATCTTCGCGGCGAGGATCACGAGCGGCTCCCAGTTCGCGAGCACGCGATCGATCGGCTTGCCGCGGAGCCACTCGGTGGCGCGGGCGACGACGTCCTCCTCGTCCATGATCCGCGGCACCTGGAGGTAGCCGTGCAGGTAGCGCTTCACGTCGGACGGGAGCGCCTGCGGGTGGCTGTCTCCGATGCCGTAGATCTCGGCCCCGACCTCGGCCAGGCCGCGGGTGTACTGCTGCATCTCGGGGGGATAGGCGGGCGACAGGAAGACGACGCGCATCGGCATGGGGCAGAACGCTATCACGACGGCTCGGGCGCTAGAGCAAGCTCGGTGCGAGGGCGGCTGCCACGTTCCAGCGAGTCGTCGCGCCGAGCCCCGACGTCGGGACGTCGTCGATCAGGACCGCGGCAAGCCTGGCAGGCCGCGGAAGCAGTCGCATGCCGCGTGCAGGCGCGGCCCGCGGCAGACGGGGCGCGGGACCGCGGCGCGGCATTCATCCAGCGCCACCACGGCCTCGCGGAGGTGGGGCAGCTCTCGGACGATGGCCTCGAGGTGCGGCACGTAGCGCGCGCTGGGCGCCTCGGCGGCCGTCGCGAGCACCCGCGTCGTCACGCCTTGCTCGTCGAAGCGGGCGAGCATGTCCTCGACCGCGGCGAGGCCTCGCTCGTCGCCGCGGAGCGCGAGCCCGGTCGCCGCCTCCTCGCGGGCCTCGACGTCGTCGTCGGTGAGCCGCGCGGCGAGCGCCTCGCGGATCGGCGCCGTGTCGACGATGCCGCCGGTCGTGCCGGGTGATCCCAGCATGTGACCGAGGCCGAAGCAGGCCGCGTCGCGCACGCGCGCGTCGGCGTCGCGGCTCGCGTCGAGGAGCGCCTCGATCGCCTCGTCGCGATCGAGCCCGTAGAGCACCGCGACGCTCGTCTCGCGCACCTCGGCGCTCTCGTGCCCGAGGAAGCGGAGCGCGAGCGCGCAGACCTCGGCGGGGTCCATCTCGCCGCGCAGATCGACGAACGCCGCGAGCATCTCGGTCAGGGCCCGCGGATCGGTCTCGCGATCGGCCAGGCCGGCGATACGTCGCGCGCGCGCGCGGACGGGCTCGCCGCGCGGTGTCTCACCCGTCGGTCCCGTCAGAAAGCGGAGCACGTACGCCGCCGCCGCGCGAGACTCCCACGCCTGCTCCGTGGCGAGGGCGTCCATCCGCGCTTCGATCGCCGTCGTCGGCCCGCGTCGCAGCGCGCCGCCCGAGGGCCCGGGATCGAGGCCCTCGCGAAGTGCCGTCTTCAGCGCGTCGATGGCGCGCTCGACCCCGTCGTCGCCCATCGGAGGGTCATAGCAGGCGCCGCGCCAGGGCCGGCGGATCGATTCGACCCAAGGCTCGCCAGGGGCCGGGGTCCCACTCGGTCGACGATGATCGGGCGCATCGCTCTCATCCTCTCGGTGTGGGGGCTCGCGGCCGGCGCCGCGGCGCAGGACACGCTCGCGTCGGGCACGACCGCACCGGCGCCTGCGGATCTACGCGGCGTCCACGATCGCTGCGTCCGCTCGATGGTGCGCATCGAGCGCCCGGACGGCGACTTCGGCTCGGGGTTCGTGACCCGCGTGGGCGGGCGCCTGGTGATCGTCACCGCGGCGCACGTCGCCGAGAGCGCCGACCCGCTCCGCATCGTGCTCTACGACGGGACCGAGCACCTCGCGCACGCGCGCTACATCTCCGATCGCGTCGACGTCGCGGTCCTCGTCACCGAGGAGGCGCTGGAGGCGCCTGCGCTCGAGGTCTCGGACGCCCAGCTCGTGCGAGGGGAGCGCGTCGTCGTCGGTGGCAACCCCGGCGGCCTCTTCTTCATCACCACCGAGGGAGTCGTCGCCGGTGTCGTGACGGGTACGCTGCTGTCCGACCAGGCCTGCGGCGAAGGCCACAACTGCATCCTCCTCGACGCCGAGGCCGAGCCGGGATCGAGCGGCGGCCCGGTCATGGACGGCGCCGGACAGGTCATCGGCTTGCTGTGGGGCGTCTACACGGGCACGAGCCTGAGCGTGACCATCCACGGCACCACGCTCGCGTCGGAGCTCGAGCTCGCCGCCGAGGCGCTCTCCCGTCGCCGCCGTCCCGTCGCACGGGCTCCGCACTGATCGCCATTGGCTGCGTGGCGCTCCCCTGCGCGGGCAAGCGAGCGACGCGAACGAGCGTCGTGAGGGCCGAGGCGGCGCTCGAGGTCACTCCTCGTCGTCTTGGAACGGGTGCGAGTCACAGAGCTCCGCCTCGCATCGCCCCTCGTCGATCTGCCACTCGCAGATGCAGCCCTCCAGGCAGCCGGCGCGCTCGCACTCTTCTCCGAGCGCGGCGGGGCGCACGCACCGGTAGCCCTCGAGCTCGTACGCGCAGCGCAGGCCGCTCGCGCACTCTTCCCCACGGGCCGAGAGCTCGCAGGGCGCGCCCTCGCCGAGCGGGCCGAACGGGGGGCTCGGCATCGGGTCCACGCAGACGCCCTCCGCCGAGCACTGCAGCTGCCCACAGTCGTACGCGCCGCTGCAGGGCTGGCCGAGCTCCGGGGCCGGGACGCAGCGCGCCACCTCGAGACCGACGCAGCGGCGGTAGCCATCGCAGTCGAGATCGGTCGCGCAGGCGCCGTCGGGCGCCTCGACGTGCCCCGCATCGACCGGTCCACAGCGGCCGTTCTCGCAAGCGTCGCCGGGGTCGGCGCAGGCCGCGTCCTCGTCACAGGCCCCGCCGCGCGGGGTCGGGAGCGCGCAGAGACCCGCGACGCAGACGAGGTCCCGTGCGCAGGGCATCTCCGAGCAGGGTGCGCCGCGCGCGGCGGCCGGCAGGCAGGCTCCGTTCGTACAGAAGCCATCGTGGCCGCAGCCGTAGCCCTCGTGCGTGCAGGGCTCGCTTTCCTGGGCGGCGTCGCGGAGCAGCTCGTTGCACGCGATCTCCAGGTAGACCGTCGTGCCGGCCGCGGCGTCGCGCTCGAGCCCGCGCAGGCACGCCTCGACGGCTGCGGTGTCGACCACGAGCGAGTCGTCCATCCAACCGAAACGGCGGTCCACCCCCGACGTGCAGTGCTCTTCGACCGCGTCGTCCTCGTCCGTCGGCGCGCATCCGTGCCGTCGGCGCCCCGCGCGCATCGTGCTCGCGAAGCGTGGGCAGAGCGCGCGCGCGGCGGCTCGCGCCGCCAGGCCCGTCGACTCGACGGGGGGGCCCGCGTCGTACGCGCGCGCGAGCCCGCCATCGGAGTCGAAGGAGGCCCGCGCCAGAGCGTCGCGCGTGCTCGTCCAGCCGATGGCTCCGAGCGGTGGCGCCGCCAGCGGAGCCGTGGTCGTGCGGCTCGTGGCGTCATCGCTGCTCGCGCCGGGCCGAGGGCCGAGCGCGAGCGCGAGGGCTGCCAGCACGACGAGCGCGAGCGCCGCGAGCGCAACGAGGTGGGAGAGCCGCACACCGGGGTGGGCGCAATGCCCATGCCCGGGGCGGGCCTTGCTGCGGTCGCGCAGATCGGGAGGCGCCCCCGTGGACCTCGTGTGTCCTCGGCCACGGGCGCGTGGAAGAGCGCCCGCGCCCACGGCGCTCGGCCCCGCGCGTCGAGCCCGCCGAGAACCGCGCTCGAGGGGTGTCGCTCGATCGGCAGCGCGGCCGAGCCGAGAGTGGCTGCTGAGGAAGGTAGGAGCGTAGGAACGATCCAGACAGGCCGAGCTCCTGTTCCTGCATTCCTGCGTTCCTCAGCGGGCTCTTCTCGGTGCCGCCGATTCGGCGACCACCCGTTCAGCCGGGATCGGGCCCGGCGGCGCTCCGGACCTCCTCGATCGCCGCGCGCACGGCGCTCGGGTGCCGAGGCCCGACGGGCGAAGCCGTGGGACGGCCTCCAATCTAGAGCAGCATCCCGGCGGCGACCGTGTTGTTCGTCGCTTCGTCCACGAGGATGAAGCTCCCCGTCGCGCGGTTGCGGCGGTACGCGTCGTAGAACACGGGCGCCTGCGTTCGGAGCGAGATGCGGCCGATGCCGTTCAGCCCGAGCGTCGTCACGCCTTCCTTGCGGTGCAGCGTGTTCACGTCGAGCTCGTACTGCACGTTCGTCACGATCGCGCGCACCCAGCGCGTCGTGTGCTTGAGCTGGTAGCGGCCGCGCAGCTCGAGCGGCTTGTCGGTCATCCAGCAGATCATCGCCTCGAGATCCTGGGCGACGGTCGGCTGGTTGTGCGGGCGGCAGAGCATGTCGCCGCGCGAGATGTCGATCTCGTCCTCGAGGTGCACGGTGACGCTCATCGGCGCGAACGCCTCGCTCACCGGGCCGTCGTGGGTCTCGATCTTCTTGATCTTCGATCCGAAGCCGCTCGGCAGGGCGATCACGTCGTCGCCCGGCTTGAGGATGCCGCCGCTCACGACGCCGGCATAGCCGCGGTAGTCGAGGTGCGAGCCCGACTGGGGACGCACCACCCACTGCACGGGGAAGCGGACGTCGATCAGGTTGCGATCGCTCGCGATGTGCACGGTCTCGAGGTGGTGGAGCAGGGGGCTCCCCTTGAACCAGGGCATGTTCGCGGAGCGATCGACGACGTTGTCGCCCTTGAGCGCGCTCATGGGGATGAACGCGATGTCCTGGACGTCGAGCTTGCTCGCGAAGTTGCGGAACTCGGCCTCGATGCGGTGGAACACGGACTCGTTCCAGTCGACGAGGTCCATCTTGTTCACGGCGAACACGAGGTGCGGGATGCGGAGCAGCGAGGCGAGGAACGAGTGGCGGCGCGACTGCTCGACCAGGCCCTTGCGCGCGTCGACCAGCACGATGGCCAGGTTCGCCGTGCTCGCGCCGGTGACCATGTTGCGCGTGTACTGGATGTGGCCGGGGGTGTCCGCGATGATGAACTTGCGGCGCGGCGTCGCGAAGTAGCGGTAGGCGACGTCGATGGTGATGCCCTGCTCGCGCTCGGCGCGCAGGCCGTCGGTGAGGAGCGCGAGGTTCGTGTACTCGTCGCCGCGGCGGCGCGAGACGTCCTCGACGTGCGCGAGCTGGTCCTCGAAGATGGCCTTCGTGTCGTAGAGCAGGCGCCCGATCAGCGTGGACTTGCCATCGTCGACGCTGCCGCACGTGGAGAAGCGCAAGAGCTCCGCGCCCTCTTCCATGACCGCCACGTCCCGCGAGACCAGCTCCGATTCCATCGCACCTCCGACGGCCGAGGCATGGGGCCCGAGCGGCCGGCTGCCAATGGCGCACCGGGAATAGCGGGAATGCGGCGTCGCGGCAACGAAGATGCGAGGGCGTGGCCCAGGTGCCGTCCCCCGAGCACACCCGAGTGGACGGGACTGCGCCGCTCTCACGGCGCGGGATGCCAGTCGCGGTCGACGATGCACTCCACCTGATCCAGGTACATGTCGCGGTATGCGCGGCAGGCCTCGATGCTCGTGGGCCAGCCGTGGTCGGGAAGACCGTCCGGCGCCGAGCCGCCCCGAATCACCACGCAGCCGCACGTCGTGTCGGCGCGCAGCTCGCGGAACTGGCAGACGTCGTTCACGCCGAAGCAGACGTCCTCCGGCCCACGAGTCCCGCGAGCGCAGACGTCGGGAGGGATACAGAGGCCGAATGGCCGCGCGTCGTTGCGGCCCACGCAGACCCCGCGCAGGACCGGCTGCGCATTGTAGGTGGGGCAGGATTCGCAGTCGGTCCCGCAGAACGGTGTCGATGGGCGAGCCGGAGCGGGGCACCCGCTCGTGGTCAGCGGATGGAGGCGCGAAGTACCGTCCGACCAGGTGCAGGTCAGAGGAAACCCGACGCGCGTAGCCTCGTCGCAGACCGACTCTTCGACACAGAAGCCACCGCCGAACTCGGCATCGGCGATACAAACCTCATCGTCATCACAGTAGCCGATGCTCGCGAGCGAGGGCACGCACGGATAGATCTCGTTCGTTGCGGCACCGGTTGGGATGCAGAGGCCCTGCAGACAACGCGACAGGACCCGTGGCGCCTCTAGGCACGCGCTCCCGTGACCAGCATCGCCCCCGCATGCGAGATCGCACCTTCTGAGGCCCGCGATCGTGCAGGAGAGCCCTGCTTCGTCGCGCGCGTCGGGGCCGGCGTCACCGGGCGTGTGGTAGGCCGCGCATCCCGAGACCGCGGCTGCCGCCAGTGCGGCGACCACCGTCAAGGCATGGCGGAGCGGAGCATACCGTCACGGCGCGGGGTGCCAGTCGCGGTCGACGACGCACTCCACCTGGTCCGGGTACATGTCGCGGTACGCGCGGCAGGCCTCGATGCTGGTGGGCCAGCCGTGGTCGGGTAGACCATCGGGGGCCGAGCCGCCCCGAATCACCACGCAGCCGCACGTCGTGTCGGCGCAAAGCTCGCGGAACTGG
Organism: Sandaracinaceae bacterium; assembly: GCA_044223665.1. Classification (GTDB taxonomy): domain Bacteria; phylum Myxococcota_A; class Polyangia; order Polyangiales; family Sandaracinaceae; genus JBBSAT01. Next base: position 20,368 of record JBGALT010000029.1, on the reverse strand, counting down.
CAGACGTCGTTCACGCCGAAGCAGACGTCCTCCGGCCCACGAGTCCCGCGGTCGCAGCCATCGGGTGGGATGCAGACGCCCAGCGGCCGCGCGTCGTTGCGTCCTACGCAGACGCCGCGCAGGACCGGCTGCGCATTGTAGGTCGGGCAGGCATCGCAATCCGTCCCGCAGAAGGGCGTGGACGGATGTGCGGGCGCAGGGCAGCCGCTCGTCGTCGTGGGATGCAGGCGCGAGGTGCCGTCCGACCACGTGCACGTGAGAGGGAAACCGACGCGGGCGGCTTCATCGCAGACGGACTCGTCGACGCAGAAGCCGCCGCCGAATTCCGCGTCGTTCACACAAACACCGTCGTCGTCGCAGTAGACCGGCGTGGTGGGTCCGACCGCGCAGCCTATGTCCAGCCCGTGTTCCCCTGTCGGGAGACACAGCCCTTGCAGGCACCTGGAGGACACCGATGGATCTTCTCGACATGCGCTCCCGTGCCCGGCGTCGCCGCCGCACGCGAGGTCGCAACGGCTCATCCCGGCGATGACGCAGGAGAGCCCTGCCTCGTCGCGCGCGTCCGGGCCGGCGTCGCCCGGCGAGTGGTCCGCCGCACATCCCGCGACACCGATCCCCGTCAGCGCGGCAACCGCGGTCAAGGCATGGGCGGAGCGGAACATGCCGTGCCTCCCGTGGTGCAGCACTCCAGGGGGCCGTCGGGCTGCCCGGCCGGCGGCCTACAGCCGATGCGGCCGGACGGGATCGAGTAGCCCGCGAGCGTGAGGTCGATCGTCTGACAGCGCGTTCCGGTCTGCGGGCAGATGCAGTTGGTCGGGCCGTTCGGAGTCGTCACGCGCTCACAGAACGTGATCGCAGTATCCGGGCGGTTGTGCAGGATGGCCGTGCCGTTCGTCGCGGTGATGCTCCGAGGGTCGATACGGCGCAGGTCCGGCGTCGTGTAGCGGGTGAGGCTGTACGGCGATCGCGTGGTGAGGCTCACGGGCCAATTCCGCGTCGGCGCACAGGACAGGTTCGGGAACAGCGCGCCGCCGATGCCGAAGGGGCCCATGGCGAAGAGCGGCGCCTGAGGGTCGGACGACGTCTGCGCCACCACGAATTCGATCCCTGCCGGCATGATGTTCATGCGGCGCGGCTCCATGCGCACGCTGCAGGCTCCGCGCACGCAGCGGCTCCGCGTCTGGCCGAAGGGTGCGGCCGCTTGGCAGCCCGCGTCGGTGCTGCACGCCAGGCTCTGGCCTCCCAGCCCGTACGCCCCCGGCGTCGCGCCGAACGTGCCGGCCAGGATCGCGCTCAGCGCGGAGCCCGTCTGGTGGGCGAGCGCGCGGCTCTGCGTCTGGAACGCCTCCTCCACCACGTCCTGCAAGAGGCAGCCGGGGATCTCGACCGTCAGATCGCTCTGGCTGATCGCCGCCTCGAAGTCGTAGGTGTTCGGCACGAGCGTGATCGGGCGCGGCGCCGGGAGCACCTGCGCATCGTCGGTGTCGACCTCGCCATCGAAGCGCAGCCCCGGAGCGTACTCGTAGTACCCGAAGAAGGGGGAGCCGGGGCTGGCGTTCTCGCAGCTGCCGGGGATGTCGCCCACGCCCGGAGCGTTGCACTGGACCCGCCGCCGGTCGCCCCACGGGCTCCGCGCCGTCCGCGCCGTCTGGCAGGTCGGGTCGGAGAGCGGCGGGACAGGGCAGAACGGCGCCGTCGGACAGCAGATGAGGTCCTCCGTGAAGCGCGGGAGGTTGCAGATGTACTGGTCGCGATAGGCCGCACACTCGACCGAGGCGAACGCCAGATCGAGCAGGTCGAGCTCGTCGGGCGTGCCGCGGGCGACCCGCCAGTCGTAGAGCCCCGCCTCGCGCGGGAAGTCGACGTTGCGCGTCGTCCAGTACGGCGTGCTCGACGTCGGGGCCACCGGCAGATGACAGACGTAGTGGTGGGCGTCCGCGCGCTCGCACATGTGGCCAGGGCCCTGCCCGACGAAGAGCGCCCGATCCGAGATGCGCGTGAGCTCGTTCTCCACGAAGCCCTCGACGGTGGTCAGGCTCATCGTCATCGCGATCGTCATCTCCACGTCGTTGCAGGCCGCGAGCGAGCCGAGGTGGTAGGAGGCGTTCACTTCGAGCCGATCACGCGCCTCGAGGACGCCGTAGATGTCGCCTGCGCGCCCATCGAAGATCGGCGTCACGCTGACGCCGCTCGTCGAGACGGGGCCTGCTGCGCCGTGGCCGATGAGGCCCGCGATCTGCTGGTTGAACGGGATCTCGAGCGCGGCGGCCACGGTCTCCCAGGGGTAGAAGGCCGAGCACTGGCCGGAGTCGTAGATGCGGAAGCGCGTCCAGTCCGGGTCGGGGAGCGGGACGCTCGCCGCCGGGATCAGGCCGTCGTCGTCCGGAGGCAGCTCGATGAAGTGCGTGCCCTTGCCGAACGCACCGCCGAAGCCCGTCGAGGTGTCGGTGATGGGAGCGTCGAAGAGGAACGCGTGGTGCTGCCGCGAGAGCGAGTACTCGGCCGTCCGCGTCATGCCCGCGGTGTGATCGAGCGAGGCGCCGAGCGCGTCTCGGTACTCGTAGGGAAAGGCGACCGTCGAGCTGGGGATGAACGCGGCGTCGACGTCGTCGGGCGTGGGAGGCGTCTGGTCGGCGACGCTCGAGACGAGGAACGTCTCGTTGCTGCAGTACGTGATCCCGGCCTCGTTGTGCTGGAAGTCGAAGAGCGCGCGCGTGTCCGCGCAGGCTGCGCAGATGCCGCTCTCGATGGCGATGGTCCCGGGGCAACACGGCCGCCCACCCGCGGCGTCGCCCGCCCGTGCGCACGACTGGCAGTGCCCCGTCGAGTCACAGAACGAGCCGGGGCAGCACTCCTGACGGCGGCTCGACGTCGAGCACTCCGCGCCCTGCTGCACGTCCGGACGCAGAGGATCGCCGAGCGCGGGCCCGCGACAGCAGACGTCTCGATCCACGCCGGTGAGCACGTCCGTGACCTGCTCGCAGCGCGCCTGGTCGTCGCAGCAGAGCTTGCCGTTGGTCTCCCCGCAGCCTGCGACACCGTCGGGCGTGCAGGGCGTGCAGAACCAGGTGCCAGCCGACGAGCCGTCGCCGCGAAGGACGGGCGCCGTCGGAGGCAAGCACCGCACGGTATCCGTCTGGCACGCGCAGAGCGACGGGTCGCCCAGGCCGTTCGCCGCCGCGCAGGACCTCACGCAGACGCTGTCGGTCGCTTCCGGATGGTCCGGGTCGATCGCGCGTCGCGGCGCGCAGAACGTGCCCTCCTCGCACGGCGCGCAGCCGGTCGCCAGCCCGAGCGCGAGATCGGCCGCGTTCGAGTCGCAGGTCTGTCCCTCGATGCGGGGTCCGAGGCAGACGGGATGATCGGGCGGGTTGCGGATGAAGAGGTCGTCGACGCCGGGACAGGTGTCGTCCAGGCAGACGAGGCCGTCGCCGCACTCGTCCGAGCCGGGCGTGCAGGCGTCGAGGAGCGAGAGCTCGGGCGTGCAGACGCCCATGCCGGCGGGGGCCATCGCGTCCGCGGTGCAGTGCAGGCCCGAGCCGCAGACGCGCAGCAGGCCGCGCGCGGGCGACTCGTAGACGGCAGGATCGCACGAGTCGAGCGGGCACCACTGGTCGGCCGCACAGAGCAGGCCGCTGCAGTGGTAGCCCGCCGGACAGCCATCCGAACAAAGATCAGCGCGCAACGGCGCCCACGTCGGAAGACAGTGATCGATGCACGTGCGGGCGTGCGGAGCGGCCACGCCGTCACACGCGCCGAGGCCGTCACAGGTCGGCGCGGGCGTCTGCACGCAGCTGCCGAGCCCGACCGAGATCACCGCGAGAACGAACGAACGAACGAACGAACGAACGAACGAACGAACGAACGATGGTCCTCATCGGAGCCTCCCCAGGTTCCCTCCCACGCTACGCGCGCCGACGCGCGATGTCACCGCAACAAACGTTGCACCCCTGGCCCGAGACGTGGGCTCCGCGGTCAACGCCGCGGAATCGCTCGACGATCCGGAAACGCACGCGCGGGATCGCGGTGCCGCCGCCCCTCGCTGCTCGCCCTTCACATGAGCACGCTGCAGCGATCGCCGGCCTGGGCGGCGTTGTCGTCCTCGATGCACTCGGTGACGGGCATGGTGCTGCTCGCGCCGTCGACGCGCGCCTCGTAGACGAGGTCCACGCCGATCGGCACGGCGGTCGCGGTGACGGTGATCCGCTCGCTTCCGCCGGGCAGCAGCGCCGTGGTCGTCATCGCCGTTCCCACCAGCACCTCGGGGGCCGGCGTGGTCTGGTAGAGCTCGACGAGCACGCCGGCCGGCACGCCGCGGCTGCCCGCGTTGGTGACGACGGCCGAGAGGACCATCGACGATGTGCCGCACTGCGCGACGACGTCGAGCGTGACGGCCAGGTTGGGCGCGTTGAACACGCCGATGCCTTGCACGTTCTGCCGGTAGTCGTTGAGGCCTGCCGTGGACCAGTTGTCCGCCTCCGTCGTCGGGATCGCGCCGCGGTCGTCGACGTTCGTGACGTGGTAGGCGTACTCGTTCCAGATCGGTCGCGTCCTCACCCAGCGGTCGGCGGGATCGCCGAAGACGTAGATGCCGTGCGTGCCGGCACGGAACTCGGGGTCGAGCATCGCCACCGGGACGCCGAAGCGCGTCGCGTACGCGGTGTCGCAGTGATCGCGTCCTACGGCTTGATCGTTGTTGGCGGGCACGACGATCTCGCTGTTCCCGTCGCGATCCACATCGGCGACGATCGGGTACTCGAGCGCGGTGCGCGACGAGTTGGGGCGCGGCATCGCGAGCACCTCGGTGCCGTCGCCGCCGTCGTAGACGTGGAGCCAGCACTCGTCGTTGTAGACGACCTCCGCGATGCCGTCGCCCTGGAAGTCGAACACGCTCGAGCCCGTCACCGACGAGCTGATGTCCTGGGTCGGGGCGGACCAGCGCAGGAAGTTGGTGCTGCCCGGCGTGCAGTCGCCGCCCGCGCGGCCGGGCCGCTGGGATGCCGCCGGGACGCAGTCGAGATCGTAGACGGCGTAGCGGCCCTGGCCGGCCGCGCTGATCTCGGGCATGTGGTCGCCGTCGAAGTCGGCGACCGTCGGCGCGCCGCCGTTGCCGCCGCCGGGGATCGTGACGTCGAGGTCGAGCCAGTCGCCGCCGGTGCCGACGTGCACCGCGCCGGTCGCGCCGTTCCGGACGACGACGTGCCCGTTCACGACGTTGATCACCTCGGGCGTGCCGTCGAGATCGAGATCGGCGACGGCGGGGAGGCCGTCGGTCCCGGTCGTCGTCCACAGCGCGGTGCCGTTCGCGTCGTACGCGTGGCCGCCGCTCGTGATCTCGAGGTCGGCGTCGGCGTCGAGGTTCGCGATCGCGGTCGCCGAGAACGTCTGCGAGGGCTCGGCGCAGGCGCCCTGGTCGGTGAGCTGCCGCAGCGTGAACACGCCGCCGCCGCCCAGCTCGAGCGAGAGGATCTGGCAGCCGGCGACGATCTCCACGTCGCCGTCGTGGTCGAGATCGGCGAGCGAGGGCGCGAACGTCCGCGTCGTCGCCGCGCTGCCCGTCGCCTGGCGCGCGAGCTCGGTCGTGCCGTCGCCGTCCAGCACACGAAGCGCGCCGCCGGCGACCTTGTAGACGATCTCCAGCGCGTCGTCGGACGGATCGAGGTTGCCGACCGCGGCGCTGCCGAGCGACTGCGGGGCGTTGGCGCCGCTCACGCTCCAGAGCAACGTTCCGTCGCGTCCGTTCAGCGCCACGAGGACGGCGTCGGCGAGGTCGTTGCCGGCGTAGGCGGGCACCACGACGTCCGGCACGCCGTCACCGCTGACGTCACCGATCGCCGGGGTGGCGGCCACGTTCACGTACGTGCGGCCGGAGACCACCACGCCGTCCCAGTGCCACTCGACGGCGAGCGAGACCTGATCGAACGCCGGTCGCACTTCGCAGAGGGGCGGTGCCGGATTGGGCAGACAGTGGCCGATCGTGGGCTCGCAGTACGTTCCGTCCGTCAGGCAGTCGTAGTCGTCCGCGCACGCATCTCCGGGCGTCGTGCACGCGCTCTCGACACAGACGTCGCCGGCGTCGCAGCAGACGTCGTTCGCTGCGCCGCAGAGCGCGTGGCCCGCCTCGCAGTCGGCCGCGCAGACCACGTCGTCGAGGCAGATCTGTCCGGCCCCGCAGCAGGTCAGGTGGTTGTCGCCGCAGCGCGTGCCGGTGCAGCTCGGCGAGCAGAAGAGCTCGTCCACGCATTCCTCGTCGTCGCCGCAGCACAGGGTTCCTCGGCGGCAGGGCGTCGCGCAGGTGCTCGCGTCGCCGCCGCTTCCGTCGACGCGCCCGTCGAGCGGAACGGCGCCGTCGGTCGGCACGGTGCAGACCTGGTTCAAGCAGATCAGCCCGGCGGCGCAGTCGGTGCTGCTCGTGCACGACGAGCCGACACCGTGGAGCGTCGGTCCCGCGCAGTCGCAGCCACCGAGGGCGAGTGCGAGCACGAAGGCCGGCACGGTGAGGAAGAGGGCGTGGCTCGAAGCGGGACGAAGGCGGAATTGCGGCATCCCTGCGAGGATAGCGCCCCGAAGGGAGCGTGCGTACACGCGCCCGCCGCCGTGGCGCGGGGTAGATCCCCGTTCCGATCGGTGATATTCGCCCCGCCTCGTGAGCGCTCGTACGATCCTCTTCGTCCTCTTCCTCGCGTCCTCGAGCGGCTGCTCGACTGCGCCCAGCGCCCAGGGCGATGCCGCCGTGGTGGATGCCGGCACGACCGACGCGGCGGTGGCCGACGCGGCCGCGATCGACGCCGGCACGGCCGACGGCGGCCCGACCTCGGACGCGGCGACGGCCTGCACGTCGATCGCGCCGGGCGCGACGGTCACGAGCGAGAACGTGGCGACCGACTCCCCGATCCCGGCCGGTGGCACGGTGACCGACGGCACCTACACCCTCACCGCCATCCGCGCGTACACCGGGCCCGGCGGCGCGAGCGGCACCGGCACCCGCATGCTCTCGGGCGCCGTGCGGTTCACCGGCTCGGCGTACGAGCTCGTCCTCGTCGAGCGCGGCACGGCCGACGGATCGTCGGGCACGTTCACGACGAGCGGGACCCAGGTGATGCTCACGCGCACGTGCCCGCCCAGCACGACCACCCCGAGCCTCCCGTACGACGTGGCGCCCGGCCGCTTCGACCTCTACCTGCCGCCGAACCTCGCGCTCACGTTCACCGCGCCCTGATCCGCACGCAGGCGGCGAGCCTGGAGCCCGCCTCGTGTCGTGGCGCACCGGGTCGACGACCCGACGCCGCTCGTGGGACACTCGGCTCGCCCGAGGGGCAGAGGGGAAGCTCCGATGAACCGTCTTGCTTGCTTGGGTCTGGGTCTGGCGTGCGTCGTCGCTGGATGCTCGCAGACCACCACCATCGACGTCGACGCCGAGATCGACGCTGCGCTCGACGGCGGCGCGTCCGACGGCGGACGCGACTCGGGGCCGAGCACTCCGTGCACCTCGAGCGCCGCCTGTGACGACGGTCTGTTCTGCAACGGCGCCGAGATGTGCATCTCGGGGCACTGCCAGGCGGGCACGACGACCTGCACGGCCGGGCAGACCTGCGACGAGGCCGCCGACACCTGCGTGTCGAGCTGCGGCGCCACCGAGGACCTCGATCGCGACGGTCACCGCTCGCGCGCCTGCGCGGGCGGAGACGACTGCGACGACAACGACCCCAATCGGTATCCCGGCAACCAAGAGGTCTGCGACCCGACCGCCCACGACGAAGACTGCGATCCGACGACGTACGGGTTCCGCGACGCGGACGCCGACGGCGAGCCCGACGCGCGCTGCTGCAACGGGACCACCTGCGGCTCGGACTGCGACGACATGCGCCCGACGGTGCATCCGGGCTCGACCGAGACCTGCAACGGCACCGACGACGACTGCGATGCGAGCATCGACGAGGCGGTCGAGCGCACGTTCTTCGTCGACCTCGACGGCGACGGCTTCGGCGATCCCAACGGCGCCACGACGATGGCGTGCTTCGTTCCGGCCGGGTACAGCGAGACGAGCACCGACTGCAACGACGCCGATCGGGACATCAACCCCTCGCACGGCGAGGTGTGCGACGCCGCGATGGTCGACGAGAACTGCGACGGCGTCGCCAACCCGCCCGCGCTCTGCACGTGCACCGGGACCGACTCGCGTTCTTGCACCGCGGCGGGCGCGTGCTCCATCGCTCCCGTTCCCGAGACCTGCAACAACGTCGACGACGACTGCAACGGCGTCGTCGACGACGGCCTCCGCGTGAACTGCTTCGTGGACGCCGACGACGACGGGTACGCGGCGAGCGCGGCGCCGATGTCGTCGCAGTGCTACGCGCCGACGCGTCCCCTCGTGGGCGGCTGTCCCCTCGGCTACACGAGCATCGCCCCCACGGCCGGCGCCACCGACTGCAACGACGCTTCGCGCTTCGTGTCGCCGGTCGGGACCGAGGCCTGCAACTTCGTCGACGACAACTGCAACGGCACGATCGACGAGAGCCTGACCATCGTCTGCTACGAGGACGCCGACAACGACACGTTCCCCCCGTCGGGGCCTCAGATCCACGACTCCTGCCCGACGCCGGGCCGCGCGTTGGTCGGCGGCTGCCCGCCGATGCAGACCAATCGCCTCCCGATGACCGGCGCGATCGACTGCGCCGACAACGACCCACAGCGCTCGCCGGCGGCCGCCGAGCTCTGCAACGGGATCGACGACAACTGCAACATGATGACCGACGAGGGCGTGTCGGCGACCTGCTACGCCGATGGCGACGGCGACACGTTCGCGGCCATGGGCGCCACGGTCTCTCACCTGTGCGGCGCGTGCGGCGTCGGGACCACGTCGCGCGTTCCCGTGGCGGGCGCCGCCGACTGCGACGACACGAGGGCGACGGTCTTCCCCGGCGCCGTCGATGCGTGCGACGTCGCGATGCTCGACGAGGACTGCAACGGCACGCCGAACGACCCACCCGGTGGCTGCGCGTGCACCGGCACGACGACACGGCCCTGCTGCGCCGGGCGCGGAACGCAGACGTGCAGCAGCGGCCAGTGGGCGCCGTGCTCGGTCGCCTCGCAGCCCGAGGTCTGCAACAGCATGGACGACGACTGCGACGGGACCATCGACAACGGCGTCCGGGCGACGTGCTACCGCGACGTCGATCTCGACGGCTACCCGGCCAGCGGCGCCGCCACGATGCAGGCCTGCTTGCCCTGCTCGGGCAACCCCGGTGGATGGACGGATCGCGCGCCGACGGGCGCGAACATCGACTGCGCCGACGCAGATCCCAACATCCATCCAGGTGCGCCCGAGCCGTGCAACGGCGTCGACGACGACTGCGACGGCATGATCGACCCGGGGTTCTGTCGGATCGGCACGACCTGCTACGCGAACGGTGTGGCGAACCCGGGGAACCTCGACTGCGAGTACTGCGACGCCGCGACGCCGGGGGTTTGGTCCAGCCGTGCGAACGGGACCGCGTGCGACGACTCGAACGCCGCGACGTGCACCGCGTGCATGGGTGGCGTGTGCGCGCCCATCAGCGGAGGCAACTGCATGGACTCCCTGACGTGCACGAACGACATCTGCAGCCCCGGGCCATCCTGCTCGAATTCGCTGGCCGCCAACCGCTGCCTCATCGGCGGCGTCTGCTACTCGAGCGGCGCTCTGAACCCGTCCAACCCGTGCCAGAGCTGTCAGCCTTCCGTCAGCACCTCGGCGTTCACCAACATCACCAACAACCTGAGCTGCGGCTGTGCGGGCGGCGTGGCGCGAATCTGCTGCAACGGCAACTGCGTGAGCGCGGCGGCGGCCCCCAACTGCGGCAGCTGCGGCACGACGTGCAGTCGCGGGTGCTTCCAGGGGCCGGACGGCGCGACGTGTGGGAACGCGTGCTCGCGCTCGACCTACCGATGCTGCGTGGGCCCCGTGGGAGCCATCTGCGAGTGCCTCTGATCGGAAGGCACGACGCGCTTCGGCTCCGCGCGAGCGCCGTCAGTCGCCGCGGAGCCCGACGCGCTCGGCGCTGATCGCCCACAGGCGCGCGCCGAGCGCGCGATCGTCCGCGAGCCTCGCGGCCGGTGCCTCGCGCGAGCGCGCGAAGTACCGGCCGGTGACGCCGGCCAGCCGTGGCGAGGTCGCCACGTGCACGCTGGTCTCCGCGCCCTGCGCGGGGGTCTTGAGCACGAGCCTCGAGAGAGGCTGGAGCGCGAAGAGCAGCGCGTTCTCGCGGGTGACCTCGGTCGCCACCGAGCCCGGGTGCACCGCGTTCGAGGTGACCTCGCGCTCGCGGCGCGCGAGCTCGGCCGAGAAGATCACCTGCGCGAGCTTGCTCCGCGCGTAGGCCTCGATCCCCTCGTAGCCCTGCTCGCGATCGAGGGCGTCCAGATCCAGGCGGGCGCCGCGCGCGGCGATGCGCAGGCCGAGGACGTTCGCGGCGTGGACGAGGCGGCCGCGGATCGATCCGGTGGCGCCGGCCTGCACGTGCAGGCGCGAGCTCACGTGCACGATGCGCCGATCGCCGGGCGTCTGCCGCATCCGCGGAAGAAGGAGGTTCGTCAGGAGGAAGTGCGCCAGGTGGTTGACCGCGAACGTGTCCTCGAAGCCGTCCTCGCTCCGGCGGAAGTCGGGGTGCCAGACCCCGGCGTTGTTCACGAGGACGTGGAGCGGCTCGTCGCGCGCCAGCACTGCGCTCGCGAGCGCGCGCACGTCCGCGAGCGAAGAGAGGTCCGCGCGGAACGTCGCGACGTCGACGCCCTCGGCGGCCACGGCGGCGCGGGCCGCCTCGAGCTTGGCTCGGTCGCGCCCCACCAGGCGCAACGCCAGACCGCGCCGCGCGAGCGCGACGGCCGTCGCCAGGCCGATGCCGGCGCTCGCGCCGGTCACGAGGGCGATGCGCGGTGCGTTCGTCATGCGCTCACTCGTGCTGCGCGATGATGCCCTCGATGATCGCGCGATCGGCGGCATCGGGACGCAGGACGAGGTAGCGGCGGTAGGCCGCCACGCTCCTCGTGACGTCGCCTCCGCGCATGTACGCGCGGCCGAGCTGCTTCTGGACCTCGGCGTTGGTGGGCATCAGGCGCGCGGCCTCTTCGAACTGCCCGATCGCGCCGGGGACGTCGTTGGCGAGGAAGAGGCGACGGCCTTCGTCGAACGCGCGCTGCCCCTCGCTCCGCGCGTCGGTCGCCGGTGGCGCGCTGGTCGGTGGAGGCGCGATCGTGCTCGTGCGTGGCGGATGGATGCGGATTCCGCTCGTCGCCGGTGTCAGCGCGATGCTCGGCGGCGGCGTGTCCGTGCGGGGCGGTGCGACGTCGGTCGTCGTGCTCGGGGGCGGGACGAAGGGAGCGGCGATCGTCGTCGTGGTCGGCGGTGGCGGATCGGGCGTCCTGCCCGTCTCGGGCGGCGGCGTGACCTCGGTCGCCGGCGGCGCGGCCGTGCGCGCCCACCACGCGACCGCGAGCACCACGAGCAAGAGCGCCACCAGGATCGCGGCGTTCCGCGTGGAGGCGCTCGGGTCGGCCTTCGGCGTGGCGAGCTTCGTCTTGGGCGCGATCAGCGTGCGCGCCGTCGCCTCGTCGCTGCCCCGCTCGCGCCGTGTGCGCTCGAGGGTGAAGGGGCCCTGACCGAGCCGCTCGCTCGCATCGGCACCGAGGGACTTCAGCGCGCTCTCGAGCGCGTCGGCCATGTCGCCGGCGCTCTGGTAGCGGCCGGCCGGCTCCTTGCTCATCGCCTTCTCGACGATCTCCTCGAGCGCGCGCGGGATGCCGAGCTCGGGCGCGCGCACGTGCGGGGGGATGGGCGTGTCGGTGAGATGCTTGGTGATGATGCCGAGCGTGGTCTCGCCCCCGAACGGGACCTTGCCGACGAGCATCTGATAGAGGACGACGCCCGCGGCGTACACGTCGACGCGGTGATCGATGTCGTCGCCGCGCGCTTGCTCGGGCGCCATGTACTGCGGCGTCCCGCAGACGAAGCCGTCGACGGTGATGGAGTTGCCTTCCTGGGGATCGAGGATCTTCGCGATGCCGAAGTCGCAGACCTTCACGTGCTCGCGACCCGCGCGGTCTTCCCAGACGATGATGTTGTCCGGCTTGAAGTCGCGGTGGATGACGCCGGCGCGGTGCGCCTCTTCGACGGCGCGTAGGGCCGGGACGAGGATGTGGACGATGCGCTCGGGCGTGAGCGGGTGGTCGTGGTCGAGGATCGTCTGGAGGTCCTCGCCTTCGAGGAGCTCCATCGCGATGTAGAGGATGCCGTCGCTGGTGCGGCCGAAGTCGATGATGTGGACCGAGTTCGGGTGCGCGAGGCGGCTGGCCGCCTTGGCCTCGCGGTGAAAGCGCTTGGCGACGCGATCCTCGCCCCCGAGGTGCTTGTGGAGGACCTTGATCGCGACCGTGCGGTCGAGGGTGAGGTGGCGGGCCCGGTAGATGCGGCCCATCGCGCCCTCGCCGAGCAGCTCGAGGATCTCGAACTTGTCGGCGATGACGGTGCCGATCAGCGGGTCGGGGCCGGGCGGCGGCGCGTCGCTCGTGCCCGGCCGCGTGGTGGTGCTGCGCCCACTCTCGGGCGCGACCTTCGCGGGCTTGGGCACGACCTCCGCCATCGGGGGAACGCAGTGTAGGAGATGGTCGAGGTGCGGGAAAGCGAGAGGGGTGAGGGGCCCGATCCGGGGGCGAGAGGGGGGCGAGCGGCAGGGCCCCGGGCGGGCTGGCGGGCGCGTCGTCCGGTCGCTTGACCCCGCGCGCGTCGCACGAGTATCGTCGCGCCGCTGCGGTACCTTTCCGGTTGCCGCAACGCGTGAAGGAGCCACCGGTGATCGTCTGCCCCCGTTGCGGCAAAGAGAACCAGGATCACTACAAGTTCTGCCTCGGCTGCGGAGCCGAGCTGCCGCGCGATGCTGCTCACGCGCCGAAGAGCTTCACCGCGCCGACGCCGCCGGCGGGTAACCCGGTGCCGCCGCAAGGCGGGTTCGGTCCAGGTCGTCCGGCGCCCGCAGGCGGAGCGTTCGGTGCGCCGCCTCCGCAGGGTGGCTTCGGTGCGCCGGCTCCGCAGGGTGGCTTCGGCGCGCCTGCTCCGCAGGGCGGCTTCGGTGCGCCCGCTCCGCAGGGCGGCTTCGGCGCGCCGCCGGTCGCTCCGCCCGCTCCCGCAGCACCGGCTCCCGCGGCTCCGGCCGCCGGTGGCGATCAGGTGAAGTGCGGCAACTGCGGGAACATGAACAACCGCACGTTCAAGTACTGCGGCACCTGCGGCGCGCCTTTGAACGCATCGAATGCGGGGATGCCCGCCGCGGCAGCGCCGGTGCCGGTGCCGGTGGCCTCGGGCGGAGCGCAGCGCGGAACGCTGGTGCTCATCCGCGCCGACGGGTCGGAAGGTGACTCGTTCCCGCTCCAGGAGCGCACGGTGGTCGGCCGCGAGGCCGGGGGCCTGTTCGCGAGCGACTCGTACCTCTCGCCGAAGCACGCCACCTTCACGTTCGGCGGCTCGAGCCTCCAGGTCGCCGACGAGAACAGCCTGAACGGCGTCTACATGCGCATCGCGGCCGACACGCCGACCGAGGTGCGCGACCGCTCGATCTTCCGCATCGGGCAGGAGATCATCCGCTTCGAGCGCCTGCACGCGGTGCCGCCGAAGGACGGTGTCGAGCTGATGGGGAGCCCGACGCCGGGCTACATCGGTCGCATCTGTCTGGTCATCGGCCGCGAGACGAACGGCAACTGCTACGCGATCCCGCAGGGCGGCATGCACCTCGGCCGCGAGCGCGGCGACATCCTCTTCCCGGACGACGGATACGTCTCGGGCCTGCACTGCCGCCTGCACGAAGAGGGCGGGCGCATGATGATCACGGACGTGGGGAGCTCGAACGGCACGTTCATCCGGCTCAACGGGCCGGCGCAGGTGCCCTCGGGATCGATGCTGCTGCTCGGGCAGCAGCTGTTCCGGGTCGAGTACTGAATTTCCTTGGGGGGCCGACACGCGGCCCCTCCATCGCGTAGATCCGCGCGCCGCTTCCGGCGCCCGTCCCTCTCCCACTTCGTGGGTTCGTGGGAGAGGTTAGGTGAGGGCCCCCAACGCCGGCGCTGACGACACGGCTCTCGGTCGCGTCCTCGCGCGCCTCACCTCAGCCTCTCCACGAAGGCGGAGAGGAGCCGAGCTCCGAGATGTGCGCGCCGCTTCCGGCGCCCGTCCCTCTCCCACATCGTGGGAGAGGTTAGGTGAGGGCTCCCAACGCTCGCGGCGACGAGACGCTCCTCGGCTGGCCCTCACCCAGCCTCTCCCACGAAGCGGAGAGGAGCCGAGCTCCGAGATCGCCGCACGCTGGTAGTCGCGGCTGCTCGGCGGATCACTCGGTGACGATCCCGTGGGCTCGCGCCGGCGGCGCGCGGGTCGGGTCGAGCACGTCGATCCGCGGCGGCTCCCAGGCGGGGACCCAGCCCTCGAGCGGCTCGTCGCGCAGCTCGATCTCGCCGAAGCCGAGCGCGGCCTCGCGGTCGAAGCGGATGTCCCCGGCGATCGTGGCTTCGCCCTCGCGGTCGAGCACGTAAGGCGCGCGCGCGAAGCGGAAGAGCGCGGCGGCGTCCCGGCCCTCGGCGTCGAGCTCTCTGAGGCGCGCGATCGGCGTGCGCATCTCCTCGAGGAAGTGGAGCGTGCCGGTGTCGCTGCGCTCGATCGGCGTGTGTGCCACCGTCATCTCCGCCGGGCTCGCGATGCGGCACGTGGCGACCGGCGCGAGCGTCGCGTCGAGCGAGATGGCCATGTGGCGTGCGACGAAGTCCTCGCCCTCGATGCCCAGGCCGAGCGCTTGCCAGCACAGGGGGTTGCCGGGCGACGGGCTCATCACGACGTCGACCACGCGCTCGCGCGGGAACGCGCCGGCGAGCGCGCCGCGCGCGTGCACCTCGGCCTCGCCGTGCGCGACGAAGAAGCCGAGCTCGACCGCGCCGAACAAGAACGTGGCGAGCACCCCGCGCCCCACCTCCCCGACCATCCGCCCGAGCCCGAGCGCGATCCCCGAGACGACGACCACGAGCGCGAGCGCCTGCAGCGTCACGAACGGCAGCACGGCCGAGAGCAGCGCGCCCAGCGCCGGCACGCCGAAGAGGAACGCCTTCGCGCCCCGGCTCGTCACCGAGAGCGCCAGCGGTAGCGCGAGCACGGCCCAGAGCAGCGGCTCGACGATGAAGATGGCGTCGCCGAAGTGCCAGCGAGACGAGAAGGGCCAGAACGGATGGACGCCGTAGGTGTTGCCGTAGTCCATCGCGACGTGCAGCCAGCCCATGGCCGTCGCCAGCGCGAGCGCCAGCCAGAGCAAGGAGCGCGAGAGCCCGCCGCGCTTGCGCGCCCAGAGCCAGGCGATCCCGACCGAAGCGGCGCCCAGGATCGGCGCGGCGAAGATCGTGTGCGTGTGGCCGCGGTGGTGCAGCAGGTACCCGAGCGGCGATCGGACGGTGCCGCTCAGGACGATGTCGAGGTCGGGGCCGTTGCTCGCGAGCATCGCCGAGAGCCAGAGCGCGCCCCGCACCGTCTCGGGGTGAGGCTCGTCCGGCCGCCGCGAGGCCCGGACACGCGCCACCAGCTCCGCGAAAGCGGCGCCGGCGAGCGTGTGGGTCACGTTGTCCATCCGGCGCGTCGCTACCATCCGCGCGCGCTCGGCGCCATCTGTGTCGCTCCGCGGCGTCCGCCACTCTCGGGGAGGTGTGCGCGGAGAGGTCACGTCCGCCGGGGCGCCTCGTCGCGCGAACGACGCCGGCGCGGCGCCGCGACGCCGATCGGATGGACTTGTCTCGGAGCGGGCCCTTACCCTCTGCGGATGTCGCTCCTACCGCACGCGATGCGCGAGGTGTACCGGCGCGAGCTCCTCCCAGCGCCCGCGCGCTGGTGGCTCGCGGCCGACGGAATGCACGGCTGGTACCTCATGCTGCGCCGCGGCCTCGAGGGGCCGCTCGGCGGACGCGAGGCAGCCGAGCGGGAGATCGCCAAGGCGGCGGGCGCGGCGTACTCGCGCCGCTGGACGGTGCTGCGCGAGCGTCACGCGTGGCTCCCCGACGACGCGGGCGCCCCGGCGCGCGTGCTCGGCGCGCTCTCGTTCACCGGCCTTCGGCCGCGCACGGCGTGGGTGTTCCGCGGGCTCGGCACGCCGCCGCTCGGGCGCCGTGCGGAGCTGCGCGCGCTGGCCGAGCTCTCGCGCATGCCGGTCGAGGATCGCTGGCGCGAGATCACGACCCACCTCGGCGAGGTGCTCATCCAGCTGACGCGCACGCTCCCTTCGGTGCTTCCCGGCGCCAACGCGGTGCTGGGTCAGGTCTGCTTCGAGGGCGGACGTCGCGCCGGCGAGCGCGCGAAGAAGCTCTTCGCGCTCCCCGACACGCCCGAGAGCGCGATCGAGGTGCTCCGCATGAGCGAGTACGTGTTCCGCGTGAACCCGGAGCACTGGCACGAGGCGGATGCGTCGGCGCACACGGGCATGCTCGAGGGCACGGCGTGCCCGTGGTTCGGGGCCCCCGGCTGGTCGATGATGCACTGCGGGATCTTCGGCCAGTTCCAGTCGGGCATCTCGTCGGTCTTCGGCCTGCGCTACCACCTCACGCAGACGATCCCCAAGCACGGCGGCTCGACGTGCCGGATCGATCTGCGCCCGCTGACCAAGAAGGACGGGACGCCCGCCGGCGTCGCGCGCGTCTGATGCCACGCCGGCGCCGCTCGCGGACCTCGTCCGTGCGCGAGTCGCCCTCCCTCCGCGGCCCCATCGCCCCGTCACGCGACGATTCCGAGGCGTCGTAGATCCGCAGGCCCCATGCTCTCGCCCGTGAGCTTCCAGCCAGACCTCGACGCCTACTTCGCGCGCATCGGATATCGCGGCCCGCGTGCGCCGACGCTCGCCGTCCTCGACGCGATCGCCCACGCCCACGTCGCGGCCATCCCGTTCGAGAACCTGGACGTGCTCCTCGGCCGCGGGATCGACCTCGCCCTCGAGCGGATCGAGCACAAGCTCGTGCATGCGCGCCGCGGCGGCTACTGCTTCGAGCAGAACACGTACTTGCTGGCCGTGCTCGCGGCCGTGGGGTTCGAGGTCCGCCCCGTGAGCGCGCGCGTGCGCTTGGGCCGGCCGGCGGGCGTCGTCCCGCCGCGCACCCACGTCGCGGTGCTGGTCTCGCTCGAGGGGCGTCCTCGGCTGGCCGACGTCGGCGTCGGCGCCCTCTCGCCGACGGCCTCGCTGCGCCTCGACGTCGAGGACGAGCAGCCCACGCCGCACGAGCCCCGGCGCTTGTTGCGCGAAGGACGGTGGTCGGGGCAGCTGCGTGATCCGGCAGCGCGCATCCTCCACCAGGCGCGGCTCGGCGAGAGCTGGGTCGACGTCGCCGAGCTCACGCTGGAAGAGATGCCCGAGATCGACCGCGAGGTCGGCAACTGGTTCACCAGCACGAGCCCGGCCTCGCGGTTCCGCCGCCAGCTCATGGTCGCGCGCGCGACCGACGAGGGCCGCCTCACGATCGCCGACGACGTGCTGACGCGCCGCGGGCGTGACGGCGTGGCCCACGAGACCAAGCTCGGGAGCGAAGAGCAGCTGCGCGCGGCGCTCGCCGAGCACTTCGGCATCGAGCTCGAGGCGGGCACCCGCCTGCCGATGCCGCCCTACGCTTGAGCGAGACGCTGCCTCGAGCTCCGGGGCGCGCGGCCGTGGGCCGAGGCCCGCGGGCTCATGCGCAGATGTTGTCCGGATCCGGATAGCAGAAGCCGCTCGCGCACTGATCGCCGCTCGTGCACGCCTGGCCCGACATCAGCGGGTCGAGGCAGGTGCCGTTCAGGCAGCGCAGATCGCCCGACGCCGAGACGGGCACGCAGTCGGCCATCGAGTCGCACGCACCGCCGAACCGGTGCGTCACGCACATGCCCATGTAGCAGCCGCCACGCGGGCACTGGGCGTCGGCCGTGCAGCTCGTGGGCGCGGCCTGGCGGCACATGCGGAGCAGGCCCATCGGCGGGCACTCGAGGCCGTCGGCGCAGTCCTCGTTCGTGTCGCAGGCCGACGACGTGTCGCCCGCCGAGCAGTGGGCGGAGTAGCAGATGGCGCTCGCGCAGTCGGGGTCGCTCGCGCACTCGGAGCCGACCTGTCCGTCCGTGCATCGGGCCATCACGCAGTAGGGGGCGTTGCAGTCGCTCGGGCCCAGGCATGCGCTGCCGACCTCTCCCGTCGCCCGCGCGCAGCTGCCGGCGACGCAGAGGTAGTGCGTCGTGCCCACGGTGGCGCAGCCATCCGCCGCGGTGCACGGCTGCCCGGGGCTGGCGGCGCAGTGGCCGCTCGCACCGCACGTCCCGGTGCCGCAGTGCGAGTCGGCGCTGCACTCCTCGCCCGCCAGGCGCGAGCCGAGTGCGTAGCAGGTCGCGACGGTGCGGCCGTCGAACGCCGCGCAGAAGAGCCCGGCGCCGCAGGCATCGATCCCGTAGGCGATGCAGCAGGGCTCGGAGACGGATTGCACACGGGGCTCGGTGCACGAGCCGGGATCACCGGCATCCGCACGGGCGCCCGTGTCGGCGGCCTCTCCTGCGTCGGTGCCGGAGCGCGTCGCGGTGGTGCAGCCGAGCGAGCCGACGAGAAAGAAAGCGAGGACGAGGAGACCGAGGCGGGCCATGGGGCCCCATGTAGCAGAGGGCGACTCGGGTCACGAGCCGCCCTCGGGCCGTCCGACTACGTCCCCGAACCGTCGCGTCGGGCGTCGGGCTGCGGGCTACGCCCGCGCCGTGCCCAGCGCGGCGCAGCCCGCCGCCCAACGACATCGGCGCCGCAGCGCGGCGCGCTGTCTCGAAGCACGCCGTGGCAATCGAGCGCTGCCGCAGCTCGGCTATATCACCGGTCGCGAATCGTGACGATTCGCGAAGGGAGGACGTACCCGTCCTCCCTCGGCCGCCCGAGTGAATCGGGCGGCCTCACCCTCCTGTCCGTCGCGACATCCGTCGCGACGCTGCATTCGCGAGTGATTCGCGGTGATCACGAATCACGCTCGCTCATTCAGCGCACGACGCGCGAGTCGCCAACCAGCATCGTCCCAATCGTCGCGCGACGCGACGATTCGGGGACGTGTAGATCAGCCGCAGGCGCCTTCGTCGACCAGGGCGTCGCAGTCGTTGTCGATCGAGTCGCAGAGCTCGACCTGCGCCGGGCTCACGTCCGATCGCGTGTCGTCGCAGTCGAGCGCGCCCCCGCCGCAGCCCGTGTCGGCCACGTACCCGTCGCCGTCGATGTCGCAGGTCGGGCCGCCAGCGTCGACACCGATGCAGTCGTCGACGAGGCCGTTGCAGTCGTCGTCGGCGCCGTTCGGGCACGTCTCGCTCGCGGGCCCGATCGCGCCGGTGCACTGGATGCTGCCGCCGACGCACATCGTCTGGCCCACGCGGCACGTGCCGACGTTCGTGCCGCAGCTCATGCCCTCGCCGGGCACGCCGTCGTCGACGGTGCCGTTGCCGTCGTCGTCGACGCCGTTGCAGATCTCGGTCCCGCCGCACGCGCCCTCGTCGTCCACGAGGCCGTCGCAGTCGTCGTCGCGCGCGTTGCACACCTCGGACGTCGGGATGCACGGCGGGCCGGAGTCGACCCCGCAGTCGTCGGCGACGCCGTTGCAGTCGTCGTCGAGCCCGTTGCCGCAGTCTTCTGCCGTCGGCTGCACGCCGCCCGTGCACTCCATCGTGCCGGCGTTGCAGGCCTGCACGCCCTCCATGCAGATCCCCAGCGTGAGGCCGCAGGGATCGCCCTCGCCGGGGACGCCGTCGTCGATGGTGCCGTTGCCGTCGTCGTCGACGCCGTTGCAGATCTCGCTGCCACACACCGCCTCGTCGACCCGCGTATCGCAGTCGTCGTCGAGCGCATTGCAGACTTCGACGTCGGGGGTGCAGGGCGGTCCCGTATCGACGCCGATGGTTCCCGAGTCGGCCGTCGGGCCGATGCCGGCGTCGGTCGCCGCGGCTCCGTCGAAGTCGGGCGGGACGAACGCGTCGTTCTCCACGGGCCCGCTGTCACCGGTCGCGACGCTGCCGTCCATTCCGATCGTCGTGCCGGCGTCGGTGTCCATGCCGCGCACGACCTCGACGACGCTGAAGTGCATCGTCTCGAACGTCGCCAGGCCGTCGGCGAAGCTCACGCCGGCGACCGTCTCCCACGTGGTGTCGCTCTCGTCGTCCAGACGCAGGAGCGAGAGACCGGCGCTCGGGCCGGCGTAGGCGATCGTCACCGCGACGGGCACGAGGAACTGCTGGCCGTGCGGGGTGAGCGCGATCGGGGGGCTCGCCGCGACGGCGTCGCCGGGAGGATCGGCGACCGAGCTCTCGGCGAGCTCGGCGATCGCGATCTGCGTGGCCGCGCCG
>JBGALT010000254.1:0-7591 GCA_044223665.1 Sandaracinaceae bacterium | reverse complement strand
GAGGGCGCGCCCGACGACGCAAGCGTCGGCACGAGCGAGGCCCGCGCGCTGCTCGCGAGGATCGCGACGCGCCTGCCCGACGTGCGCGATGTGCGCGTGGTCGACGCTTACGCGAGCGTGCGCCGCCTCGTCGCCGCGGAGGCAGCGCCGCCGATCTACGAGGTTCCGGTCGGGCGCCCCTGGACCGCGCGTGCCCGCGGCGAAGACGTCGCGCTCCGGATCGCGAAGGCGCTCGGCATCGGCGCCTCGAGCACGGCCGTGACGACCTCCCACGCGCGCGTCCCGGGCGGTGAAGAGGTCACCGACTCCTTCCTCGTCGCCGAGCGCATGTCCGTGCCCGAGGCCACGGCGCGGCGGCTCGTGCTGCGCCACGGCGCGCGCTGCCTCGAGATCGGCGGCCGCCTCACCAAGCAGCGGCTCGAGGCGGCCGTCGTCTGCGCGTGCGAGCCGGTGCTCGAGGCGGAGCTGCGCCACGCGGTGCGCGCCGAGCACGCGCGGAGCACGAGCGACGTCGCGCGGCGCACGCGCCTCGGCCTCGGCCCCTGCGGCGGCATGCGCTGCGCGCAGCGCGCCTCGCAGATCGTCTGTCAGGAGCGGGGCCTGCCGGCCGTCGACGCGCACGCCATGACGGCGGCGTTCCTCGGCGAGCGGTGGCGCGCCCGCTCGGCGGTGCTCGACGCCGAGCTGCTGGCGCAGGAAGAGCTCGCGCTCGCGCGCTGGACGGCGAGCGGTCTCGGCCTGCTCGAGGACGAGGAGCCACATGGTTGAAGTCGTGGTCGTCGGAGGCGGCGTCGCCGGCCTCGCCGCCACGCTCGCGGCCGTCGGTGAGGGCGCACGCGTCACCGTGCTCGACGCTCGGCCGGGCGCCTCCTCGCTCGCCGGTGGCGCGTGGGACCTCGGCCTCTCGCTCGGCGCGCTGCGCGAAGAGCGCAGCGGCGGTGCGTTGCTCGCAGCGATGCTCGCCGCGCGCCCCTCCCATCCGCTCGCGCCGCTCGCCGCCGAGATCGAGGCGCTCGCCACCGAGGCCCACACGGCCGTGCTCGGCGCGCTCGGGATCTACGCGCCGCTCGCGCTCGATCGCCCGCCGGCGCTGATCGCCACCGACCTCGGGCGCGTGCGGCGCGTCGGCACCGCCCAGCGCGGCGTGCTCGATCTCGCTGCGTTGCCGAGAGGCCGCATCGCGGTCGCGAGCTTTCCCGCCGCGCGCGCGCACGATGGCGTCTTCGTAGCGGCCTCGCTCGACGCGCTGGCGGCCGAGCGCGGGGATCCACGTCGCTTCTGCGCGCTCGAGGTCGAGATGCTTCGGCGCGGGCGCGACGTGTGGCTCCATCCGCACGAGGCGGGGGCGCTCTTCGACGACGATCGCGCGCGCGATCGGCTCGTGCGCGCCCTGATGCGCGCGCTCGGCGGCGCCGGCTTCGACGCGGTGCTCCTGCCGCCACTGCTCGGCGAGCACGACGACACCGCCTGGTCGCGCGTCCAGACCGCGCTCGCGCTGCCCATCGGCGAGTGGTCGAGCTCGCTCGCCGGGCCCCAGTCGGCGCGCCTCGTCCGCGCGCTCGCCCGCGCCTTCGCGCGCTCGAAGGCGAGCTACGAGCGCTCGCCCGTGCTGCGCGCGAGCGCGACGAGCGTCGAGACCGAGCGCACCACGCATCGCGCCGGCGCCCTCGTGCTCGCGACCGGGCGCCACCTCACCGGGGGCCTGCTCTTCCGGCGCGACGTCGCGCTCGAGCCGCTCTTCGAGCTGCCGGGCTACCTCGACGGGGCGCCCCTCGCGTCGTCGGACACGAGCGCCCACTTCGAGACCCCCGAAGCGCACCGCGCCGCCGGCTTCCGCGTCGGCGTCGGCGTCGACCCGCACTTCCGGCCGCTCGATGCGGGCGGAAAGGTCGTCGATGCGCGCCTGTTCGCGGCGGGAAGCATGCTCGCCGAGGTCCCGATCGCCGGCGTCGGCGGCGGGCTCGGCATCGCGGCGATCACGGGCTGGATCGCCGGCCGCAATGCCGCACGCGCCGCGGCCGCCGCCTGATCGGCCCGCGCACGCCGGGTGCGGCGGATGGTCGCGGCGGAGCGTTCGCGCATCGTTCGGCCGTGCTCGACGCGCGCCCCGGGAGTAGCTTCCCCGCGATGGTCGTGCGCGGCTCGGGTCGGTCGTTCGCTCTCGTGCGCCATGCGCTCGTCCTCGTCCTCGCGCTCGAGCTCGCCGCGTGCACGACGGCGCCGCGCCGCGCCGTGACGCTCACGTTCGCGGGCCTCGTGGGCGATCGGCCCTTCGCGTGTGCAGGCACCTACGACGGCATCGGCACGACCGGCACCACGCTCACGGCTCTCGACTTCCGCTTCTACGTGCACGACCTCGCGCTCGTCACCGCCGACGGCCGCGCCGTGCCGATCGCGCTCGACACCGATCCCGTCTGGCAGACCGGCGGCGTGGCGCTGCTCGACTTCGAGGCCGGCACCGGCTGCGAGGAGGGCAACGCGCCGACCCGCACGATCGTGACGGGCACGATCCCCGACGACGGCACCGTCTATTCCGGCCTGCGCTTCCACGTCGGCATCCCCGCCGCGCAGAACCACCTCGACGCCGACACCCAGCCCTCTCCGCTCAACCTCACCTCTCTCTTCTGGGGCTGGTCCGGCGGCTACAAGTTCTTCCGCGTCGACGGCCGCAGCACGGGACAGCCGGGCGGCTTCCGCTTCCACCTGGGCTCGACCGGCTGCACCGGCGATCCGCGCAACGGCTCGGCCGCCTGCACGAACGAGAACGTCCCCGAGATCACGCTCACGGGCTTCGATGCCGCGCACGACACGGTCGTCGCCGACCTCGCCGGGCTCTTCGAGGGAAGCGACCTCGATCACGATCAGGGCGTCGCCCCCGGATGCATGTCCGACGTCGACGACGCCGACTGCCTGCCGCTCTTCGACGCGATCGGCCTCGGCACGACCCCGCAGACGACCTTCCGCGTCGTGCACGGAGGCATCTGATGCGACGCGCGCTCGCGCTCGTCACGACCGCCGCGGGCCTGCTCGCGTGCGCACCCGCGCCCGCCACCGGCTACGACTGGGATCTGCCGCCCGGCTATCCGATCCCGGTCGTGCCCGCGGACAACCCGATGAGCGAAGAGCGCGTCGAGCTCGGGCACTACCTCTTCTACGACACGCGCATGTCGGGCAACGGCACGTACTCGTGCGGGTCGTGCCACCAGCAGGCGTACGCCTTCACCGACACGCTCCCCGTCTCGGTCGGCTCGACCGGCGATCACACGCCGCGGGGCGCGATGTCGCTCGTGAACGTCGCCTACAATCCCGTGCAGACCTGGGCGAACCCGAACCTCGTCTCCCTCGAGGATCAGGCGCTCGTGCCGATGTTCGGCGCCCACCCCGACGCCATCGAGCTCGGCCTCTCGGGCATGGAGGACGCGCTCGTCCAGCGCATCGCGGCCGAGCCGATGTACCCGCCGATGTTCGCCGCCGCGTTCCCCGGCGAGACGAGCCCGATCACGGTCGCCAACATCGTGCGCGCGATCGCCTGCTTCGAGCGGACGATGATCAGCACCGACTCGCCCTACGATCGCTACACCTACCGCGGCGACTCGGCCGCGATGAGCGAGTCGGCGCGGCGCGGCATGGCCCTCTTCTTCGCCGAGCGCATGGACTGCTTCCACTGCCACGGCGGCTTCAACTTCACGGACAACGTGATGCACGGCGGCACGGTCATCCCGGGCGTGCAGTACCACAACACGGGCCTCTACAACCTCGATGGGCGCGGCGCGTATCCGGCGCCGAACCGCGGCCTCTACGAGATCACGCGCGAGGCGCGCGACATGGGCGCCTTCCGCGCGCCCACGCTGCGCATGATCATGCTCACGGCGCCTTACTTCCACGACGGGTCGGCCGAGACGATCGACGACGTGCTCGACCACTACGCAGCGGGTGGCCGCACGATCGCGACCGGCCCGAACGCCGGCTCCGGCGCCGAGAGCCCGCTCAAGAGCATCTTCGTGCACGGCTTCGAGCTGACGCCGGACGAGCGCGCCGACGCGATCGCGTTCTTCGAGAGCCTCACCGACCAGGCGTTCCTCACCGATCCGCGCTTCGCCGACCCCTTCGCCACGCAGCCATGAACGACGCCGTCTCCGCCACCCTCGACGACGCGGCGAAGCTCGCCGGCCCGCTCGCTCGCGCATTCCACGACGACCCGATGTTCGCGTGGATCCTCCCCGACGCGAGCACCCGGACGGCATCGCTCGAGGGCTTCTTCGGCGCTCTCGCGCGCCACGTCTTCTTGCCCGCGGGCACCAGCGTGCGCCTGCCCGATCACGCCGGTGCCGCGCTCTGGCTGCCGCCGGGGGTCGGCACGGCGCGCCCGGGCGCCGTCTTCGCCGTGCCGGGAATCCTCGGGGCCTTCGGCACGCGCCTCGTGGCCGCGCTGCCTCTCTTCCTCGAGATGGAGCTCGCGCACCCGCGCGAAGATCACCACTACCTCGGCGTCCTCGGCATCGATCCCCCCGCGCAAGGCAAGGGCCTGAGCAAGCCGCTCCTCGCGCCGACGCTCGCACGCGCCGATGCCGAGGGGATGCCCGCCTACCTCGAGACCGCCAAGGCGACGAACGTCGCCTACTACCGACGTTTCGGGTTCGAGGTGAAGAAGGAAGTGCGCCTGAAGGACGCCCCACCGATGTGGTGCATGTTGCGCGCCCCACGCGGGCGCCCGGCCTGATCGGAGCTCGCCCCGCGCCGCGTGGTCGGCGCCGTCAGAGCTTCGCCAGCTCCGCCAGCGCGCGCGCATGGAGATCGGCCGCTTCCAACGGAGGCCCGTGCGCCGGCACGAGGATCGCGGGGGGCCGCTCGGCGAAGCGCTGCTCCACGAACGCGCGCACCGCCTTCCGGTCCTTCACGAAGCCCCACACCGCGAGGCGGAACAGCTTCAGACCGAAGGCCGAGTCGGTCATCGTGAAGAGCCAGCGCAGCGGCGGCCCCGGGGCTCGCTGGATGTTCGTCACGAGATCGCCGGTGAACCAGATCGGGCCGCGCGAGCCTTCGATCGCGAGCAGGGTCTCGCCCTCGGAGAAGCCGGGCGCGTCGCGCCAGTGCACGTGGGCGGGCAGTCGGAGCTCGGCGAGCGAGCGCCAAGGCACGGGGAGCTTGCGACCGAGGGCCGGCAGGGCCGCGGGGGGCGCGAAGCTCTCCGCGTCGGGGAAGCGCGCCCGCCAGCGGGCCTGGCCCATGTGGTGCTGGCCGTTGGTCGCCACGAGCGCGCGCACCGGGCCGAGCGCGCCGATCGCGTCGAGCGCGCGGGGCGCCAGCGCAGGGGCCGGGCTGAGCACCACGACGCCTTCGTCGCCTCGGAAGGCGAGCGTGGTCGCCCACGCGCCGCGCGTGAACTCGTACTCGCGCCACCAGACGCCGCGGTCCTCGTCGAGCACGCTCCAGCCTTCGCGATCCATCGCCCGACTCTGGCGCCGAACGTCGGCTCCGGACAGTCGCACCGCCGCACCGGACTCTTGCTACGTTCGACAACGATGAACCTCGCGCACGTCCAGGCCTTCGTGGAAGTCGTGCGCCAGAAGAGCTTCTCCGCGGCGGCGCGGCGCCTCGGCCTGCCGACGTCCTCGATCAGCCGGGCCATCGCGCGCCTCGAGCGGGACCTCTCGGGCAAGCTGTTCGAGCGCACGACGCGCCAGGTCGCGCTCACGGCCCTCGGGCAGGCGTTCCGGGACCACGCGACCCGCGCCCTCGCCGAGCTCGAGGAGGGCGAGCGACGGGTGCACGAGCTCGCGCGCGAGCCGCGTGGCGAGGTACGGCTCTCGATCCCGACCGATCTCGACGACGGCTTCTTCGCCCGCACGCTCGCTCGTTTCACGACCGCTCATCCGGGCATCCGCGTCGCGTCCGTCATCGACAATCGCTACGTCGACCTGATCGCCGACGGCTTCGATCTGGCGCTCCGCGTGGCCGACGATCTCCCCGACTCCTCGCTCGTCGCACGACCGCTCGGCAGCTATCGCGCATGGCTCGTCGCTTCGCCGGCCTACCTCACGCGCCGCGGCACGCCGCGACGGGTCGCCGACCTGGCCCGGCACGACTGCGTGCTCACGCACGCGCGCGACGGCGTCGCCCGATGGACGCTGCTCGGCGCGCGCGGCCCCGAGACGGTCACGGTGGAAGGACGCGCCATCGCCGGCGATCTTCGCTTCGCCCGCGAGCTGGTGCGCGCGGGCGCCGGCATCGGCATCGTCGCGCTTGCGCCGCCCGACCACCTCCCGCCCCACGGGAGCGATCTCGTGCGCATCCTTCCGGAGCACGAGCTCGACGCGCCGAAGCTGTTCCTGGTCGCTCCCTCGACCCAGCGCCTGCCCTCCCGCGTCACGCTCCTGCGCGAGCACGTACTGCGCGCGTATCAGGCGCGCTGAGGTGGGAACCGTTCAGTGCGGGATCGACGTGTAGAGCACGTAGGCGACGTAGAGGCCGATCATCCCGAGCAGGCCGAAGACGAAGAGACCGATGCCGATCTGGATCGTCCGCTGCAGCGAGCTCGCGGGCGTGGGCGCGCTCGGCGTGAAGCCGCCACCGGAGGCCGCCGGCCCAGGGCCGAAATACGGCGGCGGCGTCGGAGGAACGATGCGCGGTGAGAAACCGAGCTGCTCCTCGAACGCCGCCTGGAAGCCGGGATCGAAGCCGCCCATCGGCGACTCGACGCGCAGCGGCGCACCGGTCGGCGTGTAGAGCGCCGCACACCCGGTGCACCGCGCCGCCGTTCGCTGCGGGTGCCACTCGAGAGGGGATCGACAGTACGAGCAGGTGTCCACCTGCTGGTTGTCAGGCCTTCTTGGCCTGGATGTCGAGCACGATCTCGATCTGGTCGCCGACCAGCACGCCGCCGGCCTCGAGCGCCACGTTCCAGTTCAGGCCCCAGTCCTTGCGGAGCACCTTGGTCGAGGCCGAGAACGCGACCCGATCGCCGCCCCACGGGTCCCGCTGCATGCCCTCGAAGGTGGTGTCGAGGGCGACCTCGCGCGTGACGCCCTTGATGGTGAGGTCGCCGACGAGCTTGTAGTGATCGCCCGCCTTCTCGACGCGCTTGCCGGCGAACGTCATCTTCGGGAACTTCTCGGTGTCGAAGAAGTCGGCCGAGCGGAGGTGCCCGTCGCGCTTCTCCTCGTTGGTGTCGACGCTCGCGACGTCGATCTCCACGGAGACCTTCGACTTGGTGAGATCGTCGAGGTCGAGCTCGAGCGAGCCGCCCCACTTGGCGAACTGGCCGCGGACCTTGGTGAACATGAGGTGCCGCGCGACGAACGCGACGCTCGAGTGGGTGGGGTCGAAGTCGTACTTGGTGATGGCCATGATCGGTTCCTTACTCCCTTCGGACGACCCGAACATGGCGCGGACGCACGCGACCGGAAGGGCACGATTCGGCAACGGTGCGTCTCGCGAGCGGTCCGAGGGCGAACTGGGCTCGGGCGTCGCCCGCCGCGAAGCACCGATGGTCGATTCGCGCGTGCCGAGACCGCGCTGGTGCCGGAGCGAGAGTCGACGCCGACGTGCGAAGGCCGATGCGAAGCCGCGCCGTCAGACCAGCCCTCAGCCG
>JBGALT010000253.1:0-7597 GCA_044223665.1 Sandaracinaceae bacterium | reverse complement strand
AGCGCGGCGCGCGGTCTCGGAAGCACGCCGTGGCGATCGAGCGCTGCCGCAGCTCGGCTGGCGCACGACGCGCGAGTTGCCAACCAGCATCGTCCCAATCGTCGCGCACCGCGACGATTCTGGGACGTAGTAGATCAGCGGGGTCTTCGCTGCCGAGCCGATCGATCGACACCCTCTCAGGGAAGGACGACCCGCATGGCGGGCTGCGTGCCCGTCGGGACGAGCGGGAGCCGGCCGAGCTCGCCGCGATCGTTGAGGCCCCAGCACCAGATCTCGGCGTTCGTCGTGAGCGCGCAAGCGTGCGTCCAGGTGAGGGCGGCCGAGCCGACCGGCGGCAGGCGGAACGGGCGATGGCAGCGTGCTGCGCACGGCGTAGCTCCCGCCCCAGCAATGCAGCGTGTCGCTCGGATCGATCACGCAGAGGTCGTCGGTGTTCCGCGCCGGGACGAGGCGATCGATCGTGATCGAGCCGATGGGCAGCGCGATCGGGGCACACCGCGTGCTCGCCATCGGGCACACCGTGCTCGTCCCCAGCCAGAGGCCCTCGCGAGCGCCCCAGCAGACGAGCGAGCCCGCGACGAGGGCGCAGGAGTGCGTGCGGCCGAGCACAAGGTCGCTGGCACCGTGGGCCTCGGGCACCCGCGTCGGTCCGACGGGCATGCCTCGGGTGTCCGTCGGATCCGACTGGCCGACGTCGTTCAGGCCCCAGCACCAGACGTCGCCTGCCGTGTCGATGCCGCAACCGTGGGTCGGCGAGGTCACGACGTGGATCGTGTCGACGAACGCCGAAGCGAGCGGCATCGCGTAGGGGCTCGAGGGTACGACCCCGAGAACCGAGCCCGCACCGTTACCCCACCCCCACCATGCTCCCGCGTGCGTGATGGCGATCGCGGACCCGGTGAAGACGAGCACGCGGTCGACGTCCTCGAGCGGGCCCCGCGTGTCCTCGCGCAGGACCAGGCGCGCGCGCTCGCCCGTGAGGATGTCGCGCCCGAGCGAGGCCTCCGCCGCCGACGTGCCCCAGCAGGCCACGCGCGAGGTCGAGTACGTGGCGAAGCAGCCACCGGTGTCCTGCGCGTCCACGCGGTCGGCGTCCGCCGCCGGCCCGACCTCGCCGCCCGCGCCCTCGGCGACGAGCGGCGCCGGCGTGGGGCACGCGTACAGATCGCCTCCGAGCATCGTGCAGCCGGTGTAGTCGAGGTCGCGCCCGATCGCGCGGCCCTCACCCCAGCAAGAGACGTCGCGGCTCATCGTCCGGACGCACGAGAATCCGTCGCCGACCGAGATCTCGAGGGGTACGTCGCAAGACGGCCCGACACAGGCGCTCGCATCGCCGGTCGGCAGCCCCGCGTCCGCCCCGTCCGCGCGCACGCAGCGGGCGCGGCCGTCGCCGATGGGCGCGCAGCTCGAGCCCGGCGGGCACTCCACGCCGACGCTGCACACGTTGACGCACGCGCCCGAGACGCACGCGAGCGGTGCCTCGCACCCCGCCGTCGTGCAGTCGGGATCGTCGACGAGGGCGCACGAGCCGTTGCCGTCGGCGTCGAGGAGACACGTCGCGCCGATCGGACAGTCCCGCTGCGCCGCACACTCGCTGCGGCAGCGACCGAAACGGCAGACGAGCGGGGAGGCGCACTCGGCGGCGCGCTGACACGCCGCGCCGAGCGCCGCTCCGGACTGGCAGGCCGAGAGCAGCACGGAGGCCGCGAAGACGAGAGCGCGCATCACGCGGGGATGCTCGCGCGGATCCACGGAGACCTCAACCGCTCGGGCGCCACGAGCTTCCGCGCGGCCGGCGCGATGTCTTGCGACGAGATGGCTGCGCAGAACGCTCGAGGCCTCACGCAGGCCGCGTCGCGAGACCGGCCCTCCAGTGCCCCGGCCTGGCGGCGCCACGCTCAGCGCGGCGGGCCCTCGTCCTTCGCCTCGACGCGCGCGACGATCCTTCCCTCTTCGAGCCGGATCTCGACGCGGGCGCCGATCGCCACCTCGCTCGCGCTCGTCAGCGCATGGCCTCGCTCGTCGAGCGCGATCGCGTAGCCGCGGGAGAGCACGGCGAGGGGCGAGAGCGCGGAGAGGCGACCCGCCACGAGCGCCAGGGCGTGCCGACCGCTCGCGATCCGATCGCGCATGGCGCCCTCGAGGCGCTCGTGCGCGTCCGCGCGCTCGACCTGCGCGCGCTCGACCTGCTCGCGCACCGCGCGCCGCAAGCGCGGCCCGAGGACGTCCAGCTCGCCGCGCGTGCGCACGAGCGCGCGTCGCGGATCCGCCGCCCCGAGACGGTCGACGAGGGCCCGCAGGCGCCGCCCGTCTCCCTCCAGCCGGCGCCGGGCAGAGCGCTCGAGCGTCCGCTCGATGCCCCGCAGCGTGTCGCGCCGCCCGCGCAGATCCCCGCGCCGCGCCGCGAGCCGGCCCCCCAGGCGCGTGAGGAGCAAGCGCGCGTGGTGCATCCGTCCCTCGAAGCGCGCCGACATCCTCCGCAGCGCCAGCGCGAGCTCGGCGCGCACCCAGCCCACCCTTGATTCCGTGCCCCATGCGAGCGACGCTGGTCGAGGAACACGTCCGACTCAGCTCAGCGGAGGTACCATGATGCGTCGAACGCTCGCTCGCCTCGCAGCGCTCACCGGCTTCTTGGCGCTCGGTTGCAACGCCGACATTCCGGACCGCCGACGAGGAAGCGATCACCGCGGGCACCGACGATGTCAGGCTCGACGCGACCGGCCTCGCGGTCGCAGACACCTACGAGCAATGGGCTCGCGACGCATCCGTGCACGTCTTCACACCCGGCGCGAACTGCAGCGGGACTCTCGTGTCGCCCCGTGTCGTGTTGACCAACGCGCACTGCGTCCGTGGCTGCCCGCTCGGAAGCGGCTGTGCATCGGAGGCGAACCTCCGTGCGGCGCTCGCCCAGAGCGTTGTTGTGTTCTCGCCCGTCGATGGATCCACGAGCGTTGGAGCGCCTCCATCCCTGACCGTTGGTGTGATCGACGTCATCGCCCATCCCGACTCGCACGTGACTGCCTTCGACGGCGGGCCGACGTGCTCCGGAGGCAGCACATCTTGCGTCCTGTCGTCGGGCTGCCCGAACTGGGACCGCGACCTCGCGGTGCTGATCCTGGACCAGCGCGTCGACCACAGAACCAGCGGTCTCGGCACTCAGGACTACCCCGCGATCCCCGCGAGGATTCGAATCGACGATCCAATCTTGCTGGGCATCGGCCCCGATCCGGCGGCCTGGGACGGCACCCTCGTGGACCACGTCGGCTACGGCCCGATCGATCGTCCTGGGGGCACGTTGCCGGGCCTGCGACAGATCAGGGGGCAGCGCATCTTGCGCGGCAATCAAACAGTGTGCGGTTGGTCGTCGTCGATCCAGCTCGGCGATACGCACGGACTGCCGGGCGACAGCGGCGGCGGTGTGTTCAGCGATCGCCGTACGGATCGACCGATGCAGATCTTGGGCGTCTTCACCGGGACGTATTCCGACGGCGCGACCTACGATCATGCGGTGCGACTCACAGCGACGTCGGTCAGGGACTTCCTCCAAGAGTTCCTCGGTACTCGGCGCGCGAGCTATCCCGGGACCGACTATCGGCCGAGCCACTCGACGGGAGGCACGGTATGGACTGGTCCATCGGATTGCCCGCCCGCTACCGAGCCGACGGCGCGGGCCGAGTGGGTAGACCCGCTTGGACGAGGCAGCGCGGCGATTCTGGATCCCGACGGCGATGGCATGATCGGCGCTCACGACAACTGCTGGGGCATCCCGAATCAAGACCAGCGGGCCTCCGATCCGACGACGCTGCGCGCCAGCTGCATCGCGAACGGCGTGACGCAGACGTACGGTTGTATGCGCGAGACCAGCGGTACGCCTGGCGTGCTCGAGGCGAGCCTGGATGGTGACAACGATGGCGTCCCCTTCGGGTGCGACAACTGCCCGTACCGATGGAACGATCAGAGCGACGTCGATCGCGACGGTATCGGAGATGCGTGCGACGGCGTGGACCTCGACGGCGATGGGCTGCTGGAGAACGACAACTGCCCGTTCCGTAGGAACCCGGATCAGGCGAACTGCAACGAAGACGCCGAGGCGACGGTGCGACCCGCGATCTTCGATCCCGCGAGCGACCATTTCGGTCTCGGCGACGCGTGTGACGACGTGCCCTGCGGCGACACGCGCATCAGCGTGGCGACGATCGCGGGCACGTCCGTGATCGACAGGATCGCGGTGGCTCCGCACGATACCCGTGACGGCAACTACGAGACCGGCTTTCGTGTCTGCCCGTGCTCGCGTCGCCTGACGGACACCAGGACGTCCAGGCGTCAGTGCCTAGCTCCTATCGTGGTCGTGGATAGCTCGGCCAATCCTCCGCTCGTTCGAGACGGGTCGGGCGGATGTGTCATCAACGACATCGCCCGGTTCGATGCGACCGTCGAGCCGCAAACCTGGCGTTGGCCGACGATCGTGACGCGAACCGGGCCGTCGCTCCACGGGACGTTCTCACTTCGCTACTCGTTCTCGGACTACGGAGGCTTCGCACAGAGCTTCGAGACCGAGACGCTTCTCGGCGCCGACGCGCTTCGATGGCAGTCTGCGTTCGCGGGCGCCTACCCGGGCGCCGGGCCGAGCGGAGTCGATCTGGCAACCACGACGTTCGGAACGGTCTTCTGGACGCACGTGCCCTCGCCCGGCCCTTCGTCCACGCAGACCGCGGATCAGCGCCGAGCTCTCACCAGTCACTACTGGAGCGGTCAGGTAGCTGGCAGCACGCTGGTCGGACCGCTTTTCCTGGGCCCGGAAGCCGAGCTGGGTTTCCCGGCACCGTTCGACGGGCTCGTGTGCGCAACCTGCGCAGCGTCCTTCCCTGCGGCCTTCTTGTTGCCGCGTTTGAGCGCGGGAGGCACACCCGCTCAGCTCACGTTCGCCGATGGCTCGGCCCCCGCCATCGACTTCGGTGCGAGCATGTCAGCGTTCGATGCGCCACAGGTCGAGCGTTGGCTGGTCAGCTCCGATCACCCAGCGGCCGAGACGCCGGAAGGGCTGCGCGCCGTCGGCCTCGCGTCCGGTGGCACACAGCTCTCCGCCCTCCTGGCGCAGCACGGCGGGGTGCTCATCGACGAACTCGACGCGGGATGCCAGCACAAGCTGTGCGACGCGACGTCGGTGCCGCACGAGACGCTGCTACCGACACAACCGCCACCGCCTCGTGCCGATTTCGCGGCAGCCATGTCGGGGCGCGCGCGGCGGTTGTGGATCGCCGGTGGAGTGGATTCGAACGGGAGTCCGCTGGGTGACCTCTGGGAGCTCGACCTCGCGCAAAGGACGTGGCGCGAGTTGGAGGTCGGGCAGACGGGCGATCTGGGTCGGATTCACGCAGTCGCATGGAGCAGCGCGACCCAGGTGCTGTACGTGCTGGACGAGGTTCGTGCGCGCCACGCGAGGTTCCTGCGGCTGGTGGAGGTAGACCCTTCCGGCTCCGCCGCCTACGTGCAGCGACGCTTTCCGCTCGAGCACGACGCGCGATACGACCTCGCCGTCGGGCCGGCCGGCGACGCGTGGATCGTTTCGAGCGACGATTCACGCGAGCACCGAGGCTCGACTTTCACGGCCAGCCGCTTCGTCCCTCGCTCCGCGAGTCGGCGTCACCCGACCGCAACCCGTTGGGTAGCGACTCACCGAGTCTCGCGCTCCGGTCGTGTGCCGCGAGGCGCCATCCGTGCGAGCGAACGTGGACTGAGCGTGTTGATGATCGACCGACATGGCGCTCGCTCCGTCGCCATCTCGCTCGGCGACCGATCCTGCTGCCCGTCGGACGGGGAGGACTGCCGCGAGGTCGAGCGGTGGTTCTGAAACGCTCAGCGTTCGCGCTTGCTGTCGCGACGTCGCTCTCGACGTGTGTCTATGCGCCGCCCGAGGAATGCGACGATACCGGGATGCATCGCTGCTATCTGCCTGACGCAAGTCGTCCCTCCGATGGTTCCCCCGACGTCCCGAACGATTCTGCGCGCGACGCGGAGGCGCCGCGCGACGCGGGCGGCGCTTGCGACGCTTCGGACCCGTGCTGGGTGCGCATCGAAGGGCTACCTTCCGAGTGCGACATCTGGCGCGCGGTCCACCCCGAGCGCATCCGCATGCCGGCGTTCAACAGCTGCGGTACGGGTTGCGAGCGCGCCGACTGGAGGCTCACTTGGACTTCCACCCAAGAGGTCGGCAGCGTTGGCACGGACGGCGTTGCGTACCTCCAGGCATTCGGGAGCGACGTGAGCGCCGGACTCTATCCGGTCGGTCTCCTCATGCGGGACGACGGCGAGGTCGTATTCGCGGTTAGGTATCCGCTCAACGGCGAAACAGCGAGCGGCGGGATCTGCTGGGCATTCGTGATGGGCGCGCGCGACGGCTACGCGTCGTTCGACGTCTATCACGGGGTCGGGCCAGACCTCACGCCGGCAGAGGACTACGTGTACTACGCGCCGCTCGCCGAGATCGCGACCGTCCAGAGCCCGACCCGTGTGCTGAGCGTAGCCGGGGACAACGCGGTCGAGCGCCTGGACGTATCCGATCGCGGAGTCGTGTGGGAACTGACGAACGGCGACGGCCAGGGGGTCCTGGATGGCGCATTCATCGAGCTCGACGTGGGAGGCGGCGTGCATCGGCCCCGCCTTGTCGGCGGCTCCGTGTTGTGGGTCGACTTCCTCGGCCGGATCCACCTGCGCGCCCCGAGCGCTGCCGAGAGTACGCTCATCGATTTCTCGCCGCGGATCGCCGACGGAGGGGCGCTGACCGACGGCGAGCACATCGCTTGGTTCGAGTTCATCGATCAGTCGAGCTCGACGTCGACGCTTCGCGTCGGGCCGTTCACAGAAGACGCCGCGTCGTTCACCGCTCGGACGCTCGAGGGTCCGGGGCTGCCCGCGCTCACGGGCGTCCTCGGCGAAGGGCTCGTGGCGCACGACGACTTCGTGCCGGGCGCGCCCGTGACTTGGAACGGGATTCGCGTCGTCGACGTCGCGACCGGCGATGCGCACCTCTGGACGGCCCCACCTACCGAGCGCTCTGGCTTTCTCTACTTCGTCACACGAGACGCGCTCGTCTTCGAGACGCAGAGCGCGAGTGGGAGCACGCTCTGGCGTGTCGTCCCCGACCAGCTGCCGCTCGCACCGGCGGTCACGCTGCTGCCGGGCTGAGGGTCGGCGCTGCCCCTCACAATCCGAGCGCGAGCCCGCCATCGGCAAAGACTTCGTCGAACCCGCGGCGAACGTCGCCTCCACCTCTCCGCGACGCGCTTCCGCTCGTCGGCGCCCTTCTGCTCGCCGGCGGAGCGCAGCCGCGGCGTCAACCGAGCGCGCCGATCACCGCGCGCCGCATGACTTCGACCGATGCGCGCGCGCCGAGCCAGCGCTCGAGGGCGAGCGCGCCCTGGTGGACGAGCATGCCGACTCCGTCGACCGTGCGGAGCCCTCGCGCCTCGGCACGGGCAAGCAGCGCGGTGACGCGCGGGCGGTAGACGAGATCCACGACGGCGCTCGACGACGGCATGCGGTCGAGCGGGATCGACGCGGCGAAGGCTTCCGCCTCCGGGCCCAAGGTGGCGCTGCT
>JBGALT010000252.1:0-7828 GCA_044223665.1 Sandaracinaceae bacterium | reverse complement strand
TGCTCACGGCCCCAAGGCCGTTCCGCTCCGTCCTCGGGAAGGCGAGGCCTATAGCCAATTGGCTATAGGCCCCGCCGCCAGGCGACGCCTGAAGGCCGGTCTCGCGACGCGACATGCATGAGGCGTCGACCGTTCTGCGCAGCAGTCTCGTCGCAAGACTTCACCACCGCGTTGGATCACACCCCGCCGCTACTCCGCCGAGCCGAAGGACTGCACGGTGACGTGCAAGACGCGGCGCTTGTCGGGCATCTCCACGTCGCTGCCGGCGTGGCCCCAGAGGAAGTCGGGGCACTCGATCTCTTTCAGCGTGCGGGGCTCTCCCTCGACCACGATGTCGCTGCGCGTGACGTGGCAGGTCATCTCCGTGCCGCCGACGTCGACGGCCTCGTCGGTCGTCGTCACGTTCGTCGCGGGCGCGTCGGGCGTCACGGTGAGGCCCTCGTACATCCGCATCAGGTCCGCGTTTCCTTCGTTCGCGAGCGGCGTGCAGGTCTCGCCCTCGATCTGACAGAGCGCCTCCACGTGGTTCGCGGCGCGGTTCTCCTCGGTGTCGATCACGGTCTGCCGCCACGCCCGGACGGTGTCGTGGCCGCGCGTGAGCGTCACCTCGATCACCAGGCGGTCGCCGTCCTGCTCGATCACTTCCTCCATGAGGAGCATCGGATCGGGCCCGACCACGCGGCCCGCGTAGCGGTAGACGACGTAGTCGCCGACGCGATAGCGAGTTCCCCCGGCCTGCGAGGCGGGCGGCGCGGGCGCGGGCGTCGCACTTCCACACGCGGCGACGAGCACCGCCATCGTCAGGGGCCACGCGCGCATCACACCACCAGATCGAGCTGCTGGTCCTCGGTCTCGCGGATCGGCTCGCCGCGCTCGGCGGCCTTGAGCAGGCGCCAGATGTGCTTGCCGAGCACGTCGATCTCCGTCCACGTGAAGTGCTCGCCGCCGAAGTCCTTCACGAGCGCCGTCTGCTTGGCGAGGATGGCCGAGTCCTGCTGCAGGACGCGCAGGCCGATGGGCTTGACGAAGGGCTCGACGAGGCGCCCCGGCAGGCGCGTCTTGAGCGACACCACGCCGTAGAGGCGGGTCTCGAAGTCGGAGATCGGGGTCATCGCCGTGTCGGCGAGCACGTGGTTCTCCTCGCCGATGCGGTACTCGACCTGCGCGATCGACGGAAGGATGAAGCGATCCCAGTGCTGCACCTCGCCGCCGCTCGGCGAGAGCACGCGCGCCATGAACCCCGGTGGGCGGGGCTCGCCGCAGTACTCGGCGATGGCGCGATCGTGCGTGCGGGCCACCTTCACCTTGAGCGTGATCCCGCGGCTCTCGCTGCGGAACAAGCCACGGTGCAGGAAGGCGGTGTGGGGCACGTCGAGCGCATTCTCGAGCGCCGAGAAGAGCGTGCCGTTCTGATCGAGCGTCTGCCGCACGGTGACGTAGTCGGGATCGTCGGCCCGCTGGAACACGTGCGGCCGCTTCTCCGGCATCTTCTGCGCGTCGTCCTCGAAGGGCGTCGAGTAGACCCAGAGGAAGCCTTGCTGCTCGATCACCGGGAACGCCGGGGTCGCGCGCGCCTTGCTCTCCGGCACGCCGGTGAAGCTCGGCACGGCGCGGCAGACGCCGCCGCGATCGAAGCGCCAGCCGTGGTACGGGCACTGGAGGTGACCGTCCTTGGCGACCTCGCCGTCCGAGAGCGGAACGTTGCGGTGCGGGCAGCGATCGAGCAGCGCACCCGCGCGGCCGTCACGATCGCGGAAGAGCACGATCGGCGTTCCCATGAGCCGGCGAGCGAGCGGCTCCTCGCCGAGCTCGGCGCCGGTCGCCAGGATGAACCACTGGTGGGGAAGCGTGACGACGGAGTAGGAGCCCTTGCCGCGGATCCGCGCCAGCCGCGGCCCGTGCCCTGCGTCGTCGTGCTGCTCGGGGTCGTTCGCGCTCATGGTGGCCGCCGATCTACCAGAACGCCGCGCCGAGCGCCGTGAGGGCTATCGCGCCCCGGTCGGCCCGGTCCCGAGGAGCGCGCTCACGAGGGCTTGGGGCGAGCGCGGCCGCTCGTCCTCGGGGGCGCCCTCGTCCACGCGCGTCCAGCTCTGATCCAGCTCGAGCCGGTAGCTCCCGACGAAGCTGCGCGCCGCGTCGCCCCCGCCCCACTCGAGCGGCCCGATCATCGAGAACCAGCGCTCCCCGTCGGGGCGCTGGTAGAGGTGGTAGACGCCGCCGGGCTTGCGCACGAACGAGCAGCGCGCGCGGTGCAGCTCGAGGTTCTGCTTGGTGCGATCGAGCACACGCTGCGCCTCTTCCTGGAGGCGTCGGATCTGCTCGGCGATCACCGTGAGCTCGGCGGTGGCGACCGCGCCGACGACCGCGTCGGCCTCCTGGATGCGGCGCGCCACGTCGACGAGGTCGTGCACCGGCGCGAGGCGCGAGACCGGGTAGGGCGAGGCGTGGGCGGGGCCCTCGTGCTTGCCACCGTCGTCGCGCTTGGTGCCGTCGGACATCGAGACGAACGCATACGTCACGCGGGCCGCGCGCGCACGGTTCCGGCGCGCTCCGCGATCGCGATTCAGGCGGGCGCGGTCAGCTCGAGGCGGTTCCCGAAGGGATCGTCGCAGTGGAAGCGCACGGCGTCGGGCGCCTCGCCGGACCAGCGCACGCCGATGCCGTGGGCCTCGAGGTGCGCCGCGAGCGCGCGTACGTCGGCGGCGCTCGCGAGGAGGAAGGCCGGATGCGCCTTCTTCGCGGGCGCGAAGGGCTCCTCGACGCCGGCGTGCAGCCCCTGCGCGCCGACGACGAACCACGCGCCGCCGCGGGCCGCGAGCGCCGCCGGCTTGGGCACCTCGGTCATGCCCAGCACGCCCGCGTAGAACGCGCGCGCGCGATCTTCACCGCCGCGCGGGATCGCGATCTGGACGTGATCGAGCCCGAGGAGCGTGGGTGCCTGACGCATGCGCGGACGATAGCGTACGCTGCGCGCGCATGAGCGCCTCGCGCCCCGGCGAGTGGAAGCCCGAGCACCGCGAGCGGCCGCGGCTCTTCGAAGAGCTGCCCGGTCTGGCCTCGCTGCCGTGGATGCCGCTCGCGCACGTTCCCACCCCGGTCGAGCGCATGACGGCCATCGCCGACTGGCTCGGCCGCGACGATCTCTGGATGAAGCGCGACGATCTCGCCTCTCCCCTCTACGGCGGGAACAAGGTCCGTCGCTACGAGCTGATCCTCGCCGACGCGATCGCGAAGAAGAAGGCGCGCATCGTCACCGCCGGAGGCATCGCCTCGACGCAGGCGATGGCCACCGCGCTCTTCGGTCGCGCCGTCGGGCTCCCGGTGCGGATCGTCGTCTTCGATCAGCCGGTGACGCACTTCGCGAAGGACGCGTTGCTGGTCGACGCGAGCGCGGGCGCGGAGATGGTGTGGGGCGGCAACTACGTCAGCACGATCTGGCGCACCTGGCGCGCGATGGGCGACGACGCGTACCTCATCCTCCCGGGCGCCGCGAACCCGCTCGCGAACCTCGGCTACGTGGATGCGATGCTCGAGCTCGCCGACCAGGTCGCCCGCGGCGAGCTCCCGCGCCCCGACGCGATCGTGCTGCCGACGGGCTCGTCGGGGACGCTCGCCGCGCTCGCGCTCGGGGCCGCCTACCTCGGGTGGGACACCGAGATCATCGGCGTGCGGATCACGCTCGCCATCGCCTGCAATCGGCTGACGATCGGCTCGATCGTGCGCGCGACCGACAAGTTCATCGCCGCGCGCGAGCCGAAGTGGAAGCGGCAGAGCGGGCGCGTGCGCTACTCGCTCTACGGCGGCGCGCTCGGTCGAGGCTACGGCTACCCGACGAGCGACGCGGTCGAGGGCATCGAGCAGATGCGGCGCCTCACCGGCGAGCCGGGGGAGGTCACGTACAGCGGCAAGGCGCTGGCGGGCCTGCGCGCGATCGCGCGCGAGCCACGCTGGAAG
The DNA here is from genome assembly GCA_044223665.1 of Sandaracinaceae bacterium. GTDB lineage: Bacteria > Myxococcota_A > Polyangia > Polyangiales > Sandaracinaceae > JBBSAT01. The sequence goes on along the minus strand of JBGALT010000252.1, from coordinate 3,874 downwards.
GGCAAGACGCTGCTGCTCTGGAACACGCTCTCGACCGCGCGGCCCGCCATCGACGCGAGCGCGCGCGACCGGCTCCCCGAGCGGCTCCTGCGCGTGCTCGACGCCGCCGAGGTCGCCTGATCGCGGCGCACGGGACGCGGCAGGTCAGGGCCCGGCGTCGACGTCGATCACCGCGCCATCCTCGGCGCTCGCGGCGTCGTTGGCCGGGGTGCCGGCGTCGCGCGGCGGGGTCGTCGTGGTGCCGGTCGAGGGAATCAGCCGGACCTGGCGCACCGGGAGGTGGCCGCAGCCGGTCACGGCCACGGCCTGCGGATCGGCGAACGTGTAGCTCGACCCCGCCGGCTCGATCACCGTCGGGTCGCTCGGCATCGCCCACGTGTAGACGCCGTCGTAGCCGTTCGGCACCACGAGCACGCCGCTGACGGGATCGAAGGCGCCGGGGCCGAAGCCGGTGGTGGACGTGCCGTTCGCGGGGAGCGTCGAAGCGAGGACCTGCTGGGCGCCGGTGTCGAGGTCGACGGCGATCACCCGCTCCTGGAAGCGTGGCTCGAGGACGCCGCGCGCGACGAACGCGACCCAGTGGCCGTAGAGCGTCGCCGTGCCGCCGTCGGCGCGCGGGATGCCGAGGGAGGCGCTCGTGATCGTTCGGGCGAGGGTCGGCGCCGTCTGTGGATGGGTCGGGTCGTACTCGATGTACGCGAAGCCGCCGTCGACCGGCGGCGCGCCCGCGGTCTCGGGGACGCTGCCCCGGCACGTCACCACGAGGCGGTGATCGCCGACGGGGTCCGCCGGGTCGACTCGGTGGTAGTGCCCGATGTCCGCGCAGCCGCGCAGCGCCGGCAGACGAAGCACCGTTCGCACGCTGCGCACGGCCGGATCGATGACGGCCACGAGCCCCGTCCCGTAGACGGGGGCGAGCGGATCGAACGTCTGGTGGTCCAGCGCGACGAAGACGAGGCCGTCCATGACGGCGAAGCCCGCCGGAGCGACGAAGAGCCCGGCCTCGGCCTCGCTGCGGAAGTCGAGCGCGCTCGCGAGCGGGACGACCGAGCTCGGGCTCGAGACGTCGAGCACGAAGAGCTCTCCGCCGATCAGCGTGCCACCCGCTCCGACGGCGCTCCGGGCGACGAGCGCGACCCCGTCGGCGCCCGAGGCGACGACGTCCGCGATGCCGGGCGGGATCGTCCCCTGCGGCACTTCGACTTCCGGCGGGATCCACTCCCACACGTAGGGCGGAGCGTAGGCGCCCGCGTCGGCGCCGCTGGTCCCCGCGTCTGTCGCGGCAGAGCTCGCGTGCAGGGGGAGCTGGACGACCGAGGTCTCGGTGGAGATGACGACGACCTCGCCGAGCGGCACCGCCGGCGTGAGGTAGGGCGCCTGGCCGAGGCCGCGCCCGCGCATGCCCGGCCAGCGGGTCCGCGTGTCGAGCCACGACTGGCCCGTGAGCGCCGAGCCGTCGCTCGTGTAGTCGGTGATGCGCGCGACCGTGGCGGCCGTGCCGCTCCCGGTCACCTCGAGCAGGAGGATCTGGCTGACCGAACCCGTGCTCGCCGAGGCCGCGAAGCGCGCCACGTGGGTCGGAGACGCGGCGTTCGCCGAGGGGCATGCCGGGCCGTTGCATCCGCCCAGGGCGAGCACGACGGGGACGGTGAGCATCAGAAGCGCTCGCATCATCGGTCAGTGTCTCCCGTCCCCACCCCTCGTGGTCAAGCGTGGTGAGCCGATCGGTGACCGACCCATCGGTCGCAATTGACGAAGCCCTTACGCGCGCGCTCGCCGCCCCGGCGCAGAGTGCCGGATGACCACTCGTCAGGCTCTGTCGATCCTCTGGGCTCTCGTCGCTGGGTGCGCAGGCGAGCCCGTCGCCGTACGCGCGCAGCCGCCGGCGCCGGTGCCGACCGTCCTCGTCCCGGCGCCCGTGCCCGGGCTCGTCGCCGCCTCTCTCGAGGCGAGCGCACACCTGCGGATCGAGGTCGTCCGCGCGGCAGGGGCCGCCGAGGACGTCCCCGGCACGCTCTACGTCGAGGGCGTGGACGTCGGCCTTCCGGCGCTCGTGGCGCCCGCGGCCCACCCGATCGACGCGCATCGCGTCCTCTTGATGGCGACGCCCGCGCTCGTCTGGGACGGTCGCGATCGCACGCTCACGCCCTTGCCGGCCGACGCGACGCCGCAAGCCGTGCCGGGCGTCGGCTGGGTCTTCGTCCGGAGCGGCTATCGCAGCGGGAGCTACGGCATGGTGGAGGTCGACGATCTCGATCCCGAGACGAGCCGGCTCCGTACGCTCTTCGTCGGCGATCGCCTCGAGCCGGTCGGCGCGCTCCGCGGCGCGCTCCTCGTCCGTACCGAAGACCGGCTCGTCCTCGTGCGGCCCGCGCGCGCGCCCGAGCCGCTCGCCGTCTCGCTCCGTGGCTGGACGATCGTCCGTGACGGCCTGCGAGGCGAGCAGCTGCTCGTCCGGGAAGCGCTCCCCCTCGGAGTGGGCTCGCTGGGCCTCGGGGGGGCGCTCGACCCCGCGACCACGCGCGTCGCGGTCTTCGCGCTCGATACCGGTCGCGCGCGCGAGCTCGGCAGCATCGCTCGCTGCGCCTACAGCCCGCCGATCGACGCCATCCTGGTGCTCGACGATTCTTCGGTTCGCTGGGACGACGCGCCGGTCGAGCCCGACGTGGACGGTGCGTGGGGAGAGCGCCCGGACCCGGCGTGCGCCCACGTGGTGCGCGTCTCGGATGGCCGGCTCGATCCCTGACGAGCGCGGGGGCGGCGGCTCGCGCCGGGGGGGGGCGCGTCCTGCTCGCGCCGGCTGGGCCCTGCGTGCATAGTATGCGACGTCGCATGGGGGAGCCCAGTCCGGCGCCGATTCCAGGCTCGAAGACCAGCACGCTCCGGCGTCTGTATCGCGGGAGCTTCGCGCCCAGCGCTCCCTTCGTCGCCGGCGACGTCGTCGCCAGCCGGTACCGCATCGTGGCGCTGCTCGGCCAGGGCGGCATGGGGGCGGTGTACCGGGCGAGCCGCGTGGCGGACGAGATGCCCATCGCGGTCAAGGTCATCCGGAGCGACCACGCGGGGGATGCCAACATGGCCGAGCGCTTCGAGCGCGAGGCGAGCTACGCGAGCCGGGTGGCGAGCGCCCACGTCAGCCGCGTGCTCGATCACGGGCGCGACCTCGACGGCACGCTCTTTCTCGCCATGGAGCTGCTCGTCGGCAAGAGCCTGTTCCGCCACCTCGACGAGGCGCTGGTGCTGCCGTGGCGGCGCGCGCTGCAGGTCGCGCGAAGCGTGGCCGAGGGGCTCGCGGCCGTGCACGGAGCCGGGCTCGTCCACCGCGACCTGAAGCCCGACAACGTCTTCCTGTGCGAGGACGGCGCCATCAAGATCCTCGACTTCGGCATCGCCAAGGAGTTCGGTACCGGCTGGGACCAGCAGCAGGTCGGCAAGGCGCTCACCCAGGCGGGCACCGTGCTCGGTACGCCGCTCTACATGAGCCCCGAGGCGGTCACGGGCTCGGCGCTCGGGCCGCCTAGCGACCTCTACGCGCTCGGCGCAATCCTCTTCGAGATGCTCACCGGCCGGCTTCTCTTCGAGGAAGAGCAGCCCGTGCTCTTGATGGGGCACCACCTGCGCACCAAGCCCGACCGCGTCACGCAGGTGCGCTCGGATCTCGGCATTCCCGCCGAGCTCGACGCGATCGTCGATCGGGTGCTCGCCAAGGACCCGAAGAAGCGTCCCGCGAGCGCGCGGGAGGTCGTGGACGCGATCGACGAGATCCTGGCGGCCGCGAACGACGACAGCGGCCGCTTCGCGGCAATCGGGCCCCGCGACCACAAGCGGGCGATCGCCGCGCTCCCCACCGACGTGCTCGAGCAAGAGCTCACGA
>JBGALT010000251.1:0-7874 GCA_044223665.1 Sandaracinaceae bacterium | reverse complement strand
GCGTGAGCCGGTGTCGGTGCTCGCGGCACGCCTGGTGGAAGAGGCCGGCGGCCTCGCGCGCCTCGCGCGTCTCGGCACCGGAGCGCTCTCGCGCGCCAGCGGCGTGGGGGAGAGCAAGGCCGCGCGCCTGGTGGCCGCCGTGGAGCTCGGCCGGCGGGCCACGCAGCGCGCCGAGGAGCCTTCGCGTCGCATCGGCTCGAGCGCCGACGTCGTCCGCTGGATCGGGCCCCGCCTGGCCGAGGAAGACGTGGAGCACTTCGTCGCGCTCGCGCTCGACGCCCGGCAGCGCGTGCTCGCCGTCCTGCCCATCGCGCGCGGCTCGCTCGCCGCGTGTCCCGTGGCGCCCGCCGACGTGTTCCGCGCGCTGCTCCGCGAGGCCGCCGCGGCCACGGTGCTCGCCCACAACCATCCGAGCGGCGATCCCAGCCCGAGCTCGGAGGATCTCGCGCTCACCGAGCGCATGGCCTCGGCGGGGTCGCTGCTCGGCATCCGCGTGCTCGACCACGTGATCGTGGGCCGCGGCGGTCACTTCTCGTTCCTCGACGCCGGCTTGATCCGCCCCTCGACCCGGGCCACGGATCGGGCCTCCGACGCCCGCCCGCGCCGGTCTTGTCGCGGTTGATCCGCCCGCCGCTTGACCGGGCGGGGCCTGCGTGCTTATTTCCCGCGCTCTTTTCGGCGGAGAAGCCCCTCCTCACCAGAAAAGACGCGATTTTCCGCGAGGCCTCGCCTCGCCCGTCCCAGGAGCTCCTCGTGTCCAAGCGCACCTACCAACCCCACCGCACGCGCCGCCAGCGCACGCACGGCTTCCGCGCGCGCAACGCCACCAAGAACGGCCGCAAGGTGCTGAACCGTCGCCGCGCCAAGGGGCGTCACCGCCTCGCGACGCTCGGCTACAAGAAGTAAGCGCGAGCCTCGTTCCGTCCGGAGAAGGGCGGCCCGGGAGCTCGGTGGACCATGGTCGAGCGAGCGCTCGGCAGCGAGCGCCTGCTCGCGCGTGATCGCCTGAAGCTGCGGCGCGACTTCGAGCGCGTGCAGTCGAGGGGACGCAAGGTCCACAGCGCGCGTTTCCTCTTCCTCGTGCTCGGCCGCGAGGGAGCGAGCGCCGCGGAGCCCACCCGGCTCGGTCTCACGGTGACCCGCAAGGTCGCCAACGCCGTGGGCCGCAACCGCATCAAGCGCGTCCTGCGCGAGGTCTTCCGGAAGAACCGCCGTCTGTTCCCGCCGAGCTGCGACGTCGTGATCGTCGCCAAGGACCGCGCGGTCGGCCTCGCCTACGAGGACACGCGCGACGAGATCGAGAAGACCTCGCCCGCGCTTCTTCGCGCCGGCGGGCCACCTCCCGACCGGGCAGCCCCCACCCGGACTCGCAGCCAGGGGAATCAGGAGGAAAGCGTCGAGGTTCGAGGGAGCGGAAGAAACGGAGGGCAGCGGCCGTGACGATCTCGAAAGAAGTGCCGGCGAAGCCGGCCGACGCAATTGCGTCGGGTCCGCCTTCGCGGACCACTCCCGCCGAGCTCCTCGCGCGATTCTGCCTCTTCCTGATCCAGATCTACTGGTGGACGCTGTCGCCGATCATCGGCAGCGTCTGCCGATTCCAGCCGACCTGCTCCCGCTACACGGCCACGGCCATCCAGCGCTTCGGCGCTCCCCGCGGAATCTGGCTGGGTGTCCGCCGTATCTGTCGCTGCCATCCCTTTCACCCCGGAGGCTTCGATCCTCCGCCGGAGCTACCCCCCAACGTGAAGCCGGTCGTCGACATCCTGAGCGCGAGGCCCTCGCATGGAAGGTAACGAGCCCCAGGGACGCTCGTCGCTCTCGACGATCATGCTCGCCGCCACGGCGTTCATCCTCGTCTACTACGGCGCGCAGTACTTCTTCGGCGCCGAGACGCCGGAGGCCGGCGACAGCACCGCCGAGACGACCGAAGCGCTCACGCCGGAAGAGCAGGCGCGCGAGGCCGAGCTCGCCGCCGAGCGCGCGCGCGTGCGCGAAGCGCGCCGTGCGACGGGCACGATCACGACCGACGAGTTCGTCGCGACCATCGACAACCTGGCCGGCGGCGTGTCCTCGTTCGTGCTGCGTGGTGAGCGCTTCCACGACGGCGAAGGGCACGCGCTCGATCTGGTGACGACCACGCGCGACGAGTACCGCCCTCTGCGCATCGCGCTCCCCGGCGCGCCCATCCCCGACGACGCCGTCTGGGACTTACGCCAGGTGAGCGACCGCGAGGTCGAGCTGCGCTGGCGCGGCCAGGGGCTCGAGGTCGTGCGCTCGATCTCGGCCGGCGAGGGCCCCTACCAGCTCTGGCAGACGGTGGTCGTGCGCAACGTGGGGCTCGAGCCGCGCCGCACGCCGCTCTCGCTCAGCGTCTACCACTACATCCAGACCGCGAACGAGGGCGGCGGGATGTTCGGCGGGCGCTCGCCCAACATCAGCCAAGGCATCTGCAGCACCGACGGCAGCGTGGTGCGCAAGGACCACGAGGCCCTGCAAGATGCGCACGGCTACGGCGAGTCGGTGGAGTTCACGGGCATCGAGAACGTCTACTTCGTGCAGGCGCTGGCCCCGAGCGCCGCCGAGCCCGCGGCGCGCTGCGGTCTCTACGCCGCGCACCGCTACGTCGAGGGCACGGGCGACGTCGACGGGAACCTGTTCACCTCGACGCTGCGCTACGCGACGATCGATCTGCCCGTCGGCGGCGAGCACTCGTGGACGACGCTCGCGTACATGGGCCCCAAGGACTGGCACGCCCTCGAGAGCGCCGGTCACCACCTGCCGGAGGTCGTGAACCTCGGCACGTTCGCGGTCATCGCGCGCGGCTTCGCCAACGCGCTCGGATGGATCTACGGGCGGGTCGGCAACTGGGGCCTGGCGATCATCATCCTCACGCTCATCGTGAAGATCCTCCTGTTCCCGGTGGTCAACCGGCAGTTCCGCGCGATGGCGCCGATGCGGAAGCTCAAGCCGGAGATGGACCGCATCAACGAGGAGTACAAGGACGACATGGAGGCTCGCCAGCGGGCGATCCTCGCGCTCTACCAGAAGCACGGCGTGAACCCCGCGGCGCAGATGCTCGGGTGCTTGCCGGTGTTCCTGCAGATGCCGGTCTTCTTCGCGCTCTACACGTCGCTCTCGACGAACATCGAGCTCTACCACCAGCCCTTCGTCTTCTTCTGGACGGACCTCTCCGCGCGCGACCCCTACTTCGTGCTGCCGGTCATGCTGAGCGGCCTGATGTTCGTGCAGCAGAAGCTCATGCCGAACACCGGCATGGATCCGAATCAAGCGCGGATCATGCTCTACATGATGCCCATCATGATGGGCGCGTTCATGCTGTTCCTGCCTTCGGGCCTCTGCCTCTACATGCTGACCAACAGCGGCCTCTCGATCGCGCAGCAGCAGTTCAACTTCTGGCGCGTGAGCCAGGAGGAAGCGGCCCGCGAGGCCGCCGCCAAGGCCGCCGGGACCGACACCGACACCAAGAACACCGCGACCAGCCCCGTCGACAGCAAGAGCGACGGCAAGCCGGCCGCACGAACGAGCCAGAAGGGCTCGGGGAGATCGCGCCGTGGGTGACGAGAGGAAGAACCAGGAAATGGAAGGGGCCCTTCTCTTCGACGACGAGGACGAGGGGCGTGGGGATCGCGAAGGCGGCGGCGGCAGCAAAGGCGCGCCCGGAGACGGCAAGGCCGAGGACGCGATGGAGTTCCTCAGCGGGCTCGTCTATCGGATGGGCCTCTCCGCACGCGTGACGGTGCGCGAGGACGGTGAGCGCGTCGTGCTCGACGTCGCCGGCCCCGACGCGGGCCGCGCCATCGGCAAGAAGGGCATGACCCTCGACGCGATGCAGTTCCTCGTGAACAAGGTCGTGAACCGCTTCCCCGACTCGCGGCGCTACATCGTCGTCGACTCGGGCGACTACCGCGACCGACACGACGAGGGGCTCGTCTCGCTCGCGCAGCGCGAGGCCAAGCGCGCCGTCGACAGCGGCCGCGTGGTGACGCTCGAGCCGATGCCGGCGCGCGATCGCCGCGTCATCCACCTCTCGCTCGCGAAGTTCACGGGCATCTCGACCAAGTCGAGCGGCGAAGGTCTCGGGCGACGCATCCAGATCATCCCCGCCAACCGCCACGGAGGCGGCGGTGGGGGCGGCGGTGGCGGCGGGCGCGATCGCGGCCGTCGCGACGATCGTCCGCGCGGGCCGCGCGTCGAGCGCGATCGGGATCGGCTGCCGCAGCCGCTGCCCGAGGCGCCGATCCGCGACGACGACGCCGAGAATTGACCGGCCCTCGCCCGGAATGCGCCCCCGTCCGCGGGGGGCGCTCGCTCCCGTACGGGAGCGCCGGGGCGAGCACTCTTCGCCGAACGAGCACGCAGGCCCCCGGCCCTCGTGCTCGTCTCGTTCTCGCGGACGGATGGCGGGTCGTTCCATCGCTACGCACGGGCGCGACCCTTCGGTACCATCGCGCGCATGACGACGACCGCGCTCACCGACGAACCGACCTACCGCGCCCTCGGCGAGCACCGTCGCACGCTCGAGGGCTTCTCGCTCCGCGAGGCCTTCGCCCGAGACGCGGGCCGCGCGGCGGCGATGACGCGCTCGCACGAGGACCTGCGCTGCGACTACAGCAAGTCGCTCGCCACCGCCGAGACGCTCGCCCTCCTCGTGAAGCTGGCCGAGGCCCGCGGCGTCGCCACGCGGCGCGACGCCATGTTCGCCGGTGAGAAGATCAACGTCACCGAGAAGCGGGCCGTGCTCCACGTGGCGCTCCGCAACCGCAGCGCGCGGCCGATCCTCGTCGACGGCGAGGACGTCATGCCCGGCGTGCGCGCCGTGCTCGCGAAGATGCGCGCGTTCGTCGATCGCGTGCACTCGGGCGCTTGGAAGGGCGCGACGGGCGAGGAGATCACGGACGTCGTCAACATCGGCATCGGCGGCTCGGACCTCGGCCCGCTGATGGCCGCCGAAGCGCTCGAGCCCTACTGGCATCCACGCATCACGCCGCACTTCGTGTCGAACGTGGACGGCGCGCACCTCGGGCGCATCGTGAAGCGCCTCCGCCCCGAGTCGACGCTCTTCGTGGTCGCCAGCAAGACGTTCACGACCGAGGAGACGCTCACCAACGCGAAGTCTGCGCGCGGCTGGCTGACCAAGAAGCTGGGCGATACCGCCGTCGCCAAGCACTTCGTCGCCGTCTCGACGAACGCGAAGGAGGTCTCGGCCTTCGGTATCGACACGGCGAACATGTTCGAGTTCTGGGACTGGGTCGGCGGCCGCTACTCGATGTGGAGCGCGATCGGCCTCTCCATCGCGCTCACGGTCGGCAGCGATCGCTTCGAGGAGATGCTCGGCGGCGCGCACGCGATGGACGAGCACTTCCGCACCGCGCCGCTGGCCGAGAACCTGCCGGTGCTGCTCGGGATGCTCGGCGTCTGGCACGCGCACTTCTGGGGCGCGAGCACGTTCGCCGTCTTGCCCTACGACCAGTCGATGCACCGCTTCGCCGCGTATCTGCAGCAAGGCGACATGGAGTCGAACGGCAAGGGCGTGACGCTCGGCGGCGAGCGCGTGACGTGGGACACGGGCCCCATCGTGTGGGGCGAGCCCGGCACGAACGGACAGCACGCCTTCTACCAGCTCATCCACCAGGGCACGCGCCTGGTGCCGCTCGACTTCCTGGCGCCGATGAAGACGAAGTACCCGCTCGAGGGCTTCGCCGGGATCGACCACCACGCGATCCTGCTCGCGAACGTGGTCGCGCAGAGCGAGGCGCTCGCGATGGGCAAGACGCTCGCCGAGGCGGAAGCCGAGCTGCGCGCGAGCGGGATGGCCGAGGGCGAGATCGCGCGCCTCGCGCCGCACAAGGTGTTCACCGGCAACCGTCCGAGCCACGTCCTCTTGTTCGACGAGCTGACGCCGCACACGCTGGGCAAGCTGGTCGCGCTCTACGAGCACCGCATCTTCGTCCAGGGCGTCGTGCTCGGCATCAACAGCTTCGACCAGTGGGGTGTCGAGCTCGGCAAGCAGCTGGCGAAGACCGTGCTCGGCGAGCTCCGCGGCGGCGAGCGCCGCGCGCACGACGCGTCGACCTCGGCCTTGATCGCCACGATCCTCGCGCGACGCGCCGGGCGTTGAGAGGCCATACGGAGACCGGGGGCCTCGAGCACGACGCGCGTCGGGGACCATGCCCGATCGGGATCCACTCCCGATGGAGCAGGCCGGCGGTCGCGTGCGCCCGCCGCGAGGACCGACCCGAGGAGCCGAGCCCGCGATGCTGCCGATCCGAAGACTGATCGCGGGCACGCTCGTCGGGCTCGTCTTCGGGCTCTTCGGAGGCTTTCTCGTGGTGATGGGCGGGCTCGAGGCCTACCGCGCGCAGCGGCTCTCCGATCACGGAGTGACGGCCGACGCGCGCGCGTTCGACTGCTCGATCGTCCGCGCGAGCGGCCACGAGGGATACCAGCTCCACTACGAGCTCGCCCTCGGGGGCGAGACCTACTCGGCCACGGATGCGACCGGCCGCAGGGGGCTCTGGCAGGAGGTTCCCTACGAGACGTGGGAGGCGGCGCGCACGACGGGGACGATCGCGGTGCGCTACCTGCCGGAGGACCCGTGGGTGAGCACGCCGGAGGTCTCGGTGGCCGATGCGACGGGCGATCGCATGGTGGAGATGATCCTCGGCGGTCTCTGCTGCGCGGTCGGGCTGTTCTTCCCGCTGCTCGTGCTCTTCGCGCGCCGTCGCTGACGCGGCCTACTCCGATCCCGATGCGGACGCGGACACGGCCGCATCACGGCGCGTGGCCGCTGCTCGGGACTGGATCCGCCTTGCTCCGATCAGAAGCCCGGATCGCTGACCACGGTCGGGCGCGTCGTCGTCGTGGGCGGCGGCGTGCGGGTCGTCGGCATGGACCTCGCCGAACTTGCGCGCCAGCGCCTTGGCGAAGACCTCGACGTGGCGACACTCGTCGGCGACCTGCTGGCCGGCGAACATCTTGGCGTCCATGTCGGGCACCGTGTTGACCAGCTGCGCGGTCAGCTGCAGCGCGGCCTGCTCGCCGTGCAGGAGCTGCGAGAAGCCGTGCGCCAGCTCGTCGCGCGCGGCGCGCATCTGCATGGCCTCGGGCGCGCCCATCATGCGCAGCACCATGCCGAACACGGTCTGCTCGCACGGCATCGCGAACGCCGTCTCGGGGATCTCGACCGACCAGTCGATGTCGGTCTCGACGTTCCACTGCGCCTTCTTGCCGCGCTCGTAGAGGGCGCGCAGCGACTCGACCTCGCGGATGTAGTCCCACTCCCAGTGCACCCGCAGCGGGGTGTCGAGATCGATGCGCGAGCGCAGCGCGATGATCTCGGCCTCGTCGAAGTGGATGTGGTCGTAGCCACCGAGGGGACGCCGGTGATCCTCGAGAAAGCGGTCGGACATGCCCCATCTTAGCGCGAATGGTATGGTTCGGCCGTGATCTGCCCGCACTGCCAGGCCCAGGCCATCGACAGCGCCAAGTTCTGTCCCAAGTGCGGCGGCGGTCTGACCAGCACCATGACGGCGCAGGCGGCGCCGGCGGCCACCATCGACGAGTCGCCGCTGGCCAACCTGGTCGGCAAGACCATCGGCGGGCGCTACCGCGTGCTGGCCAAGCTGGGCCAGGGCGGCATGGGCACGGTGTTCCGCGCCGAGCAGGTCTCGCTGCGCCGCATGGTCGCGCTCAAGGTGCTGGATCCCGCGGTGTTCACCGGGCGCGAGCACGTGCAGCGCTTCCACGCCGAGGCCGAGACCGCGGCCAAGCTGTCGCACCCGCACACCGTCACGCTGTACGACTTCGGCGAGACCTCGGAGCACGGCGCGCGCCTGCTGTTCATCGCCATGGAG
>JBGALT010000250.1:0-7925 GCA_044223665.1 Sandaracinaceae bacterium | reverse complement strand
CGAACGCGAGCGAGAACGCCCGCCGCTCGTCGATCTCTCGTTGCCCGTCGCCGCCTGACCCGTTGTTTCCGACACGCCCCGCAGCTGCTCGACCACGTGGGCGAGCGCTGCGGCGATTCCTTCGTCCGTGATCCCCACGACCGCGAGCTCGTCGCGGCCCACCAGCTTGCCGAGCTCGGCCTTCGTGCCGAGCACGTGCGCGTGCCCGCCGAGGCGCGCCAGCGTCTCGGCCAGCTCGGCCGTCCGCGCCGCGGCGTCCGCGGCGAGCACGACGGAGACCACGCGGCGCTCGGCGACCGCCTTCTGCGTCGTGTCGCCGCCCAGCGTCGCGTGTCGGCCGCGAATGGCCGCCTGCACGAGCCCCCGCGCGCGCTGCTCGAGCTGCGCGATCAGCATGGCGCCGAGGGTCTCGGCGTCCCCTTCGACCCGTGCCGAGGCCGCGCGCGCGAAGCCGCCGCGCTCGACCGCCAGCCCGAGGCACTTGGCGGACGGATGCACCGACACGCCGCGGCCGCCGAGCTTGCGCATGACGTCGGGCACCAGCGTCGCCACGCCGCCTTCGACGTGGATCGCGAAGCGCACGAGGTCCTCGCGCCCGCCGTGCTCCCGGCAGCCGGCGCACAGACGCTCCGAGCTCGCGCGATCGAGCGCGAGCGCGCCCTCGGAGGCCCCATCGGCCTCCTGGCGCTTCGTCTCGTCGCCCTCGTGCATCGTCACGTCCACGTCGGCCTCTCGCTCAGCCCTCGCTCGCCGGCACTTCGGCGCGGGCCACGTTGGCCCGCTGCGCGGCGCGCACGCGCTCGAGGTCCTTGTCCACGAAGCGCTGGACCGCGTCCTTCACTTCGCGCGCCTTGGCGTTGCCGAGGCCCGTACGGATCGCGAGACGATCGACGTCTCCTTCGCGCACCACGTCGCCCAGGCTGCGGTAGCCGCCGCGCTCGAGCGCGTCCGCGACACGCTCGGTCACGCCGCTCGCGAGGACCATGAGATCCCGCTCGCTGACCAGGTCGCCGCGCGCGACCAGCTGATCCACGCGCCGGGCGCGGTGCGCGTCCATCGCGCCGGCCGCCTCGCCGCGCAGCTTCTCGGCGCGGTTGCCCACGCCCTCCACGGCCGCGAGCTCGGTCTCGGAGGCCTCGGCGACCTCGTCGACCGTACGGAAGCCCGACCGGTAGAAGGCCTTCGCGAGGTTCTCGTCGACGCTCGGCATGAGCGTCAGGGACTCGAGCGCCTGGTCCTCGATCTGACGGAAGCGCGACTCGCTGATGATGTCGAGGCGCCAGCCCGTGAGCTGCGAGGCGAGACGCACGTTCTGTCCGCGACGGCCGATCGCGAGCGAGAGCTTCGCATCCGGCACCACGAGCTCCATCGAGTGGTTGCCCTCGTCGATGATCACGCGCGAGACCTCGGCCGGCGCGATCGCGTTGCAGACGAAGCGCGCCGCGTCGCGGTCGTAGGGGACGATGTCGATCTTCTCGCCGCGCAGCTCCTGCACCACCGCCTGCACGCGCGAGCCCTTCATGCCGACGCACGCGCCCACCGGATCGACGTCCGCGTCGCGGCTCGTCACGGCGATCTTGCTGCGCGCGCCCGGCTCGCGGGACGCCGTCACGATGCGGACGATGCCCTCGTAGATCTCGGGCACTTCCATCTCGAAGAGCTTCACGAGGATGCCCACGTCGCTGCGCGACAGGATCACCTGCGGGCCGCGCGCCTCGCGGTCGATGTCCTTGAGCAGGGCCACGATGCGGTCGCCGGGGCGGTAGTTCTCGCGCGGCGTCTGCTCGCGCTTGGGCAGCACGGCCTCGGTGCGACCGTTCAGGTCGACGAAGATCACGTCGCCGCGCTCGAAGCGGCGCACGACGCCGCTGATGAGCTCGCCGCGGCGGTCCTTGAACTCGTTGAACACGAGCTCGCGCTCGGCGTCGCGGACGCGCTGGATGATGACCTGCTTGGCGGTCTGCGCGGCGATGCGGCCGAAGCCACGCCGATGCTGCTGCATCTTGAGCAGATCGCCGAAGTCCTTGTCCTGCTGGCGCGCCTTGTCGGCGTCCTCGGGCAGGTAGAAGATCTGGAAGCCCAGCTCCTCACCGAGCTCGGCGTCGAGGCCGTAGCGCTTGGCATCGACCGCCGCGATCTCGCGCTGGTCGTTGGTGACCGCCTCGACGACGATCATGTATTGGAAGAGGTCGACGTTGCCGGTCTCGGCGTTGAACCGCGCCTCGAGCTCGCGCGCCATCCCGAACGACCGCTTGGCGGCCGTGAGGATCGCTTGCTCGACCGTCTCGATCAGCACCTTGGGGTCGATCCCCTTTTCCTTGCTGACCTGCTCGATTCCCTGTTGCAGCGACGAGGTCTGCATCTCGAACCACCTTCCAAACAGCGGCCGGACGGGCCGCGCTCTCGAACCTGGGTGTTGTGTAAGAAGCGAAGGACGAACGAAGCGAAGGACGAACGAAGCGAAGTGCAGACGGAAGTGAGGACGAACGAAGCTAGCGGTGCTTGCCGTGGGCCTTGGAGCGCCCGGAGGAGGCGAAGCGATAGACGAGGTGAGCTCGGGCGATCGCCTCGAGCGGGATGCGGAAGCTGGTCGCCCCGTCCTCGACCCGGACTTGTTCGCCTTCGAGGCCGCGGAGCACGCCCTGGAACTTGCGGCGACCGCCGGCCCCTTCGGGCGCCTTCGCGGCGTCGGCGGGCTCGGCGAGCGGCGCGCGGGTCTGCACCCGCACCTCGTGCCCCGCGAAGCGCTCGAAATCGCGCCGGCGCGTGAGCGGACGGTCCAGCCCTGGCGAGCTGATCTCGAGCCGGTAGCGGATCTTGGGGGCGACCGCCTCGTTCACGTCGAGCGCGACCGAGAGATCGCGGCTGACGGCCTGGCAGTCGGAGAGCGAGACACCGCTGCCCGGGGCGGGCGGGACGTCGCCCTCGCCCACGAGCTCGGGCCGCTCGCGGTCGATGAGCACCCGCAGGACCGCGCCCCCTGGCTCGCGCGAGACGGACACGTCCACGAGCTCGACCCCGTGCGCGGCGCACACGGGCTCGATCACGGCGGTCAGCGCGCTGTTCTGGGGGTCGTCGAGCAAGAGGGTCTCGGTCTCGAATCTCGGTTTCGGGGGGCGGGGCTTCGGGGATCGCACCTGTACGTCGAGCCGCGAAGGCTCCCCGAAGGGTCCGACCCCCTGGCGCCAGAGACGCGAAGTCTCTCGAAGGCGCCCGCCCGAAGGCGAAAGAGCGGAGCCGAAGCGCCGCTCTCAGCGAGTCCCGACCAAACGGGATGAGCGGGGTACCACGCGTATAGTACGGCCGCAAGGCGAGCCCCACCGGGCAGGGAGCATCTTGCTCACAGGCGGGATCGAGGCTAGGGTCCGCCCCCTTCGACCGCGGGGTCTTCCTGCGCGTCCCGGACGAGAGAAGAGAGACAAAGCATGGCCCGCGTCACCGTCGAGGACTGCCTCGAGCACGAAGAGAACCGGTTCGCCCTCGTCATCCTCGCTTCGCAGCGCACGCGCCAGATCATGAAGGGCGCCCCCGCGCTCGTCTCCAGCAAGAATCGCCCGGCCGTGACCTCGCTGCGCGAGATCGCGTCGCAGAAGGTGCACTGGAACCGTCGCGTCGACGACGCCGTCGACGAGTTCATCGTCGAGCGCAAGGCGACCGAGAACCGCTGAGCCCGCGACGCGGGGCCGCCATCCTGCCGCGTCCCAACCGTCGCGACGATTCAGGGGGCGGAGTCGGTCAGTTCGAGTCGCGCGGTGGGTTCACGATCGCGCCGGGCTCGATGCCCAGGCTGCGCACGACCCGCTCCCACCGGTCTTCGGGCTCCGTCTCGAAGACCACGCGGGGATCGACGGGCGCGGGGAGCCACACCCCGCGGCGGAACTCCTCGTCGAGCTGGCCCGTCGACCATCCGGCGTAGCCGAGCGCGAGCGCCTGGCGGCTCGACCGACCGGACGACGCGATCGAGGAGAGCAGCCGGCGCGAAGCGCTGACGGCCAACGACTCGCTGATCACGATCGCGTCGTCGAGGTGGTCCTGGGCGACGTCCCTCGGGTCGAAGAGCACCCAGCCCGACTGGGGCGCGACCGGCCCTCCGACGAACACGGGCACGCGCGTGCCGCGCGCCAGATCGATCCCGAGCGCGGTCGCCACCTCCGTGAACCGGACCGGCGAGGGCCGGTTCACGATGAAGCCGAGCGAGCCATTCTCGCCGTGCTCCACGACGAGGACCACCGTCCGCACGAACGAGGGGTCGCGGAGCGCGGGCGCTGCGACCAGGAAGCCCGGGGCGAGCTCGTGGGGCACCGCACGATGGTGCCAGAGGCCCGCGGGGCTGGGGAGCCCTTCCTCACCCGCTCGGCGCGGGGTCAGCTGCGCGGCACGAGCACCACGTACCAGTACGCAGGCCCGTACTGGATCACACGCGAGACGCGGAACGTCCGGCCCAGGCGCTCGTCCATCGCGAGCCGCTCCTCGACCCCGAAGGCGCCGACGAGCGAGCGGAGACGCCCCTGCTCGACCCGCGGCTCCACCACGGCATGCAGCACGACGGCATCCACGCCGCGCTGGGCGAGGAGGGCGAAGTCGACGGGCTTGTCGGTGTGCCCGCCCGGCAGCTGGCCGATGCTGGGATCGGTCACCCCGGCGAGATCGACGACGGGCAGCTCGGTCGCGTAGCCGACGAAGCCGATGTCGACGAGCGCGACCACGTGGGCATGCGCGCGCAGCTCCTCGACGAGCGCGGCTCCGGCCCGCTGCCGGCTCTCTCCGGCCGCGCGCGCCCCCAGGATCCCGGCTGTCAGATCGAGCGCCGGGATCGCGCAGGCGAGCAGCGCCACCGCCCACGCGCCGCGGGCCCCGATGCGTGGCCTGCGCGCGAGATCGGAGACGCCCACGCCGACCAGCCACGCGTACGCCGGGAGCACCGGCGCGAGGAGCCGGAACCCCGGCATCCAGTCACCGCCGGCGAGCACCACGGCCGCCGCGTGAACGAGCACGAGCGCCGCGGGGATGCGCAGCGAGCGTGACTGCCCGACCGCCACCCCCGCCGGCACGATCCCGACGGCGCCGAGGGCGAGCACGATCCCCCGCGCCACGTACCCAGCGCCGTTGCCGAGATCGGCCGGCTTGGCCGAGAGCGAGAGGGGAAGCGCGGTCCCGAAGAGCGCGAGCCGGAACGCGGCGACCGAGACGACCCCGGCGAGCACGAGGCCCATCCCGACGAGCCCCTGACGTCGATCGCGCCGCATCGCCAGGCCCGCCAGCACCAGGGCTCCCGGCACCGCCTCGGGGCGTAGCCACGCGAGCAAGGCCCCGGCGACACCGAGCACGAGACCCTTGGGCTCCGGCCGCCGCACGGCCGCGACCAGCGCGACGGTCGTCGCCAGCATCGCCGCCCCGGTCTCGAGCCCGGCCACCGCCCAGACACCGACCGTGGCGGAGAGCGCGAGCAGCGCGGTGGCCGTCCACACGGCGCGCGAGCCCACGGCACGACGCCGCACCTCGGCGACCACGATCGCGGCGGCCGCGGCCGCGCACGCGAGGCCGAGCACCTTCGCGGCGACGATCGGATCGAGGCCCACGAGGCTCGCGAGCCAGCCCGGGACGACCCAGAGCGGCCCGGTGATTCCGTCGGTCGCCGGCCCGTCGTTCATCGTGTAGCCGAGACCGCGCGCGAGCCGCGAGGCGTAGCGAGCGACGATGAACGCGTCGTCGACCGTGTACGGCCACGCGAGCGCGCCCACGGCGAGCACGGCCGCAGCCGCGACCCCCGGTGCCCAGCGCGACGTCGACTCGAGACGCATCCGTATCGTCTTGTAGGCTCGCGCGCCGTTTTCGTCACGAACGCGTCCGCTGGCCCGGAACGGCCCACGGCGGGGTATGCTGCTCCTCGAGCACGACGACCGATGGAGCCGGGATCCCGCATCGGGAAGTACGTGATCGAAGAGAAGCTCGGCGAGGGCGGCAACGGCCAGGTCTACGCCGCCCGCGACTCGGTGCTCGGCCGGCGCGTCGCGCTCAAGCTCTTGCACGGGCAGCTGATCGCCGACGCCACCATCGCCGGCCGCTTCCGCCAGGAGGCGCAGGCGATGGCGCAGCTCAGCCACCCGAACGTCGTCATCATGCACGACTTCATCGCGGAGGGACCGCGCTGGGCGATCGTGATGGAGCTCGTCGAGCACGGCGAGACGCTCGGCTCGATCCTGCGACGCGAGGGCCGGATGGCACCCGCGCGGGCCGTGCACATCGCGATGGGCGTCGCCAGCGCGCTCGGGCACGCGCACGCACGCGGCATCGTGCACCGCGACGTCAAGCCCGCGAACGTGCTGGTCGTGCGCGATCACCGCGCCCACGACCCCTCCCGGCCGAGCCACGGTCGCGAGATCGCCAAGCTCACGGACTTCGGGATCGCGCGTGTCATGCACGGCGAGCGCCGCACGCAAGCGCAGCTGACGCTCGGCACGCTCTGGTACATCGCGCCCGAGCAGGCGCAGAGCTCGGGCGTCGACGCACGCGCCGACATCTACTCGCTCGGCGCGACGCTCTACGAAGCGCTCACTGGACGGGTCGTGTTCCCGTACGACAACGTCGCCCGCGTGCTCGCCGCGCACATCGGCGAGACCCCGCCCTCCCCCGCGCAGCTCGTGCCCGGGATCTCGGCCTCGCTCGACCGGCTCGTGATGCGCTGCATCGCCAAGAGCCCCGACGACCGCCCGGCGAACGGCGATGCGCTGCGCGCGCTGCTCGAGGAGTGTCTGCACGAGCTCGAGGGCTCGAGCCCGGGAGCGTACGCGTCGATCCCCGGTACGCGCCCGATGGCCGAGCTGCGCGCGCACATCGACGCGGCCCGCGCGAGCGCGAACAGCGCGAGCGCCACGCCGCAGCCGACGCCGGGCCATGCGTCACCGGGCTACGCATCGCCGGGCTATGCGTCACCGGGCCATGCATCCCCGGGGCATGCTTCACCGGGCTACGCCTCGCCGGGGCCTGCATCGCCTGCGTACGCGCCGCAGCCCTTCGCGCCGGCGCCCACGATGGCACTGGCGCCGCCGCCGGCGTCGGGTGCGAGCGGCGGCATGAGCGACGAGTCGGGCCGCCTCGGCCTCTACATCGGCCTCGGCACGCTCGCGGTCGTGACCGGGGTGTGCCTGCTCGGGAGCCTGCTCTTCGGCATCAGCTTCGCGATGCACTGAGAGGGTGACAGGGAAACCTGTCGCCCGAGCCGGGTCAGCTCCCGCGGTGCTCGCTCGACTTCAGTTCGTCGAGCAATGCGACGGTCACCCTCGGAAGGCCGCGCTTCTTTGCTTCGTCCTCCGCGCGACGGCGGATGAAGAAGCGCACGAAGAAGGGCGCCTTCGCCACGCGCGCTTCGGCCTCCGGCTCCCAGTCCATCGGTAGACGATAGCGCGCGCTGGCGCGACGGACATCACAGCCGCGCGGGCGCGCGTACGCTTTCTTGCTACGCCACCCCCGAGGAACGCTCGTGGCCGTGGCTCGACAGGGGATTCCGCTCGCGCTCGTGCTCCTCGGGTGGCTGTTCGCCGGTGTCGCGCACGCGCAGCTCGCACCGCTCCGCACGGCGAGCGCGACCAGCGCGCCGCGTGGCGTCTACCTCCACGCGCGCACGACCGAGAGCGCCCCCTGGACGACGCTCTGCGTGGCGCCCTGCGCGCGCCTCGAGCTCGTGCCCGAAGTGCTGCTCGGCCTCTCGCTCGACGGCGAGGACGTGCGTGCGGCGGGCCGCTTCTCGATCGACGAGGGCGCGGCCCTGCGCCTTCGGCTCGAGAGCCAGGAGCGCACGCGCACCTACGGCCTCGTGCTCGCCGTCGTCGGCATCGTCGGCGCGCTCACGCTCGGCATCGGAGGCACCGTCGCGTGGCTCTCGGCGGGCGGACAAGGCGACATGACGGGCCCGGTCACGGCGATGG
>JBGALT010000249.1:0-7954 GCA_044223665.1 Sandaracinaceae bacterium | reverse complement strand
GGGCATGGCCGACTTCGCCCAGTACGCCGACGAGGCCCCGCGCACGCTCGCCCGTCAGGTGCCGGCCGAGGCGCGCGGCCGCGTCGGCGCGTTCCATCCCGGTGGGCCGATGGCGCTGCGCCTCGCGACGCACCTCACGATCGTCGTCGTGGGCGACACGCTGCTCGTGCACGGGGGCGCCACGCGGGAGGCGATCGAGGTCGGCTTCGATCGCATCAACGAAGGTGCGCGCGCGTTCCTCCTCGGCCAGAGCCCGCTTCCTCCGGTGCTCGACGGCCCGAGCGGCCCGATCTGGCACCGCGGCTTCGCCGAGTCGGACGATGCCGAGACATGCGCGGCGCTCGCCGAGGCGCTGGAGGCCGCAGAGGTGCGGCGGATGGTCGTCGGGCACACGGTCCAGCACGAAGGCATCACGCACGCCTGCGACGAGCGCGTGTTCCGGATCGACGTCGGGCTCGGCCGCCGCTACATGGGCCCGATCCAGGCGCTCGAGGTCACCGCCGACGGAACGCGCGTCGTCTCCGGCACGCGCTGACGAAGTCGCGTATCTTCGCGGCCATGGGGTCTCGCTGCGCGGCGCTCGCCGCTCTCGTCGTCGTCGGAACCGTCGGCTGCACCTACTCGCGCTACACCGCGCCACACCAGCCCTACACGCCGCTGCTCGACCACGAGGGGCAGCTGGACGTCGCGGCGTCGGGCGGCGTGATGGAGCAGACGCGCTCGACCGGCTCGGCGCGCATCGCCTACTCGCCGGTTCGCTACCTCTCCATCCTCGGCGGCTACGACGGGGACTTCTATCGCGACGCGGAGGAGAACACGGAGCACCACGCAGGCAGCCTCGGCATCGGCACCTACGTCCACGCGCGGATCCTGCGCATCGAGGCCGCCGCGGTCGTCGGCGCCGGCGCGGCCACCGGCGACGGATACACGAGCACGAGCAGCGGGGGCACGCGCTATCGGCTCGAGGGCGTGTACGTGCAGCCGACCTTGCAGTTCGCGATCGGCTTCGAGGTTCCTTACTTCGAGTTCGCGGGCGGCGTGCGCTTCGGTGGCAGCTTCGGCGACGTGCGCTTCACGAGCACCTCGTCGTCGACGCCCAGCGAGGGCACGGCTCCGCACGACACGCTCCTCTGGGATCACTTCGTCACGATTCGGGTTCCGATCGACGTATTCCGGTTCGAGGTGACGGCGGGCTGGGCCGGCACGTTCTACGGGTCGAGCTATCCCGTCGGCCAGGAGACACCCAGCCGTGCATACCTGACCGCAGGCATCGGGTTCCAGTTCGACACGACGGACGTCGAGCCGTACCCGGACGATCCGGATGCGCCCGAGCGGCTCCCGCCGGAGCCGACGAGCGGGGGCGTCGTGTACGTCGCGCCGCCACCGCCCGTCGTGCAGCCGGTCCCGGTGCTGGTCCCGCCGAGCACCATGCCCGCGACCGAGGTCGTCGTGCCCGCGCCGCCGAGCGCGTACGAGACACCGCCCGCGCCGCCCGCGCCGCCCGCGCCTTGATCGGCCGCTTCCGTCCGGGTCCTCCGGGGCGAGCACTCCAGGCCGAGACGGTTCCTCACGCGAGATCGAAGAGCAGCAGTTCTGCGGCGCCGTCGGCCTCGATCGCGACCTCGCGCTCGCCCGAGAGCGCAGCGCCGTCTCCTTCGCGCAACGTCTCGCCGTTCACGCGGACCGTGCCGCGCACGATCTGCACCCACGCGTGCCGGCCGCTGGCCAGCGGATGGGTCACGCGATCGCTCGGTGCGAGCAGCGCCGCATGGAGCGCCACGTCCTGGTGGATGACGATGCTGCCGTCGCGCCCGTCGCGCGAGCCCACCAGGCGCAGCAGGCCCGTGCGCTCGGCGGCGGCGAAGTGCTTCTGCTCGTAGCCGGGCGGCAGGCGCGGCGTGTCGGGCAGGATCCAGATCTGGAGGAAGTGCACGCCCTCGCGCGGGGAGGCGTTTTCCTCGCTGTGGTACACGCCCGTGCCGGCGGTCATGCGCTGCACGTCGCCGGGGCGCAGGGTCGAGCCGTTGCCCATCGAGTCGCGGTGCGCCAGGGCGCCCTCGACGACGTAGGAGACGATCTCCATCTCGCGGTGGCCGTGGGTCGGGAAGCCTCCGCCCCCCGCGACGCGATCCTCGTTGAGCACGCGCAGCGAGCGGAAGCCCATGTGCGCCGGGTCGTGATAGCCGGCGAACGAGAACGTGTGCTTGGAGTCGAGCCAGCCGTGATCGGCCGCGCCGCGTTCGTTCGAGCGTCGGATGTTGATCATGATGGGAGAGCATGGGGGCGCGCGGCGCGCGGCGCATCGCCGGGCCGCAAGGACGCTCCGTTGCGGCGCGGGAACGAGGCCTTTCGCGTCAGTGCAGGAACGCGAGCAGCAGGCCCGAGAAGCAGCTGAAGAAGAGGCCGAGGCTCAGGAAGAGCACGAGCTTGATCGCCGAGATGCCGAGGATGGTCAGGCCGCCGCCGACGAGCTCGTCCACGCCCCCGGCGCGCGAGGGCATGTTGACGGCGGGAGGAGGCGCGGCGGCGGGCTTGGGCTGGTCGACGCTCGAGAACGGCAAGCCGGGCGCGGGGGGAGCGCCGAACGCGGTCTGGGGAAACGGCGTCGCGGGCGAGGGCGGCAGGCTGGCGATCGTCCGCGGCAGCGCCGGCATCGCCGCGAGGTTGCCGCAGGACGGGCACCGCACGGCCATCCCGGGCGGTGCGTCGGGCAGGGGCGCCCCGCAGAACGAGCACGGATGGGCCACGGCGAGAGTGTGCACGAGACGCGGGGGCCAAGCTCGTGGCGCATGGTCGTGTAGACTCCGCGAGCCATGAGCTTCTGTTCGAGCTGCGGAGCGCAGAACTCCGACGACGCGCGCTTCTGCAACAAGTGCGGCACCGCCATCTCCGCGGGCGCCCCCGCTGGCGCCAGCGGCAGCGGCGCGTCGCCCTCGACCGGCGCGGGCACGGGCTCGATGGGCGCGTCGGGCGCCGGCTCGACCGGTGGCGGCTCGACGGGCACCGTCACGCTGGGCGGCATCGGGATCCAGTCGCCGGGCCGGGCCTACACCATCCTCGGCCTCGGCGCGCTCGCGTTCCTCGCGCTGGGCGCGGGGATCACCTACGTGTTCCTCCACGGGAGCACGCCGACGGCGGTGGCCACCGCCGAGACCACCGAGCCGGACGGGAGCTCGACCGACCCCGCCGCGCCGGACGGCGTGGACGTGCCCGACGACGACTTCGTCATGACCAGCGGCGCGCACGTGGTCCACCACGACGGGACCGGCGGCACCGGCTCCGACACGACGCCGCCGACGAGCCAGGCCGAGAGCGGCTCGACGCGACCGGACGCCCCGCGGCCCACCACGGCGGGCGGTTCCCGCACCGGTACGGGCAGCGGCTCGCGGCCCTCGAGCACCGGCACCGGCAGCGGGACGACGACGGGCACGGGCAGCGGCGCGAGCACCGGCACGGGCACCGGGACGACGACGGGCAGCGGCTCGAGCACCGGCACTGGGACTGGCACTGGCACGGGCACCGGCAGCGGCACGACGACAGGCACCGGCAGCGGCACCTCGCCGGACTGGAACGCGATGCAGGACACGCTCGCCGACCAGGGGGACGAGCCGGACTACCAGATGCAGATGTACTCGACGCAGGTCCGGCGCTTCATTCGTCAGTACCTGCTGCCGCAGGCGACGTCCTGCTTCGAGCACGCCTCGGCGACGTCCCGCGATCCGGTCCGGGGCACCGTCGCGATCGGCTTCGACATCGACGCGCGCGGGCACGCGCAGGGCGCGAGCATCGACCGCAACACCACCGGCAACGACGCGCTCGCGCGCTGCCTGCAGAACAACGTCAACACCTGGCAGCTGCCGCCGCCTCCCGAAGGGACGGCGCCCATCCAGATGCAGATGCCGTTCACGCGCTGAAGGTCCGAGTGCGCTCTCTCTCGGCTCTGCTCACGCTCCTCGCGGTGGCGATCGCCGCGCCGTGCGCGCACGCCCAGGACGGCGACGGTGTCTACGGGCGCCTCGACGGTGATCTCGCGCTCTCGGCCGGGTTGCTGGGAGGCGCCGTCACCCACGATCGCGTGCACCCCGCGTGGACCGGCGCGGCGCTCGTCGAGCTCCGCGCGCGCATCCTCGACACCGGAGGGCTCTTCGTCGCCGGCGAGTGGCGCCCCGAGGGCGACTCGCGTGTGACCCTCGGCGTCGACATCCGCCCGCTGTTCCTGCCGCGCTTCCTGCTCGGCGCCGTGACCCGCGTGCGCTGGGTCGATCTGCTCATCGACTCGATCGGCCTCGATCTCGGCGCCGCGATCGGCCCCTTCGATTCCCAGGCGGGGGTCGGGCTCGCGATCGGCTTCGGCCTCGACGTTCCGCTCTTTCTCCCCGACGAGACCAGCACGGGTCTGTTCCTGCGCCTCGGAGCACGCTACGTGACGGCATCGGCCCTCGATCAGGCCGCCCCGAGAGGCGGCACGACCGACTGGGTGCTCCTGGCCGGCTTGGATTTCCGCGGGCTCGTCGGCACCGGCCTGCCTCGCTGGGAGGGGCCCCGCTACCGCCCGCCGGAAGAGCTCGAGGAAGACTGAAGAGGTGCCCGTTCGCGGCGTGAACGGGTGGCTCGAGCAGGCCTCGGCGCGCCGTTCGTGAGCTTTCACGGGCGTTCCCTTGGTCTTTTGTTACCTTCTTCTCTATCTTCCCCCGCTGCGGGCGCCGGTCCGCGCGTCCTTTCTCCGTCTCGCCCCTCGGAGCCCGTCATGTCGCGTACTTCTTGCGTCCTCCTCGCTTCGCTCGCGGCCACCTTGCTCGCCGTCGGCTGCGGCCGCTCGCAGCTGCGCGACATCCCCACCGAGCACATGGACGCGGGCCCCACGCCCGACGTCGGCCCGCTCCAGGACGGCGCCCCGGACACGGGACGCGACGGCGGCCGCGATGCGGGCCAGCCGGTCTGCGGCGATCGCCTCTGCAACGGGAGCGAGGACTGCAGCACCTGCGCGACGGACTGCGGCACGTGCCACACGTGCGGCGACACGATGTGCGAGCCGACCCTCGGCGAGAACTGCTCGACCTGCCCCGGCGACTGCGGGGCCTGCCAGACCTGCGGCAACGCCTCGTGCGAGATGGCGCTCGGGGAGAACTGCACGAACTGCCCTCGCGACTGCGGCGCCTGTCCTTCGTGCGGCAACGGCTTCTGCGACGCCGGCGAGACGTGCGCGAGCTGCCCGGGCGACTGCGGGACCTGCGTCCGCTGCGGCGACGGAGCCTGCGGCGTCGGCGAGGACTGCGCGTCCTGCCCGGCCGACTGCGGCCCGTGCAACACGTGCAACAACGGCGTCTGCGACGTCGGCGAGACGTGCGCGAGCTGCACGGCCGACTGCGGTCCGTGTGCGTCGTGCGGCGATCGCACCTGCCAGTCGACCGAGACCTGCTCGTCGTGCCCGGCGGACTGCGGCGTCTGCGCGTCGTGCGGCGATCGCACCTGCCAGTCGACCGAGAGCTGCGCGAGCTGCCCGCAGGACTGCGGCCTCTGCATGACGTGCGGCGATCACACCTGCCAGACCTCGGAGAGCTGCTCGAGCTGCCCCGGCGACTGCGGCATCTGCGACACGTGCCGCAACGGCTTCTGCGAGCCGGACCGCGGCGAGACGTGCTCGAGCTGCGCGCCCGACTGCGGTGCCTGCCCGCGCTGCGGCGACGGGACGTGCACGGCCTCGATCGGCGAGGACTGCTTCTCTTGCCCGCGTGACTGCGGCAACTGCCCCTCGTGCGGCGATGGCCGCTGCCGCGGCACCGAGACGTGCGCCAGCTGCTCGCAGGACTGCGGCTCGTGCGCCTTCTGCGGGAACATGCGCTGCGAGGCGAGCGCCAGCGAGACCTGCAACAACTGCCAGCAGGACTGCGGCATGTGCCAGCTGCACAGCTGCGCCGAGGCGCTCACGTGCCTCTTCGGCTGCTTCGACTTCGGCGGCGGCGGCCCCATCCCGGGCTTCGACCTCGGCTGCGTCGCGGACTGCGGCGCCTCGACCTGCCCGAGCTCGCGCGTGTTCCTGAACAACGTCGCGAACTGCGCGATCAACGCGTTCATCACCGGGCAGTGCTCGGGTGGCGACGGCATCACCTGCGTGACGACCGTGTGCAGCTCGCAGGTCGCGGCCTGCTTCGGCGATCGCTGCTGATCGACGAGCTCCGACTCGTGTCGTGGCGCGGCGAAGCGGAATGAGCATGGCGGCCCGCGCCCCGCGCCTCGAGCGAGCTCCGGCGCCCCTCGAGGCGCTGCGCCGTGGCGCGGCGCGGGTGGGGCGCTCGTCGGCAACGCGGGCGGCGCTGATCGCGCTGGCCCTCGGGGGGTGTGGCGGTGGTGAAGCGGCGCCTGCGCCCGCCTCGTCGGGCGCGGCCACGCACGCGGCGCCCACCACGACGACGGCGGCGCCGTCGCGTACCGCGATGCCGTCGCCGACCGACCTCGTCGGCCTCGACGATCCGCCGCCGGTGCCGGACTCGGTCGTGCCAGCCGGCCCGCTCTCGGCGGTGACGGCGCCGACGCACGGCTGCGTGCTCGCGGCCGAGGGCGCGCAGCCGGTGCTCGAGGGCGCGAGCGCGGCGGACGTGGCGCTCGAGGAGGGTGCGTTCGTCGTCGCCGCCTACGCGGGCGCGCCGGAGAGCCTTCGGCTCGCGCGTGTCGCGCCGGGCGCATCGCCCACCCCGCTCGGGTCGCTGGACCTCGCGGCGGCCGGGGACGCCGCCCATCGCGCTGCGCCGCCCGTCGTGACGCGCCTCGACGAGGCCCACATGGGCGTGGTCGCCATCGACGGGGCAGGAGGCGTCGTCCTCGTGCGGTTCGAGCGGGGTGCGCTCGCACCGGCGATGCAGAGCGTGAGCGTCGCGTCGTCCGGCGCCGATGCGCGCTACCCGGCGGCGATCGCCCAGGTCGATGCAGGGACCCTCGTCGCGTGGACGGCGCCTTCGGGCACGAGCGCGCACGTCCGTGTCGCGTGCGTCGATGCGGCCGGCGTCGTGGGCGAGGTCCGCGACGTGACGCCGGAAGCAGGAACCGCCGCCGCGCCGGTCTTCGCGGCCGACGGCCGGCTCTACTTCGTCGACGCACGCGCGGGCATCTCCGTCGTGCATCGCATCGTGTTCGGTCCGAGCGGCGAGCCGGGCGCGGCGAGCGTCGCGCAGCCGCTCAACCTCGCGGGCGAGCCTCCCTCGTTCGCCGTCGTGGACGGGCGCCTCGGCTACACCGCGGTCGGCAACGGCGCGACCCGCGCCGTCGGCATCGTCACGATCGGGTCGGCCGATCGGGCGCTCCCGCTCGTGCCGGGGCTCGGCTACGGCGATCCGATCTCGATCGACGCGGTGCCGCTCGAGGGCGCCGCGCTGTTCGCGATGGAGGCGCCGAGCGCCGCCGAGGCCAGCGCGCCGCACGAGACGCGCATGCGCGTGGTCCTCGGAGACGTGATCGGAGATCCGCTGATCGTCGCCGGGCTGCTCTCGCCACGGATCGCCGTCGGCCCGGGCGGCATCGTCGCGCTCACCGGCCGGGGCGCGAGCGTGCGATGGGCGCGCTGCGCGCGCTGATCTACTACGTCCCAGAATCGTCGCGGTGCGCGACGATTGGGACGATGGTGGTGGGCGACCCGCGCCTCGTGCGCGTGCAGAGCTGCGGCAGCCCTCGATCGCCACCGCGTGCTTCCGAGACAGCGCGCCGCGCTGCGGCGCCGATGTCGTTGGGCGGCGGGCTTCGCCCGCGCTGATCTACTACGTCCCAGAATCGTCGCGTGACGCGACGATTGGGACGATGGTGGTGGGCGACCCGCGCCTCGTGCGCGTGCAGAGCTGCGGCAGCCCTCGATCGCCACCGCGTGGTTCCGAGACAGCGCGCCGCGCTGCGGCGCCGATGTCGTTGGGCGGCGGGCTTCGCCCGCGCTGATCTACTACGTCCCAGAATCGTCGCGGTGCGCGAC
>JBGALT010000028.1:44872-60996 GCA_044223665.1 Sandaracinaceae bacterium | reverse complement strand
CGCGCTCGTCGTCGAGGAAGCAGGCGCATCCCGGCGAGCCGGGTCGCTCGGCGTGCACCTCGCCGCCGTCCAGCGCGAAGAACCGCGTCGTCCCGTGTCCGACGCCCTGCGCGACGAGCGCGAGGCGGCCGCACGGCGCCACGTCGAGGCTGGTGTAGCCACCGGGCGGAAGGGGCAGCGTCGTGCGCGTGGCGGCGACGTGGACGACCGTGCGCTGCACGGGCGCCGCGAAAGACGAGCCGGTCTCGAGCGTCGGAACGAGAGCGAGGTGCGCTCCGTCGGCCAGCGCGCAGGCGAGGCTCGCGCCGTCGGGAAGTGCTGGTGCGAGATCGTTCTTCGGAGCGGACGCGCGCGTCGAAGGCGGCGCTTCGGCGTCGAGCCCTGCGAGCTCGGCGAGGCCGACCGCCTTCTGAACGCGGCCGCCGCTCGCGAACGACGCCGTGACGAGCATCCGCGCGTCGCGACGCTCCACGTTCAGCTGCCAGATCGACGCCGCCTTCCCCCACGTCTCGGCGTCGACGGCGAGCTCCGTGCGGGGCACGAGCCGATCGCCGTCGACGGCGAGCACCACGAGAGAGGCGCGCGGCGGCTCGCCGTGCGCGATGCCGGCCACGATCAGGCCGGACGGTGTCGCGTCGAGCGTCACGAGCGCCGCGTGAGGGAGAGCTCGCACGCAGATGGGCCGGAGCAGGCCGTCCTCGCGCCGCAGGAGCAGCAGCCCGCGCCGCACCGCGACGACCGCCCGATCCGCGTCGAGCGGCACCGCCCGCGCCGCGTCGTACGCCGCGCGGAGCGGGCGGCTCCCGAGGTCGGCGGCCACGTGCGCCTCGGTCTCGCCCGTTGCCTGCTCGGCGAGGGCGCCGAAGTGGTGCCAGAGCAGACGCGCGCGCGCGGCATCGGCGCGGACGATGGCGCCCATGCGCCGCGCCTCGGCGAGCGCGCGGCCGGACGTGAACGCAATCGTCGGATCCGCGCCCGGGAGCGACTTTCCGCGAAGCGCCGTCAGCGACAGCGTCGGCGCGGGCGGCGAGGCCGCAGGCGGCGCGGCCGCCGTGGTCAGCGAGGGGTCGCCCACCGGTACACCCGCGCTGCACGCGAGGAGGGTGGGCTCGGGGTCGGGCTGGACCTCCCGGGTGCGTCGATCCCACGCGCTCTCCCCGCGTCCCTTCGACGGCAAGTGAACGCACTCCGCGACCGGCGCGATCGCGTGGATCGCATAGAGCCCGCGCACCACGAGCTTGCTCGCCTCGGCGCGCGCGAGCGCCGGCGGCGCCGTGATCGCGGCGCGCACCACGTCGCAACGCGCCGCATCGAAGCGAAGCGTCGCGGACGCTTCACCGGCCTCCTTGCGCACGGCGCTCGCGAAAGCCTCTTCGAGCGCGGCCGGCTGCGGCGAAGCGAGCAGGATCGGCGCGACGAGGCGAACGGCGTAGTCGAGCACGAGCGAACCCTCGCCCTCGGGCTCGCGACCGAAGAATCGAAATGGAAACCCTTGCGGCTTGGTGGTCAACGTCGGCGTTCTCCCAAGGTCCACACGATCGAGCAAGCGCAGGGCGAGAAGGCCTCGGCCGCGTTGCGCGCCGCTACGCAGCGAGACGTCACCCGTCACCGGCCGGCTCGGCACGAGCCCGAGCGCCGGGCTCCATCGGCCGCGCGCGCCGCCGCGATGCGAGACGGCGTAAGCTCGCCCCGTGCTCGTGGAGCTGACGCTGGCCGCCGTGCGGCGCGCCGAGGAGACCTTCGGACCGAGCGCGGCCGTGCGCGTCGTCGCCGCGACCGTGGAGACGCTCGACGGGCAGGCGCGCCGCACACTGCTGCTCGCCGGGCTCGGGGCCGCGGCACGTGCCGCCGACGCCGAGGCCGTCGCGTCGTTCGCCGCGCGGTGGGAGCGGAGCGGCGACGAGCCCGACTCGCGCGCGCTCTCCACGGTGGCGCGATGGGTCGAGGTCGGCGAGATGGACTTCGCGCGGCGGCTCGCCCGCGCCGAGCTCGAGCGCGCGCCGACCGCGGCGGCGCGCTTCGTGCTCGCGTCGACGATCGAGGATCGCGAGCCGGCGCGCGCCCGAGACCTCTACCGCGAGGTCGTGGCCGGCGACCCAGCGCTCGCGGCGCGCGCGCGAATCGCGTCGCTCGCGCTCGAAGGATCCGACGCGCACGAGGAGGCACTCGCCATGATCGACGCCGGCGCCGATGCCGCCACGACGCTTCGGCTCGCCGAGGCCGCGCTCGCTTCCCCACGCCTCTACGCGCGCGCGCGTGTGCTCGACCGCCTCCGCGAGCTGGCGGCCGACCCGCGCTCGGCCTCGTGTGCACTGCAGGTCGCGCTCGCCCACGTCGATCGCCGCGGTGGCGAGCTGGGCGAGCTCGAGCGCGACCGCGTCATCGAGATCGCGCGCGCCGCGCACGCACCGGCCGACGTCCTCGGCGCGCTCGGCCCGAGCGCGCCGCCCGGCGTTCCCGTCGAGATCGCGCGGGCTGCGCTGGCCGGCGATCCCCCTCGCGCCGAGCTGGCCGACCGCGCTGCCACCCTCGCGCTGCGCATCCTCGCGGCGACCGCGCGAGACGAAGACGCGACGCTGGTCACCTCGGCGCTCGCCGCCCACGCGCCGAGCGTGCTCGGCTGGGCGGCCGTGATCGAGGCGGTGCGCACGACGAAGGCGCGCCGCGCTGCGCTCGACTGCGCGGACCGATGGCTCGATCGCGGCGTCGCGCCCGCGTGTGGTCACCTCGCGCTCGCGGGCGAGCTCGCCGCGGCCGGAGCCCCCGAGCTCGCCGAGCGAGCGATGGCCCAGGCGGTGCGTGCGAGCGAGCGCGGGGCTCGCGCGCACTACGGCGTCGCGCTCGAGCGGCGCGCCCACGCCGCCTACGCGGCGCACGACTTGCCGCTCGCCAAGGCGCTCCTCGAGCGCTCGCTTCGGGTGGACCCGGAGACCGAGGAGCGCGAGAACGGCCTTCCGCCGGGAGAGAAGCGATGAAGAACGTGGAAGAGATCGTCAGTTGGCTGCGGGGCGTAGGGACACCTTCGGGGGTATCGGGCCGTCCGGGCGCGGGGCCCTTGCTCACGAGCGCGAGCCCTTCGACCGGCGAGACGCTCGGCAGCGTGACCACCGCGAGCCGCGCCGACTACGACGCCGTGGTCGCCGAGGCGCAGCGCTGCTTCGCGCACTTCCGCATGGTGCCCGCACCGCAGCGCGGCGCGCTCGTACGGCGCCTCGGGGAGCTGCTTCGCGAGCACAAGGAGCCGCTCGGCGAGCTCGTCTCGCTCGAGATGGGCAAGATCAAGAGCGAGGGCCTCGGCGAGGTCCAGGAGATGATCGACATCTGCGAGCTCGCGGTGGGTCTCTCGCGCCAGCTCTACGGCCTGACGATCGCGAGCGAGCGCGGTCGCCACCGCATGATGGAGCAGTGGCATCCGCTCGGCCCGGTCGCGGTCGTCACGGCGTTCAATTTCCCGGTGGCGGTCTGGGCGTGGAATGCCGCGCTCGCCGCCGTCTGCGGGAACCCCGTCGTGTGGAAGCCCTCGCCGCACGCGCCGCTCTGTGCCGTCGCGGTGCAGACGCTCTGCGATCGCGCGATGAAGGAGACGGGGCTCTCGGGCGTCTTCCAGCTCGCGATCGGCGGCGCGGACGTCGGCGAGTGGATGGCGAAGGACCCGCGCTTTCCGCTCGTCTCTTTCACCGGCAGCTCGGCCATCGGTCGGCTCGTCGCGCGCGAGGTCGCCGGTCGTCTCGGCCGCTCGCTCCTCGAGCTCGGCGGCAACAACGCCATCGTCGTGATGGGTGACGCCGATCTCGATCTCGCCGTGCGCGCGATCACCTTCGGCGCCGTCGGTACGGCAGGCCAGCGCTGCACCACCACGCGCCGCCTCTTCGTGCAGAAGGGCGTCGCCGCCACGCTCGTGGACCGCCTCGTCACGGCCTACGCCAGCGTGAAGATCGGCGACCCGCTCGAGAAGGGCGTGCTCATGGGCCCGCTGATCAGCGAAGCGGCCGTGACACGCTACGAGCAGGCGCTCGCCGCCGCGACCGCGCAGGGCGGCCAGATCCTCTGCGGTGGGACGCGCGTCTCGCGTCCTGGCCACTTCGTGACGCCGACGATCGTGAAGGCCCCCGCACAGAAGGACTTCCCCATCGCGTGGGAGGAGACGTTCGCGCCGATCCTCTACGTGTTCGAGATCGAGGGCGTCGATGAGGCGATCGCCGCGAACAACGCAGTGTCGCAAGGGCTCTCGAGCGCGATCTTCACCGATAGCGTGCGCGCCGCCGAGACGTTCCTCTCGCCGATGGGCAGCGACTGCGGGATCGCGAACGTGAACATCGGCACCAGCGGCGCCGAGATCGGCGGCGCGTTCGGCGGCGAGAAGGACACCGGCGGCGGCCGCGAGTCGGGCTCCGATGCGTGGAAGGCGTACATGCGCCGGCAGACCTGCACGGTGAACTGGGGCAAGGACCTGCCGCTCGCGCAGGGCGTCGAGTTCTTGTGATCGCTGGCCCGTCCCGTCCCGTCTCGCTCGCCCCCATCGACCGGCGCGGTGAGCCGTCGGGTGGCGCTCGGGGTACCCATCCAGGCATGCGCGCACCTCGGGCCCGTCCGCTCGCTCCGATGCGGTTCTCTCTCGTTCTCTCGCTCCTCGCTTCGCTCGCAGGCTGCCCCGCACCGGCCACCACGCCCGCAGACGCCGGGGCCGGTGTCGATGCCGCGCGCGCCGATGCCAGCGGTGCGAGCCCCGATGCGGCGAGCCCCGACGTCGACGGCGGGACGAGCACGGGGACCGACGCGGGCGGCGGCGCGACCGACACCGGGACGAGCGGCGCGACGATCCCGGTCATCGTCGCGGCGGGCGCGAATCACTGGCGCTGGCTCAGCATCGACGAGGGGCTCACGTGGTGCCCCGTTCCTCACGAGAGCACCGGCACCACGGACTTCGACAACCCCTACCTGTTCCGCAACATCACGTATGCGAACGGGCGCTTCGTCGCCGGCTCGTGGCGCGGCATCTTCGTCTCCACCAACGGCTACGCGTGGACCGACGTCACCAGCGGCGCCGGGCCCGCGTTCGGCCAGTGGGTTGCGCAGATCGACTTCGGCAACGGATGGTGGGTGGCGACGGGAGGGTACGGCACCGCCATGCGCTCGCGGGATCTCGCGAGCTGGGAGGACACGAGCGACTCGCTCCCCGGCAACGAGGCTTCGCGCACGCTCGCCTTCGGCGACGGCCGATTCGTCACCGCGCGCGACTCCGTCGGCTGGTGGGAGAGCACGGACGGGACCGGCTGGACGCAGCGCGACGCCTCGGGCGGCACCGAGGTGCGCTTCGACGGCGTGGGCTTCGTCGCGCGCCCCGACTACGACGAAGGTCGTGGCGTCCGCCTGCAGGGCGGCTGGCCCAACCACATCCGGCGGTCCGACGACGGCGGCGTGAGCTACGTGAACGTCGCGGACGTGGACGACGCCGTCACGCGCTTCGCGTTCGGCACCGCGCCCGCCGACGACTACGTGTCCGGTCGCGTGCCCACGGATCTCGCGGCCTGCCTCGGGATCTGACGGCGTCGCGCGCACGGCGTGAACGGCGCGCCGCGAGTCTGCTAACTCTCGGCCGCGTGCTGCCCTGGAAGACACTCGCCACCGCCGCGGCCCCCGGTGGCTCGACCATGACCCTCGTCCAGCGAGGCGACACGTTCGTCATCCGCGTCGACAGGCTCGAGCTGATGAGCTCGCGCATGCACGGCTCGGAGGACGCCCTCGCGACGTTCGCGCTCGAGGGCGCCGGGCCCAAGGCGCGCGTCCTCGTGGGCGGCCTCGGCATGGGCTTCACGCTGCGGGCCGCGCTCGATCGGCTCGGGCCGCGCGCACGCGTCGAGGTGGCCGAGCTCGTTCCCGAGATCGTCGACTGGAATCGGGGCGTGCTCGGCCCGCTGGCGGCGCGACCCCTCGACGACCCGCGTGCCCGCGTCTTGGTCGCCGACGTCGCCCGCGTCATCGCCGACGCGCCGTCGGCCTACGACGCGATCCTCCTCGACGTGGACAATGGGCCGGCCGCGATCTCGGCACCCGGCAACGCCAACCTCTACGGCGAGCACTCGCTCGCCCGCGCCGTCCGCGCGCTCACGCCGGGCGGCGTCCTCGCGGTCTGGTCCGCCGGTGACTCGCAGGCGTTCCGGAGGAAGCTCGAGCGGGCCGGTCTCGCCGTCCGGACCCGCCACGTGCGCGCGCATGGCGACAAGGGACCGCGGCACGTCGTCTGGGTCGGGCAAAAGACGCTAAGATGATGTCACGCGAATGTCTGCAGTCCGTCGCGCCACTCATTGGGTGATGAACCTCTTCGGCTGGCTCCGCCCGCAGCCCACGCCCCCGATCCTCCTCCGGCTCTCGCTCGGCGAGGCCTGCCCGAGCGCCGTGGAAGTGGAGGCGGAGTGGCTGCCGAGCCGCCGTCGCGTGCGTGAGCGCTACATCTCCACCGCGTCGATGGTGCTCGTGCCCTGGCGGCGCGACGCCGAGGGCGCGGTGCTCCGCATCCACGCGGCCGGCCACGTCGGCGAAGCGGAGGTCACGGCCGAGAGCAACCGGAGCGGAACGGTCGTCGACCTGCCGATGCGGCGCGTCGGCTGAGAAGGTGACAGGAAACCTGTCGCCCTCTCTCGCGGAGCGATACGAGGGGGAGGCTCCATCGGGATTCACTCCCGATGGAGGGGGCCGCGTATCGGCCCCCGAGGACGGAGCCCACGGCCGTGATGGCTCGGCGTCGGCCGGCGCGATCCCGTCGCTCGTTCCGGCGCTCGCCCAGGCGCATCGACCCGTATCGACCCGATGCGGCGCGCGCCATCAAGGCGGGCAGCCGATCGCCGCGCGGCGCTCACGTGCGCGCTCCGCGGTCACGCTCCGCGGGCGCGCGCCTCCCCACCGTGCCAGCACGTCTGCGTAGCGCGCGCACGCCCGATCGCGCTCGCCCCGCCGCTCGTGCATCTCGGCCAGCGCGAGCGCCGCGCGCGGGCGCTGCCACCACGTCTCGTGCCCGTCGTCGACGTCCGGCGCGTGGCACCCGTCCGCCACGCGCGCGAGCGAGGTGAGCGCATCGTCGTCGCGGCCTTCGTGGAGCGCCCATAGCCCGAGCCCGAGCTCGGGATGGGTGAGCGGATGAAAGGGCGGCGCCACCAGCGTGCCCTGCGCGAGCGATGCCTCGCGCGCTTCGCTCGCGTCGTCGACGTGCGCGACGTAGCCGTTCAGCCACAGGAACGGAAGGAAGGCCGGCTCGGCGCGCGCGCGCCACGACGCGAGCCAGGCGTCGCGCCGCCTTGCCCGCGCGTCGTCGTCGAGAGCGCCGCTCTCGCGCATCACGTCGAGCAGCCACGGTGTCGCGTCGCGCGCCATCCCGAAGTCCTCGACGCGGGGATCGGCCGGCCACGCCTCCATGCGTACGAGGGCTTCCTCGGCCAACGCGGCGGCGCGGGCGTCTTCGCCCGTCTCCAGCGCGACGAGGATCGCGAGGCGATACGGAACGAGCCGAGACGCGCGATCGACGGAAGGCCCGGTGGGCTCGGCGAACGCGCGCGCGTCGAACCCCTCGAGCGCATCGCTGGCGGCCACGAAGTCGCCCTCCGCGACCGCGAGGATGACGCGGTCGCGGGCCTCGACGTACGCCCGATGATCGCTCGGCAATCGCGCGCGTGCCTCGCGCAGGAGCTGCTCGATCACCAGGCTCGACTCGCCCCCCTGCGAGGCCGTGCCCGCGAGCGCCCACAGCGGATGCGCATCACCCGGGACGGCATCACGCCAGCGCCGTGCCGACGCCTCCACCGCCGCGCAGTCCCCGAGCGTCTGCTCGATCCACACGCGGTCGCGATGGCAGGACGTCGTGGTCGGCGCGGCGTCGATGCAGCGCGCGGTCATCGCGAGGGCCTCGTCGAACCGACCGAGGTACGCGAGCGTCTGTCCTTGCGCGACGAACGCGCGCCCGAGCTCGGGATCGATCGAGAGCGCGTGTCCGAAGGCCTCCACGATCTCGTCGGAGAAGCCTTCGCGATGGCGTCGTTGCCGCGCGAGCTCGTACCAGAGCAGCGGCTGGTCGGCCTCGGCGCGCGCGGCTCGATCGAGGCTCTGCTCGCAGCGCGCAGGATCGATCGGCTCGGGCTCGATGCAGGGCCGCAGCGCCTCGAGCAGCGTCCGTGCCTCGTCGCTCATGCCGGACCGGAGCGAGAGAGCGCGCGCGAGGTGAGGCCGGGCCTCGCCCACCGTCCCTTGCGCGTACAGCATCGCCAGGCCGAGCTCGGCGGCGCGATAGCTCGGGTCGAGCGCCGCCGCGCGCGCGAAGCCCTCGAGCGCCGCGTCGTCGTCGCCCGCGCGGTACCCGAGCAAGCCGCGGCGCTGGGCTGCGCGTGCCTCTTCGCTCTCGCTGCCTTCGACGAGGGCCGCGATCCACGGTGGCTCGCCATCGGCTGCCGCGCGCGGGCCGAGCGCGCGGGCCGGAGGCGCCGGCGTGGCGGCGCGTCCCGCGAGGACGATCCCTGCGCCGATCGTCGCGATCGCCGCGAGCGCCAGGACGATGCGAGCCCGCGACGTCGGCGCGCGCGGCGGCTCGCGGAGCGCATCCGCGAATCGTGCGAGATCCTCGAAGCGCTCCGCGGGATCGGGCCGCGTCGCGCGTGCGACGACGTGCTCGATGCGCGCCGAGCGCGGAGCGTCGCGCGTGATCTCGTCGAGCGTGACGCCGAGGCTGTACTGGTCGGAGCGCGGGGTGCTCGGCGCCCCGTCGGCGAGCTCGGGCGCCATGTACCCGGGCGTGCCGGGCCTCGCGCCGTCGCGCGTGAGCGGCCCCGTGGCCGCGGCGCCGGCAGCCGCCGTCTCCGGCTCGTCCGTGACGAGGCCGAAGTCGATGATCCGGGCTGCCCCGCCCGCGTCGACGACGACGTTGTCGGGCTTCACGTCGCGATGGACCAGACCCAATCGGTGGACGGCGTCGAGCCCCCGCGCGACGTCCTCGACGAGCTTGGCCGCCTGGTCCGCGCTCCGTGGTCGGGCCCGCGCCCACTCCGCGAGCGTGGGTCCCACGACGTGCTCGAGGGCGAGGAAGGGGTGGTCCTGCCAGCTGCCGACCTCGTACACGCTCACGACGTTCGGGTGTCGGAGCTTCGCGAGCGCGCGTGCCTCGCGCCAGAGGCGCTCGGTTCGCCCGCCGGCCTGGAGCAGCTTCAGGGCCACGTCGCGCCCGAGCTCGGGGTCGTGCGCGCGATAGACCACGCTCATCCCGCCGGCGCCGATGCGCTCCCCCACGACGAAGCGCCCGATCGCGAGCGGCGCGAGGGGGCTCCCGAACAGACGGCGAGCGACCTCCTGCTTCACGCGCTCGGCGGCCAGCGGATCGGCGATGGCGTCCTCGACCACGCGCGTGATCCTACGCGAGGTCGCGCGCCGCCACAGGCCTCCGGTGTACGATGCGCGCGCGGATGGACCTCGACCACGAGCAGCTTCGCGCCTGGGCCGCCGGGGATGCGGCGGCGGGCAAGGCGCTCTTCGAGCGGTACTTCGAGGGCGTCCTGCGCTTCTTCCGCAACAAGTGCGGCGGTGACGACGGCGAGCTCGAGGATCTGGTCCAGGCGACGTTCGCGCAGTGCCTCGCTTCTCACGCGCGGTTCCGCGGTGACGCGTCGTTTCGAACCTACGTGTTCACGATCGCCCGCAACGAGCTCTACGCGCACTGGCGACGTCGCCAGCGGGCGCGCGGCGAGATCGACGTGGCGAGCACGTCGGTCGAGGACCTGCGCACCTCTCCACGCAGCAAGCTGATGGCCCACGAGGAACGACAGATGCTCGCGCGGGCGCTCCGCGAGATCCCGCTCGAGCTCCAGGTCGCGCTCGAGCTGCACTACTGGGAGGAGCTCAGCGGACCGGAGCTCGCCGAGGTCCTCGAGATTCCGGAGGGCACCGTGCGCAGCCGCCTGCACCGCGGGCGCGAGCTCCTGCAGGCCGCCTTCGAGCGGCTGGCCGCGGAGTCGCACGCGGCGCCCCCCGAGAGCCTCGACGAGCTCGACGTCTGGGCGAAGAGGCTGCGCGACGCCATGGGCCGGTGAGCCGCCGTCTCGTTCGCGCCGGACGAGCCCGTCGGCCGGCGGCCCGCGCGCACGGATCAGGGAGGGCTGACGACGGGGACGAACATCGGGCGGTCGATCATCGTGCCGTCGCCGATCTGACCGACCGTGTTCGAGCCCTCGCAGAGCACCGTCGTCCCCGAGAGCACGCAGCGCAGGTTGCCCTGGAATTCGCCATCGGTCGGGTTGGTCACGTAGGGCCAGGCCAAGAGCGTGTCGTCGTTGTTGATGTAGTAGAGGTTGTCGTCGCTGGCGCGGACGGCGAAGCGACCGGCGTAGCCGTAGCCCGGGAAGAGACGCTCGGCCGTGAGCCCCGGGACGGTCACCGGTGTCCGCGAGCACGGGGTCGTGCCCGTGCCGTCGTAGCCCGGGCACATCGTCGATCCGCGTGATGCGCCGCCGCCACGGCCCCAGCATCGCACCTCGCCGGTCGCGAGACGCGCGCACGCCGAGTCGAAGTTGACCGAGATCTCGACGGCGTTGGTGATGCCCGCGACGGTGACGAACGTCAGCGCGCAGTCGCCGGTCGTCGGCGCGGTGCACGTGCCGTGCGTCGCCACGCCATCGCCCAGCTGGCCCGCGTAGTTTGCGCCCCAGCAGACGACCGTGCCTCCGCGGCGGCGGGCACACGCGAAGAGCTGGCCGACGCCCACCTCGACCGCGTCGGAGAGGCCCGACACGAACCCGTGTCCGTCGGTGGGGAACGCCGTGCTTCCGTTCCCCAGATTGCCCATCTCTCCCGACTCGCGGCAGGCCACCACGCCGTCCATCCGGACGAAGCACGCCGTGCTGCGATAGGGGTTCACGCCCAGCTCGACGACCGGCCCGCCGATCCAGGAGTGGCCGACCGGGCTGGCGCCACCGATCTGGAGCACGGCCCCCGTGCGCGACAGGAAGTAGGGGCCCTCGGCATCGACGATGTTCGAGAGACCTGGGACGGGCTGCGGGCGCGAGGTCGACGGCCCCATGCCCATGGTCCCGATGTGGCCCCAGCAGTCGACGATGCCGCTGCGGCGCACGGCGCAGCCGACCTGGTTGTAGCTGGTGCTGTCCTGCGTGGAGACCGCGACGACGTCGTCGCATCCACCCGCGGTGCAGCCATGCCACGCGCAGGTGCTCTCGCACCCCGCGCCGGCGTTGCAGTCCTCGTGGCCCGCGCCGCACATGCCGACGACGCAGGCGCCGGCGCTGCAGACGACGCTCGATGCGTTCGGCAGGCCTCGCGCGTTGCAGTCGGCGTTCGCCGCGGTCGTCTCGTCGGTCGTGCCGTCGCAGTCCTCGTCGCCGCCGCCGCAGATCTCGACGATGTTCGGCGCCGTCTCCATGCAGGAGACGGCGGCGCCCGAGCAGACGGTCCGGCCGTTCGACGTACACACGTCGGCGTCGTCGGCGTCGTCACACGCCACCGCCACGCGCGTGTCGCCCGCGCCGTCGGCCGTGCTCGCATCGCAGTCCTCGTTGCGTCCGTCACAGAGGTCGGGCTGCATCGGGTGGATGGAGATCTGCACGTCGTTGCAGTCGGTCGCGTTCTGCACGTAGCCGGCACCCGTCGCGGTGCAGCCCGGAGGCCGACCGGGGGAAGAGCACTGCACGACCGGCGTCGCGGCCATGTCGCCGTACCCGTCGCCGTCGCAGTCGGCGTACCAACGCGTGCCCGTCTCGTCGGTCATCGTGTCGCAGTCGTCGTCGCGGCCGTTGCCGCAGATCTCGGGGCTGCCCGGGCTCACGTCGACGAGCGAGTCGTTGCAGTCGGTGGTGGTCATCCCTTCCGGCGCCATCGACGTCGTTCCGGTCGGGCACGCGCACCACATCGACGAGGTCGCACCCACGGGCGCGTAGCGATCCATGTCGTTGTCGGTGAAGCACGTGAGCCGGACCGCCTCGTCGATCGACGCGTCGCAGTCGTCGTCCATCAAGTTGCAGATCTCTCCCGCCGTCGGGTGAATCGCGTTCTGGCGGTCGTCGCAGTCGTCGCCGCAGCGAAGCTGCCCGGCGTCGTCGTTGCAGCAGGCCACATCGACGTGGGCGTCGCCATCGGCGTCGCGCGTGCCGAACGTCGAGGGGTCACAGTCTTCGTCGCGGTTCCCCGCGTCGCACGTCTCCGTGGCCCCCGGGTGGCGCAGCGCGTCCGCGTCGTCGCAGTCATCGCCACCGCACGTCGTCGACGCATGGCCGTCGTGGTCGAGATCGCACGTGCTCGTGTCGGTCGCGACGACGGCGTCCGAAGCGCCGACGTCGGACGCGCCGACGTCGATCGACGCCGCATCGCCGGCGGCGTCCGGCGTCTGGGTCACGATGACCGTGGTGCAAGCGCCGAGCAGAACGCTGCCCAGAAAGAGTGTCGCGCGCGCTCGTGCCCCCATCTCGAACCTCCAGACGGCCGCCAAGGTAGCACTCGGCGCAGCGCGAGCGCACGAGCTCGGCGCGTGCTCGTGACCGTCTCCAATCTGCGCGGCAGCGCTCTCCGATCAGAGCGCGGGCTCGATCGCGATCTCGCGCCCGGGCGGCCGGCGTCGAGCGCGCGTGGACCACCGCGATCGGCAGCGTGGCCTCGCCGCGGGCGGTGCTCGGCGGCTACCATGCGGCGCATGAACAAGGTGACCTACGAGCAGCGCGGCGAGACCGCGCTCGTCCGCATGGACGATGGCAAGGCGAACGCGCTCGGTGACGAGCTCATGGGCGAGCTCGACGCGGCGCTCGACCGCGCGAGCCGCGAGGCCAAGGCGGTGGTGCTGGCGGGGCGGCCGGGGCGCTTCTGCGCTGGGTTCGACCTCAAGGCCATGACCGCAGGCCTCGATGCCGCGCGAGCGATCGTCAGTCGCGGGGCGGGCACGCTCCTCAAGCTCTACACGCACCCGCAGCCGCTGGTGATCGCTTGCACGGGACACGCGCTCGCGGGCGGCGCGCTCGTCCTGTTGACGGGCGACGTGCGAATTGCGGTGCGCGGCGCCTTCAAGATCGGCCTGAACGAGGTCGCGATCGGCATGCCGCTGCCGGTCCTGGCGATGGAGCTCGCCCGCGACCGCCTCGAGCCGCGCTTCTTCACACGCTCGACGCTCTTCGCCGAGCAGTACGATCCGGATGGGGCGCTCTTCGCGGGGTACGTGGACGAGGTCGTGGAGGAGGCGGGCCTGCTCGATCGCGCGCTCGCCGAGGCGGCGCGTCTGGCGGCGCTGCCGGCGAGCGCGTACGGGACGACGAAGCTCATCCAGCGCGAGCGCACGGTCGACTACATCCAGCGAACGCTGGCCAAGGACATGGAGCGGCTCACCGGGCCGAAGTGACGCGGCGCGCGCGGCGCGTCGATCACGCGAGCCCACCGAGCGCGAGCCCGAGCTCGTGCGCGCTCGGACGCGCCTCGGGCGCTCGCTCGAGCGCGGCCGACAGCGGCGCCCACGCGTCGGGCCAGCGGCGCGCGATCTCCGGCGCGCAGGTCGCACGCTCGCGCGTCTTGCGCGCCAGCACCTCGACCGCGCGCCCCCTCGAAGGGGGGCCGGCCGGCGATCAGCTCGTAGAGCAGCACGCCGAGCGCGTAGACGTCGGAGGCCGCGCTCGCGCGCTCGCCTCGTGCGCACTCCGGAGCGATGTACTCGGGCGTGCCGAGCAAGAGGCCGCTCCGCGTCAAGCGCGTGCAAGCGTCGTCGTCGAGGATGGCGAGCCCGAAGTCGACGAGCTTGGGGCGCGGGACGCGGAAGGGGTCGGCGAGCACGAGGACGTTCTCGAGCTTCACGTCGCGATGTACGACCCCGGCGCCGTGGAGCTCGGCGAGCGCGTCCCCCATCGCGTCGGCGACGCTGCGCACCTCGGCGCGGGAGAACGCCCGCCCGCGCTCGCTCATCGCCGCGAGGTCCTCGCCGTCGAGTCGCTCCATCGCGACGAAGGGCTCGCACGTCTCCAGCATTCCCAGATCGAGCACGCGGACGATGGCCGGGTGAGTCACGCGACACGCCAGGCGCGCTTCGCGGAGCAGCCGGTCGGCCGCGCGCGCGTCGGGCGCGACCGCGCCGCCGACGATCTTCACGACGACCGGCTGGTCGCGGACCAGGTCGTGCCCTGCCAGGAGGGTCCCCATCCCGCCGCGCACCAGCACCGCGTCGAGCCGGAAGCGCTCGTGGAGCACGCGCCCGACGAGCGCCCAGCCGGGATCGGTCGGCGGAACCGGCCGCCGCTCCGGCGCCCGCCGCACGTCTCGCCAAGCAGCAGTCGCGATG
This sequence comes from Sandaracinaceae bacterium, assembly GCA_044223665.1. Taxonomy (GTDB): domain Bacteria; phylum Myxococcota_A; class Polyangia; order Polyangiales; family Sandaracinaceae; genus JBBSAT01. The sequence goes on along the minus strand of JBGALT010000028.1, from coordinate 46,703 downwards.
GGCAAGGACGACGGCACGCCCGAACGCTACCACCGCGGGCTCGGCGCCCCGACGCGGCAAATATCGACAGCGCCGTCTCGCCGTTCAGGCCGGCAGATCCGGCGGCGCGAGCGGCCCGACGACGGCACAGCACTCCCAGTAGCCCACGGTGCTGCAGTTCGGTAGCGGGCCGTTGCTCGTGTAACAGTCACACTGATCGCAGCGGTCCCCGGTGTCGGGCGGGCCTGCATCGACCACCACCGCATCCGGTCCCTGGCGCGCATCGGCCACCGCTGCGTCCGGCGCGTCGCCGGGCCGCTCGTGGACGGCGTGGCAACCGGCGGCCGAGCCGACCGTCGACACCAGGGCCAAGGCGCGCGCGAAGCGGAGGTAGTGCGGATCGTCTGCCATGTCGTGCCGAGCTCGGTCCCAAGCATACGACGCGCCAACCGGCTCGGCCTGCCCGGCGTGCCCGCCCACCGCCGCGTCGTGATCCAGAGGGGCGCCGCTCGTCGCGGGAACGAGTTGCAGGGCCGTCCGAGCTGTGGGAATGGGCGGCCCCGAGGGGAAGATGGCGAACGAAGCAATCGCGCTCTTCGTGGATCGTTCGGAAGCCGTGGTGCTCGCGGCGTGGGAGTCGACCGCGCGCGAGCTCGGGTATGCGAAGTCGCGCGGACCGAGCGACGTCGAGCTCACGGTCTGCACGAGCGAGCGCGGGACCTGCCTGCGCATCGACCTTCCCAAGTCGCTCGGCCTCGCGCTCGCGCGGCGGATGGCCCGCAAGACGTCCCGGCCGGTGCGCGTCTTCTCGGTGCGCGTCGACGCCAAGGAAGAAGAGGACTTCGACTGTGCGCTCGACGACCTCACGGTCGCCGTCGATGGTGCGCAGCGGCAGGGCCGATGGGCGAGCGACGTCACGGCGGCCCACGACGACGACTGGTCCCAGATCGCGGATGGCAAGCCGTACTTCGCCGCGACCGTGCTGCTCGCCGACGCGATGGAGCTGGTGCTGGGCGAGGAGCAGGACGAGAGCACGCTGCACTTCGCCGAGCCCGAGTCGCTCGGCGTGCCGCGGCTCGACACCATCGCGCACCAGGCGCGTATCGCCGAGCGGGCCCAGCTCACGGCCGTCGCGGGCCGGCCCTGCGTGCGAATCATGAACACGGGCGCGACCACGACGTCGTTCGTCTCGGTGGGCGAAGCGGAGATCCTGCGCTCGGCGCTGGGCGAGCTCCTGGCCGGGTGAGCACGCGGCGCCGCGGCGAGCTTGCGGGCAGGGTGGGGCAGAAGTACGACCGCCCTCGTCCTGGAGGTGCTCCGTGCTCGTGATCCCGCTTCGTCTCTCGGCTCTCGCTCTCGGTGTGGCCCTCTTCGCTGGCTGCGGGGGCGGCGGCGGGACCACGCCGATGGGCGACGCGAACACGGCGGCGGTCGCCGCGGGCATGCGCATCGCTCAGCTCAACGCGTGCCCCACTTGTCACGGCGCCGACTACGGCGGCACGGACGTGGCCATGGGCGGGGCGTATCCGGGGAACGTCACGCCCGACCCCCTCCACGGCATCGGCGACTGGACCGACGCGCAGATCATCGCGGCCGTGACCTCGGGAATGGGCATCGGTGGACGCGGGCTCTGCCCGAGCATGCCGCGCGTCCCGCTCGCCCCGGCCGACGCGGCGAACCTCGTCGCGTTCCTGCGCTCGGTGTCGCCGTCCGCCCACGACTCGCCCGCGGGCGCGTGCACCGCGCCCTGATCGAGGCGCAGCGGGCCGAGCCCGAGCTGACCCATCCGCGCACCGAGGGATGCCGCCGACGAGAGCCGATGGCGCGCCCGACCGAGCGGTGTACGTTTCGG
>JBGALT010000028.1:0-44865 GCA_044223665.1 Sandaracinaceae bacterium | reverse complement strand
TTTCGGGGATGCGCGGCTTCGGCGCGGGACGTCTCCCGACGTGGGCGGTGTGGGCGGCGCTGGTCGCCGGCTGCGCCGGCGAGGTGAGGCCCGGCGATGCCGGCGCCGACGCGCGGGCGGGGGACGACGCCGGGATCGAGGCGGGCGTCGACGCGGCGAGCCTCGATGCGGCGCCCGTCGACGCCCACGTCGAGCGCCCCGCGTCGGCACCCGACGTGATGCCGGTCTGCGGACGGCGCCTCGCGCGGGCGGACGACCCGAGCACCTTCGACACGCGCGAGGAGCTGGCGCGCGCGATCGCCGAGGCGCGCTGCGCGGCCGAAGTGCGCTGCAACGATCCGCTGGCGCTCGCCTGCGAGCCGGTGCTCGTCCATCCGGGGCACTACGAGCCGGTCGTCGATCTCGCGCGTGCCGCGGACTGCCTGCGCGCGTGGGACGCCGAGGGCTGCGCCTCGTACGGGGGGATCGCGGACGACGACGCCTTCCACGCGTGCGCCGGGCTCGACCGCGCCGAAGCGCTCGCCGGCGCGCCGTGCACGGACGACGGCGACTGATCGGCTCGCCCGCTCCGGCCCCTCCCGTACGCGCGCTGCGCGCGCTCCCGTCCGGACCCTACGGGGCGAGCACTCTTTGCTGGCGACTGCGCCTACGCCTGCGAGGGCGTGTCCGTCGCGGCCTGCTCGGGCACCTGCAGCGCCGCACCGATGCCCTGCGATCCGCCGTGCGATGCCGGGCACACCTGCGATGGTCGGGGCGGGTGCGCGCCGCGGGCGCCGATCGGCGAGCCCTGCGGGGCCGGCTGCGCGCTCGGCGCGTACTGCAGCGCGACCCAGGTGTGCACGCGCGACCCGGCGGCGGGCGAGCCCTGCGTACCGATCGACTTCCTGATCGTGCACGTCGACTATTGCGGCGCCGGTCTCGCCTGTGACGTCGACGGCACGTGCCGCGCGCCCCACGAGGTCGCGCTCGGCGAGCGCTGCGGGATGGCCGCGCACTGCGCCGCGGACGCGTACTGCGAGCCGTCGACGGGGAGGTGCGCTCGCACGCCGGGGGAAGGCGAGCCCTGCATCGCCCACGGCTCGAGCTCCGTCGCGGCCGACGAGGCTTCTTGTGGCGCCGGGCTCTACTGTGCCGTCGCTTCGCCCGACGATGCGACGGGGATCTGCGCGCCGCGCCTGGCCGCCGGCGCGTCGTGCGACCGTACCCATGCGTGCCGCGCGCCGTTGCGCTGCGCGCTGCTCGATCCGACGCGCCGCCCGGATCGCCCGCGACGTGCGTGGCCGCGGTCGGGCCCGGTTGCGGGTGCGGCGACGGCGTCGTCTGACCCTACGACTTCGCGTGCATCGACGGCAGCTGCGTGCTCCCGTCGATCGTGGACGCCACGTGCACCGCAGAGTGGCAGTGCGGCTCGGGCGGGCGCTGCGAGGACGGGCGCTGCCACTTCGCGCTCGTCGGCATGCCTTGCTTCCTCCCCGACCACGAGTGCACCGAGGGCTACTGCTCGGTGCGCGGCACGGCGACCGAAGCTGGGACCTGCCTGCCCTGGCTTCCCTCGCACGCGGCCTGCGTGCGGGACGCGCAGTGCGCGCCGGGCGAGAGCTGTCGCTCGATTCCCTCGGTCGGTCGTCGCTGCGAGCCGGCGGCCGACTACGCGCCGTGCGCGCTCGGTGGCTCGCCGACCTGACGCCGCTCGGCGAGGAAGGCGTCGACCTCGGTCCCGAGCGTCTCGGCGATCTCGTTCGCCAGCGAGTGGCGCGCGCCTTCGTAGATCCGGAAGCGCACGTCGGGCAGCAGCGTCGCGAGCCGCTTGACCCCGTTGAACATGTCGAGGCCGTGATCGCGATCGCCCACCGCGAGCCACGTCGGCTGCCGGATCTGCGGGGCGATGGGGTAGAGGCTGCTCGAGGCCTGATCGTGGCCGATGTCCCAGTACATGCGGTGGAAGCCGGGGCCGTAGACCTCGCGGTAGTAGCGCCACGCGCCTTCGAGCGCGGCGTCGCGGCCGGCCCACGTGGGCGAGTACCAGAAGCGCGACTGGACCCAGAGGCTCGGGAAGAAGAGCCAGCGGGCGTGTCGGGCCGTGCGCGCGAAGCGAGCCCATCCGGCGCTCGGCTCCCAGGCGCCCGCCGGTGCCCAGGCGGCCACGCGCGGGAGGCGCTCGGGCTCGCGGTGCGCGAGGCGCAGGGCGAGGTTGCCTCCCAGCGAGCCGCCGGCGACGTGCGCCTCGCGGATCGAGAGCGCGTCGAGCACGCCGAGCAGCGTGTCCTCGAAGTAGCGGAGCGTGTACGGGCGATCGGGCTTGTCGCTGTAGCCCGAGCCCGGCAGGTCCGGCACCAGCACGCGCCGCGTCCGCGCCAGGTGCGGGATCAGCGCGTCGTACTCCTCGATGCGCGAGCTGTGCCCGTGCGCGAGCAAGAGAGGCGGCCCCTCTTCGCGCTGGGTCGGCGCGACGTCGACGTAGCGCAGCCGTACGCCGTGCACCTCGAGGTCCCGCTGCTCGTGGGGTGTCGAGGGCGCCCGTGCCGGCCGTCTCATCGCGCGCGATCATAGCGCGCCTGCTCGGAGGCATCGTCCTGCCCGTGCACGAGATCGGCACGCGTGCGCCGCGTCCGTGCACGAGATCGGGATCTTCGGCGCCCATCCGATCGCGTAGGATGCGCGCGATGGGCGACGAAACCCCCAGCCGCGCGCCGCGCACCCACGGGAGCGGGAGATTTCGCATCGAGGAGCTCGGCTCGTGCGGAGAGGGCTGCGTTCTCGAGGAAGGTTGCCTCGTGTTCCATCCGGAGAACGTGCATCTCGGCAAGCACGTCTACGTGGGGCACCACGCGATGCTGAAGGGCTACTACAAGAACGAGCTGCGCATCGCCGACGGCACGTGGATCGGCCAGCAGTGTTTCCTGCACGCCGCGGGCGGCATCACCATCGGCCGCAACGTCGGCATCGGCCCCGGCGTCCGGATCCTCACCTCCGTGCACCGCGAGGAGGGCCGCGGCGTTCCGATCCTGCATGCCGCGGTCGAGCTCGCGCCGGTGATCGTCGAGGACGACGCCGACCTCGGCGTCGGCGCGATCGTCCTGCCCGGGGTCCGCATCGGGCGTGGCGCCCAGATCGGGGCGGGCGCGGTCGTGACGCGCGACGTCCCGGCGTACGCGGTCGCCGCCGGATCGCCCGCGCGCCCGCTCCGCGAGCGGCCATGACGGACCTCTCCATCGTCGTGTTCGCGTTCGACGAAGAAGAGAACGTCGCGGCGGTGCTGGGCGAGCTCGGCGCTTGGCTCGACGCGCACGAGCCCGACGCCGAGATCGTCCTCGTGGACGATGGCTCGCGTGACGGGACGAGCGCCGCCGCCGCGAAGGCGCTCGCCCATCGGCCCCACCGGCTCGTGCGGCACGAGACCAACCGCGGCATCGGTGCCGCGCTCAAGAGCGGCGTGCGCGTCGCCGGCGGGCGGTGGATCACCTTCCTCCCCGCCGATGGGCAGATCGAGCCGCAGGCGATCGGCACGCTCCGCGAAGAGCAGCGACGGAGCGGCGCGCGCGTCGTGTTCAGCGTCTACGACGATCGCAACGACGGCCTCGACCGCAAGGTCTTCTCGTTCGGCGTGCGGGCACTGATCTTCGCGGTGCACGGCGTGCGGATGCGGAGCGATGGGCCCTATCTCTTCGAGAAGGCGCTCTTCGATCCCGATGCGCTCCCTCCGGACTCGTTCTTCCTGAACTTCGAGTTCCCGATCCGGATGCTCGCCGCCCGCACGAAGACGAGCCGCGTGACGATCCGGTGCCGCCCACGCCGCGCCGGCCAGAGCAAGAGCACGCAGTGGCATCGCATCGTGGGGGTCGCGCGCGAGCTCGTCGATCTGCGCGTGCGCCGGGCGCGCGAGCGTCTGTCACGCTTGTCTCGACGCCGCGCGCGCGAGACACTCGACCGACGGCGATGAAGCTCATGCTCGAGACGCGCCCGGCCTACGCGTACGTGGGCGCCACCGGCACGATCGGCGTGTCGGAGGCGGCGTCTCTGCGCGAGACGGCGGCCGAGCAGGCGCGCACGCACGACTCGATGCGGCTCTTCCTCGATCTCCGCGACGCCGAGGTGACGCGCGAGGCGCGCGACGCGATCCTCGCCTGGGCGCGGGCGCCGCACGCCAGCGCGACGGCCATGGTGACGCTCGACGAGCTCTTCATCGCCGAAGTGAACATGGCGGCGCTGGCCTCCGGCGCGCGCGTACGGGGCTTCGGGGGCTCGAGCGACGCGCATCGATGGCTCACGCGCGGATCGCTCGCCAAGACGCCCTTCGATGGCGGCTCCTCGCGCCCGCCCCCGATCGATGCGGCCACGCGACGGGCCGCGCTCATGGGCGAGCCGATCGCTCCCCCGCGGCAGCGCGCGCGCTCGAACGACGCGATCCCGGCGCCCCCGCGCGTCGCGTCCGCCACGTCGGAGCGACCGACGCAGCGCGGTCTTCCGCGGCCCAAGCGCGACGGCGAGGCCTGAGACGCGGCGCGGGCGACCGTCCGCGCCGCCCGCGTCAGCCGAGGGCGCGGGTGATGGCCCGGGCCGCGAGGTCCACCACCTCGGCGGCCCGCGGCACCACGCCTCCCATCGTGAAGAAGCCGTGGATCATCCCGGGCTCGTAGACGAGCTCGGTCGCTACGCCGCTCTCGCGCAGCTTCGCCGCATAGGCCTCGCCTTCGTCGCGCAGCGGATCGAAGCCCGCGATCGTGATCCACGCCGGCGGCAGATCGCGGTGATCGGTCGCGAGCAGAGGCGAGCCCCGCGGGTCGAGCTCGTCGGCGCGGCTGCGCAGGTAGCGCGACATGAACCAGTCGATGAGCTCGGTCGTGAGCAAATAGCCGCGACCGAGGCGGCGATGCGACTCGCTCTGGCGCCGTAGATCCGTCGCCGGGTACACGAGCACCTGGAGCCGCGGCACGGGAGCGCGGGGATCGCGCCGGCGCGCGTCCCGCAGGGCCAGGCACACCGCGGCCGAGAGGTTACCGCCGGCGCTGTCGCCTCCGATCGCCACGCGCTCGGGGTCGCCCCCCAAGAGGCGCGCGCTCGCGAGCACCCACTGCGTCGCCGCGAGCGCGTCCTCGAAGGGCACCGGAAAGCGATGCTCGGGCGCGAGGCGGTAGTCGACCGCGACCACGATCGCGCTCGCGCGCGCCGCCAGGCGCCGCACGACCCGATCGTGCGAGTCGAGCGAGCCGATCACGAACCCGCCGCCGTGCAGGTACACGAGGATCGGCAGCGGGCGGGTGGCCTCGACGGGCACGTAGACGCGCAACGGGATGTCGCCGTGGGGGCCGGAGATCGTGCGATCGACCACGTGGGCCATGCGCTCGGTAGGCACGTCGGTCAGGCGCGTGTACTCGTCCATCGCCGCCCGGCTGCGGGCCGTCGTCTGGCGCTCGATCGGCGGCAAGCGAGCGGCAGCGCGCACGACGGCACCGACGCAGCGGTCGATGGGCTCGCCGCGATCGTTGCTCGGCGACGAGCTCGAGAGGCGCGCGCTCGTGCGCACGGCCGTGCGCGCCACGAGGGAGAGGGCTCGTTCGGTCCAGGGTGCGCTCACGCTGGAATGGTAAGCCGGGCCGGCCGTCGGGGGCAGCCGTCGCGTGCCGCGGTGCTCCTCCCCGCCGGCCGCGGATCCATGATCGTTTTCGCGAAACGGTGGTAGTGTCGGCAAGCGCTTCGATGCCCTCGCCGCTGCTCGGGTACAACAACAACGTCCGCCACCACGGCAAGGTCTTCCACATCCAGACGGAAGACTCGGGCGTGCAGCACGCGCACATCTTCACGCACCTGTTCGCCGACGGCGGGCGGATCATCGCGACGAAGAAGACCAGCTACCAGAAGCACCTCGGCACGAGCCGCTTTCCCGAGGTGGTCAAGAAGCTCATGCAGGCCCAGCACAAGGCGATGTTCATCGCCCTGCGTGACGGCCTCTTCGACGACGACGAGCTCGCCGGAGCCCGCGAGTTCGCGGCGCGCGAGATCGTGGTCGAGGACGACGCGCCGCGTGCGCCGGAGGGCCCCTCGGCGCCGGTCGACATCGACGCGCTCGAGCGCGCGGCAGCCAGCTACGACGGCGGCAACTTCGCCGATCGCGTCCCCGAGACCCCGGCGCGCCCGGCGGGCATCACCAGCGTGGGCCTCGACTCGAGCCCGGGCGTCGAGGCCTCGGCCCCGCGTCGCACCTCGTCGTCGGCCACGTTTCCGCGCCCCGAGCCGGCCGCGCCCGCGCCCGCCGCTTCGCGCACCTCGGGGCGCTACGGCGTCACCGCGCCGGTCGCTCCGCGCGCGGCGGCCCCGGCGCCCCCCAAGGAGCCGCCCAAGCCGCGCACGGAGTCGCTCTTCGGGCAGGACCTGCTGAGCGACAAGTCGCTCGACGAAGTGATCCTCAGCTATCTCGCCGACGAGCTCGACGAGAAGAAGTAGCGCGCGGCGCCGGGGCTCCCCTTGCGGATCGGCATCGATCTGGGCGGCACGAAGATCGAGGGCATCGTGCTCTCGGACGGAGGCGCGATCGTCCGGCGCGAGCGCATTCCGACGCCGCGCGAGCGCTACGAAGACGTGATCGACGCCGTCGCGGCCCTCGTCGCGCGGCTGGACGAGGGCGCGTCGCTCTCGGTCGGCATCGGGACGCCAGGCTCTCTCTCGCCGCGCACCGGGCTGCTCCGCGGCTCCAACACCGTGATCCTCAACGGGCGCCTGCTCGATCGCGATCTCGCCGCCGCGATCGGTCGCCCGGTGCGCATCGCCAACGACGCGAACTGCTTCGCCCTCTCGGAAGCGAGTGACGGCGCCGCCGCGGGCGCCGGGATCGTCTTCGGCGTGATCGTCGGCACCGGCTGCGGCGCCGGCGTCGTGATCGACGGGCGCGCGCTGACCGGACGGCACGCGATCGCCGGCGAGTGGGGACACAACCCGCTTCCCTGGGCCGAGGCCGACGAGCTCCCCGGCCCGCCCTGCTACTGCGGCAAGCACGGCTGCATCGAGACGTGGCTGAGCGGCCCCGCCGTCGCGCGCGATCACGAGGCGCACACGGGCGAGAAGTGCACCGCGCGAGAGATCGCCGCGCGTGCGGCGAGCGAGCCCGCGGCCGCTGCAACCCTCGACCGGCTCGCGAGCCGCATGGCGCGCTCGCTGGCCTCGATCATCGACGTGCTCGATCCCGACGTCATCGTGCTGGGCGGCGGTCTGTCCCACGTCGACCGGCTCTACGAGGAGGTCCCGCGCCTCTGGTCGCGCTGGGTCTTCAGTGATCACGTCACGACCGCGCTCCGGCCGCCGGCGCACGGCGATGCGAGCGGTGTGCGCGGCGCGGCGTGGCTCTGGCCGCCCTGATCCTGCGACCGCCGCCGATCGTCGTGCGCGGCGTCCGTCGTCCAGAACGACTGCACCGAGGCGATCCACGTGCCGAGCGCCACGGTGAGGACGCAAGCGAGCGCCGCGCCGAGGAAGACGCGGGCCGCGATCCGGCGGACCTGCGCGGCGCGGGGCGGGGCGACGAGGCCCGCGAGCCCGGCGCCGGTCGCCGTCACGAGGGCGATCCAAGCGAGGTGCTCCTTGGTCTCGAAGAGCAGCCCCTCGCGCACGTGGGAGCGGAACAGCTCGGGCTTCACCTGCTCGCGGTACTCCGGATAGATCCAGAGCCCGAGCGCGAACGCGAGCGCGACGAGCGCGAGCGAAGCGGCCAGCGAGATTCGCGCGTTGCGCGAGAGCGGCTTGCCGCTCCAGAGCAGGAGCGGCGGGTGCAAGAGGGCCGCCATCGCGAGGACGCCGACGTGGCCGTGGATCGCCTCGAGCAACGTCATCGTCACGGCCACGCGAACGTCAGCGCGATCGCGATCGCGAGGATCGGCAAGGCCGCTCGCAGGGCGAAGCGCTCGAGCGCGGCGAGGCGGGCCTCGCTCCGGGCGAGCTCGGCGGTGAGCAGGCCGGTCCCCAGCGCCACGAAGAGCGCGATCACGAGCGCGAGGTGGAAGTTCACCCGCTGTTCGCGGAGGATCACGGCCGGCGTGCCGCCGCCGAGCACGACGTGGAACCACCCGCGACCGACGACGTAGCCGAGCGCGCCGCCGAGCGCGCCCACGACGCCGCCTGCCGCGAGCCGACGCCGGTCGAGCTCGTTCGTCATCGCTCGCCCTGCTCGGGATCGGCGGGAGCTCTCGGCGCCGGTGCGGCCTTCTCCGGCCCGCCGAGCCACGTGACGAGAGCCGCGGCGACGCCCGTGCCCACCGCGCCGACGACGTAGAGGAGCTGCACGAGCATCGCCGAGCTCGGCGTGCGCGCGTGGGCCTCGTGGCGAGGTGTCGGCGAGCGCATCATGCGAACGGCAGCGCCTCGCCGTAGAGCGCGACCGCCACGTAGGCCGCCGCGAGCGTCGCGAGGACGGCGAGCGCGCCGATCCCGGCCCGCGCCCGCCGCGTGGCCGCGATCTCGCCGGCGACGAACGAGAACGCGAGGATCGTGACCGCGAAGGGCGCGAACGCCTCGAACGCGCCGAGGGAGTCATCGCCCCACCAGCGGACGATCGCGTAGGGGCCGGCGCCGAGCACCACCGTGACCGCGATGCGAAGAGGCGAGCCCGCGAGCGAGCGCGTCGCTTCGCGAGCGCGGCCGCTCCGCAGCGCCAGCACGAGGACCGTCAGCGCGTAGAGCACGACGACGCCGATCGAGATGGGCACCCACGTGGCTGCGCGGATCCGTCGCGCGAGCACGCGATGCAGCGTCAGGCGCGAGAGGCCGTCGTCTTCCAGCTGGCCCATCGCGCCCTCGAGATCACCGCTCGCCATGCGCACGCGCGCCATCGACTCGCGCACGAGATCGCGATCCGAGGCCGGCACGTCGGGATCGGCCAGGGCGGCTTCCCACGCGCGCAGGGCGCGCTCGGTCTCGCCGAGACGGGACCAGTCGCCTGCGATCGCGAGGCGCGCCTCGGCGCGGGCCAAGCCACGAGGCATGGCGTCGGTCTCGCGCTCGAACGCGCTCACCACGTCGGTCGTGCGCTCTTCGACGGGGCGGTCGCGGAACGCGAGCAGCGCGGCGAGCGGGGCGAGCTCTCCTTCGCTGCGGGCCTCGATCCACTCGATGCGCGTCCGTGCGCGTCGGGACAGGCGCGAACCTTCCGCGGCGTCGACCACGTGACGGTACGCCGCCAGCGCATCGGCGGGGCGCGCCTCGCGCTCGGCGGTCTGCGCCAGCTCCATCCACTCGGCCGGCGTGTGCGTCGCCGTCGCCTCCTGCGCGTGCGCGGAGGCCGGGGTGATGCAACACGCGGCGAGCAAGAGCCCCGCGACGGCGGCGCTTGGGCTCATGTCACTTCGTGTACGCGATCTGATCGAGCATCGCGTCGGTGAGCGCGTCGTACGCGGTCATCCGCAGGCTGCGGCCGTCGATCTCGAGCGTGAGATAGGCGCGCACGCTCTGGGCGCGGCGCGTCTCGGGGCAGTCGGTGTTCACCGAATAGAGAGGCGCCCCGGCGCCGGCGGCCACCATGTAGATGGTCCCCGACGGGACGCCGGCGCTGATGACCGGCACGCCGCCGCCGCCTTCGGGCGCGACGTGGCCGCCGCCGGAGTCGAAGCCGAAGATGGGCGCCGAGCGCTCGTACTCGTGGTTGTGCCCGTTGAAGACCATGTCGACGTGGTACTGGTCGAAGATCGACTGCCACGCGGCGCGGAGCGCGGTGTCCGGCGGACGGCCCGCGGTGCACGTGTACATGGGCTGGTGGTGCGTCACGAAGATCCACGGCGTGGTCGTGCGGTCGACCGCCGCGAGGTCGGCCGAGAGCCAGGCGGCCTCTTCGCCCCCGAGGACGCTGCTGCGCGTCACGGTGTCGTTCAGCACGACGAAGTGCGCGTTGCCGTAGTCGAACGAGTACCAGTCCTCTCCCTGGCCGATCTCGCCGTCCGACTCGTCCTGAGGGAGCGCGAACTGCACGAGGTAGTTCACCGCGAGCAGGTCGTGGTTGCCGTTGGCCATCATCAGCGGGCGCGTCGCGAGGAGGTCCTGCGCATCGAACGCGCCGTCCACCTGCGTGAAGAACTGGTTCCACTCGCCCTGGTTCGGGCCCGCGACCACCGCGTCCCCGCTGAAGATCTCGAAGTCGATCGCGCGATCGGACATGCGGTGCTGCGTGATCGCCCACGCGTTGTCCTCGTAGCCGCGGCTGTCGCCGGTCACGCCGAAGACGAAGGGGGCGGTCGATCCGGCGACGGGCCCGGTCGTGAACGAGTAGACCTCGCTCCAGTGACCGGGGCCGCCGACCTTGTAGAAGTACTCGGTGTCGGCGCTCAGGCCGCACACGTGTGCCTCGTGCACCATCTCGAAGCCGCCGGGAGAGGTCCGGGACGTGAAGCGCATGAAGTGACCGTCGTGCCGGGTCACGCCCGTCGCGGCGCCGTCGGCCGCGGTGACGGCCGCCATGTCCGTGCCCACGAGGATCGACGAGGCGCGCGTGTCGAGATCGCTGTGCCAGTTCACCGCGAAGGTCGAGTCGGTCGGGCCGGCCCAGCTCGTGTGGATGTGGTCGAGCGGCGCCGTGCCGGAGTCGTCCGTGCCCCGACCGGCCTCCGTCACGGTGGGTGTGGTGACGGCGTAGCCACAGCCCTCGGGGGTGTACGAGACGGTCCGCGGGAGCGCCGGGCCCGCGTCGACGTTCGCGTCGTCCTGGGGGCCTGCGTCGTCGGTCCCCGTGTCGTCGGTCGAGACGGCCGCGTCGCTCACGGGCGCAGCGCCGGTGGACTCGCAGCCGGCCGCGGCGACGAGCGTGGTGAGCGAGAAGGCGGCGAGCGCGATGCGTGCGTGGGTCATGGTTTCCTCAGAGGCCGGTCGTGATCTGGAGCCAGAAGATGTCGTTGGAGACGCCGCGATAGACCTGGCCCGCGATGACGGCGTCCTCGGTCTCGCGGTTGAGCTGGTAGTTGATGCCGAGCCGGATCTGGTTCTGGCCGGTCGGGAACCAGTTGATCCCGAACGTGAGGCGCCAGCGCGACGGTGGGTTGTCGGCGTCCGAGTAGCTCGGCGGCGGGAGGTAGCCGGTGCTGCCGGGGCCACCGCCGAAGAGCGGATCGGAGGCCGCGTAGGGCGAGTTCGCGTCGACCCAGTCGGCGCGGAACAGCAGCTCGAAGTCCATCAGCGAGAACGGGAGGTCGGTCAGAAAGCGCGGCAAGACGTACTGCAGCTGCAGCGATGCCCCGCGCGAGACGAAGTCGAGCGTGTTCGGGATCACCTGCATGGGCTGGCCCGTGGGTGTCGTGGTGCCGTCGGGGACGCCCTGGCAGCCGTTGCTGTCGGCGAGGAAGAAGGCGTGGTGCTGGCCCTGCTGGGTGACGGAGGACGTCGGGGTCGCCATCGTCACCGCGTTGGGCGTGCCGGAGGCGCCGTTGCGGAACCAGACGAACGCGCCCTCGACGAACAGGCCTTGCCAACGGAAGTCGAGGTCGACGGTGAAGCCGCGGTTCCAGTTCTGCCGGTCGTCGCAGTTGGAGTACGCGGCGAACGCGACGTTCGCGCGCGGGATGTGGTTGCGTGCCAGATCGTTCTCGCGATCGGCGCCCACCGGCATGCCCAGCGCGTAGAGCGTGAAGCGCGCCGCGTAGAGGAAGACGTTGTCGTTGTTGAGAGCGATGTTGGGCCCGCGCCCGTTGAACATCCCGAGCTGGTACTCGAAGACCGGCACCATCGAGCTCGGAGAGAGATCGCCGACGCGCCCGAAGATCTGGAAGCCGACGTCGCGCGGCGCGAGGTAGCGGATGAAGGTGCGGTCCGGCGACACGGGCACGAAGAGCGGGCGATCGAGGAACGCGAGGTTGAGCTCGTTGTAGCGATACGCCTGCAGGAACGGGACGATGAACTGACCGACGCGGAACTGGAGCCAGTCGGCCGGCGCGATGTCCACGAACGCGTCCTGGAGCGAGGGCGTCTGGAGCATCTCGAGCTCCACGCGCGCGCGCAGCCAGCTGAAGAGCTGGGCCCGCAAGCCGATGCGCGCGCGCTGCACCCAGAACGTGTCGTCCACGATGCCCGCGTTCACGCCTTCGGACGGGCTGTCGAGGCGCTGGATGTAGCCGGGCTGCACGAAGCCGGTCACGTCGAGCCAGCGGTGATCGTCGAGGAACGGGCGCCGCTCCGTGCTCGCCGCCGGTACGGAGGCCGTGGTGGTCGACGTGGTGGTGGTGGTGCTCGTGGTGGTCGTCCCGTCGGGCGCCGTCGTCGTGGTGGTCGTCGTCGTGGTGGTCGTCGACTCCTCCGGCTCCGCGGGGCTCGCCGCGGGATCGACGGGGGCGTTCTCCTCGAGCACGCGCAGATCGGCGGACGCCGCGGACGGCACGAGCGCCGTGACGAGCACGCATCCGAGCGCCAGTAGCGGTACGGGCGAGCGAAGCAACATCGCCCGCGACCTTCGATCGCTCCCGCGAGCAGGCCGTGACGCGCATGTGTCCGCCGTGTGACGAAGGTACTGCGCCTGTCGCGACGCGCCGCGCGCGCCAGCCTCTCCCGATGGCGAGGGCCCGCGTCAGCCCTGCGTCGTGACGGGGCCGGGGCCCTGGCCTCCGCCGCCGCCCGTGGGCCGCGTGGGCCGCGGCCCGCGCTGCACCTCGACCTCCGTGCGGAACGCGAAAGCGCCCTCGCCCTCGCCGACCCGGCACTCGACCACGAACGTGCCCGGTGCGGCGAACGTGTAGCTCGCGGCGTACACGCCCGGCGTTCCCGTCGGCGCCGCCTCCACGAGCGAGCCGACGCGACGACCGTCGTCGAGGATTGCGATGCGTGGCGGCGAGGCCGGGAGCGGATCCCGCTCGTCGATCGTGGCCGTGATGATCACCGGCTCGCCCGAGCGCGGCGCAGGCGCGACGACGATGGCCTCGCGGCGTGGCGCGGCGGTCGGCCCTTCGTAGGGCGTGATGCGCGCCCCGCCGGGCGCGTCCCCGACCAGCATCGCGAGCGCGCGATCGTAGTCGGCGCGCGCCGCGTCCTCGTGGCCCGCCGCGCGCTCCCGATCGCCCATCTCCACGAGCTCGCTCGCCGCGCTCCTCCGGATGCGAAGCGCGTCGGGGTCGTTCGGGCTGCCTCGGAGCAGCGCGTCCGTGGTCGCGAGCACGCCGTCGGGACCGTCCCAGCGGTGCGCTTCGAGCGCCTCCTCGGCCTGCTTGACCTGCTCGGCGCGCAGCTGTGCAGGCGCGGGCCGCGCCGAGGAGCGCGGCCACAGCATGATGAAGAAGACGAGCAGCGCGCCGAGGATGAACGACGTCACCAGCACGAGGATCGAAGGGCCCTTCTCGTCGGGCACCTCGTCGTCGGGCACCGGCTCGTCGGCCGGTGACGAGGTGCGCGGCTGACCCGTGCTCGCCGGGGGCAGGGGGATGGCGCGCATCTCGCCGGTGCGTGGGCGCCCGAACTCCACGCCCGCGCGCGTCGCCGCGTCGGCGAGCGCCTCGGCGAGCTCGTTCGCGTCCGGGTAGCGGGCGGCCGGCGTCTTGGCGAGGGCACGCATCACCACGTCCGCGATCGCGTGCGGGACCGGCGGCCCTCCGTGCGCGACGAGGGGAGGCGGCGGCTGCTGCAAGTGCTTGATCAGGAGCCCCGCCGCCGAGCTGGCGTCGAAGGGCATGACGCCCGAGAGCATCCGATAGGCGAGCACGCCCAGGGAGTAGACGTCGCTGCGCGCGTCCACGTGGCCCCCGGAGGCCGCCTCGGGCGAGATGTAGAGGGCCGTCCCGAGCACCAGGCCGGCCGCGGTCAGGCGCCCTCCCTCCTCGGGCTGGGTCCGGCGCGCGATCCCGAAGTCGAGCAGCTTCACGTAGTCGGGATCGCGGTTCTTGCGGACGAGGAAGACGTTCTCCGGCTTCACGTCGCGATGGATGACGCCTTCGTCGTGCGCCGCGCCGATCGCCAGCGCGATCTGCTCGAGGATGTGCAGCGCGCGTCCGATCGGCAGCAGGGGCTGCTCGCGCAGCAGCTCGGCGAGCGTGATGCCCTCGAGCAGCTCCATCACGAGATAGAGCGAGCCATCGCGCAGGCGCCCCGAGAGGAAGACGCGCACGACGTTGGGGTGATCGATGGCGCCGCCGATGCGCCCCTCGCGCTCGAAGCGCTTGGCCGCGTCGGCGCTGCCCGCGAGATCCGGATGCAGGAGCTTGATGGCGACGTCGCGCCCGACGCTGAGCTGGCGAGCCCGGTACACCGCGCCCATGCCGCCCTCGCCGATGCGGCGATCGATGCGGAACTGCCCGAGGAGCACGGTGCCGACGAGGGGGTCGGCGGGCCCGTGCGCCTGCACCGACACGAGGGGAGTGCCGTCGTTGCGACAGAAGGTGGCGTCGCTCCCGTAGCGGGCTCCGCACTTCGGACAGAGCCTCGTCGCGTGTGCGTCGTTCACCGGACGAGGGGGAGACTACCGTGGACGGCGGTAGACCGCCGCAATCGCCGCCCGAGGCGGCCCGACACGTCAGACGCCCAGCGTGAAGTGGACGGTCGTGCCGCGGCCGGGCTCGCTCTCGAGCCGGACGCGACCACCGTGGCGATGCACCACGCGCTGGACGGTGGCGAGGCCGATCCCGGTTCCCTCGAATTGCTCGCGCCCGTGGTAGCGCTGGAACGGCGCGAAGAGCTTGCGGGCGCTCCTGGCCTCGAAGCCGACGCCGTCGTCCTGCACGAAGAACGTCTTTCCCTCGCTCTGCGTGCGCGCGCCGACGTGGACGTGCCCGATCTCGCGCTCTCGCGTGAACTTCCATGCGTTGCCGAGGAGGTTCTCGAGCAGGATGGTCACGAGCCCCTCGTCGCCGCTCGCCAAGAGCTCGGGCTCGACGCTGAGCTCGACGCGCCGCTCCGGGGCCTCGCGGCGCAAGCGCGTGACGATGGCCTGGGAGAGCGCACCGAGATCGATGGGGTGGCGGGCGATCGGCGCCTGCCCCACGCGCGAGAGGCGCAGCAGATCGTCGATCATCCGCTCCATGCGCACGGTGGAGGCCTGGACGTGCCCGAGATGCTCGTGGGCCTCGGGTGGGAGCGAGGCGCCGAAGTCCTCGACCAAGAGCTGCGTGAAGCCGTGGATGCCGCGCAGAGGCGCCCGGAGATCGTGGGCGACCGAGTAGCCGAACGCGCCGAGCTCGTGGTTGGCGGCCTCGAGCACGTCCTTCGCGCGTGCCAGCTCGCGCTCGGTGCGTCGGAGCTCGGTGACGTCCCGCATGATCGCCGAGATGCCGGTGACGGCGCCGAGCTCGTCGCGGATCGGCGACATCGTGGCCCAGACCTCGACGATCGTGCCGTCCTTGCGGGCACGGCGGGCCTCGAGCTCGTGGGCCTCGCCGCTCCGGACCGCATCCTCGGCGGCGCGCCGCGCGGCGTGATCGACGTCGCGGGGCAGCAGGCGATCGATCGGCTGCCCGATCATCTCCGCCGCCGTCCAGCCGAGGAGCCGCTCGGCACCCTCGTTCCAGCTGGTGACGATGCCGTCCATCGTGCGCGTGAGGATCGCGTCCGCCGAGCTGCGCACGATCTCGGCGGGTGTCCCGTGCTCGTGGGTGACGTCGAGGGAGAGCACGCAGACCCCCTCGGGCACCGGGACGAAGCGGAGCGAGTACACGACGCGTGCGCCATCCGGAAACGAGAACTCGTTCTGCATGCGCCCGGGCACGCGATCGAAGAGCGCGCGCCGGAGCACGTCGAACATCGGCGTCGCCTCGATGCCGGGGTAGCAGGCGGGCATCGTCTTGCCGACGAGCTCGTCGCGCGTTCGTCGGGACTGGGCCACGAGCGCGTCGTTGACGTAGACGTAGCGCAGCTCGCGATCGACGATCTGGCAGCCCTCGAGCAGCGCGTCGAGGATCGCGCGGTCCGCGCCCCCGCCGCGCGGCACCTCGCCGCTCACGCGACGTCCGTCTCGTCGGCGTCGAATTCCAGCGAGAGCTCGACGGTGGTGGCGAGCCAGGACACGAGGAAGGACCGGAACGCCGCCTTCCCCCGGGCGGCGGCGCTCGCGCCCGCGGCGCCGAAGGTGTGGTCGGCCGACTCGCGGAGGGAGGTCTCGTCGTCTTCCGAGAGCGCGATCGTCTGGACCTCGACGCCGACGACGCGCCGATCGGCGATCCGCGCGAGCAGCCGGGTCATCACACGACGTCCCCGCAGCTCGACCGGGACCTCGCGCGTGGCCGAGGAGGGATCCTCGGACGGCGGGAGCGACGTTACCGCGGGTCGCTTTCCTCGGAGAGCCACCCGAGAATGGTCCCGTGCTTCGCCGGAAAGCGCAACGAAACGTCGACGTCGCGCGCGCTTTTTCAGTGAGTCGTGTGAGGCGGCTCGGGCGCGACTGCGAGCATTTCCGCGCGGCTCGCCAGCGCGGCATCTCGCTCCCGCGCCACGTGGCCGGCCAGCGCGTGCCGTGCCGCCACGGTGCCGATCGCGCCGAGGGCTTCGATGACGCGCTCACGGATGCCGCGGTCCTCGTGGGTGAGGTAGGGGCAGAGCGGCGCCACCGCATCCGGGCCCGCCGCGCTGGCCAAGGCCTCGATCGCCTCGCGCACGACCACGGTCGGCTCCGCCTCGTCGTGGAGGACGCGTAGCAGGAACGCGCGCGCCAGCGGCGTCGAGAACGCTCCCACCGCCTCGACGGCGCGCAGGCGCACCGGGGCGAGGACGCCCGGGTCGTCGTGGATGGAGACGAGAATCGGCACGGCGTCGTCGCCCCACGAGCGGATGTGGGCGAGCGTCGGGGCGTCCTCGAAGCCGGAGAGCATCGCGATCAGCTGGGCTCGGTCGGGCGGAGCGCTCGTCTGCGCGAGCGAGCGCCCGGGAAAGAGGGCGAGAACGAGGCCGATCACCACGAGCGCACGGTGCACGTCGCCATCCTACCACGCGCGTGGCCCGCGCTCGCGCCGCCCCGGCCGGAAGCTCACCGCCTCGGCCGATCACGCACCATCGCGTGCGCTATATTCCTGCCGTGATCCTCCGTACCGAGACCGTCGAGCAGTCCATCGACGGCGACGAGCGCGCCGTCTTCGTCAAGGACGTCATCATGACCGCCGGGCCTCACCCGCTCGGCATGGTCCGCAAGCGCAAGGCCGGTAGCCGGACGACGCGTGGCGCGATCCTGCTCGTGCACGGGTTCGGGCAGAACCGCTACACGTGGCACAGCACCAAGCGCTCGTTCGTGAACTACCTCGCGAACGACGGCTGGGACGTCTTCAACCTCGATCTGCGCGGTCACGGGCGCAGCCGCCGCTTCGGCGCGCCGCGTCCGCGCCTGCTCGACGAGTACATCCGCGAAGACCTGCCGGCGTTCGCGCGCGAAGCGATGGAGCTCTCGGGCGTGCGCTCCTTCTTCCTGATGGGCCACTCGATGGGGGGGCTGATCAGCTACAGCGTCGCCGGGAGCTCGCTCAAGGCCTACACGCGCGGGATCATCACGCTCGGCTCTCCCTACCGATTCGGCCAAGGTTCGGCGCTGCTCCTCTTGCTGCGCGAGATCGCGGGCGTCGTCGGCTTCACGGGGGCCTTCGACAGCAACCTCGCGCTCCCGGTGCGGGCCGTCGGCAACCACTTCAAGAAGCGACGCGCGTTCTGGGACTCGCGCCTCCTGCCGATCCCGATCCGCGGATGGCGCCCGGGCGCGCTCGAGCGCGAGGTGCTCGACGAGTACCTCGCACGCACGTTCGAGCACACGAGCCTCAAGGTCGCGCTCGACATCTTCCGCGCCGGGCGCGAGCAGGGGTGGAAGAGCGTCGACGGGATGATCGACTACGGCACCGCCTTCGAGATGCTCGATCGGCCGCTGCTCGTCATCGCGGGCACCGAGGATCACCTCGCGCCGCCCAAGTCGGTCAAGCCCGCCTACGACTCGAGCCGCTCGCGCGACAAGACGTACCGCGCGTTTCCATGCGGGCACATCGACATCGTCGTCGGGCGCGAGGCGACCACGACCGTGTGGCCGTGCGTTCGCACCTGGCTCGACGAGCGGGCGGTCCACCAGCCCACGGCCCTGGCCAGCTGAATGGGAAATGACCCCTCGCGCTCGCGCGTAGACGACGACGTGGAGACCTCCGACGACGCGCGCCCGGCGCCGCTGGCCGTGCGTCCCAAGCAGGCCGTCGATCTCGAGGAGCCCGATCGCGCGCGGATCCTCGGTCGCGCACTGAGCCAGCGCGCGGTCGACAAGGCGCTGGGCGACGACGCCTCCGACGAGGTGAAGAAGGCGCTGGCGGTGCAGCTGGCGCCCTGGGCCGAGCGCCTGGTCACGCTGCTCGACGATGCGATCCGGATTCCGGGCACCGACGTGAAGATCGGCCTCGACCCGATCCTCGGCCTCATTCCCGGTGTCGGCGACGTCGTGACCGGCGGGAGCGCCGCGGCGCTGCTCCTGCTCGCGCTGAAGGAGCGCATCCCGACCCTCGCGATCGGCCGCATGGTCGTCAACATCGCCATCGACACGCTCGTCGGCGCCATCCCGGTCGTCGGCGACGCGTTCGACTTCGTCTTCCGCAGCAACCGACAGAACCTCGACATCATCAAGCGCTACAAGTCGGACCCGAAGGCCGAGCCCACGACGGCCGACAAGGCGCTGGTGGGGATCGGCCTGACGTTGATCGCCGCCTCGGTCCTCCTGCCGTTCACCGTGGGCGCGGCGATCGGCGCCTGGGTCGTCTCGCTCTTCGGTTGAGGCGCCGACGGGGGGGGGGTGGGGCGACGCTCCCACCTCCGTGATAGCGTTTCATGGTGCCCTCGACCTCCGATCCGCGCCGATCGAGCCAGGAGATCCTCCGGGAGCCGGCGACGGGCGGCGAGCCGAGGCGTGTCGAGGGCGGCGAGCCGACGCGCACCAGCCGTCCGCCGCCCGCCCCCACTGCCGATCCACGGCGCCAGAGTCGCGAGGCTCACGACCCCGCCGAGCGACCGCGGCGGATCACGCGCGATCTGGCGCCCGTCGATCCGCGCGGCGCCCCGCGCGAGCAGGCGTCGGACGCGAAACCGATGGTGCGCGCGGCGATGATCCAGACGAACCTCGACGAGCTCGCGGCGCTCGGAGACGAGCCGAAGGCGCTCGTCGAAGTACGCCTCGATCCGCGGATGTTGGCCGAGACGCGGGACTCCTCGCGCCTCGCGTGGCTCCCCATCGGCTACGACGTGCATCTGTCGGAGACGATCGAGATGGTGCTCGGCCGCGCCGCGATGCGCGCGTGGAGCAAGCAAGGAATGCTGCGGATCGCCAAGAGCCCGACGCTCGAGCCGATCCTCCGCTCGGTGAACGCCGTCTTCGGGCTGACGCCGCGCGGGTACCTGCGTCGCGCACCCCTGATCTGGTCGGTGATCTACAAGGACGTCGGCCGGCCCGAGTCGATCGTTGCCGAGGACGAGAGCCACGCCGAGGTCCACGTCCACGACGTGCCCGCCGAGGTGCTGCGGAGCCGCGCCTACGTGGTCGGGCTCGAGGGCGGCATCGAGTCGGCGATGACGCTCGCGTCGGTCGACGGGCGCGTCCGCGTGGACGTGCTCGGCACCAAGCTCGTCTTCGACTGCCGCTGGTGAGTGATCGGCTCGCCCGCTCCGGGCCCTTCCGTCCGCGGGCCAGGCCCGCTCCCGTACGGGTCCTCCGGGGCGAGCACTCTTTGCCGAACCGTGGGCCGCCCGGCCTCCGGGCAGCGCTCGCAGGACGCCACGACGCCGATCCGATGGACTTGGCTCCAGGCGTGCCCTAAGCACGCAGACGTGCGCAGCGCGGGTGACGTCGTCGCGAAGCGGTACGTGATCGAGGAGAAGCTCGCGGCCGGTGGGATGGGCGCCGTCTATCGCGCCCGTCACGTCCTGAGCCACCGCGTCGTCGCCCTGAAGCTCCTGCACCCGCACGTGGCGATCGACGCGACGGCGTGCGAGCGCTTCCGGCGGGAAGCGCGGGCGTCGGCCGACATCGGTCATCCGGGGATCGTCGAGGTGCTCGACGCCGGCCGAGACGACGACACGGGCGAGCTCTTCCTCGCCATGGAGCTGCTCGAAGGCGAGAGCCTCCGCGCACGCCTCGCCTCGGGGCAGACGTCTCGCGGCGAAGCGCTCGTGCTGATCGATCGCCTGCTCGAGCCGCTCGCGGCCGCCCACGCTCGCGGCTTCGTGCACCGCGATCTCAAGCCAGAGAACGTCTTCGTCGAGCAGAGCGGCGGCGTGAAGCTGCTCGACTTCGGGATCGCCAAGGACCTGGACGAGTCGGGCGGGACGATGACGGGCGCGGCGCTCGGGACGCCGCACTACATGCCACCCGAGCAGATCATGAGCAGCAAGGGCGTGACCCCCGCCTCCGACGTCTGGGCGGTCGGCGCGATGATCTACGAGATCGTCCTCGGCTCGCCGCCTTTCACCGGGCCGACGCCGCACGCCATCGTCGTGCGCGCGTGCGCCTCGCCCCACGCGCCGCTCGCCGACGTCGCGATCGAGGTCGGTCCGCGGCTCGCGGCGCTCGTCGATCGCGCGCTCGCCAAGGATCCACGCGCGCGTTTCGTCGACGCGGCCGCGCTCCGGGAGGCGCTCCGCGACGCGATCGCGGGCGATCCGGACTCCTCGCGCGTGCTCGTCGAGCTGCGGCCCTACGTCCGCGCCGAACCGGGACGGGACACGCTCCCTTCCGTCCGTCCGCCCCAGTCCACGGGCGGAACCGCGTGGCAGCGAGTCGAAGGCGACGGGTTCAGCGTGGCGATCCCACCGGGCTGGGCCGTGCGGACCTCGTCGGTCCCGAACGTGGTGCTCCTCCTCGTCGACCTCGCGTGCGAGCACGAGGTCATCCCGACCCAGCTCCGGCTCAAGCGCGAGGACTGGCCGGGGGACACGCGCTCGTACGCGGACCTCGGCATGGACAACATCGCGCGCATCGGGCGGGTGCGGCGCACGAGCGACGCGCTCCTGGCCGACCTCCCGGCGGTGGAGATCGAGGCCGTCTACGATGGGCTGGAGCCGCCCTCCCACGCGCTGCATCGGTGTGCGGCGCGGCAGGGCGTCGGCTGGGTCATGCAGGCCAGCGCGGATCCCTCCCGCTTCGGCGACGTGGCGCCCGTCTGGCGCGCGATCCTCGGGACGCTGCGGCTGACGGGCTGATCGCCTCGTCCCGCCTCGTCGCGAGGCGGCGCGGAGGACGCCCGCGCCGAGGGCTCGCGTCGCGGATCCCGGGGCCCCGGCTCTCTGGCATGATGGGAGGAGATGGGGCGGGCCGAGCTGTTGATGGTTCGCGAGGCGCTCGAGGGTGTCGTGTCGCCGACGCTGGCGACCACCTTGCTCTACGAGGCGCTCGAGAAGAGCGGAGGACCTCCGCCGTCCACGCTCGAGGCGATGCATGCGTTCGCGCTCGGGCCCCTCGAGCTGGCGCTGAGGCGGCGCCTGCGCGACGAGGACGCGTCGGAGATTCGCGTCCGCATCGAGCAGCTCTTCGCCCGATCCGGCCGCTCGGGCGACGCAGCGGGGCTCGATCTGGACGTGGACGTCGACCTCGCCGAGGGCGAGGGCACCTCGGACGCGACGGCGACCGCACAGATGGCCGTCGTCCGGCGCCCCGTTCCCGTCGTGGTGCTCTCGGCACGGGAGCAGTTCGCGAGCCGGCTCGTGCTCTGCCTGGGCGAGGATCGCGTCAAGACGATCGCCGTCTCCGACGTCGCGGCGCTGTCGAAGGCGGTGTTCGCGTACTCCGCGCTCGTCGTCGTGCTCGACGGACACTCGCCCGCCGAGGTCGACGCAGAGAGCCTCGTGCTCGGCCTGCGGCGCCTCCCGAACGGCGCCACCACGATCGTCTGGGCCTCCGACGCCGAGGGCGGCGCGCGCCTCTCCGGGATGCTCGAGGCGGGCGGAGCCTCCGTCGTGACCCTCGGCACCGCGGACGGGATCGAGCCGCTCCTCGACCTCATCCTCTCCCGTCACGTCGACTGACGCGTACGTCGCTGGCCCCGCGCGGGACGAGAGACGTTCCAGGTCCATTTTCGCGGCGCGTCCGCACCGTGATCACGCCGCGTGAAACGGGTACGTTCCCATCGGCGCAGCGCCGCGGTAGCGTGCGCCGCGATGAAGCTCGACGTCCGGCTCGCGTGCGTTCTCCTCACGCTTCCTCTCGCCGTCTCGTGCCAGCACACGCGCCAGTCCGCGCTCGAGCGCGTGCGGCAGGCGGGCGTGCTGCGCTGGGGCGGCGACATCCAGGGCGGCGAGCCCTACGTCTTCGAGGACCCCGATCACCCCGGACAGCTCGTCGGCTTCGAGGTCGAGCTCGCCGACGCCATCGCGCGTGAGCTGGGCGTCCGCGCCGAGTTCGTCCAGAACGACTGGTCGAACCTCGTGCCCTCGCTCGACCGGGGCAGCTTCGACATCGCGATGAACGGGCTCGAGGTCACGCCCGCGCGCGCCGACACCGTCCACTTCACGCGCCCCTACTTCATCTTCTCGGCCCAGCTCGTGGCTCGCCGCGACGACCCGAGCGTGACGAGCCTCGCCTCGCTCCACGGGCATCGCGTCGGCACGCTGGCCAACTCGTTCAGCTACGACATCCTCAGCGCACAGGATCTCGAGGTCGTTCCGTACGAAGGCACCGAGGAGCCGTACGCCGACCTCGAAGGACACCGCGTCGACGGCGTGCTGCTCGACGACATCATCGCCGCTCGCTACGGCCTGGTGCGCCCCTCGCTGCACCTCGTCGAGGACGTGCAGGACGGCTACTACGCCATCGCGTGCCGGCGAACGGAGGGCGATCTCTGCGAGGCGATCGACGACGCGCTCGCGCACATCGCGCAATCGGGCGAGGCCCGTCGCATCTTCGCGCGCTGGAACATCGACGGACAGCGCGAGGAGCGCCTCGCCTCGTGGACCGACGACGACACGCGCACGATGCTGCTCGCCCGCTCGCACGCGAGCTTCACCGCGCACCACGCGCTGCTCTTCGTCGAGGGCGCCGCGATCACCCTCGGCCTCAGCGCGGCCGCCATGTGCCTCGCGGTCGCGTTCGGTCTGCTCTTGGCCCTGACGCGCATGTACGGCCCCAAGCCGCTCTCCGCGATCGCGACCACCTACGTGGAGCTGTTCCGCGGCACGCCGGTGCTCCTGCAGCTCTACGTCCTCTACTACGGCGTGATGCCGTGGTTCCGCGCGGCGATCGGCTGGGACGGCTACGTCGAGTACGACGCGATCGTCGCCGCGATCGTGGGCCTCGGGATCAACTACGCCGCGTACGAGGCCGAGATCTACCGAACCGGCATCCAGGCCATCCCGCCCGGCCAGCTGGAGGCGGCGACCGTGCTCGGCATGTCGCGCATGCTCGCGCTCCGCCGGATCATCGTCCCGCAAGCGGTCCGGATCGCGCTTCCCGGCGTCACGAACGACTTCATCGCCCTGCTCAAGGACAGCTCGCTCGTGTCGGTGATCACCGTCGTCGAGCTGACCAAGCGCATGACCATCACCGCCGTCGAGGTCCGCAGCTGGCTGATCCCGGGCCTCTTGTGCGCGGCCCTCTACATGGCGATGAGCTATCCCCTGTCCATCCTGAGCAAGCGCATGGAAGAGCGCCTGGCGAGGAATCCATGACCGAGACGACGACCGCGAAGGCGACCGAGAAGAGCGCGGCGGAGAGGCCCGCCGTGCACGTCGAGGGCCTCGTGAAGCGCTACGGCGATCGCACGGTGCTCAAGGGAGTCAGCTACGAGATCGGCCGCGGCGAAGTGGCCGCGCTGGTCGGTCCCTCCGGCGGCGGCAAGAGCACGGCGTTGCGCTGCATGACCGCGCTCGAGACCTTCCACGGCGGCGCCATCCGGGTGGCGAGCGCCAGCCTCACTCCCCACGACGCGCACCACGAAGGCGAGATCAGGAAGCTCCGGCTCGTGAGCGGCCTCGTCTTCCAGACCTGGCACCTGTTCCCGCACATGACGGCGCTCGAGAACGTCATCGAGGCGCCGGTGCAAGTGAAGAAGGAGCCCGTCGCGAAGGCACGGGAGCACGCGCAGCACCTGCTCGAGAAGGTCGGCCTCTCGCACCGCGAGGGCGCGCTCCCGCGCATGATGTCGGGCGGCGAGCAGCAGCGCTGCGCCATCGCGCGGGCGCTCGCGATGCGGCCGGAGGTGCTCTTCATGGACGAGCCCACGAGCGCGCTCGATCCCCAGCGCGTCGGGGATCTCGTCGAGCTGCTGAAGAAGCTGACCGAGGAAGAGAAGCTCACGCTGGTCGTGGTGACCCACGAGATGAAGTTCGCGATGGAGCTCGCCAACCGGGTGCTCGTCCTCTACGAGGGCAACGTCATCGAGAACGGTCATCCGAAGGACATCCTCGCGGCGCCGACCGATCCGCGGACTCGCAAGTTCCTCGGGCTCGAGGACTGAGGGATCGAGTCTCGAGGACCGAGCCGTGCCGACGCTGAACGACCTCAAGCTCTTCGCGCAGTACCACCTGATCCGGCGCGTCCACACCCACCCGGCCCGCGACGCCGAGATGGGCGTCGTGCCGCTCGGCTACGAGCCCGATGCCTTCGAGCGCGACGTGCGCGCCTACGCCGATCGCTTCGACGTCGAAGAGCGCGCCCGCGTCGAGTACCGCGGCGCGCGCCGGCCGATCCTGTCGGTGCGCTCGCGAAACCGTGGGACGGCCAAGAAGCGGCTGCTCGTGCTCTCGGGCGTTCACGGCAACGAGCAGGCGGGGATCGTCTGCATCCCCGACGTGCTCGACCGCTTTCATCGCGCGGGGTCGCGCTACGCGGACGTGGCGCTCCACGTGCTCACGCCGGTCAACCCGGTCGGGGCCGCCGAGCTCTCCCGGTTCAACGCGGATGGCTACGACATCAACCGCGACTTCGTGCGCTTCTACACCGAAGAGGCGCGACAGGTGCGGAGCGCCTTCGAGGAGGCGCCGCCCGACTTCGTGATCTCGCTCCACGAAGGGCCGCAGGATGCGGCGTTCATGTTCGCCAACCGCCACGTCCTGCCCGACGTGGCGATGCGCCTGCTCGGCGCCCTCGAGAAGGGTGGGACCGTGCTCGCCGAGACGGACTACTTCGGCTCCCGGCTCACGCCACGCGGGCTCTCTCCGTCGACGCCGGCGCAGCGCGTGGTGCTCAAGCTCTGGGCCGGCGCCCTGGGGATGATGGCTGCCAACGAGTACGCGGCAGGCCGGGGCGTTCCCGAGCTCACGCTGGAGAGCAGCTGGCGCAGCACCGATCGCGCGGCACGCGTCCGCGCGCACGTGGATCTCTGCCTGGCGGTCGCGGACGAGCTCGCCGCCGACGCGCGGCACTGACGCCGCTCGGGAGCCCCGCGACAGGAGCGCCGCTCGTGCCATAGTGCCCGGCGATGAAGCACACGACGTTCGAGCTGCGCGCGGATGACGGCGCGAAGCTCTTCTGTCAGTCCTGGCTCCCCGATGGTGAGGTGCGTGCGGTCGTGCAGATCGCGCACGGCATGGCCGAGCACTCGAGCCGCTACGAGCGCTTCGCGACGTTCCTCACCGAGCGGCGCTACGCCGTCTACGCCGACGACCACCGCGGGCACGGCCGGACCGTGAGCGACGCCGACGTCGGCTGGGCCGGGCCGGGCGGATGGGAGGGCATCCAGCGCGACCTCGTCCAGCTGGGCGAGCACGCCGGGCGCGAGCATCCGGGCAAGGAGCGCTGCCTGTTCGCGCACAGCATGGGCTCGTTCGCGACGATGGGCGTGATGCTGCGGAGCGATCCCTACCAGGCCTACGTGCTCTCGGGCTCCGACGAGCCGGGCGGCGCGCTCGCGGCGCTCGGCAAGGGCCTCGCGCGGATCGAGCGGCTGCGCCTCGGCGGGCGCGGCAAGAGCGCGCTCCTCACGCAGATGTCGTTCGGCTCGTTCAACGACGCCTTCAAGCCCGCGCGCACCGAGTTCGACTGGCTTTCGCGCGACGCGGCCGAGGTCGACGCGTACGTCGCCGATCCGCGCTGCGGCCATATGATGACGACGCAGTTCTGGGTCGACTTCGTCGACGGCCTGGTGGCGACGGGCCGCGCGGACTGGTCGCGCATGCCGACCAAGCGCCCGATCTACGTGTTCTCGGGCGAGAACGATCCGGTCGGCAAGATGGGCAAGGGCGTCCGCGCGCTCACCTCGCGCCTGCGGCGCGCGGGCTTCGATCGCCTGGAAGAGAAGCTCTGGCCAGGCGGGCGCCACGAGATGCTCAACGAGATCAACCGCGACGAGGTGATGGCCGCCGTCGGCGCCTTCCTCGACCGCGCGCTGAAGTAGCGCGGCGCAGCGAGCGCCGCTCGCGCAACGGCCGACGGCGCTCCCCCGACCCAGATTTCAGTCGCACTCGGTGCAGGACGTACTAGCCAGCTCGAGATGGGGCTGGGGCTCGATCGAGGTCGCAATCCGTTCTGGGCTGGCGGCGCGCTGATCACGGTGCTCGCGGCTGGGTGCAGCCAGGCACCGACGCCGCAAATCGACGACGCGTCGACCGCGACCGACGCGTCGTCGAAGGCCTGTAGCAGCGACGACGGCTGCGACGACGGCGCCTTCTGCAACGGCGCCGAGCGATGCTCGGCCGCGACCGGAGACGCGGGCTCACGCGCATGTATGCCCGGCACGCCGCCTTGCACGGGCGCTTGCGACGAGGCCACCGACGCGTGCACCACCGAGGAGTGCGACGCCGATCACGACGGCGTGCGATCGGCAGCGTGCGGCGGCCCGGACTGCGACGACACCGATCCGAATCGCAGCCCGGCCAGTACCGAGGTGTGCGACGGGGCCGATCGCGACGAGGACTGTGATCCGGCGACGTTCGGCGTGCGCGACGCCGATCACGACGACGAGCCGGACGCCGCCTGCTGCAACACCGAAGGCGGCGTCTCCCACTGCGGCACCGACTGCGACGACACGCGCGCTGGCGTCGGCCCGAATGCGACCGAGACGTGCAACTTGCGGGACGACGACTGCGACGCCGCGACGGATGAGGGCGTCCTGGTCGTCTACTACGCGGATCTGGACGGGGATGGATTCGGCGACCCATCGGGTGCGACGACCTCGGGATGCTCGCAGCCACCCATGTTCTCGGACATGCCCACCGACTGCGACGACGCCCACGCCTCCGCGCACCCCGGCGGGGTCGAGGTCTGTGATGCGGACGGTGTCGACGAGGACTGCGACGGGGCCGCGAACCCGAGCACGCTCTGCAGCTGCACGGGCACGGCGATGCGAAGCTGCCCGCTCCCAGGGGCGTGCGCGGGAAGCAACCAGCAGTGCATGGGCGGAGCGTGGGGCCCGTGCTCGGTTCCGCCGGGCCCCGAGAGCTGCAACGGCGCCGACGACGACTGCGACGGCACGACGGACGAAGGCACGCTGCGCACCTGCTTCGCCGACGCCGACGAGGACGGCTACGCCGAGGCGGGCGCGGCGGTGACGATGGTCTGCGCTTGTCCCATCGGGACGACGGCGCGGGACCCGGTGGGGACGGCGATCGACTGCCGCGAGGGCGACATGAGCTCGCACCCCGGCGCGAGCGAGCGCTGCGATCGGATCGACAACGACTGCTCGACGGGCGGCGGCTCGGAGATCGCGGAAGACGCCGACGGTGACGGTCACGCGCCGGCGACCGCCGCATGTTCGGGTGGAATGTCGCGCGACGACTGCATGGACCTCAACCGCGACGTGCGCCCGGACGCCCCGCCGGGGTTCCCGAGCACGTTCGCGTGCCCGAGTGACTATCCCGTCCCATGCGTGACCTACTTCTCAGGCGTGGTCGAGTGGTGCCAGCGTGCGGGCACGACCTGCGAACCGTTCCCACCGAGCGATCGCGTCGTCGGAAGCTGGGACTACGACTGCAAGGGCGTGCTCACGCGCGAGGCGGCAGGCGGAAGCTCCTGCTCGGCATCCGGCGTCTGTAGCGGCATCCCGGGTGAGTGCGGCGACGGAGGCTTCGACGTCAGCCCGACCGCGCCATGCGGCACACTGGGCAACGAGCACGTATGCGGATGCCGCGTGAGCCCGCCCGGCTGCTTCACGATCAGCTCCGTTTCCCGCGGGCTGCGTTGCCGCTGAGCAAGGCCCCGAAGTCGCAACTTCCGGCGGCGGGAGATAGGCTCGCGCTCTGCATGGCCTGGATTCCCAAGATGCTCCGCGGTCAGCGCGTGCTCGCGCGCGCGCACGACGACGGGCGCCTCCTCGCCGAGGGCGGGCGCGTCGAGGTCCGCTACAAGCCCAACGACGGCCGCGCGTATCGCGCCGCCGAGCGCAACCTCGAGGCCATCGCGGGCGCCGAGGTCTTGCCCGACGATCACTGCGGCCCAGCCGGCGAGCCTCCGAAGAAGGAGGAGAAGCCGAACGAGAAGAAGAGCGACGCCGCCGCGAAGGCCGCGCGCGTCGAGCAGCACCACGCCGCGGCCGCCAAGAGCACGGCGGAGGTGATCGTGTTCGCCGACGGCGCCTGCAGCGGCAACCCGGGCCCCGCGGGCTTGGGCGTCGCCATCTTCGAGGGCAGCGTGAAGAAGAAGGAGCTCTCCGAGTTCCTCGGCATCGGCACGAACAACATCGCCGAGCTCACCGCGATCCTGCGCGCCGCCGAGGTGCTCGTGGACGATCCGCGTGCGATCGAGATCCGCACCGACTCGAGCTACGCGATCGGCGTGCTCACGAAGGGCTGGAAGGCGAAGGCCAACCCCGAGCTCGTCGCCAAGACGAAGCAGGCGCTGGGCAAGCTCGCCACGGTGCGGCTCACCTACGTGCCGGGCCACGCGGGCGTCGCGGGCAACGAGCTCGCCGACGCGCTCGCGGTCGCCGCGGTCCAGGCGCGCAAGTCTTCGGGCTGGATCGACTCGCCCTGAACGCCAGCGCGGGGTCGCCGAGCGCCTCGGGCGGAGACGATCAGCTCGTTACCGGAGACAGCGTGACCCAAGTCGCGGGCCAGGCGAGGTCCGCGCGTGTGAGCAGTGCCGCGACCTCGAAGCTGCCGAGCAGCGGCGGTACTTCTTCGCCGTGCGAGCCCGGAGCGCGGGCGAACGTGGCCTGCCCCGCGTTCAGCGCGACGCTCACCTCGTAGCCGTGCTCCTCGATGTTCGCCTCGTCGCCCTCGAGCGGCTCGTCGTAGTCGTCGTCGTGATCGGCATCGAAGGAGTCCTGGCAGGGCTCGTGCGTGTAGGTGTCGGTCGACACCGTCGGGAACGCCGCGCAGCGCAGGGTGCCGTCGTCGGTCGAGCAGACGATCGAAGCGCTCTCGTCGGTCTCGTAGTAGTCGCAGACGCCCATGTCCGAGTCGTGGGCCCTCGCGCTCAGCGTCACCAGCAGCTCGGTCCCAGCACCCGGGACGAGGTCGCTCGCGGCGATCGTCGCATCGATCTCCGCGCTCATGCCGAACGCGCCCGGCGAGTAGACGGCGGCGAGCTCGACGACCTGCGTCTCGCTCCCGGATCGGACGACGAGGACCGACCATGCTTCCTCTCCGCCCGCGGGCGTGCTCGCGCTCACGGAGATCAGGGCGGCCTCGATCGGGTGCTCGCCCGAGGTGCGCACGGTCTCGACGCGGTGCGAGAGCTCGCCGCAGTCCATCTCGCCGGCCTCGAACCCGATCCCGCCGCGCTGGCAGAGCGCGCGCGTGACGTCGGACGCGACCGCGGCGAAGGTCGTGCTCGGGGCGTACGGACCGAAGTCCGGCGGGCCGTCCGGGGGCGGGACGCTGCCTTCGATGCGGGTGAGCAGCGCGGCGAGCCGCCCTTCGACGGTGTCGTTCGGTCGCAGCGCGATCGATCGCGCGTAGCTCGCGCGCGCATCCTCGAGGCGGCCGCGCGCCTCGTCGACGAGCCCCGCGTTGTAGAGGCACGTCGCGGTCGGCACGCGTGCGCTCTCGGGAACGGCGTCGCCGCGGGGTAGGCCCAGGACCGCGATGCGGACGTGGGCCTCGGCGCGATCGAGGTCACCGGCCTGGTAGGCGACGTACGCCGCCTCGCAGCGCACGCGCGAGCTCGTGGGCTGTACGGCGACCGCGCGCTCGAAAGACGCCAGGGCCGCGGTGAAGTCTCCCGAATGCGCAGCGCGCCGCCCTTCGCGGATCGCCGTCGAGAGCTGTCGCCGCTCTTCGGCCGTGAGCGCGCGGGGCGGCGCGTCCTCCGTCGCCGGCGTCGCGCCGGTGCTCGAGGTGCCGGTCGCTCCGGGCGCGCTCGACGGCGGCGCGCTCGAGGGTGGCTCGGACGTCGGCGGCTCGGAGGCCGACGTCGGCGGTGCGGCGGAGGGCGGCGCCGGGCTGGGGGACGAGCACGCCGC
The DNA here is from genome assembly GCA_044223665.1 of Sandaracinaceae bacterium. GTDB lineage: Bacteria > Myxococcota_A > Polyangia > Polyangiales > Sandaracinaceae > JBBSAT01. Next base: position 14,653 of record JBGALT010000028.1, on the reverse strand, counting down.
GAGCGCGGCGAGCGCGGCGAGCGAGAGGTGGCGACGAAGCTGCATCGGGCTCATCCGATCATCGCGCGCGCGCCCGGGAGCCACGCGCCACCGTCCACCACGATCGTCTCGCCGTGCACGTACGACGCCGCGCCCGAGACGAGCCACGTGGCGCAGTTCGCGATGTCCTCGATCGTGCCCAGGCGCCCGATCGGCACGATGCCCGCCACCTTCTCGGCGAAGCCGGGGGGCGCCAGGCGCGCATAGCCCTCGGTGTCGGCGATCGGCCCGGGCGCGATGCCGTTCACCTGGATGCCGAGCGGGCCCCACTCCATCGCGAGCGTGCGCGTGATCGTGTCGACCGCGGCCTTGGCCGACGCGGCGTGGATCTGGAGCGGTGTCGCCGCGTAGTGGAGCGTCGCCGAGATGTTCACGATGTGGCCGCCGTGGTCCTTCAGCCACTTGTCGAACGACGCGCGGCAGACGTTGTAGGTGCCCATCGCGTCGATCTCGAGGACGGTCTTGAAGCCGTTGTAGGAGAGCGCGGCGGCGGGCGCGAGGAAGTTCCCGGCCGCGCCGTTGACGACGAAGTCGATGCGGCCGAAGCGCTCGAGCGCGCGATCGAGCGCCGCCTCGACCTGCTTTCCGTCGCGCACGTCGCAGCCGATCGGCAGGCACTCTCGGCCCGTCTTCGCGCTCAGCTCCTTGGCCGCCTCCTCGAGGCGCTCGACCTTGCGACCGAGGATCGCCGCGCGCGCCCCGTGCGCCATGAACGACTCGGTGATGCCCTTGCAGATGCCCGAGCCACCGCCGGTCACGAACGCGACCTTGCCCTCGAGGATTCCGTCCTTGAACACGCTCTTCATGGCGCCTCCGTCTCGGCGCTCTTTGTACCCGTTCGCCGGCGGGCGTGCTCGGCTCCCGGCGAGCGGATCGAGTCCCGAGGGCACGCCACACGCGGTGCTGCCGCCAGGATCTGCCGATCAAGGCCGCGTTCCGCGGCCTCGCGCTGGCCACGGCGGCGATCACGTCCGGTGCCGATGGGGCCGTGACCGCCGGCCGCAGGGTCAGGTGGCGAGCATCCGACCCTGCTCGGACGCGGCGTCGAGACCCCACGCGCAGGTTGCGGGGCCATCGGTCGCGAACATGCTCCTGTTCATGAGCACGACGGTTCACATCCCCGCCGGCCTCCTCTCGCGCGTCGACGCACTTGCCCGCGTGCGAGGGGTCAGCCGCAACCGCCTCGTCGTCGAGGCGTTGGAGCACGAGCTCGACGCGCGCGACAGCTGGCCGCCCGAGCTCGCGGACATGCTCTCGCGTCCCCTCGGTCGCGAAGCGGCGAGCCTGCTCGACGAATCGCTGCGCGAGATGCGCGCGCGGCGCACCAACCGTCGACGCGCGCCGGACCTGGAACGATGAGCTACGTGCTCGACACGACGACGCTGTCCGCGCTCACGCGATCGGAGGCCAGGCCGGCCGCGCGTTTGCTCGCGCTACGGCCGGACGATGTCGCCATCGCCGCCGATGCGCTCGCCGTGGACGCCGTGCTCGTCACCGACGATGTCCGTCACTTCGTCCGCGTATCGAGGCTGCGCACCGAGAGCTGGAGCTGAAGCTCGCGCGAGCGGCTCACCACGCGTCAGCGACCAAAGGGAAGCCGAGGCGTGCCGAGGTCCGGACACACGTAGACTCGCGTCCGATGCCCGAGACTCCTCGCGACTCGCCTCTGCTCGCGGCGCTTCTCCAGCGGGGCTCTCTGCTCCCGAACGAAGAAGGGCTCTTGCGCACGCCCGAGGTGCGCGCGCTCGAGCCGCGCGCACAGCTCGCGTGGCTCGCGCAGAACCGGAGGGTGGGCCGCGTCGTGACGGCGCTCGCGGGTGGGCTTCGGCTCCTGCTCCTCGGGGGAGCGGGGGTCGCGATCCCGGTGATCGCGCCCTCGCGCGGCGGGCTGGTCTGGCCGCCGATCACGCTCTCGCTCGCGCTCGCCGCGATCACGCTGTGGCTCGTACCGCGCTTCGTGCGGCGCCTGCGCGAGCTCTCCCAGCCGCTCCCGTCGTGGGAGGACCTCGCGCCGCAGCTCGCTCCGCGCTGATCGCGGCTGAGTGTGAGCGTGCCCATTTCCGCGCGCCGGGCGGAACAGGGCCAGCTCGTCCTCGTCGAAGCCGGCCGTGTTCCTCCTCAGCCGTGTGTCCGCACACGAGCGCGCTGCTCGACGCGCGCCCGAATCTGCGCGTAATAGCGAACGTCTGCCCGCTCTCGTTCTTCGATCACAAGCACGATCGCGTACGGCTCGTTCTCGACGCGTCCCTCTGCCCAGCTCGGCACGATGCGCTCCACCACGATGAACCGGGGTTGCTTCCCCCACCGGCGGCCCACCTCGCCAATCTCCCACGTCGCCACTTGCACCGTGCCCGCACCACGTGCGGTCGGCGCGGGCCAGATGCTTGCGGGCTCGGGGATGCGATCCTCGCGCTCGTCCTTCGAGGTCTTCCGGTAAGCGCCGATCACCTTGTCCTGGTCGGCCGACCTCGGGATGCGCAGCTTGAGCCGGCTCGCCCGATACTCGAACCGCGTCGCGCGTGTCATCGGCGTGTGCGCGACGACGACGCGCACGCGTCGTCGTCGTCGTGGTTTCCCGTCGAAGAAGTCGGCGGGAAAAGGGATCTCGTAGAAGTGCGTCTCGTTCTCCCCGATCGTCTCCTCGCGCAGCAGCGTGACGGAGTGATCGAATGAGCCGAGGCAGCGCGCAGCGTTCGCGACTCCATAGCCAACGAGCCGCAATCGCTCGGATGGGTCACTCAAGCGCCTGGCCGCCGCCTCGGGCACCTCCGCGTGCGCGACGAGCATCGCGCGCACGAGGTTCGCGCTCGCCCCAGGCCTCGCGCCGAAGATGCGCGCCGCGAGGTTGGAGACCACGGGGGCGGCGTAGCTAGTCCCGGCATCGACCGAGAAGAGGTTGCCCGCCGCGAAATCCTTGCTCGTCGTCAGCACGCCGACGTCGTGCTCTCCGTGTGGTCGAGACGCGGTCATGCGTGTGTCGATCGCCCAGTTCCCACCGTGCTCGACGAGCTCCGGCTTGGTCGCGCCGTTCAACCCGGGGCCCGAGCGCGTGAACGGCGAGGGCTCGCCTCGACGCGCAAGGGGCTGGTAAGCGGGGTCGTTCGGGTGTCCCGCGGCCACCCGAGTCATCTCGTGCCGCGCCACGCTGCCGACGGTGAGCGCGTTCAGCGCTGGCGCAGGATCTAGGATGCGGGCGTCTTCGCGGAGCAAGTACTCGGGGTACTCGCGTCGCCAGTCCTTCGGACCGGTCCTGCCGTGGTTTCCGGTCGCCACGACGAAGAGGACGTCGTGCTCGCGTGCGAGCGCGTCGAGCGTGGCGGCGAAGCTGCGAAGGCGGCGGCCGTCGTACGGATGCTCCTCGTCGGCGAGCGAGAGGTTGAAGACTCGGCAGCCGTACTTCCGGAACTCCACCACGGCACGACGTACCTGGTTCTCGATCAGCTCGTCGTACTCGTTGTCGACGCCCAGGACCCGGCCGCTGAGCAGCCGGACCTCCGGGCGGAACGTGCCGCTAGATGCGCACGCCTCGACATCGCCGTAGACCGCGAGACCGCACACACCCGTCCCGTGGCCGTGCTCGTCCGCCGCGCCTTCCCCCGTTCGGAACGACTCCGCCTGAGCCATCGCCTGCGCGAGGAGCGGATGGTTCGCGACCACGCCGCTGTCGAGAACCGCGACGAGCGGTGCCGTCGGGGATGCGGGCTGCACGTCGAGAGCGGACAGACTCTGGCGGCGCAGCTCGGGCGGGAGCTGAAACCGAGGCGGGAGATCCACGGTCCGCACGTCGGTGTAGCGAAGGAGCCACCGGATCCCGGTCAACTTCGTCTCGACGCGCAAGAGCACCACCGCCTGCGTGACCTTGTCGAGTACGCGAACGCCCCAGGCCTTGCAGCGCTCGGTGAACACCTCGACCATCTCGGCGCGCTTCTTGAGATCGTCGTCGAGCGGGAACAGCTCGACGTCGAGGCGTTTCTCCACGTCGAACTCGTGCTCCCAGCCGTCAGCGAGCGCGCGAGACAGAGACGGCGAGGTGCGATCGGCGGCGGTCCAGCTCTCGATGCCGCGCACGGCGAGCAGCAGGTCTGCGTGCGTCGTCTTCTGCCCGCGTTGCATCATGCCCAGCCGCTTCTCGAACTCGTCGCGCGCCGCCTTCGTCGTGAACACCACGACGATGCGATGTCCGTGGGCGTCCTTACCCTCATCGGCCACCAGCTCGGCGCCCGGAAGCTGCCTCGCGAGATCGTCGGGCGGCTTTCCGTCGAGCGTGATGCGAAGCAGCCCGCGTCCGTCGAAGCCCGGCTCGGCAGCCTGACCGTCAGCAACTGCGCGGGCGAGCCGCTCGCGCAGCGCGCGAGCGTGCTCGCGGGGCTCCGGCCGCGGACCCGGCGGGAATCGGCCGCCTGTGCGTCGCGCCGTGGTGGTCTCGATGCGAGGCAGCGGGAGGTGGTCGTACGCGCCAGCCATGGCTCGCCAGGCTCAGCGCTTCCGGCCGACGCCGAGGCGCTTGGCCTCACGCCGACGCGCGTCCTCGAATAGCTCCTCGGTGAGCGTGTCGCGCCCTGCAAGCACCATGGTCTTGATGGCGCGGATGACCACGCGCTCGACATCGGCGTGCGTGAATCCCGTGAGCCCCTTCGCGATGCGCGCGTCATCGATCGGGATGTCGTGACGCACCGCCCGCAGCTTCATGCGGAGCAGGTCCTTCGTCTGCGGCGTCGTGGGGAGATCGAACTCCGCGACCTCGTCGAAACGGCGCCAGAGCGCGCGATCGAGGAGGCGCTCGTGGTTGGTCGCCGCGAGCAAGACGCTGCGCCCACGGTATGCGTCCATCATCTGCAAGAACGCGTTCACGACTCGCTTGAGCTCGCCGTGCTCGGACTCGTCGCCGCGCGACTTGCCGATCGCATCGAACTCGTCGAACAGCGCGACAACGCGCTCGCGAGCAAGGAAGTCGAACACGCGCCGCAGGTTCGCGGACGTCTCCCCGAGGAAAGAGGAGACGATCGCGTCGAACCGCACGACCGCGAGGTCGAGGTCGAGCTCCGACGCGAGCACCTCTGCGGCGGTGGTCTTGCCGCAGCCTGGAGGGCCCCAGAAGAGCACGCGCGTCGCAGGACACAGGCCGTGCGTCGCGAGCAGCTCCGCGCGCGCCTGCTCGGCGACGATCTGGTCGAGCACCGCGCGGTTCTCGTCCGAGAGGACGATATCCCCGAGGTCACGTCGCGCGTCGCGCATCTCGATCAGTGCGAGGTTGCGCTCGCGATCGTGGGGCACGTCGTAAGGCCGGGACGCGGGGCGCGCCACGGGGCGTCCGTCGACCCCGCTGAGCAGCCCTTCGAGGTCGTTGGCGAGGATGTGGTGCTTCTTCTCCCGCTCTTCGCGGATGAGGTCCTCCGCCGCGCGCCGGAACTCGGTGGAGTTGCCGGCGGCGCCCGACTTGATGAGGCTGCGGAGGATGCGGGACTGGGTCATTGTGCGGTGCGGGACTGGTAACGGTACGACAGCCACTGTACTGACGGGAAGCTTGGAGCGCGGCCTGTCCGGGGGAACGGCGTCCAGACCTTTCGTTCGGCGCGTGCCCACATGCTCGAGCGATGAATGGACCCTCGGAGACGGTCGGGCGTCGGCCGTTGGGCGCGACATCCGGCCGTTCCCCGCTCCGCGCTGTTCGCGGGGTCAGGGCGTGGTCGCGGGCGCGGTCTCGCTCGTCGGCGGGGGCGCAGCGCTCGGGGAGGCCCAGCCCCGCTCCTCTTCGATGCGCGTGAGGAGCTCGGTCAGCACGGCGCGCTCGTCGGCACCGATCTGGATCTCGGTCGCGCACGCGCGGATTGCGGCGCGCTCGGCCGTCGCGAGCTCGCGCACGAATGCCTTGGGGACCGACACGAACACGGTGCGATCCGCGGCGTCGCGAGTGGCTTGCCCGGAGCGCTGGAGCTCGGTGATCTGATCCTCGATACGCGCGCGGACCGGACACTCGGCGCCTCCGATCGACGTCGGCGTCACGATCGTGAGCGCGACGTGCTCGGCGTCGCGGGCCGGGATGGCGAGCCAGCGCATCGAGGTGCCGTCGACCACCATCTCGGTCCGCAGCCGCACGTCGGAGCCCGTCGCCGACGCTCGCGGCGGACGCGACTTGCGGGGTCGGTCCCCCCCCGCCGTCGGGATTTCGACCCACCCGCGGCGTGCCAGCCACTGGTAGCCGTGCTCCGTACCGCAGACATCGAGAAAGGCCGTGTGGGCGCGCTCGTCTCGACGTACGAGGGTGATGTGGTTCGACGTGCACTGGTACTGCGCGCTCGCCTGGTCCGCGAGCTGTCCGTAGCGGTCGCGCCCACAAGCGGCGAACGGCAGCGCCAGAGCGCCGAGCAGCAGGAGCGAGGAGAGGGAAGTCCGCCGCATCGAGCGCGAGTCTAGGCCTCAATCGGGTTTCTCCTGCGCACGGCGGTACGAGGAGGTGCCTGCGAATCGGTGCCCGAGTCCGAGAGGTCGAGCGGCTCTCGGCAGGCCGCGAGCTGCCCGAGGTCTGGACGGCGCCTGCGCCACCTTCGCCGGTCTGCGACCTCTTGGCGCACCTCGGGCCGGCCGGTGCTCGGCGGGGATCGCATTCGGGCCTGCCCGGGCGTGCACGCGGTGTGCGAGGGGAGTGGTGTGGCCCACACGACGCTTCGCCCGCTGGCTCTGGTGGCTCTGCTCACGGCGGCCGGCTGCGTCGGCGCCGCGCCCGACGAGTGCGACGGCCCGGACGACCCCGCCTGCTCGGCGGCCGGCCCCGAGTACCTCCGCATCGCCGGCTCGTTCGTGCCCGATGCCGCCGCGCTCCGCGCCGGTAGCGCCGTCATCCACTACGACGACGTCCCGGCCTGGGACGGCGGCGCTCATTGCACGGGCTCGCTGACGCCCGGCGCCGCCTCGCTCTCGCGCTACCTCCGTGATCACTTCCACGGCATCTCGAGCGTCGGCGGCTACAGCTGCCGACCGAACACGGCGAACACCTCGCGCATGAGCGTGCACGGCTCCGGGCGCGCGCTCGACATCATGATCCCGACCGACCACGGCGACGCGGACAACGGCGTCGGTGACGCGATCGCGAACTGGTTGATCACCAACTCCCAGGCGATCGGCGTGCAGTACATCGTCTGGGACCACACCCAGTGGAGCGGCTCGCGCTCGACCGATCGCGTGCGCCCGTACACCGGCCCGATCCCGCACATCGATCACATCCACGCCGAGATCACGCTCCCCGCCTCGCGGCAGCAGACGCCCTTCTTCGGCGGTGGCTCGGTCACTCCGCCGAGCCCGCCTCCTGCTCCGCCGACGCCTGCGCTCTCGGCGCGGTTCATCGGGCAGGGCACGGACGCCGCTGCCGACGAGACCGGCGCCGCGCAGTTCACCGCGTGCGCGAACGACCCCGTCACCTTCTGGTTCGAGCTCGAGGACGACGGCACGGCGAGCTGGGCCGACGACGGTGGCACGACGAACGGCCACGCGGTGCGGCTGGGCGTTCCCGGCGACACGAGCGACCCGCTCACGGGATCGGGGCGCATCTCGATCGGCACGAGCTCCAACCCGCACGTGGTGCCGAGCGGCGGCGCGTGCACGACCTCGGGCTGCCGTCGCACGCGCTTCACGATGAGCGGCACGATCCCGGCGGCCGCGGGCATCCACCGCACGACCTGGCGGCTCGTCGACGAGACGCGCGCGTGGTTCGGCCCGGAGATGTGGCTCAGCTTCCGCGTCACCGAGTGCGCGCCGCCGCCGCCTCCGCCGCCAGTCGACGAGGACGGGGACTTCCGCGCCGCGGGCGTCGACTGCGACGACCACGATCCGGATCGCTTCCCCGGTCACCGCGAGGTCTGCTCGGACGGGATCGATCAGGACTGCGACGGTATCGACCCCGCGTGCCTCACGCCCTACGTGCCGCTCGACGAGCCGCTCGTCGACGATCCGGGGTTCGAGTGGTCGGGCGATGCTCCGGTGTACACGCCGCGCCGCGATGGCCACGTGCTCTCGAGCGGCGGCTGCAGTGCGATGCCGGGCCCCGGCGCGCGCGGGTCGCTGGCGCTCCTCGGGGCGTGCGTGATGCTCGGCCTCGCGCGCCGTCGCGGCTCGGCCCATGTTCACGGACGTGGCCGCGAGCGCACCCGGGAGTGGAAGACCTGACGGGCGCTCGTGCGCGCCCGCACCGGTTGGCGACGCCGTGATCGAGCGCTGTCCTCGGGACGATCGCGCGCGACACGAAGCGGCCGAGATCCTGGCGCTCGGCCTCGCGGAGAACCCGCTCTTCCCGTGGCTCTTCGAGGGCCCGCGGCGCGAGGCGTGGACGCAGTGGTTCGCGACCTGGGCGGTCCGTCGCTGTGCGGCGGTCGGAGGCCTCTGGGTGGCCGGCGACACACCGCGTGTCGGCGCGTTCGGGTACTTCCCGCCGGGCCGTGGGGGCTCGCTCGACTCGCTCCGCACGATGCCCCGCTGGCCGGGCCTGCCGCCGCGCCGCGCGTGGACCGAAGGGCGGCGCCTCGAGGCCGACATCGCGCGCCTGAGACCTCGGGGCCCGCACTTCCATCTCTTCACCGTCGCGATCCGGAAGGAAGCGCGCGGCCGAGGCCTGTGGGGCGCGTTCATCGGACGCCTCACGGCCGACGCAGACACGCGCCGGGTGCCCATCCACCTCGAGACGTCGAGCACGGCCAACGTCGAGCGCTTCGCCCGCAGCGGCTTCGCCGTCGTCGGCGAGGCCCGCGTCGGCGCGAGCCCCATCGTCTGGGTCATGCACCGCGCACCGCGCCCCTGATGCGCTCGAGGACGTGTCGCGATTGGCGCCGGCGAAGCTCGGCACACAGGTCGCGGCCGCGGTCTTCCGATTCCCGCGGGCGCATCGACGAAGTCGGAGCGTGGTATTCGCGGGCATGGCCTCGAACGTCGTCAGCGCTGGGCTCGTGCTCGTCCGCGGGAGCGAGGTGCTCCTCGTGCACCCCGGAGGGCCCTTCTGGGCGAAGAAGGACGAGGGTGCGTGGTCGATCCCCAAGGGCGAGCTCGACGCCGGGGAGGAGCCGCTCGCGGCGGCGATCCGCGAGACGAGCGAGGAGCTCGGGCTGCCGGCGCCGCCCGGGCCCTTCGTGCCCCTCGGTGAGGTGCGCATGAAGTCGGGCAAGCGTGTGGTCGCGTGGGCCGCGCGGCACGACCTCGACGTGACAGACGTGAAGAGCAACGAGTGCGAGACCGAGTGGCCGCCGCGCTCGGGCAAGAAGATCCGCGTGCCCGAGATCGATCGCGCCAAGTGGTGCGCGATCGACGAGGCGCGGCGCCTGGCGAATCCGGCGCTCGTGCCGCTCCTCGAGCGCGCGCTCGCCGCTGAGCTCGCCTGACGGTGACCGAGCGTCGGGCCGCCCCTTCGAGGCGACCCCGCGGTACGCTGGGCGCCATGGTGCGTCGTGACGAAGACGACGGTGAGGCCGGGCGACCGGCAGCGGCGTCAGCTTCTCGCTTCGCTTCTCCAGTGGGCTCCGAGCCCACGCCGGCAAGCGCTGGTGCACCGGCAAGCAGGCCGCCGGCTCGCGGAGAGATCCGCGACGTCGAAGCGCGGCGTCGAAAGCCTCTACGGAGGGAGCAAGAACGCGGGCCGCAACATGAAGTGAAGCCTGCAGCCTCGTCAGAGCCACAATCCGGGGGCCGAGCCGCTCATGTCACGGCGAAGGCAACACCGACGGCGCGAGCACCAGAGCGCGTCGTCGGCCCCGGCGGGGTATGGGGAGCAGCACGCGTTCGAGGAGAAGCGAGGAACACGAGAGACCCGTCTGCGCAGCCCTCGTCGGGGCACAGCGAGCCGTATAAGCCGAAGGCGAAGTCGGTAGCCGCGCAGCGGGAGTCCGAGGGGCTCGTAGTAGCGTCGATCGTCGCGAAGAAGAACGCGACGGGAGCGAAGGGGCCTCGCGGCGATCGAGTCGATCGAGCAGGTAAGCGCGAGGGCATGGCCGCGAGGCCCAACCACCCCGTCGTGCGAGCGCACGACGTCAAAGTACGACAACTGCAAGAGCGGCTACACGCATCGGCGAAACGGGATCCGGGTAGACGCTTCCACGCTCTGATGGATCGGATCTGGAGGCGTGACGTCCTCCAGGAGGCGTGGAAGTGGGTGAGAAAGAACCGCGGCTCGGCCGGCGTCGACAAGCAGACGCTGGAGGAGATCGAGCGGATCGGCGTGGAGGTCGTGCTGAACGATCTTCGAGCCGAGCTGATCGCAGGTGAGTACCGACCGGCGCCGGTCCTTCGTCGGTACATTCCGAAGGCTGATGGCAAGAAGAGACCGCTGGGCATCCCGACGGTCCGAGATCGAATCGCGCAGATGGCAGCGAAGCTGGTGCTGGAGCCGATCTTCGAGGCGGACTTCCGTCCGTGCTCGTACGGCTTCCGCGCCGGTCGTAGCGCCACGGGAGCGCTGGAGAAGCTTCGCGTGCTCGGCGCGCGCGGCGGCAACCACGTGCTCGACGCGGACATCCGCGCGTACTTCGACAGCATCGATCACGACAAGCTGATGAAGCTGGTCGCTCGGCGCGTCTCGGATCGTCGTGTGCTCAAGGTGCTGCGGCAGTGGCTCGCGGCAGGTGTGATGGAGGACGGGCGCGAGAGCGAAAGGCTCTCGGGCACGCCGCAGGGCGGGGTGATCTCGCCGCTGCTCTCCAACATCTACCTGCACGTGCTCGACCGTGCGTGGGAGGACAAGTGCGCCCATCTCGGGACGCTGGTCCGCTACGCGGACGACTTCGTCGTGATGTGCTCGACGGAGGCGCAGGTCGTCGAGGCGGAGCGACGCGTGGGCATCGTGCTCGCGCGTCTGGGCCTCGAACTGCATCCGGAGAAGACGAGGAAGGTGGATCTCTCGCGGGGACGCGAGGGGCTCGACTTTCTCGGCTTCCATCTGCGGAAACGAATGTCGGGACCTATCTGGGAGCGCGAGCGCAAGCGCGTGTACTTCCTGCAACGGTGGCCGTCCCAGCGCTCGATGAAGCGGGTGCGACAACGCGTGAAGCAGCTGACCCCGAGAGGCCGCTGTCACCACGACGTGCGCGACGTGATCCACGACGTGAACGAAGTGGTGCGCGGCTGGGGCAACTACTTCCGCACCGGGAACGCAGCGGCGAAGTTCGTCGCGATCGACGCCTACGTCGTGGACCGGCTCCGCGCGCTCCGTATCGAGCGCAAGGGACGGCACCTCGATCCGGGCGAGTGGACGCGCTGGACCCGCGACTACTTCGAGTCGTTCGGCCTGCACCGCCTGCGCGGGACCGTCCGCTACCCGGAGGCCGCATGATGCCGACGCGTGACCGATCGCCGGTAAGCCGTGTGCGGGAAATCCGCATGCACGGTTTGATCGGGGGTCTTGATCAACCACCGGCTTCGGCCGGAAAGCGATAAGGATCTACCAATGATGCGCGCTCTCGTCTCGCTGCTCCTCCTCTCTTCGGCGGTCGCCGGCTGCGACTGCGCGGGCGGCCCCCGCCCGTCCAACTGCTCCACCGCGGCCGACTGCACGGGCGGCGCGCGCTGCCTCGACGGTCGCTGCGAGGCGCCGGTCGACGGCGGCGGGCGCGATGGCGGCGACGGTGGCGGGAGCCTCGTCGACACCGGCGGCCCCGCGTGCGACGGCGCCGCGCTCTGCGGCGGCGCCTGCTGTCGCTCGGCCGAGCGCTGCGCGCACGACACGTGCGTGCCGATGATCGGCCCCTGCACGAGCAACGACGACTGCACCGGCGACAGCTACTGCGACACCGACATGCAGTGCACGCCCTACGGCGTGCCGCCCACCGTCACCACCGATCCCGGCTGCGAGCGCCCGATCGCGATCGGCGAGTTCGCGCCGAGCGAGCAGTGCCACTGGGATGCGAGCGGCGACACCGACGCGTTCGCGACCTGGAACCAGGTCTACAGCGCGCCCATGGTCGCCGACTTCGATCTCGACGACGACCGCACCGTGCTCGCGCCCTCGATCGTGTTCGCGAGCTTCGCCTCCACGATGGAGGGCGGCGTGCTCCGCGTGCTCGACGGACGCACCTGCACCGAGCAGGCGACGCTCGGCGATCCGGCCGACCGCCTCGTGTACGCCACGAACTTCGCGATCGGCGATCTCGATCTCGCGGCCGATCACCGGCCCGAGATCGTCGCGGCCTCGCTCGCCTCCACCGCGAGCGCGGGTGGCCTCGTGGCGTTCGGCGTCGATCCGGCCACGCACACGTTCCACCGTCTCTGGTACGGCCGCCGCTGCGACATGCCGGGTGAGCCGCGCCACATGCCGAACGACTGGGCCAACAACAACGGCCCCTCGATGCACGACCTCGACGACGACGGAGTGCCGGAGGTGATCTTCGATCGCTTCGTCTACGACGCCGACGGCTGCCTCTTGAACCCGGGCGAGACGTACACGAACTACCTGCGCCTCGGCCTCTTCGCCGTCGTCACCGACGTCGACGCCGACGGCGCGCCCGAGCTCGTCTCCTGGGACGGCGTGTACGCGTGGAACGTGGCGGGCCATGCCTGGCAGCGCGAGAGCTACTGGGCGCCGCCCGCCGCCGACGCGACCGAGGCAGTGCGCGTCGGCCACGTCGCGGTGGCCGACCTCGGCGACTTCCCCGGCGCCGTCGGCGATGCACCGGGCCGTCCCGAGATCGTCGTGTCCTACGCGCCCGCGATCGACTCGCCCTCGACGGCCGATGGCTTCGTGCGCGTGATGACGATCGGCGGCGACGTCGTCTTCGGGCCCATCCCCTTGCCGGCCGATGCCGGTGTCACCGCGGGTCGCGGCGGGCCCCCCACCATCGGCGACTTCGACGGCGACGGGCGCCGCGAGCTCGCGGTGGCCGGCGGCTCCCGCTACACGGTCTTCGATCTCGACTGCGACATCGCCGGCGACGCCGGGCCCGGCTGTACGCGCGCGGCGGGCTTGCCGCGCGGCGTGCTCTGGAGCCGCCCCTCGCAAGACCGATCGAGCAACGTGACGGGATCGAGCGTGTTCGACTTCGACGCCGACGGCGTGGCCGAGGTCGTCTACGCCGACGAGTGCTTCCTGCGCATCTACCGCGGCACCGACGGCGAGGTGCTCTTCTCCCAGGCGGCCTCGAGCGGCACCGGCTACGAGCTGCCCGTCATCGCCGACCTCGACGGCGACTTCAACAGCGAGATCGTCGTCGCCATGACGCCCGGCGTGAGCTGCCCGGGCACCGATCCGATCTTCACCCGCGGCACGAGCACCTTCTCGAGCGGCACCGGCATCCGCGTGCTCCGCGACGTGATGGACCGCTGGGCCGCCTCGCGCCCGATCTGGAACCAGCACGCCTACCACGTCACGCACGTGGAGGACGACGGCACGATCCCCGCGACGCACGACTGGATCCCGAACCACACGGTCGCCGCGCTCGACAACTTCCGCATGAACGCGCAGGGCGATCTCGACCGCGCCGGCGCGGCCGACCTCACCGTCGCCGTCGCGCGCGGCACCGACCTCTGCGACGCGACGGGTATGGTCTCGCTCGGCGCGCGCGTCTGCAACCGCGGGACGAACCCGGTCCCGGACGGCGCGCGCGTGGTCTTCTACGCGGGCGATCCGGACGCAGGAGCCGCCATCGCGTGCGAGACCGTCTTGCCGCGCCTGCTCGCGCCCGCCGAGTGTACCGAGGTCTCGTGCACGGCGACGTTCCCGGCCGGCTCGGCGAGCCGCAACGCGGTCGTGGTGGTCGACCCCGACCACGAGGTCTTCGAGTGCCGCGACGGGAACAACCGCGGCTCGGTGCCGACGAGCGCCTGCCTGATGTGACGTGCTACAAGCCAGCCTCTCTTCGGAGGAGACCATGACCGAGATCGTCCAGAGCGAGCGCGTCGAGAAGATCCTTGCGAACTATGCGGGCGAGACGCCCGGCGTGATCGGCAACCTTCGCCGCATGCTCAACACGGGGACGCTCGCCGGCACGGGCAAGATGGTGATCCTGCCCGTCGACCAGGGCTTCGAGCACGGCCCCGGCCGTACCTTCGAGCCCAACGCGGCGGGCTACGACCCCTACTACCACGCGCGCCTCGCGGTGAAGAGCGGCTGCAACGCCTACGCGGCGCCGCTCGGCCAGCTCGAGATCGTCGCGCAGCAGTACGCGGGCTCGCTGCCGCTCATCCTCAAGCTGAACAACAGCGACTTGCTCGGTGATCCCGGCGCGCCCGCGTCGGCGCTCACCGGCAGCGTGAAGGACGCCGTGCGGCTCGGCTGCAGCGCCATCGGCTTCACGATCTATCCGGGCAGCGCGGCGCGCAACACGCTCTACCAGCAGATCCGCGACCTCATCGCCGAGGCGCGCGACGCGGGCCTTCCGACGGTGCTCTGGAGCTACGCGCGCGGAAGCATGAGCAAGGAGGGCGAGACGGCCCTCGACGTGATCGCGTACAGCGCGCACATCGCCTGCCAGCTCGGCGCGCACGTCGTGAAGGTGAAGCCGCCGACGGCGCACCTCGAGCGGACCGACAAGGACACCAAGAAGGCCTACGAGAAGATCCCGCGCGAGACGCTGGAGGAGCGCATCATCCAAGTGGTGCGCGCGTGATTCGACGGCCGACGCATCGTCATCTTCTCGGGCGGAGAGGC
>JBGALT010000027.1:0-61016 GCA_044223665.1 Sandaracinaceae bacterium | reverse complement strand
GCGGCCGTGCAGAACGTGCTCCACGCGGCGCAGCTGCGCCTCGGGCCGCGGGCGAGCGAAGACTCGTAGGGCTCACCTGCCGCGGGCCGCGAGAGGGCCGTCCGCGCACCGTGGGCGCGGGCGATCTGCGCCGCGTCGGGCTCCCACCATTGCGCCGTGGACGCCGATGTGCAGCAGCACGATGCGATGCACCTCGGAACGGCGCGCGGGCTCGACGGTGCGTGGCGTTGCTCACACCCATCGCGCGAGCTTCGAAGCGCCTCGCACGTGTGCATCTCGCGAAGGCGTACTAGCCTCACACCCGAGGGCGGTGGGTGCGCGCGTGCGAACGGCGCTCGCCCGCGCTGGCCACGGGAGACGACATGAGCTGGCGAATCGCGCTGAGGATCCTGATCGCGTGGGCCGTGGTCGGCTGCAGCAGCCCCGAAGGAGGCAGCGGCACCGACGCCGCGAGCGACGCGGCTTCGGACGCGTCGGACGCCGGAGCCCCGATCGCCGATGGCGCGCGCTGCGATGCCCAGTGCGACGACGGCGTCTACTGCAACGGCACCGAGACGTGCGACGGCACGACCGGCCAGTGCACGGTGGGCGTGAGCCCCTGCGGCGCGACGCAGACGTGCGACGAGGCTACCGACCGCTGTCGCGCGATGTGCGATCTGACGCCCGACGCCGACGGCGACGGCGAGCGGTCCATCGACTGCGGTGGTGCCGACTGCGACGACAACGACCCGATGCGCTTCCCCGGCGCGAACGAGCGATGCGACGTCAACGCGCGCGACGAGGACTGCGACGCCACCACGTTCGGCTTCCGGGACGCTGATTCCGACACGTACGCCGATAGCGCGTGCTGCAACGTCGACGGCACGGGGGCTCGTCACTGCGGGACCGACTGCGACGACAACGCGCCCAACGTGCACCCCACCGAGGCGGAGTCCTGCGACGAGCGCGACAACGACTGCGATGGGTCCACCGACGAAGGGGTCGGGCTCACCTTCTACCTGGACACCGACAACGATCAGTACGGGATCGCGACCGACACGCGGACGCAGTGCCGTCCCATCGGCGACTACCGAACGATGACCCCTGGCGACTGCGACGACGCCATCGCGTCGGTCAATCCCGCGGCGCCAGAGCTCTGCAACGGTCGGGACGACGACTGCGACACCCAGATCGACGATGGCGTGCCGCAGCAGCTCTATTTCCTCGATGCCGACATGGACGGGTACGGGGTCGACGCGATGACGATGCTCGGATGCAACGGCGGGGGCTCCTACACCGCGACGCGCGGGGGCGACTGCGACGACGCCCACGCGACCGTGCGGCCGGGATTGCCCGACGTCTGCGGTGACAGTCTCGACAACGACTGCAACGGCGCCGTCGACGACTCCATGTCGCGCCTCTGGTACCGCGACGCGGACATGGACGGCTACGGCGTGACGGGGATGACCATCATGGCGTGCGCGCCCTCGGGGCTCTTCACCTCGCCCGTCGGCGGCGACTGCGACGACATGCGCATGAGCGTCCGACCGGGTGGCACCGAGACGTGCGACACGCTCGACAACGACTGCAATGGAATGATCGACGACGGCGTGGGAATGACGCTCTACCTCGACGTCGACAGTGACACGTACGGCGTGGATGGCTCGGCGATGCAGCTCTGCGCGCCGTTCGGGAACTATCGCGCGACGCGCGGCGGCGACTGCGACGACGCCCGCAGCGCCGTGCACCCCGGCGCCGCCGACGTGTGCAACACGTACGGGCTCGACGAGGACTGCAGCGGGACGCTCGACGGCCCGGGCGAGGACGCCGATCGCGACCACTACGCGGCCGCGGCCTGCTGCAACGCCACGACCGGCTGCCTGGTCGACTGCAACGCGAACAACGCGTCCATCTACCCGGGGGCGCCCGAGAGCTGCAACCGCATCGACGACGACTGTTCGGGCGGCGCGTCGGGTGGTGAGGATGCGGATGCCGACGGGCACTTCGCGCCCACGGTGATGTGCAGCGGCGGCCCCTACGCCGCCTATCCGCGCGACGACTGCGACGACGGGAACGCCATGGTGCGACCGGGAGCGACCGAGACCTGCAACGAGCGCGACGACGACTGCGATGGGATGAGCGACGAGCTCTGGAACAAGCAGACGGATGAAGCCAATTGCGGGCGGTGCGGAGTGGCCTGCGTCTCACCGTACTCTTGCATCGCAGGCAACTGCGGCGGGCAGGGAGAGATCACGACCGGGCCCGGTTTCACGTGCCAGACGGTCTACTATCCCAACGGCTCGGGCGGCACGCCTGCTCCCTCCACGTTGTGGTGCTGGGGCGCCAACGACGCCGGGCAGCTCGGAGACGGGACCACCGCTCCGCATCGCCTACCGGCGCCGGTTCCCGGGCTCAGCGGCGTGATCCGGGCGACGGCGGGCGGAACGGATCCGAGCAACGGTTTCGTGTGCGCGCTGCGCAAGCTCGCGGAAGGCTCCAGTCCACCGACGGAGGTGCTCTGCTGGGGCGCCGGAACGGAGGGACAGCTCGGCAACGGCATGGCGCAGAGCAGCGCGACACCGGTCGCGATTCCGGGCTTCAGTTCCTTCAGCTCCATCGAGGCCGGTGGTGCGCACACGTGCGCGCTCGACTACTCGAGCAATGTCTATTGCTGGGGGCGCGGCGCATCGGGCCAGATCGGCGACGGGATGATGGTGCAGCGCAACAGCCCGGTGATGATCGTCACGCCCGCGTGGGGCTTCGCGTTGGGCGACGACTTCACCTGTGTGGGAGAGCGCGGCACTGGCCGAGGGCGGATCAGCTGTTGGGGCCACAACATGTACGGCCAGCTCGGGCGCGGAACGACCGGTGCGCCGAGCCCGACGGCGGCCAACGTCGTCGACGTGACGGGCTCGGGCAGGTTGATGCTGTCTCCGCCTGCTTCCCAGAGCTCGGCCTACATCTGGGCGGGAGCACGCCACGCTTGTGCGGGTGACGGTTCGCGCATCGTGTGCTGGGGAGACGACACGTACGGACAGCTCGGCAACGGCGCCGCGGGCTCGAGCGCGACGCCGCAGGCGGTCACGTTCCCGGGGGGAGCCGTCGCACCCTTCTACGTGTCGGCGATCGGGGCCCAGGTCACCTGCGCCACGGCGAACGACGTTCCCTACTGCTGGGGCGCCGGGGGCCAGGTGGGGGACGGGACGATGACGATGCGCCCGTCGCCCACGGCGCCGCTTCCGGCACCGGGTGGGATGCCGGTGGGCTCGGGCGATGCCGGAGACGACCACGTGTGCGTGCACGAGCCGCTGCCGGTGTGCTGGGGCCTCAACGCGAGCGGCCAGCTCGGGACGGGCACCACGACCGCTCGGACGCAGCCGACGCTGGTCGTCTATCCCTGATCCCGCGCGGCATCGGGAGAGTCAGGCGGGAGGGGCCCAGCGCTCGCCGGTCTCGACGTCGACGTGGTGCACCGTGAGACGGCCGGCCTCGATCTCGATCATCGCGAAGACGATGGGCAGCGCGAAGCGTCGCGGGCCGATCGATCCGGGGTTCACCACCGTGAGCCCCTTGTCCCGACCGAGGAAGGGGACGTGCGAGTGTCCGCAGACGAGCATCCGCGCGCCGTGGGCGTGCGCGATCTTCGCCGCGTCGGCTCGCACCTTCGCGCCGTAGACGCCGATGTGGAGCAGCACGATGCGATGCACGCTCGTCCCCTCCGAGCGCACGTCGATCGCGACGACGTCGGCCAGCCCGGGCGCGTGCTCGTCGATGTTGCCGCGCACGGCGATCACCGGTGCGATCGCGCCGAGCGTGTCGAGCACGGCGAGCTCACCGATGTCGCCGGCGTGCAGGATCGCGTGCGGCGTCCTCGCGCGCAGGAGCTCGGCGGCGCGCGGGTGGGGTCGCCCGTGGGTGTCGGCCACGACCGCGAGCCGGAGCGAGCCGTCCACCAGCGTCACGACCGCGTCCGTCGCGACGGGGCGCGAGGGCAGGCGCGGGGCCGTGGTCTTCACAGCGCTTCGGCGAGCGCCTGGATGACGACGTCGCAGGCGCCCGAGTAGTCGTCGTCGCAGATCGACTGGACGGTGACGTGCGCCCCACGCTGGGCCAGGCCCTGGGCGACGCGCGTCATCCGGACGGCGGGCGTCGCGACGCCGCGGCCGCCGGGCGAGACGCAGACGGGCGCGATGCGACCGGCGTTGATCGGGTCCTCCATCTCCGCCATGCGCGGGTCGGCCAGGATCACGCTCGGCTCCGCTCCCGAGAGGTCGGGCGGCACGCCCGTGATGGTGGCGAAGACCAGGCGCGACGGGCTCCTGCGCAGGCCGACGAAGCCGTCGATGTAGCGGCTCGTCGGGAACAGCTGGCCCGCGCGCTCGTGGCAGCGGAGGTTGAGCGAGCCGGGCGCGGTGAGAGAGAAGATGTCGTACTGGTCGGTGGAGCAGTCGTCCTCGTCGTTGACGGTGACGATCGCGAGCACGGAGGCGGGGCGCAGGAACGCGCCGTTGGTCGCCGGATCGACGCCGTGGCCCTCGCCTGCCCAGAACCGCGGCGGCACGTAGCCGGGCGCCGTCCAGCTGACGGGGGATCCGCCGGAGGCGGTGGGCGCGGGCGAGAGCGCCTTGAGCGGCGCCTCGAGCTCGAACTCGAAGCCGCATCCGTCGGTGCCGAGCGCGGCGACGCAGCCGACGTCGCCCGCGAACGCGGCGGGCGTGGTCGCGCCCCCGGCCACGAACGTGAAGACGTGCTCGGGGTAGCTCGACGAATAGTCGGAGCGGCACGTCCCGAGCGCCTGGCGCGCGCGGATCTGCATCAGGCCGTCGTCGCCCACGCCGGGATCGCACGTCGCGATGCCGGTCATCGGCCCGAGGCCCATGTCCGAGTCCACGATCCCGATGTGGAGCGAGCGCGCGGGCGTGAAGTCCTGCGTCCCGTCGCCGTCCCGGTCCCCGGAGGTCAGCACCTGCACGACGCGCGGGATCTCGAGCACGACCGACTGCTGCTCTTCGGACATCGAATTCGAGTTGTCGATCATGAGCAGCAGGTCGACCTCGTCCGTGGGCTGGGGCGGGCCGGCGTCGGGGATCACGACGCACGCGTGCTCTCGGCACGATCCCCCGCCGACGCAGTCCGCATCGCGCACGCAATCGACGCAGATGCCGGCCGCGGTGTCGCAGACCTGGCCCATGCCGCTGCACTGCCGGTCGCTCGTGCAGCTCGTCGGCGGGACGACGCATGCCGCTTCGTCGCAGACCTGGCCCATCGGACAGTCCACGTCGGTCAGGCAGTCGACGCAGTAGCCGAGCGCGGTGTCGCAGACCTGGTTCGGGCACTCGCGGCTCGAGCGACACGTGGTGACCGGCACGCAGTGCGTGGCGCGGCAGACCGTGCTCGCCTCCAGGCAATCGACGTCGGTGACGCACTCCACGCAGGTCGACGAGGCGGGGTCGCACACGAGACCGACGCTCGAGCAGTCGCGCGAGGAGCGACAAGACGAGGGAGCCGACGGCCCCCCGCCGCAGCCGAGCGCCACGAAGGTCGAGAGAACGAGGGCGCTGGGCCCGAGGCGAGCGAGTCCGAGCGCCGTCATCCGAGGATCCTCGCAAGGGTGCGTCGCGCCTGCAACCGCCCCCGCCGGCCCGTCCTTCAGCGCTTGCCGGCGAGCAGCGCCCGATCGGCGTGCATCCGCTCGGCGAGGAAGTCCAGCGTGACTCTCACGCGTGGCGCGCGGGCGAGATCGCGGTGCACGGTGAGCCAGACTGCCTCGCGCGGCTCGTCCGGCATCGGCACGTGCCGGAGCAGCGGATCCTCGTCGCCGAGATAGCGCGGCAGCACCGCGATCCCGGCGCCGGCACGGGCCGCGGCATGGAGCGCCATCGTGAGCTCGCAGACGAACGCGGGGCGCGCGCCATCGGTCAGGCGCGCGAGCCAAGCGGCCTCGACGGCCCCCGGCGCGACGGCCGAGCCGAGGATGCGATGACGGGCGAGATCGGCCGGGCGCTTCACCGGCTGCGCCTCGAGGACCTCGTTCGTCGCGTAGAGGCCCCATGCCACGAAGGCCACGCGCCGCACGGCGAGGCTCGCGTGCGAAGAGCGGAAGAAGCGAACGGCGACGTCGGCCTCGCGCCGCGACAGGTCGAGGATCTTGCCGCCGGCGGCCAGCTCGATCGCGAGCTTGGGGTGCGCGCGACCGAACACCGCGAGCCGCGGCGCGAGGTAGCTGACGCCGAAAGTCTCGGGCGAGGTGACGCGTACGGCGCCTTCGAGCGTGTCTTGCTGGGCTTCGGCGCCCCGCTCGAGCGCGTGCACGCTCTCTTCCACGCTGCGGATCCGATCGAGCAGCTGCTCGGCCTCGGCCGTGGCGACGTAGCCGCGCGTCGTGCGCGTGAACAGACGGACCCCGAGCGCCTGCTCGGCAGCGTCGATGCGTCGGCCCACCGTGGTGTGGTCGACCTCGAGCCGCTTGGCGGCGCGTGCGAGCGAGCCTTCCTCGGCGAGCGCGAGCACGAAGCGGAGGTCGTCCCAGCGGATCGCCATGGAGCGCCAGCTTGCCACGGCTGGCTGCCGCGAGAGCGTCCTCGGACGTCGTGGATCAGGTCCGCGGGAACCGGCCGAGCATCGCGTGGAGCGTGGCGACGTTCCGGACGACGAACGCCCGATCGCCGAAGGCCACCCGCGTGCCCTCGACGAGCACGCGCTCGTCGCGCTCGCCGAGCGAGACGCCGTCGACGAAGGTCCCGTTGGCCGAGCCCGCATCCGTCAGCACGTGGCCGCGCGCCGGATCGACGGCGATCCGCGCGTGCAGCTTGGAGACGTGGGGGTCGTCGATCCAGACGTCGCTGTTGGGGGCCCGGCCCACCACGATCACCGACGCGAACGCGGCGCCCGGCTGCCGCTTGACGATCCCGTACACGACGCTGTCGAGCAGGCTCTGCATCGGGTGGGGCGCCTGGCCGGTGCGCTTTCCATGCTCGGTCGCGTACCGAAAGCCAGGGGCCGCGTCCGAGGGCGGCGCGGCCGGCCCCACGAAGGCGAGCGCTCCGAAGCGCGCGACGAACTGATCGGGGCTTTCGTCGCGAACGAGCGCTACCAGCTCGCGCAAGGTCGGAACGGCGGTCATCGCAGGTGTCGCGGCAAGCTTGGCACGAAGGAGGCGCCGGCGTCAGAAATCGTGCCCGGTCGGGTGTGGTCGCGGATGGTTGGTCAGCGAGCACGCGCCGCGATCCCGGCCTTGATGCCGCGTCCGAGCAAGCTCGGACGCTCGCCACCTCCCCCTCTGGGCGCTGCTCACGGCCGGTCGGCCGCTGCGCTGCGTCCTCGGGCTCGGCGACGCCTGAAGGCCAGTCTCGCGACGCGACATGCCACGAGCCTCGACCGCTCTGCGCAGCAGTCTCGTCGCAAGACTTCACCAACTGGTCCGGATCACACCCTGCCCGGTCACGATCGCGAGAGTCGTGACCGGCTGCTCACGGGTCGACGGGGTTTCGGCTGCCCTGCGCGATGCGGTCGCAGAGCGCATCGGGGCCCACGCCGACGAAGTGGCACAGGCGAACGGTGCGGACCATCTCGCCGGTGAAGAGATCGGCGTCGGCCCCCGAGGGGAGCTGCGGGACGGGGACCTCCTGGGCGCCGATCGGGCCGGTGATGGCGTAGCGCGTCTCGGCGCCGACGGTGACGACCACGATCGGCGTGATGTCGGCAGGCGGCGCCGCGGTGAGGGTCACCGTGTCGTGCACGTGCGCGAACGTTCCCGACTCGGTCGCCCCGATCGGCGTGATCAGCGTGCCGCTCACCGCGCCCGCCGTCGGGGCCGCGTGCTGCACGAGGAACGAAGACTGCGACGTGCTGAGCAAGCCGACGTAGGTGAACAGGTCCGGTGTGCCGGGGACGTCGATCCACTCCAGCGTGACCGACACGTGCATGCCGTCGGTCGAGAACGTCGCCGCGGCGGGGAACCCGAGCTGTCCGTTCGTGGTGTCGTAGACCTGGCTGTAGGCGCTGGCGGTCGCGAAGAACGATCCTGCCGCGCCCGCCGGCACGTCGTAGGTGAGGTCCACGCTGTGCGGGGTCACGCCGTGCATCGTGAGGTCGATGTCGACGGTGCTCGCCGCCGTCGTCGCGGGCTGCTCGTCGGAGAGCGACCAGAGGTAGTGCGGCGCCGTGAAGTCGCGGCCCGACCCGAAGGTCGTGGACGTCTCGACCGCCAGCAGGCGGAACGCACGGTTGCCCGGCACGTCCAGGTGGTAGGGCGGGGTGGTGCCCTGCCAGTAGCCGCCCGTCGTGCTCTGGACGAACAGAGAGTGAGACGGGCTCGTGCGGCCGGTGATCGCGCCCGAGATCGTGGCGGTCGCGGTGCGCGCCCGAACGAAGAACGGCAGGTTGCCGCTCACCAGCTGCGCTTCGTAGGTGGCGCGGTCGAGCCCGACGCGCGCGTTGGCGTTGTGCCCGGGTGCCGTCACGACGACGTCGAACGGGCCGCGCGCCCAGTCGAGCCCGGTGACGTGCGCGATGCCGTCCGCGCCGGCCGTCGCTTCCACGTGGCGCCCGCTCGCGTCATCGACGCCGACGATGCCGCCCGGGATCGGGGGCGCGCTCGCCAAGGGCGGCATCGCCTCGAACACGCCGATCGCGATCGAGTCGCTGCCGCCGCCGGTGTCGGGCGCGCTCGCCGCATCGCTCGACGTCCCCGCGTCGGTGCCCGGCGAAGGACCCCCTCCGCAGGCGGACATGGTGAGAGCCAGCACGACGCACGCGCGCCGCACGGCGCGCCCCCCAGCGATACCCATCCACGCCGTGTATCACATCCGCGGCGCCGCGCGTCGTCGATCAGGACGCGAAGGCGGTCGCGGCCGAGAGCAAGGCGACGGCGACCATGCCGAGGATCGCGTCACGCCAGATCGTCGCCGCGACGCGACGGCTGGCGGCGGCGATTGCGACCGCTAGGTCGCACCTGGGCACACAGGCGGCGCGCAGCGCGCCGCGCAGATCACTCCGAGCAAGCAGGTGGTTCCAAGCGTCTCTCCCATCGCGATCTGCGCCGCGCCGTGCGCGGCCGATGTCGCCAGGTTGCGTCCTAGCGGACGCAATTCGTCCTCGACCTTCGTCGTCGTGAAGTCTTCGTTCTCGAAGACGCCGGTCGCGGCGTGCGCGACGCAGGTGTTGCGCCGGACCTGGAGCCCGCTCACGAGCGCCGCGCCCGCCGGCAAGCCGACGAGCAGCCGCCAGGGCCAGCTCGCGCCCGACACGACGAGCGCGACCAGCAGGCCCAGGGCGATCACCGCGCCCACCTGCGCGACGCGCAGCCTTCGCGCGCGGCCGGCGGCCGAGAAGTTCGGTCGACACATCGCTCCCTGGACCGGCGCTTCGCTCATGCCCCGAATCTGGGGAAGATCGGCGCTCGCGTCGAGCCCTCGGTCGCGCGGGGCGCGCGTCAGCAGATGGTGTCGACGCGCCGGATGCCCTTGCGGCTCACCACCACGCGCGAGCGATGCCACTCTGCCGGCTCGCCCTCGCGCTGCAGCCGGTAGACGACCGCGATGTTGTAGACGCGCGGCGCCGAGGCGCTCGCGACCTCGCCGGTGTCCGGATCGGCGAACGCGAAGCGGCGCTTCGGATCGTCGGTGTGGACGAGCCACTGGCGCAGATCGAGGCGGAGGATCTCGGTGAGGGCCTCGAAGCGATCGTCGGAGGCGGCGATGCGATCGCGATGGAGCGTCACGAGCTTCTTGTGGAAGAGGATCGTCTCCGGGCGCGCCTGCTCCTCGAACGCGTGGCGGCGCGTCGAGCGGCGCATCGCGAGCACGTCCTCGGGAGTCTCGGCCGCCGCGACGAAGCCCGAGCGCTCCTCCATCTCGCCGAGCTCGACCTTCCGCTCGCGGTCCATGATGGTCCAGTCGCGATCGGGGAACCGGCGCGAGACGACCTGCGCGAAGCGGGCCTGGAGCAGGGCCTTGAGCCGATCCTTCAGCGCGTACGCCACGACGGCGACGAGCGCCCACCGCGTGACGTTGTCGCCCGTCGCCGTGTTGCCGTTCCAGAGCGCCGCCATCAGCGCGAACGACATGGCGAGGGCGGCGGCCACGGCGCTCGCGATGTGCGTCGCCCACTCGGCCGCGGGACGGACCTCGGGCGCGAGCCAGAGGACGGACGAGGTGAAGCGCTTGAGCACGTGCCGCCGGAACTCGATCTGCTCCACGCGTCGCCGCGGCATGCCGACGCGCGCGACGCCCTCGAGCCCCTTCTGATCGCGGTAGCGCGCCTCGTCGACGGCGAGCGTCTCGGCCGCCGTGACCAGCGAGCCGGTGACGCCACGCTCGCGCAGATGCAGCGCGAGCGCCGCCGCGAGCGACTCCACCAAGCGCGAGACGTCCTCGTCGATCCAGGAGACCGCGGTGCCGAGCGGCTCGGGCGCGCCCTCGGCCGTCGCCAGGACCACCCGCAGCTGGCGCGTGACGACGCGCGCATCGCCGAGAAAGCGCTCCGCCGCGATCGTCCACCGCGCCAGATCGGAGGCCGAGCCTCCGTCGCGACCGAAGCCGGCCACGATGCGATGGCGCGTCTCCTCGCCGGCCGCGCGGACCTGACACGCGAAGAGGCGGAGCTCGCGGATCGCGCGGTCGGGGCTCTTGCGATCGGCGAGCGCGGCGCGGAGGCGCTCGAGCGGCGCGTCGCAGAGCGCGCGCAAGGACGAGCTCGGCACCGCGAAGCGCACGTAGGTGCGCAGGTCCTCGTAGACGTCGTCCTTGCCGTAGGTGCGGCTGTCCAGGCGCAGGCTCTCGGGCGCGAAGAAGTAGGCCTCCCAGACGTACTTCGCGTCGCTCTCGCCCTTCGGAGCCGCATCGAGCGCGTAGTCGATCGCGAACTCGAGGTGCGTGCGGTCGTGGACGCGCAGCGCCGGCGAGACGGCCGGTCGGGCGAGCGTGGTGAGGAACGAGCCGATGTCGCTGACGCGCGCCCGGCTCGCCGGGCTCTCGCCCTCGAGATCGGCGTCGAGGTCACCGTCCGCGGGGAGCGGCGGGGAGCTGGGCCGTGTGGGGCCGTCCTCGTCTCGTCGTAGTGGCGCGTCCATCGTCCGACCGGCGACATCGGTCACGTCGATGTCACGTTCCCGTCACCTTAGCGCGCGTTCTCACGATTTCCAAGCGACCCGCCGACGCCGACCACCACGGCGCCGAGCGTGAGCGCCGCTCCGCCGAGCACGAGCGTGCTCGGGACCTCGGCGAGCCAAGCCCAGGCGAGCAGGGACGATACGACGGGCTCGATCGCGGTCGCGAGGGCGACCTCGGTGGGCGTCGCCCGATCGAGCGCCCACGTGAGCGCGCCGTGCCCGATCAGCTGCGGGACCAGCGCGGCCAGCACGATGAAGAAGAAGGCCTCCCCGTCGGGCGGCGTGGGCGTCGTGACCGTGGAGCAGACGAGGACCCCGAGCGTCAGCACGGCCGCTCCGGTGAGCGCGGCGATCCCGGAGAACGCGAAGGCCGGCACCTTCCCGAGCTCGCGCACCGCGAGCAGATAGAGCGCCATCGCCAGGGCGCCGAGCGCGGCGAGTAGGTCGCCCGAGAGCGCGCCCCAGCCGGACGTGGCCGCGTCGTCCCATCCGATGATGCTCGCGCCGACGGCGGCCGCGACCGAGGCGAGGGCGACGCGTGGGGTCGGCCGGTCGCGACCGCGCGCGATGGCGATCCCGACGAGCACGAGCGGCGTGCAGGTCACGATGGTCACGGAGGCCGCGACCGTGGTGCGCTCGAGCGACGCGACCCAGGCGCCGAAGTGCACGGCGTAGAGGACCCCGCCCAGGACGGCGACGCGCAGCGCGCGCGGCGTGAGCTCGCCGCGCTGCACCGCGCGCAGCGAGACGGGCGAGAGCAGCAGCCCCGCGACGGAGAGCCGCAGTGCCGACGCGAGCAGCGGGTCGGTCGGTGCCGCGAGCCGGAAGAAGATCGCCGCGAAGCCGATCGCGACGCCGCCGACGAGGAGCGCGACGCGGGTCACGCGCCGGGGCTCCGCGTCACGCGAGCCGCTCGGCGAGGCGGCGCGCGCAGCGGTGGGCGAGGGCCTCGATCGTCAGCATCGGGTTCACGCCGCATGCGGTCGGAAAGAGCGAGCCGTCCATCACGTAGAGCCCCTGCGCTCCGTGGACCCCGCCGTCCTCGTCGCAGACGCTCGTGCGTGGATCGATCCCCATGCGAGCGCTCCCCTGCGGGTGGAAGCTCGCGTACGTCGTCTGGCACGCGCCGTAGCCGACCGAGTCGAGGCGGTCCACGAACGACGAGAGCTTCTCGCCGCCTGCGGGTCGCCAGCTCACCGGCACCTGCGACGTCGTCCGGATCTCGCTCGCTCCCATCGCCGCGTAGAGCTCGGCGGCGCGCCGGATGCCTTCGCGCACGTGCTTCTGGTCGATCGCCTGCATGGGGTGCTCCCAACGCGGCGGGCCGACGCGCGGCACCCGGACGACGCCCTCGGTGCGATCGCGGAGCAGCACGGCGATGACCGCCCACTCGCGGTAGCGCTCGATCGTGCGCTTGAAGTCGAGCGCTCCGCCCCAGGGCATGAGCGCCATCAGCTCCACCGGGTGCACCGCGCCCGACTCGAAGCGGACGCCGTAGCCCTCGCCGTCGAGGTCGGCGAACTGCCGGCTGATGCGCGCCTGCATGACGCCGCCCCAGGGATCGGCGCGCTGGCCGTCGAAGCGGCCCCACACGCCCGTGACCGGGTGCAGGTGCAGGTGGCGCCCGAGCGCCGGTCCGCCCACGCCGCTCCTGCCGAGAAGAAGAGGCGTGTACGTCGCGCCGCACGCCACCACGACCGCGCGGGCGAACACGGTGAGGGCCACCGGCCGGCGCTGCGCGGGCGTGGTCACGCTCGCTCGCACGCCGACCGCGCGTCCGCCGTCCCGCACGATGCGGTGCACGTCGGCGCCGGCGACCAGGCGCGCGCCCCGCGCGGTCGCGTCCTCGAGCCACGTGCGCGAGGTCGACTGCTTGGCGCCCAGCCGGCATCCGAAGTTGCAGTAGCCGCAGCGCTCGTCCTCGGAGCAGTTCTTCACGTCGCGCGGCAGCGGCCCGACGTCCCAGCCGAGCTTGCGGCAGCCGTCCTCGAGCACGCGGTCGCGAAACCACGGCGTCGCGCTGCGATCGTTGACGTGCAGGCGCTCCTCGACGACGCGGAACGAGGCGTCGAGCTCGGCGCCGGTGAAGACGTTCGCGAGCCCGGCCACCCGATCCCACTCGGCGCGCACGCCCTCGGGCGCGCGGAGTGAGGTGCTGTAGTTGACGACCGTGCCGCCGCCGACGCACCGACCCTGGAGGATCGTGGTTCCTCCGTCGGCCGTCGCGCGCAGATCGTAGAGGTCCCGATCGGCGTCGTCCTGTCGCTGCGTGAAGTCGCTCTCGCTCTTGTACGGGCCGCGCTCGAGCACGACGACGTCGAGCCCCGCCTTGGCGAGCACGCCTGCGGCCGTCCCGCCGCCGGCGCCCGAGCCGACGACGACCACGTCGCACGTCCAGGTCGTGCTCCTCTCGATGGCGATCGGGTGCAGGCGCCGCGGCGCGGCCGGCGCCGGTGGAGGAGGGCCCGGATAGCCGATGGCGGCGTGCAGCTCGGTGCGGGCGCCCCCCACGGTCGGCCAGCCGAGGAGCGTCGCCGCCACGATCTTGAGGAGCTTGAAGGTCTGGCGCGAGAGCTCGCGCTCGCTCGACGCCATCCGGACCAGGGCGCTCTCCTGCTCGACGCTGCTCATCCGGTCGAAGGCGCGCGGCGCCCCGAAGAGCAGCATCCCTCCGGCCCGCGTACGGAGCAGGGTCAGCGCGGCGCGGAGGGCCAGCACGCTCTCGCTGGGCATGCGCGAGACGAGCTCGGGCAGGCGCCGGTCGGCGCCGAGCGTCGTGGCCGAGAGCCGATCGATCGGGGAGCCAGCCCCGCCCAGCGCGGGAAAGAACGCGTCGGCGACGACCGCGAAGGTCCGCAGATCGGCGTCGGACAGGATCATGGAGCGGCGGGGAGGGTGAAGCGCGTCTCGGCGTGGGCCTCGACGTCGGCGCGCACGAACGCGAGCGGGCGCGAGCGGCTCTCCTGCCAGTCGGTCTGCAGATCGTCGAAGTGCGGGCTGTCCGGCTCTCCCGACACGCCGCGCGGGATGTTGACCACCGCGTCGGGCGTCCCATCGGCGCGGAACTCGACCGCGATCCGGAAGATGGGCCCGCCCGTGGACTCGATGCGCGGCCGCGGCATGCGGTCGTCGTCGAAGAAGCGCGCGTCCGAGACGTTGACGGTCCCGGTGGCGCCGTCGGTCGGGATCCAGCCACCGTCGAGCGCCGAGCCCCAGATGCCGTCGAAGCGGGTGCCGTGCACGTCGCCCCACGTGTAGAGGGCGCGATCGGTGCCGCCGAAGCGGCCGACGAGGTACTGCGCGACCGCATCGAGCGCGTGCATGGCGCTGAGCGTGCGGCCGGCCTGGAAGAAGTCGTCGCCGTTCGGCGTCGTGTCGCGGACCAGCATCGCGAGCAGCTTCATGATGTAGGTGGGGCTCTCGTTCATGATCGGATCGAAGAGCAAGCCCATGTCGTCGGCGACGACCTCGCGCGCGAGCTCGAACATGTACGCGTTGAACACGACGGCGTCCGGCGAGGTGCGCTCCATCCGGCGATCCCAGGCTCGCAGGCCTTCGACGAGCGCGCCGAGGTCGGCGCGGCCCGCGTAGGCGGCGATCGTCGGGTCGCTCGCGCGCCCGTCCCACGCGGCGAGGAGCGGTGGCAGGAAGTTCTCGGTGAGGGTCAGGTACGTGTCGTCCTGCAGCGCGAGCATGTCGTCGCGCGTCACGCCCCCGCGGGCGACGTAGCGACCGACCTCGTCCTCGATGCGTCGTGCGCGCGTGCCGGGATCGAAGAACACGCCGAAGTAGAGGACGTCACCGGTGATCGCCGCATCGTCGATGAGGCCGTAGGGCTCGTCGTTCGCGGTGCCGATCCAGCCGCGCAGGCCGCCGTGGCTGTGGGGCAGCTGCGCGCTCGAGAGGACGCTGCTGCTCCAGAGCGAGCCCGGGTCGTCTCCGTCGAGGATGCGGTACGGCGCGCGCGTGCCGTCGTCGAGCGCGCCGGCGCGGACGGGCACCCAGGGTGCCGACCGATAGGTGATCCCGTCGGCGTCGGCGGCGACCCAGTTGAACGCCCCGAGGTGACAGAGGTCGACCGCCTCCTCGAACTCGGCCGTGCTCGTCGCGACGTCGAAGCCGTGGAAGGCGACGACGTCGCTGCTCGGCTGCATCCCCGACCAGCGCATGAGCACGCGGCGACCGGGATAGAGCGAGAGCGGGAAGAACGACTCCGGGATGAGCACGGCGGGGATCGTCGGCAGCTCCTCGACCACCAGCTCGCGCGGCTCGGCCTCTCCGGCGACGCGGATCTGCTCGCGGCGCTCGACGACCGGGTAGTCGACGCCTCCGTACGAGGCGACGCGCGCGCCGGCCGGGCCCGTCACGCGCACGCCCCAGAGGTCGTTCCAGTCCGGATACGTCGTGGTGGCCGTCCACGCGACGTGCGCGTTGTGGCCGAGCTCGATCGTCGGCGTGCCGACGAAGCTGAACCCGATCACGTCGAGCGAGCCACCGTGCTCGGCGCTGTTCATGTGGTGGGTCCACATCAGCGAGGGAGACTCGAGACCCTGGTGCGGGTCGCCGGCGAGCAGCGGGCGCCCGTTCGCGGTGTGGACGCCGTCGATCGCCCAGTTGTTGCTCGCTCCCAGCGGGATCGGGCGGAAGCGATCGAAGAACTGCCGCATCCGCGCGCCGAAATCGGCGGGTAGATCGGGCGGCGCGAGGGGAGCGAGCGCGACGATGGGTGACGCGCGGCCGGTCGTGGGGCGCTCCTCGGGAGGCAGCGTGTGGGCGGGCTCGAGCGGCGCGAGGAAGGGCACGCGCTGCTCGATCGGCTCGAGCAGGCGGTGCAGGATGCTCTCGAGCGCGTCGAACTCGATCTGCTCGGCGTTGCCGAAGAGGATGAGCGTGCCCACCGCCTGTGCGTCGAGCGGGGTGAAGTGCGCGGGCAGGTAGTCGAGCTCGCCTGGTCCGAAGCCATACGGCACGGGCGCATCGCCCGCCGCGATCTCGTCGATGCGGCGGTTCACGCCGGCGCACCACGCGACGATGAAGCGATAGAGATCGGGGTGCTCGAGCAGCACGGCGCGCCGCGTGAGCTCGGCCCAGCGCGGGAGGTTGAACATCCGGATGGTCTCGTCGTCGCCGACGCTGCCGGGACCGAGCACCTCGGCGCGCGTGCCGAGCGCGCGACGTCGCGTGAGGTCCATCTCGAACAGGCGATCCGTGGCCTGGAGGTAGCCGCTCGCGAAGTACGCGTCGGCGTCGTTCGCGGCGTAGAGATGGGGGATCCCCATGTCGTCGCGGATCACCTCGATGTCGGCGCTCGGACCGTCGTAGGTCGGCTCGACCGGGAGCGGACAGCCGTCGGCGGTGGGCATCGCGCCGCAGTCGGGCCCGGCGTCGGGTCCGCCGTCGGTGCCGGCGTCGCTTCCGCCGTCCGCGCCGGCGTCGATCGGTGCGGGCGGTGGGTTGCCGCTGCAGGCGAAGGCTGCGGCCACCGACGCCGCTGCGAGCCAACGGGCGTGTCGTTCGCGCATGAAGAGCGAGCATACACGGGGCGCGCGGGCGCCCGGTGCTCGCATCTGGAACGAGGAGCGGGCCTCACCGGGGCTCACCGCGGCCGTCCGCCGGAGCGGGCGAGCCGACCAGTGCACGGCAAGAGTGCTCGGCCCGGAGGACCCGGACGGGAGCGGGCACTGCCCGCGGACGGGAGGGGCCGGAGTGGGCGAGCCGATCAGTGGCCGCCGATGGGGGCCTGCGGATCCGGCGCGGTGATGCGCGGCGCGGTCTCCCGCGGCGGCACGTCCGGAATCGTCGGCGAGGTCGACGTGCTGCCGGTCGCGCCGCTGCCCGTCACGCGGATGGGTCCGGAGACGTGCGCCGGCGTCGTGCTCGGCGTCGTCGTCGTCGTGGGGGGCGTGGTCGTGGCGCTCGTCGTGCCGGAGCCGGTCGTCGTCACGGTCGTGGTGGCCACGCCGTGCGTCACCGATCCCGAGGGCGTCGTCGTCGTGCCCGTCGGTGCCCGCGGCGGCGTCGTGCTCGTGGTCGTCGTTCCGCTGCCGGTCGTCGTCATCGCGCTACCCGACGGAGCCGTGTACACCGAGGTGGGGCTCGAGGGAGCCGGCGTGGTGGTGGTCGTCACGGTCGTGGTGGTCGTGGTGCTCCCCGTCCCGCTCGGGCGCGAGGGCGCGACGACGACGCCGGAGCCGGTGCTGGTCGAAGTGCTGCCGCTCGGGCGCGAGGGCGCGACGACGACGCCGGAGGCGGTGCTGGTGGACGTGCTGCCGCTCGGGGCGACGACGACGCCGGAGCCGGTGCTGGTGGACGTGCTGCCGCTCGGGGCGACGACGACGCCGGAGCCGGTGCTGCCCGAAGGCGCGGGCGCGACCGAGACGCCACCGCTCTCTCGCGGCGGATCGCTGACGACCACACCGCCTTGCGTGGACGAACCTTGCGTGGACGAGCCTTGCGTGGACGAGCCGCTCGTGCGCGCGCCGACGTGGACCTCCGCTTCGGCGTGATACCGACCCGCACAGCCAGCGAGCGCAACGAGCACCGCGACCAGACCGACCCCGACACGTACACGCATGATGCCTCCCGCGACCCCGTCGCCGTCGCGGTATACCGCGCACCGCACTTCGTCGCGAGCGCCACCGCCACGGGTCGCTCTTCGGACCGTCCGAGGGGCCGATCGATTCATTCACCGCGGGGCGCGTCGCTCGATCGCGTCGCGTCTCGATCCGCGCCGCCTCTCGATCAGCAGTGCCGGCCGCGTCCCGCCGGATCGTAGGGATCGCGGTCGCTGCAGCGATAGCCTTCACCGTAGTAGCCGCCGCAGCGCCGGCCGTAGCCCGCACGATCGACGGGATCGGCGTCGGTGCAGCCGCGGATCCCTCGGTGGTGGCAGC
Source organism: Sandaracinaceae bacterium (assembly GCA_044223665.1). Classification (GTDB taxonomy): domain Bacteria; phylum Myxococcota_A; class Polyangia; order Polyangiales; family Sandaracinaceae; genus JBBSAT01. The sequence goes on along the minus strand of JBGALT010000027.1, from coordinate 43,034 downwards.
CCTCGAGCACCATGGCGACCCCGGCCGCGCTCAACAGTGCGATCGCCGATCGGCGGCCGACGGGCTGGGTGGCGATCTCGTCCTCGCGGAGGCCCTTCTTCGACTCGTCGCGTCCCTTGGTCATTCGTCGTTCCCCTCGGTGCAGGATACCAAAACCCCGGCGCGATCGTGTCGAGTTGCCACGCCAGCGATCACATCGTTCCCCAGTGGCGGCTCGAGAGCCACGCCCAGATCGCCAGCAGGAGCCATCCGAAGAACGTCAGCGTCCTGCCGGCGAACGTCGTGAGCGCGCGGCGCGGCGGAGGAAGGTCTGGATCGTCGCCCGGGCCGCGCCGGCGGGCCGCCACGAGCAGGGCGGGCCCCGCGATCGAAGCGAGGACGAGCACGCCCGTCACGAGGTCGTCGCCACTCATCTCTCCTGCGTACCGCGGATCAGGAGCTCGAGCCGCTCCTCGGCCTGGGACCCGCACGTCCCTCGCCCGGAAGCGCAGATCGCACTTCCGGACAGCGGTACGAGGCTCGCCGCGCCGACCGCGGGGATCAGGGTGGAGCGCCGCCGCCCCACGGAACCGTGACGAGCGTCACTTCGTTCGGCGCGACGGTGCGGATGCACACGACATGAAGACCGTGCTCGTGGGGGCGGACTTCGAGGAGAACCTCGGGGTCGGGATGATCGCAGCGGCGGCGATGGGGGCGGGGCACGAAGTGCGCGTCGTCCCGTTCGACTGGGCGGAGGACGCGCCGCGCGTCGTCGAGCGTATCGTGGCCGAGCGGCCCGACGTCGTGGGGCTCAGCATCCAGTTCCAGCACCGGGCCGCCGAGTTCCTCGACCTCGCCGCGCGCCTGCGCAGCGCGGGCTGCACGGCGCACCTCACGAGCGGCGGTCAGTACCCGAGCCTCGCCTGGCAGCCCATGCTCGAGTCCCATCCGGAGCTCGACTCGGCCGTCCTCTACGAGGGCGAGCGCTCGTTCGTCGCCCTGCTCGCCGCGCTCGAGGCCGGCACCCCGCTCGAGGACGTGCCGGGCCTGGCGCTCCGCGGCGCCGAGGGTCGTGCCGTTCGCACGCGGGGCGAGCTGCTCACGCCCGACCTCGATGCGTTGCCCTTTGCCGCCCGCTACCGGGCGCACGCGCGGCACGCCGGGATCCCGTTCGTCCCCATCATGGGCAGCCGCGGGTGCTGGGGGGCGTGCACGTACTGCGCGATCACCAGCTTCTACCGGGAGGCGCGGGCCTACGGCGGCGGCAAGACGCTGCGACACCGGAGCCCGGAGAACGTCGCCGAGGAGATGGCCGAGCTCTGGCACGAGGCGGGCCCGAGCCTCTTCTGCTTCCACGACGACAACTTCCTGTTCCCGCGGCCCGCCGACACGATCGCGCGCCTGCGCGCCATCCGCGCCTCGCTCGATGCGCGCGGCGTCGGCAAGGTGGCGATGATCGGCAAGTGCCGCCCGGACTCGATGACGCCCGAGCTGGCGCGCGAGATCCGCGCCCTGGGCGTCATCCGCCTCTACGTCGGGGTCGAGAACGCGAGCGAGGGCGGCTCGCGCCACCTGAACCGTCGTATGCAGACGACGCACGTGCGTGATGCGCTCCGCGCCTGCCGCGAGGCGGGGATCTTCGTCTGCTACAACCTGCTCCTCTTCGAGCCGGACGCGACGCTCGCCGACGTGGAGGAGAACCTCGCGTTCATGCGCGAGCACGCGGCGCACCCGGTGAACTTCTGCCGCGCCGAGCCCTACTACGGCACGCCGCTCCACCACCTGCTCGCGGCGCGCGAGTCGATCGTCGGCTCTCACCTCGGCTTCGGCTACCGGATCGAGGACGACCGCACCGAGGTGCTCTTCCGGATCTGCGCATCGGCGTTCCGACAGCGCAACTTCGACCCCTCCGGTGTCGCGAACCGGACGATGGGCCTCGGCTACACCGCGAAGATCCTCGAGCACTTCTACGACGATCCCGACGGCCGTCGCGCCCGGCTCGTCTCGCGCGCCGACGCGCTCACGCGCGCGATCTCCACCGAGACCGCGGACTTCCTCGAGACCGCGCTCGCGCTGGCCAAGGAGTGCAGCCCGACCGACGACGACGCGATCGCGCGACGCACGGCGCTGCTCGGCCTGGCGATCGCGGCCGCCGACCGCTCGCGCCACGCGCAGCTCGACGCGCTCTACGCCGACATGGAGGCGTTCGGCACGAGCGCGCGCCGCCCTGCTCCCAAGCCGTCGATCGCGCGGGCCCTCGAGCACGCGGCGCGTCGCGCGGTGCTCGGCGCGTCCATCGTCGCGCTCGTGCCCGCCTGCGACGGCTGCGGCGCGCAGCCGATGCCGGCCGATCCGCCGCCGCCCCCGATCACCGCGGTTCCTCCCGATCCCGTGCCGCCGCCGACGACGGTGATGCCGGTCGATCCGCCGCCGCCGCCCACGTACGTCCCTCCCATCGTCGATCCGGCGCCGCCGCCGACGTACTTCCCGCCGATCCCGGATCCCGCGCCGCCGCCCTCGCACGTGGGACCGCAGCTGCCACCGACGGTGATGCCGGTCGATCCGCCACCGCGGCCGACGACCGTCGACTCCTCGCGGAACGGTCGACATCGCCCGCCGCCGCCGCCGCCGCCCGATCCGGTACCGCGGCCGACGGTGATGCCGATGGATCCGGTGCCCGCGCCGACGTCGTCGTGGGAGGGCGCGTCGCGCCGTGCGCTCGCCGTGCTCGCCGACGCGCGCGGTCGCGATGCGCTGATCGATCAGTGGCGCGACACCACCGCGCGGCGCGTCGGTCGCTCGGTCGACCTGCCGCTCGCCGATCCGCCGTCGGTGTCGATCGACGCCAAGCGCGTCGGCGACGCGGTGCGGCTGAGCGTCGCGGCGCCGGAGATCGCGAGCATCCGCTGGGAGCACGGCGAGGACGACGCGAGCGAGCGTGTGCTCGACGTCGGCTCCTCCGAGCGCGTCGCGACGTGGCGTCCGCGGAGCCCCGACGACCAGGTGCGCATCGCCGTGCGAACGGCAGGGGGCGTCACGGTCGCCGCGCTGCGGGCGAGCGAGGTCGCCTGAGCGCGCGAGGTCGCACGAAGCCGTGAGCGTGCCTCGACGCTCGGCGTCAGGGCCGGGCGCGGCACACGCTCACGGCGGCGCGGTCGTGCAGCCGAACGCGGGGTCGGGCCGCGGGCCGAGGCAGGGCAGGCGCGTGACGGCGATCGGCTCCGCGAGCGCCGCAGGTCGCCGAGGGCCGGCGAAGCGCGCGAGACCGGCGTCGTCGACGTCGATCGAGATCCTCACGCCCTCGTCGTCGTCGCCTTCGGCGTCGGCGGCGTCCTCGATCGCGGTGCCGAGCGCGGAGTCGTCGGGCGCCTCGGCCTCGAAGCTCGCGCACGTCTCGGCGGCCTCGCGCACCACGCCGCCCACGGTGGGCGGACCCATCAGCCCGCTGCGCGTTCGAGCTTCCGCGCGAACCGGTCGGCCTCCCCGCAGCGCGCCCGCACGCTCGCCAGGCGTCCGGCCAGCTGCGTCGCGAACGGTCGGTAGTCGGCTACGTGCTTCCACGGGCGACCCGAGCTCGCTCGTTGCAGCTTGCCGCGCGTCACGAGCTCCTCGGACGGGGCGGCGATCGCCTCGGGGCGCTTCAGTTTCGGATACAGCGATGCGAGCACCCACGCTTCCGTGGACATGACCGGAATCGCGACGATCACACGGCGGTCGATCGGCTGGGGTAGCCAGGACTTGATCGTCGCGCACAGCGCCGTTGCATCGTAGGCGGACAGGTTCGCGGGATGCTTCTCGAGGCCCGCCTGCACCGCGATGTCGAGGTCGATCGCGATGACGAGGACATCGAGAGCATCGCCGACCAATGGAGCGAAGACTCCGTCCAGGCTCGCCTGCTGCTCGCACCATGCCCGCACCTCGCTCCAACCACCGCGGCCACCACGAGCCTGACGATCGAGCGCGTCCACCACCGGCTGCAAACAGCGCGCATCGATCGGACCGAGGACTCGCTCGGCGATCGCTCTGAGGACGACGTAGTCCGTCGAGCCCTCGCAGACGAAGCCGACGACCTTCGGCCGCGCGTGGGTCCGGGAGGCTTTAGTCCGAGCCGGCACGCGCGAGGCCTCCGAGCTTGCCCTCGGTCCAGAGACGACTGACGGCGTTCTGGCCCTGCTCCCGCTTCAAACGACGCAGATCCCGGACGGGGACCCGCACCACATCGGTGCGCCCGTCGTCGCGGCGCTCCACTCGAAACAGCCGAACTCGATCGTCGTCGAGGGCGAGGCCGTCGAGCACGAGCGGATTGTGCGTCGTGATGAGCGCCTGACGGTCCTCGGTCCGGAGCAGCTCCTGGCAGAAGACCTCCGCGAGCGCGCGCGCCGCCGCGGGATTCAACGCCTGGTCGAAGTTGTCGACGGCGAACAGACGCGGGGACTGCGAATGAATCGCCAGCACGAGGAGGTGGAGCACGTAGAGCGCGCCTTCGCTCGCGTCGTAGCCGGAGAGCTGCGCGGCCTTCTCCTTCATGTAGGCGTCGCGGAACCGAATCACCGAGCGCATGGTCGGTACGCTCGACGCGATGAAGTCGCGTGACGGCGGCCCGACGTCGAAGTCCTTCGCCCAGTCGATCAGATCCAGAGCGCGCTCCTTGAGTCGGCTGCGCGCCGTCGAAGTCAGCGCGTCGACGGCGTCGGGCAGCCCGCCGCCGAAGAGTCCGACGGGCACACGAGGCGCCGTGTCCGGCGCGACGCCCCGGAGGACGGGCGTGACGGGAGAAAAGATCGCGTAGTCGTCGAGCATTGCGAGCAGGTCGCGCGCGGCCTGCGAGGTCTTCAGGCTCACGCGGACCTGCGTCGCGAGGCTTCGGCTGCGCTCGTCTCGCACCTTGGCCCCGAACACCTTGGCGGCATCGCCCGTCGGCCCGCGCGATGCGATCGTCTTGCCGCCATCGTCGATGCGCTCGTGGTGGAACCTCCAGAAGGGGCTCGGAACCTTGCCCTGGTTGCTGATGGCGATGAAGTACTCCGCCGCGTCGGCGTTCGCCGTCGCGGTGATGCGGATGGATGGGTCCTTGACGCTCTTCGGAAAAGCCGAGCGGTAGATTCGCGGTACGCCGGGTCTGACACCTCGCCGGAGCAACGCCTGATCGTCGACACTGCCGTAGGCCGCGGCGCCGATGACGCCGACCGCTTCGAGCAGGTTGGACTTCCCGGAGCCGTTCGCGCCGATGAAAACGTTCACGCGGCCGAGCTCCACTTCGACCTCGTAGAGCGACTTGAAGCGCTGGATCTGGAGTCGGACAGGTAGGTCATGCGCGCGGCGTACCGTACCAGATCTGGATGCCCTCCGGCGCGACCGGTGCGAACCTCGGTAGCTCGTCTCGTTGCGGGTCTCGACCCAGAGCGCGACGCCGGCCGCCCCGAGCTCGCGGAGCGCGAGCGTCTCGATCGTGAGCTCGCCGCCGTTCAGGCTCGAAGGCCCGTCGTAGTCGCTGCCCAGCGTTGCCACGATGAACCACCCGGCGACGGTGCGCGCGACGAGCACGTGGGTCACGTCGTCGAGCGTCTCGCGCCCGGTGACGGCGATCGTGCCCGCCTCGAGGACGCCGCGGGTGCCCGTGACCGCACCGTCGAGCGTGGGTGGCGGCGTCGGGAGCGCGGGCCGCCCTGCGTCGCGATCGCGGGGCTCGAGGGCCGTCGGCCGGGCGTCGTCGTGGCCCTGGGCAGCTCGCCCGTGCTCGACGTGACGGGCGGCACCGGCCGTGGGCGTTGCGCCTGCTCCGAGCACGCGTCGCAAGCCGTCAGCGCGGTGAACGCGAAGAGGAGCGCGCGCGATCTCATCCGCGGAGCGTACGCCTTCTCGGCGCCCGCGCGCTCGCGCCCGCTCGCTCGTGATCGGGTCGGGCTTGGCTCGGGCCGGCGGCTCGGGGTAGCGTCGGCGCGATGCTCGTCAGTCGGAGCGAGTGGGCGCGAGGTGAGCTCGAGCTCTCGACGACGCTGGCGCTCGGCAAGGACTTGCGCATCCACGCGGTGCGGCGCCGCGCGCTCGTCTTCGACACGCGCTTCAGCCCGGGCAGCTCGCTCGAGCGCTCGGTGGCCACGATCTATCTCGTGGTGTCGGGATGGATCGAGCCGGCGGGCGCCGCGCGCGTCGAAGGGCCCTCGGCGTGGGTGCTCGCGGAGGACGAGCTCGAGCGTTCCAACGCCGAGCGTACCTTCCGCAACGGCGGCGCACCGCTCGTCGCCGCCGACGTGTGCGTGCCGAGCTCGCACCTCTGCGTTCCCATCGGCCTCGCGTGCGGGCCTCGGCCCGTTCCGGCGACGGTCGTCGACGCGGTGTGGGCGATGGACGCCGCCCGCGCCGACGAGGCGATCGGCGCCGCGAGCAGGCTCTTGGTGCGAGGCCTCGCCGACGCCGACTGGGTCGATGGCGCGTTGCCGAGCGTGGCCGAGGCGCCCGAGCAGCCATCGACGCATCGCTTCTGGCGCACCGTCACGCGCTTCTACTCCGCGCACGAGACGGGGGCGTATCTGCCGCTCCTCGCCGAGGTCGCCGGCGTCTCGCTGCGGCAGCTCGAGCGCGACTCGCGCGAGGTCCTCGAGCGGATCGGCCTCGGGGGCTTTCGCGCGAGCGTGCGCACGCTCCGCCTCCGGCGTGCCGTCACGCTGCTCAGCGCCGCCTCGCTCTCCATCGAGGACGTCGCGCGCATCGTCGGCTACGGAAGTGGCGACGCGCTCGGGCGCGCGTTCCGCGATGCGGGGCTCCCGGCGCCGAGCGTGGTGGCGAGCGAGCTCCGCGGCTGAGGTGCCATCGCCAGCCCTCGGTGCGGGGCCCGTGCGAGGGCCACCTCCGCGTCAGGCCTTCTACGACGGTGGATGCGCGAGCCAGGCCTGCGCCTCGGCGACGTAGTAGCGACACGCGGTCTCGGCGCTCGCGGCGAGCACGCCGGTCTGGGTGAGCGCGTGCACGCGGCTCTCGAGATCGCGCATCCGATCGAGGTGCGCCTGCGCGGCGCCGGGCACGTGCGCCTCGAGATCGGCCCGCATCCAGCGCACCGACCAGTCGTACGCATCGGAGGGGCCTGACGAGCCCGCGGTGAGGCTGGCGATCGCGCCGTCGTAGAGCTGGTGCGCGAGGGCGGCGCGGGACGGGCTCCCCTGCGCGGCGGCCGGCGTGGCGAAGAGGAACGTCAGCGCGAGCGCGAGCGCGAGCGACGACACACGGGTCATGGGCACGTCCTTTCTCAAGCCTGCAAGCGCTGGTCCTGTGCGACGACCATGGAGACGTCGACGCGGAGATGCCCATCGCACTCGAGCCAGAGCCGGTAGTGGCGGAGCGGCGTGGCGGCGGGCCCACGCGTCGGGTTGCCGACGACGTCGTACTCCGAGCCATGGCAGCCGCATCGGATGCCGGCCGGGCCGACCACGCCGAAGCTCCCGAGGTCGCACTGCTGGTGGGTGCAGAGTGACGTCATCGCGAAGAGCCCGCCCGCGTCGCGGCCGATCAGGACCGTGCGCCCGGCGACCAAGTGGATGCCAGGCGTCGCGTAGGCGCTCGGCAGACCGACGTCGAGCCCGCGTGGGGTGCACGCCGGCCCCGCATCGGTTCCGCCATCCCCCGGGCGCGCCGCGTCCTCGGAGCCGCCATCGGGAGCGCTCGCGTCGACGGTCGCGGCGGCGTCGTCGGGCGATGCCGCATCGTCCGTGCCCGAACCACCACCATCGCGGCCCGCCTCCGGTCCACCGCCATCGCGCCCGGCTCCGCCGCCGTCGCCCTCCGCGCTGCCGCTCCCGCTGCAGCCCATTCCCGCGGCCAGCATCGAGCCGGCGAGAACCTGAAGGAAACGTCGTCGCTGCGCCATCCGTCCTCCCGTCGCCACGCGCGGCGACCTCGATCGTCGTAACAGCGTTCGCGCCCCGCGCCAACCCGCATCGCGGCGCGGGCCGATCGGCGGATGCGCGCGACGTTCGCGCGCCCCACGGACCGGGCCTTCTCGTCGTGGCGCGTCGACGACGCACCCCCGGTTGCTGAGGTACGACCGGAGCTCCCTCACGGAGGCGCCCTCACGGCGTCGGGGTCCCGGCCTCGCCGCGCTCGTGCACCACGCTCGCGCGACCCACGAGGAGCGAGTCGATCTCGCCGATGTTCTCGCGGTTCTTCTCGGTGTACGGGAGCGCGTGGAGCAGGTAGCGCATCGCGTTCAGACGCGCGCGCTTCTTGCAGTCGCTCTTGATGACCGTCCACGGCGCCTCGGCCGTGTCGGTCGCGAAGAACATCGCTTCCTTCGCCTTCGTGTAGCTGTCCCACAGACCGAGCGAAGCCTTGTCGATGGGCGAGAGCTTCCACTGCTTGAGCGGGTGCTTCTCGCGCTCGCGAAAGCGACGGCGCTGCTCGTCGCGACTCACCGAGAACCAGAACTTGATCAGGTGGATGCCGCTCGAGGCGAGGTGGCGCTCGAACTCCGGCGCCTGTCGCATGAACTCGCGGTACTCGGTGTCGGTGCAGAACCCCATCACGCGCTCGACACCGGCGCGGTTGTACCAGGAGCGATCGAAGAGGACGATCTCGCCGCGCGTCGGGAGGTGCTCGGCGTAGCGCTGGAAGTACCACTGCCCTCGCTCGGCTTCCGTCGGCTTCTCGAGCGCGACGACACGCGCACCGCGCGGGTTCAGGTGCTCCATGAGGCGCTTGATCGTGCCGCCCTTGCCCGCGGCGTCGCGCCCTTCGAAGAGGATCACGACGCGCTGCCCCGTCTCCTTGACCCAGGCTTGCAGCTTGAGGAGCTCGACCTGCAAGCGGTACTTCGCGCGCTCGTAGCTCTTGCGGCGCATGAGGTACTTGTACGGGTAGCCGCCGTCTCGCCAGTCGGGCGCGAGCTCGAGGTCGGTGTCGGCGCCGGCATCCGAGGCGAGGCGTCGCTCCGCCTTCGTCAGCGCGCGCCGCAGGACCTCCGCTTCGTCGGGAGAAGCACCCTTGAGCACGGCCTCGAGGGTGCGCGCCAGCTCGGGGAGGTCCGACTGGCCGCGCTCGATCATGTCGTGCACGGCCGAGTGGAGCGCGACCGAGCGTGCCGCGACGTTGTGCTCGACGCGATCGCTCTCGAGCGCGGCGGGACCGAGGGCGCGCGGCACGTCCCCTCGCGCGACGGGCCGGGGCGCATCCTTGCGGCGGAGGCCCGACGTGGGCCGGCGCTTGGTGACCATGAGAGCGGCATAGACGCGGCGCCCTCGCCTGCCAGAGCGTCTCGGTGGTTTTCGCGCGGGCGAGGTCAGTGCGGTGCAGCGTCTCCCCTCATTCCCGCGGGTGCGGAGCCGACGAGGACTGCATCGGCGCGTCGTTGCGCGTGCGGCGTGCCCGTGCGATCTGCCGGCGATGGCCGCCGCCGCCCAGCCCGCCGACCACGCTCGCCATGCGCTCCTCGCGCTTCACAAGTCGATCATCGACGCCGAGCGGGACGCGATCGAGCAAGCCGAGGGAAAGAAGCCGACGCCGAACCAGCTGCTGCAGCGGCTCGTGTCCGATCCCCGGTTCGCGTGGCTCAACGCGCTGACGTCGCTCATCGTGCGTCTCGACGAGGCGATGGAGCCCGACGCGAGCGAGAGCCCGGCGGCCGTCGTCGCGTACGCCATCGATCTGCTGACGCCGGGCGAGGAAGAGAGCACGCACGCCTTCAAGATCGGCTATGCGCGGATGCTCCAAGAGAGCCCCCACGTCGTGCTGGCCCATCGTACCGCGATGCTCGCGCTGCGCGCGCTCGGGTGACGCGCCGCGGGCCCGGGCCCGGCCTCCGATCAGTCCGACCAGCCGCGGACGAGCTTGCCGTCCTTCCAGCGGAAGGCCGAGAGCCCGTACTTGAGCTCGCGACCCTCGCCGTCCTTCACGAATCCCTCGTCGCTGCCGAAGACCCATCGGACGTTGTCGAGAGAGAGCAGCATGAAGTCGAAGAACCACCAGAAGAGAAGCCCCCCGAAGGTGAGGCCTTTCGCGAGCGCGCTGCGTGGCTTGCCGAGGTACCAGCGGTCGATTCCGAGGATCCCCGTCAGCGGGAAGCCCGCGAGGAAGATGGCGATGGCGCGGTTCTTCTGAGGCATGGATCGCGTCTCCTGGGGTCGTGGTGTGCTCGGCCTCCCGTACGCAGCCTGCCGCTGCTCCTCCCCGCGACGCACGGGCGTGGGTCGTCACGGCTCGAAGGCTTCGTCCTTCTCCGGACGGGCGGACGGTCGGTACGTCCGAGCGAAGGTAGCCATCATCTCTTCGAAGGGTAGATCGAGGTAGAGGCCTCGGTCTCGAAGGTACTCCATGTAGCGGTGGCCGGTTCCGTCGAACGCGTGGAGCAGGGCGTCCGCCGTGCCGTCGAATTCGAGCGCAGGCACGCCGAAGCGGGCGCAGAGCTCGGCGTTGAAGGCCGGGCTCGCCTTGTGGACGGCGCCCTCGATCTCCATCGCCACGTAGCCGTGGAAGACGAAGAGATCGGTGCCCATCACCGCGCGGAGCTTCTCGCTCGCGAGGTGGTTGCGCACGTCGGCGAAGCCGAGCCACGCCGGGATCCCGGCCGCGCGCGCGGCCGCGCACAGCGCGACGGCCTTCGGCACGCAGTAGCCGCGGGGCCGGCCGAGGATCGCGCTCGCGAGGTAGTCGGCCGGCTCGAGGGTGATCGAGTAGGGGTCGTAGCGGATGCGATCGCGCACCGCCGCGAACAAGCGTGCCGCGCGCTCGCGCGTGGTCGCGGCATCGCCGCACACCTCGCGCGCGAAGGCCTGCACGCTCGGATGATCGGCGTCGACGAAGCGGGTGGGCGCGAGGGCAGGGTGCACGGGCGACCGCTCGTTTACTCCGGTTCGCGCCTCCGCACGAGCCCGGCTCTCCCGGGGCCCTGTGCGAAGGCACGCACCCTGGCGTTGACGCCCACGCGCGCGGCGCTCGACACTCTCGTGCGCGTCATGTCTCGCGAGAGCTCGACCGACGGAAGCGCCCGCGCGAGCCTCGGGCTCTTCTCGCGACGGAACCTCCTGCGCGGCGGCGTCGGGGGCGCGCTCTTGCTCGGGCTCGGCGGCGTGGGCCTCGCGCTGCAGAGCACGCGCATCGGCAGCCCGCCGTCGGAGCTGCTCCTCGTCCTCACCCAGGAAGAGAGAGCGATCGTCGCGGCGATCGCCGCGCGCCTCTGTCCGCAGCCGGGCCCCGACGTGCCCGGCGCCGACGCGATCGGCGTCGCTTCGCTGGCCGATCGCCTCCTGTCGCGCGCCGAGCCGGGCACCGTGGCCGACGTGAAGTCCGTGCTCGCGCTCTTCGAGAACGGCCTGACGGGCGCGCTCTTCTTCGAGCGCGTGCGGCCCTTCACGCAGCTCGATCCCGAGGCGCAGGACGCCGTGCTCTGCGCGTGGCGCGACTCGCGCGTCGCGCTGCGACGCACCGTGTTCCGCGCGCTGAGCTCGATGGTGACCGCGCTCTACTTCGGCGATCCGCGCACGTGGCCGGGGATCGGCTATCCGGGGCCGCCGGAGCCGGTCGCATTCCGCGCGGCGTACGCGGGGCAGCTCGTCGACCTCGCTTCGCTCCGCGCGCCGGGAGGCGAGGACGCGTGAGCATCTACACCGGCGCGCACGTCACCGAGGACCGCACGATCGAGTGTGACGTCTGCATCGTCGGCACGGGCGCCGGCGGCGCGGTCGTGGCCGAGCGTCTGACGGCCGCCGGCAAGCGGGTGGTGATGCTCGAGGACGGCGGCTTCCACGAGAGCCACACCTTCGATCTCACCGAGCGCAACATGTTCCCGCGCCTCTACCAAGAAGGCGGCGGCCGCGCGACGACCGACCAGAGCATGGTGATCCTGCAGGGCCGCGCGGTGGGCGGCACCACCGTCGTCAACTGGACCACGTGCTTCCGCACGCCCGAGCGCGTGATGCAGCACTGGGCCGAGCATCATGGCGTCGAAGGCCTCGATCACGCGGCGCTCGTGCCGCACTGGGAGCGCATCGAGGCGCGTCTGAACGTCGTGCAGATGCGCCTCGATCAGGTGAACCGCAACAACCTCGTCACGTGGCGCGGCCTCGAGGCGCTCGGCTGGCACAAGGACCTGCTCTTCCGCAACGTGAAGAACTGCGCGCACTCCGGCTACTGCGGCATGGGCTGCGCGATCGACGCCAAGCAGAGCATGCTGGTGACGTTCCTGCCCGACGCCGTGCGCGGCGGCGCCGACGTGTACGCGAACGCGTGGGTCGAGCGCATCGAGGTCGACGGACGCCACTGCCGCGCGGTGATCGCGCGCGTGCGCGATCCGCGGACCGATCGCCTCACGAGGCACACGATCACGGTGCGCGCCGCGGCCACGGTGCTCGCCGGCGGCGCGATCAACACGCCCGCGATCCTCCTGCGCTCGGGGATCGACCCGAGCGGCCGCACCGGCAAGCGTACGTTCTTCCATCCGGCGATCGGCGGCGTCGGCGTGCACGCCGAGCACGTGCATCCCTTCGTGGGCTCGCCGCAGTACGTCTACTCGGACGAGTTCGTGCAGCGCGAGGACGGGATGCCGTTCTTGCTCGAGGGCGCCCCGATGTTCCCGATGTCGATGGGCAGCCTCGGCACCGGGCTCGGCGCCGAGCGGCAGGCGATGCTCGAGCTCTTGCCCTACAGCTCGCTCACGGGCGCGCTCTGCCACGACGGGTTCGACCTCGACGATCCCGACGAGGGCGCGACGATCACGGTCGCCCCGGACGGACGCCCGCGCATCGACTACGCGTGGACGCCGCGCCTGAGCGAGGGCTTGCGCGCGGCCACGGCGGCGGTGCTGCGCATCCAGCTCGCGGCGGGCGCGCGGCAGGCCTACACGGTGCACGGCACCTACGTGACGAGCGACGATCAGATCGATCCGATGCTCGAGCGCGTGGAGTTCGCGCCGGGCCGCACACCGGTGTTCGTGGCGCACTGCATGGGCGGCTGCGCGATGGGCACCGATCCGGCACGCAGCGTGGTCGACTCGCGGACGCTGCGACACCACGCGCTCGACGACGTCTTCGTGATCGACGGCTCGGTGTTCCCGACCTCGTGCAGCGTGAACCCGCAGATCTCGATCTACGGCCTCGCGAGCTGGGGCGCCGAGCACGTGCGGGAGATGCTCGGATGACCCGCGAGTGGGCCAGGGCGCTCGGGATGATCGCGCTCGGACTCTCGGGCTGCGTGTCGGTCCCCGACCACGATCCATCGCAGTGGCCCCTCTCGCGCGTGGAGCTCGAGCGCGAGATCCCGACCGACGATCCGGCCGAGGAGACGTACCGATCGCACTGCATCGCGTGCCACGGCGTCGACGGTCGCGGCGCCGGCGCGCGCACGGGCGCGGACTTCACTTCGCTCGAGGGCCCGCTCACGCGCTCCGACGACGAGCTCTTGGTCTCGGTCCTCGATGGCCGCACCGGCGACATCGGCACGATGCCCGCGCACCGGGGGATCCTCGGCGAAGAGCGTAGCCGCGCGGTGCTCGCCTACGTGCGCGCGCACTTCGGTGCCGACGTTCCGATTCGGACCCTGGCCGCGCCCGAGGACGGCGGCGTCGACGCCCCGTGACCCATACGCGGGCTGGTGCCCGCGCGCGATTTCAGCGCGCCTTTAGCCGCGCGCTCGCGGAGCTCTCCTAGGATGGATGGCGCGGGCGAGCGTGCGTGCTCGCCGCGTCGTCGAACGGACCTCCATGTCGCATCCGAGCCTCGCGCGCCGAGCTGCACGTCGTCTTCCTCTTCCTGCCTTCGCGCTCGCGGGCCTCGCCGCGGCCGCTCCCGGATGCGCGAGCTCGACGGGAGGCTCCGCCGTCGATGCGGGCCACACCGACGCGCGACCGCTCGCCGACGTGGGCGCGATCGATACGGGCCCCCGCGATGCCGCGCGCGGCGACGCGGGCGCGGACGCCGCGGCCGATGCCGCCACGCCGGGTGATGGCGGCAACACGTGCGTTCCGGGCGCCCCATGCAGCACGGGCGATCCTTGCACCATCAGCGTGACCGACTGCGCCTCGGGCGCGCCGGCCTGCACGACGACGGGCCCGGCGCCCGCCGGCGCGGCGTGCACCGACGGGAGTTGCGATGGCGCGGGCCACTGCGTCGTCTGCACGCCGGGCGCGTCCTGTACGCCGGCCGAGGCGTGCCGCGAAGGAAGCACGATCTGCGAGCAAGGCGTGGCGACGTGCGTCGCGGGCGCGCTCAGCCCGCCGGGCACGGTCTGCTCTGGAGGCACCTGCGATGCGAGCGGCCACTGCGGCTGCGTCGCCGGCAGCGCGTGTGATCCGAGCGAAGAGTGCCGCACGGGCACCTCCGCGTGCGGACCGGACGGCGTCGTGATGTGCAGCGCGACGGGCAACGAGCCCGCGGGCACCACGTGCGCGGGCGGCGTGTGTGACGGCGCGGGCGGCTGCGTGCCCTGCGTCGCGGGAGCTGCGTGCACGCCCCCGAGCTCGTGCGACAGCGGGCACATCGAGTGCACGAGCGGCGCGCCCGTGTGCGCGGTCACGAGCCACTTGCCCGCCGGTGTCGCGTGCCCGACCGGTGTCTGCGATGGAAGTGGCACGTGCAACGCCTGCACGGCGGGCGCGTCGTGCACCACGAGCAACCCGTGCACGACGGCGAGCATCGACTGCTCGACCGGCGCGTCCGTGTGCAACGTCGTCGGGCTCGTCCCCGCGGGCACCTCGTGTCCCGATGGCGTGTGCAGCGGTGCGGGCACGTGCGTTCCCTGCGCGGCGGGCGCTTCGTGCAGCACGGGCGATCCGTGCACCGCCGGCTCGCTCGCGTGCTCCACGGGCGCGGCCGTCTGCACGGTGAGCGGCAGTGCGCCGGCCGGCACTTCGTGTCCCGGTGGCGTCTGCAACGGCAGCGGCGTCTGCAATCCGTGCGCGGCCGGCACCTCGTGCCCGACGGGCAACCCGTGCACGACGGGCGCGATCGCGTGCGGGAGCGGCGCGCCGACGTGCGTGGCGAGCGGCAACGTCGCGCCAGGCACGCCGTGCCCCGGCGGCGTGTGCAGCGGCAGCGGCACCTGCAACGCGTGCTCGGCGGGCACGTCGTGCTCGACGGGCAATGCCTGCACGACCGGGACGATCCAGTGCAGCTCGGGCGCGCCCTCGTGCGCGTTCTCGGCCAACGCCGCGCCGGGCACGCCGTGCCCGGGCGGTATGTGCAACGGAAGTGGCGCTTGTCTCGCGAGCTGCACGGGCACGCCCTGGGGCACCGTGCCCAGCGGCACCTCGAACGTCGCCTATGCGTCGTCCTCGCCGGCGGGCGCGTGCGTGGCCGAGACGCGCACCTGCACGAACGGGACGCTCAGCGGCAGCTTCACCGCGACCTCGTGCACGCCGGGCTGCACGGGCACGCCGTGGGGCGACGTGCCGAGCGGCTACTCCAACACGGCGTACCTCTCCGCGAGCCCGGGTGGCCCTTGCTACGGGCAGACCCGCACGTGCTCGAGCGGCTCGCTCGGCGGCAGCTACACGGCGACCAGCTGCACGCCCGGGCCGAGCCCTGCGTGTCGCATCACGCTCACGGCCGGCGGCCTCGGCGGGGGCGGGCCTTCGGGCGGCCCCTACAGCGTGTCGCTCGGCTGGGGTGTGAGCGTGGCCAACACCTATGGTCTATCGGCGTGCGGCGTGACCGTGACGCCGAGCGAGTCGGGTCTCTCGGCCTACACCGGGCCGGTCTACTCGTTCGCCGCGGGCGCGTCGGGAGGCGAAGGACCGTTCAAGAACACCAGCAGCTCGTCGCTGCCGTACCTCGTGAGCATCTCCGCGAGCGCGGTCGTGTGCCCGGCCGGCACGTCCCAGGTCGCCGGCCCGACGTCGGCGTCTTGCTCGATGACGCTGCAAGCGAACGGCGTGCAGGTGGACGGGTGTAGCAGCTCGGTGATCATCGACTGCCGGTGAGCGCGAGAGCGGCGCGTCGATCGGCTCTTCTCTGGCCTCGACGCCGACGCGACGTTCCTCGCCGGACGAGGGCGATGACGGTTCCGTGACACGGAGTGTGAAAGCGGCGCACGGCGCTGCCCGCGGTGTCGTGGCGCCTTCCGTGCGCACGTCGTTCCCCAAGGTGATTTCGTCGGCACGCACGCTGCTCACTCACCGAGGGCATGAATCGACTCTTCGCCTTCGTGCTCCTGGTGCTCGCTTGCCTCGCAGCCACGCCGCTCGTCTCGGCACAGTCGTCGAGCCCCGCCGCGGACGGCTCGCCGTCGCCCCTGCCGGAAGACGATTCGGCCGAGGCGCTCGCGCCGACGCCGCCACCCGTCTCGCGCGAAGACGCCGACACGCCGATTCGCTTCGAGGTGACGCTCGGCTTCGTCGGTGGCTACGCGCGCTACGCCGATCTCGGCTTCGGCTCGCCGATCCCGCAGGGCGCGCTCGCGTCCGGCGCCGCGACGGGGCTCGGGATGTCGGGCGTGCGCTACGACCTCCGGCTCGTCGTCTCGTTCGTGCGCATGACCGTCGGCGCCGACTTCACGTGGGGCTTCCTCGATCCCACGAACGCGCGCACCGTCGACGATGGCGGCACCGTGCGCACCGTCAGCGACCAACGGATCTTCGACGGAGGTCTGCGCTTCGGCCTCGGGCTCGAGGCGAACCTCGATCGCGTGCGCCTCTTCGCGGACGTGATCGGCACGGTGCACTTCGTCGAGGCGCAGATCCGGCTCGACACGACCTCGGTCACCCAGGTCGCGACCGGCTTCTCGCCCGGTCTGCGCGTCGGGGCGCGTGTCGCGATCGCCGAGGCGTTCTTCGCGCAGATCGCCGTCGACGGGTCACCGTTCGGGCCCACCTGGGTCGGCGGCGACCTCTCGGTGGGCTTCGCGATCGAGTAGCACGGGGCCGGCGCGCTCAGCCGGTGCGTGCCTCGAGGCTCGCGATGCGCCGCTCGTGCTCGTCCACGGTCCGCCGCAGCTCGCGGCCACCGAGGATCGCATCGCGGAGCGAGTGGACGCCGCCGACGACCGCCGTGAGCTCCGTCGCGAGGCGGATCTCGGTCTCGGTCTGCCGGCGCTCGACACGATCGAGCCGCGTCGAGAGCTCCTCTCGCGTCAGGTCGAGACGCTCGCTGGTCTGATCTACTACGTCCCAGAATCGTCGCGGTGCGCGACGATTGGGACGATGCTGGTTGGCAACTCGCGCGTCGTGCGCCAGCCGAGCTGCGGCAGCGCTCGATCGCCACGGCGTGCTTCCGAGACCGCGCGCCGCGCTGCGGCGCCGATGTCGTTGGGCTGCGGGCTTCGCCCGCGCTGTGCGACCGCGTCCCGAATCTGCTTCAGGACTTCCAAGCGGAGATCGGTGGGGGGCTTGGCCATGCGCGGCAAGACGAAGGGCCTCCTCGACGACTGACGTCGACGAGAAGTCTGACACGACCGGGCGAGCGCGGCCGCGACTGCGCGTGGGATCCGGCTCCTCGTGCATCGGCGGGCCCCTGGCGCGTCCTCGAGGCAGGGGCGATTGACAGTCGCCCGCCGCGCCGCGAGCCTGCGCGCATGCTCGATCTCGCGCCGCTCGGTGCCGCTCTCTACGTGGATCGCGTCCCCACCGCGCGCGAGATCGAGGTGGCGCTCGGGCGGCCGGTACGCGTCGTCGGAGCCTCCGATCGGCCCGAGGCCTTCGAGTGGCACGTGGGCAGCGGGACGATGCGCGCCAACCTCTCGCACGATCCGCAGCACGTCGCCGTGCAGGCCAAGGGCATCGCGGGATACGTGGCCTCCGCGTGTACGCTCCACGATGCGTCGCTGCTGCCTCGCGTCGAGAAGGTGCGCGCCATCCTCGGCCTGCTCGTGGAGCGGGGCCTCCCGATGCAGCCGGCGCTCGACGCGGCGCGCTCGCTCGCCCTCGGCCTCGGCGCGCTCGTCTTCGCGCAGGGCGGCTTCTTCGAGGCGGAGGGACGCCCGCTCGCCACGCCGAACGGCGCGCCCCCGGACACGCGCGACGAAGACGCCGGAGACGAGGACGACTCGCCGGCCGGGCCGCCGAGCGCCGATCGCGTCGCCGATCGTGCGCGCGTGCTCGCCGCGCTCGCGGCGAGGGCCTTCGCCGAGCGCGAGCCGCGCGAGCAGGGCCAGGCTTGGATCGACGATCTGCGCGCGTGGCTCGTGGCGACCGGCGTGGAGCACGAGCTCGAGCCCGACGAGCGCGAGACCATGTTCTCCATCGCGCACGGCGCCCTCGGCGCGCGCACGGCGACGAACGCGACGTGGCGTCTCGAGGGCGCCGTGGTCCTGGGCTGGGCGCTCTCGGCGATCGAGCTGCCGCCACACGATCGCGTGGTGGAGGTCCCGCGCCTCGCGCACGCGCTCGGCGTCCTGCAGCCGCCGCCGCCCGCGATCGAGACGCCGCGTCTGCGGCCGCCGGAGGAGATCCACGCGCTGCGCGAGCGCCTCTTCTCGATCCACTGGCGCCTCGTGGACTGGCGCGTCTCGCCGAAGGCGATGGCCTTCGCCGAGGTCGCGCGGAAGTCGACGTTCGGGCTCGTCACCGATGCCGCGATGCTCGTCGAGGGCGACCTCGCGATCGCCGGCAACCCGATCGCGAAGGCAGCGCGCGACGCGATCGGCATGGCGACCTCGATCGCGCGCGAGCGCCACCAGGCCGGCAACTGGCTCGTCGGCGACCAGCCCGCCAAGCGCTACTCGGAGGTCGGCACCGACACGTAGCGGAACGGTGAGTCACCCGTCCGGGAGCGGGTGGAGGGGGCCCGCCTCGCGCGCGAGCGAGTGCGGCGGCCGAGGAAAACGCGAGCGCTAGGTCGTCGACGTCCCGCGTCGGATGGTGGGTTACGATGCGCCGATGGGGATATGGTCCCTCGTGATCGGGTCGACGACCGCGCTGCTCGTCGTGGTCGTGCTGGTCGTTCGTTGGGCGAGCGCCGGGATGGCGGCCGCACGGGCGCAGCTCGCCGAGGTCGCCGCGGGGCGAGCGGCCGTACGGGAGGGGCAGGCGCAGAGCTTCGGCATCCGCTCGAAGGGAGTGACCCAGCTCCGCGGTGCCGGGTACCTGGCGCTCTTCGACGACGAGCTGGTGTTCCTCCAGGCGATCGCCGCGAACCACGTGCGTGCCAAGCGCTTGGACATCGTGGGCGTGACCACTCCGCGGTCCTTCTTGGGCAAGACCCAGGGCGTGAAGCTCCTCGCGGTCGAATGGCGAGAGGGTGCGTCGACGGATCAGATCGCGCTCCGCGTCTCCGATCTCGAGGGCTGGCTCGACGCGCTCCGCCGTGCGGGCGTGGCCGTCACGACGGAGTGAGCGGGGCGCGGCTCGTCGTCACGCGCGGTGGATCGCGTCGGCGCCGGGTAGGCGCGCGCCGAGCGTCCCGGGCGATGGGGCCGGCGAGGCCGATGCCGGCGAGGCCTCAGCAGCCTAGGTCGTGCAAGTCGTCGGCCGGAAGCGGACGAGGGGCAGGGACGTCCTCGGTCCGCGGTTGCCGCCAGACGGAGTGAATCCGCCGAAGAAGCTCGAGCCCCCTCGTGCGACGCTCCGGCCATGCGCAGCTGGGGGGTTCTGCTGGTCCTCGTGACATCGCTGGTCGCGTCCTCGTGTTGTCTCGGAGGCCCCTTCGCGCCGGCACGCCGCCTGGCCGCGCGCGGCCGCGTGCTCCGCGACGACGGCTCGCCCGCGCCGGGCATCCACGTCACGCTCTGCGCGAACGATGGCATCTCGGTCCCGGACGTCACGGAGCCCGGGACGTGCGTGGAAGGTGTCACCGACGCGAACGGCGCTTACGCGCTCGTGGTCGGCAACGTCGCGCCCGAGGGGCGCGATTGCGACGTGGCCGTGACCGACGAATGGGGGACCGGTCGCGCCTATCGGTCCTTGCGTCCGCCGGCGGGCGCGGACGATCCGATGCGTGTGGAGGTGAGCGACGTGCGCCTCTCCTCGCCGGGCTCGCACGACTTCCTCGAGGACGTCACGCTCTCGGTCGAAGGAACGACGACCCTCGTGTGGACGCCCGCAGCGCTCCATCGATGCGTGCTCTACGCCGGTGACGAGGGCCGCGTCCGCGTGTGGCCGCCCACCGACCTCGAGCCCGGAACGCCTCGTGAGGGCCAGCTCGCGCGCTTTCCGAGCGGCGGCTCCGAGGCGCGCCGCGCCGGTGTGTTCGTCGCGAGTGACGCGGTCGCGATCGAACGATTCGATCCGCACGACGGCCTGCTCCTGCAGTGCACCGAAGGCCGCGCCGAGCTCGCGCCGTAGCACGGGCGACCCCGGGCCCACGCGCTCGTTCCGTCGCCGAGCTGGCCCCGGACGCGCAGCATGCGGCAATGTACCGAGGTGCCGTTCCCGCGGACGACCCCCCCGACGCGTGGCTCGACGGCCGATGGGGGTGTCGTGGTCGGCTCCACGGAGATCCGTGCCGCACCGACGACGCGGTGGGGCGTCGTCTTCGTCGGGCTCGGGCTGCTGATCGGCACGGCGGGCGCGGGATGGCTCCCGCTCCACCTCGAAGGATGGCCCCGCGAGGGACCGCCGCTGCGCATGACGTTCGAACTGGGTCGCCGCTGAAGGACTCCGTCCGAGCGGGCTCCTCGAGCTCGACTCGCCACTCGCGCTCGACGTCGACGACGTCAGCCTCGCACGCGCGCCGAGCCACCGTGCGACGTGGCCCGAGTCGTCGAGCGGGAGGGCCGCATCGAGATCGCGCAGCGCCGCGGCCGCGTCGCCACGACGAGCGGGGAGCTCCGCGCGGGCGATCCGCGTGCTCCGTCGCGGCGTGCGCGCTCGGGTGGGTAGGCACGGGTCCATCGACTCGGCTCACGGAGAGCGCTAACGAGACGGCGTGCGTCACGACCTCGGCAGTCGCTCGCGCCTGACGCTCCGCGACGCGCCGCGCTTCGAAGGGGAGACCCTCTTCTCCAAGATCGGGCGCGCCGTCTGCGAGGCAGAGTGCCTGCCGCGCAAAGAGCTCTACGAGGCTTGGGAGGTCGCACGGCGTGTGCGACGCCGCTTCCGGGGCGGCCGCGTGCTCGACCTCGCGGCGGGTCACGGGCTGCTCGGATACCTCCTTCTGTTGCTCGACGACACCTCGCCCGAGGCGCTCGCCGTCGATCCGAAGACGCCGCCCAGCGCCGCCGCGCTCGCCGAGGCGATGGAGCGAGCGTGGCCGCGCCTGCGGGGGCGCGTCCTGCGCTGCGCCGAGCGCATCGACGACGTCGGCGTGCGCGAGAGCGACCTGCTCGTGTCGGTCCACGCGTGTGGCGCGCTCACCGATCGCGTGCTCGACCTCGCGATCACGCATCGCACGCGCGTCGCGGTGCTCCCCTGTTGTCACGACGTGAGGGCGAGCGACACGGCGGGCCTGAGTGGCTGGCTCGAGGGCCCGCTCGCGGTCGACGTCGCGCGCGCGGCCCGCCTTCGCGCCGCCGGGCTCGTGGTGCACACGCAGACGATCCCGGCCGAGATCACGCCGCAGAACCGGCTGCTGCTCGGCGAGCCGCTCCCCCGCGCGTGACAGCGTCGATCACGTTGGTCGAGGGAACCGAGACCAACCTGATCGCGTGGCTCGGCGGGAGGGGCCCGGCGTCCGGCTTCGCCGATGTGGGCGAGGGGTTGCCGGCAGCCTCTCGGGAAAGGAACAGCAAGCGAGCGACGCGATCGAGCGTCGCGACCGCGCCGCGAGAGCCGCGTCGCGCCTCGGGCTCGACGCGGCTTCCGATGGCGGGATGTCGACGTGCGCGTTACGGCGCTACGATGCGAGCGTGACGGGCGCACGCCCGCTCGCGATCTGCCCCCGCCTCGCTCCGATCTCACGACGTGATCCAGGTCCGGCGTGTGGGCACGAGCCGTGGGCCTCGTCGATCGTCGTCGATCTCGGACGGGGCCCGGAGCCGGCGCGGGTTCGGCGAGTCGGTGCCTCGACCCCTGCGCGCCGGTATGGCATGTCGGCGGAACAAGCGACCGTAGCAGCGTGAACCGGATCCCGAGCGCCGGACCGTCCACCCCTGAAGCGAGGACTGCACGATGTGGAGGCTCGTAGTGGGCGTGGTGTTGGGTCTGGCGGTAACCATCCCGCTGGCGACCGCGCTGCTCTGGGGGATCGCGACGATGGGGATCGACCCAGCCGCCGATCCGACGGCAATCCCCACGGTATGCGCTCTGATCGTGATGGTCGCGCTGTCGGGCTGGGGCTCGACGCGCCTGGTGCGCCGGGGGCTGTCGGAGAAGAGCGGGCTGCGATGCGGCTACCTGGAACGGTTCGCGCAACGCTCGCCTGCGATGTTCGAGCGCCCATGGGCCTTCAACGGCTTCGGGCTCCAGTACCTGGACCACGGGGAACGCGACCACGAGGGCTGGAGCACCGCGACGCTCTGGCTCACCGCCGCCCATGCGCCCATCGCACCAGTGCGCCGCGAGCGCATTCGGCTCGGCCCCGAGCGCGAAGGAAGCATCCCGCTGGTCGTCGCCTGGACCGCCGTCGAGCTCGAGCGCGGCGAGCGCATGGCGGTCGATCACCTGCGATCGGCCCGCGTCTACGCGTTCTACTACCTGCTGCTCTTCCCTCTGCTGCTCGCCCCGTTCCTCGCGGGTCTCGCCTGGGTGGTGCAGCATCCGATGCTGCCCGCGTGGGGGTTCTGGTCGGGGCTCGTCGGCTGCCTCGCGTGGGGCATCGCACTGATCTTCTTGGAGCGGCGCTGGATGCGAAGGCCACGCGCTCGGCGCGCTTGAGTGTCGACGACGGGGGTGTCGCCGGTGCCCCCGACCCGTCCGGTCGTGTCATGTCGCCGTCGTCGGACGATGATCGCGTGGTCACGGTCCTCGATCCACGTCGACTGATCGGTCGTGGCAGATCAAGGATCAATCGCGATCGAGGCGCGAAACGATCCGCGGAGCGGCGTCTCGGGGGCCGGGGCATGCGCGAGGCACGCGCCGAGGTCGGGGCTCGCCACCGGGCTCGCGCGGGCCACGCGGATGGCGTGCGAGCGCGGCTCGACGCGCGCGCGCACTTCGATGGAGACCACCGCCGATGCATCGACGCGGTGCAGGCAGTAGGTGGTCACGCGCGCGAGCCATGTCTCCGGCGTGTCGGTCGGGGGCGCCGCGATCGCGTCTCGTCGGGGCACGAGCGCGGGATCGAGCGTAGCGGCCGCCGTGAGCCATTCGCGCGCACGCGCGAACAAGCCCAGGCTCGCGAGCCGCTCTCCCCCCAGCGCGAGCAGGCTCGCGCGCGTGCTGGCCGCGATCGTGCCCGGGAGCGCCGTCTGCTCGAGTGAGAGCATCGCCTCGGCCGCGAGTCCGTCGGCCGAGTCGCTCGTCCCGACGAAGGGCGCGAGCGTCGTCACGGCGCGCGCCACTTCGCTTCGTGCGAGGTCGAGCTCGGCGCTCCGGATGGCGCAGTGCACGGCCAGCGACGACGTGAGCGCCGCGCAGCGATCGAACGAGGCGCGCGCCGCGTCGGGATCGTCCGGCACGACGAGCTCGCCCAGCATCAGTCGGATGCGCGGCTCGAGCTCAGCCGGCAGGCTCGCCATCGCGACCGCCTGCTCGAGCAACGTTCGCGCGTCCGGATCGCCGGTCTGGCTCGCGAGGTACGCGCGCTGGTAGAGCGCTTGGGCCGCGAGCGAGTCGCCGCCCGTCACCTGCGACCAGGCGCGTCGTGCGGGCGCGTAGTCTCCGGTGAGGCTGTCGTCGCAGCTCGTGCCGCCGTTCGCTTCGCACTGATCGAGCGCGTCGAGCGCGGCCTCGGCGGCCACCTCGTAGCGGAGCTCGCCCAGCACGAGCCGTGCGGCGCGCCCGAGCGTGTCGAAGGCGTGCTCGAGCGCGGCCAGCAGCCGTGCACGCGACGCGGCGCGGTCGGCCTCGTACGTCGGGAGCGCCGCGCGCAGCGCGTCTGCGCGTGCCGGCGTGGGCGAGCCTCGGAGCTCGGCCGCCGCGCCGATGAGGAGCTCGGTGGAAGCGTAGTAGCGGAGCAAGGCCTCGGCGGCGGCCGCGGGCACGTCACCTGCGTCGATGCGCGGCACCGGCAAGCGATCGACGATGACGAAGTCGCCCGAAGCGACGCGGGCCGGCCGCGTCACTCGCACCGTGCCGAGATCGGTCTGCGCGTGGGCCGTGCCGGCACCGAGCCACACGAGCGAGATCGCGATCGCGAAGCGCACGAATCGAGCGTGCGTTCCGGACGGAGGGAGATCAAGGCTCGCGCGGGTGTGATTTCGCGCGGGGCGCCCGTCACGGCGCTCGACGCCATGCCCGGCCGGCCCCACACCAGGAGCATGGGTCTGCTCGACAAGCTCTTCGGCCCCGCGCCCAAGATCCTTCCCACCAGCGTCCGCGATCGCGACGCGTTCGAGCGCGAGGTCGAGAAGAGCGAGACGCCCGTGATCGTCGACGTGTGGGGCCCCGCCTGCGGGCCGTGCAAGAAGATGGAGCCCGTTCTCATCGACGTCGCCACGCGCTACGCCGGCAAGGTGAAGGTCGTCGAGATCTCCACCGACGCCGAGCCCGAGCTGCTCGCCGAGCTCGGCGTGCGCGCGACCCCCACGCTGATCATCTATCGCTCCGGCGAAGAGCTCGGCCGCAGCACCGGCTATCGCCCGGGCCCGTGGTTCGACGACATGATCGCGGCCGAGCTCTCCTGATCCGCCGCCCGCGTCGCTTCAGAACCAGGCCGGGGCGCACTGCGAGGTGAAGATGCCGGCGCCCGAGCGTACGTCCTCGCTCGCGGTGAGGATGTCGAAGTTCTCGGAGTAGGCGTTGTTCAGCTTCACGACGATCTCGTCGCCCGCGTTCGGGTCGCGGATCGCGCAGAGCTCGCGCGTGCTCAAGAGGGCGACGACCGCGTCCATGTACATCTCGACCTGGAGCACGTGGGTCGGGCCCCCGCTGGCGTCGAACCACTCCGGGTGGTCGCGCACGACGTCGTTCACCGCGCGCTGGACCTCCGAGAGAAAGCAGCTCGTGGCGGCGTAGCACTGCTCCCCCTCGCCGGTGCCCGGCCCGGGCGAGCAGTCGATGCCGCCCGGCGGAGGGCAGGTCGGCCCGGCATCCGCCCACGCGTCGAGTGGAGCGTCGGAGGGCGCGAGCGCGTCGGGTGGCTCGGCGGCATCGGGCGCCCAGGCGTCGCCCGCGAGCGCGTCGGGCGTCGGCGCGTCGAGCGCGGGCGCATCGCGGCCCGGCGCATCGAGAGCTGCATCGAGCACGCGTCGCGGCGTCACCTCCGAGCATCCCGCGCCGAGCGCGAGCGTGGAGCCGAGCCCGAGAGCGAGCGCGCGACCGACGAGCGCGCTTCTCCGTGCGAGGACCGCGCGGGTCGGATCGGAAGCCGCTCGTCCGCGCTCTCGTGCCTCGCTCATCCTCCGAGGGTGCCTCGAACCACGAGCGTGCGAAAGGCCGCTCCTCGGCTCGCGCTGCAGGGGTAGTGTTCGCCACCATGCTCACGACGAGGGAGACGAGCTACGGTCGGATCGTCGTCCGACCGTCGACGCCGAGGGAACGCGACGACTACGGGGTCGCCCACGTCGCCGAAGAGCTGCTCGCGCCCGATCTCTCCGACGATCAGCGCGACGACTTGCTCGACGCCGTCGAGCGTGCCGCTCCGGGCGAGATGGTGCGGCGCCAGCGCATCCTCGCGATCGATCGCGCCCACGGTCGCATCCTGCTCGAGGCCGATCTCGACGTCGCGCCGGCGCGCGTCCGGCTCGCCGGTCGTCCCATGCCGGTCGAACGATGGATCTCCCTCGCGCAGCGGTGGATGCTGGCGATCGACGAGCAGGCCGGAGGAGTCGATCCGAGCCGACTGCATCGCTGGGTCGTCGACGTGGACCAGCTCGGTCTGCGCTCCGATGGACGGGCCCTCTTCGGCCACGGCCGGCTCGACTCCGCGACCGATACACTGTGGTGCGCGTGGTGGGGGGAGCGCGCCATCCCGCCGATCTGTCGATCGATCGTCCAGCTCGCCGCCTCCGAGCGCTCCATCGAGCGCGCCGCCGTCAAGGAGCTCTCGTTCGCGCTGCTCCATCTGCTGACGGGGGAGGTGCCGCTCGACGGCCTCACGGCTCCAGCCGCGCTCGAGCGATGGGCACGCGGGCAGTGGGGTGTCACCGTCCCGCCGGGAACGGAGACGCTCGTGCGCATCCTATCGCGCGGGCTCTCCTTCGAGCCCGGCCAGCGCCAGCCCCACGTCGCCGTGCTCGTCGACGAGCTGAGCGACGCCAGCGCGCGCATCGCTCCGGCCCAGGTGACCCCGAGCACGGGCTCGGTCGGGACGACGCCGTCGGCGAGCGAGCCCCCTTCCGAGGTCGAAGAGGCCGCGCTCGCCGCGATCGTGCCGCTCGTGCGGGTCGGCTGGCGGCGTGAAGCGCTCGTCGAGCTCGGCGCAGATCGACTCACTGGCGATCCGACGGTCGCTCGGTGGCTCTCGGGCCAGGCGCGCGAGCGTCGCGTCGAGCGTTGGGTGGACACGGCGATCGCGCGGGTGCGTGCGCAGGTGGAGGCGGGCGCCGGCGCCGACTGTGCCAAGCTCGATCGCGCCGAGCGTGCGCTCGCGTCGCGGGCCATCGTGCTGCGTCAGGGGTACGGCAGCTCGCTTCGGGGGGGCATCGCCCAGATCGCCGAAGAAGTGCGCGCGCTACGCGCAGCCGGCCACGACGTACGCGGGATGGCGTTCTTCGACATCGTCGCGATCGAGGACGCCGTGGAGCTCGGGGTGCTCGACGTTCACTTCGCGGCGGTGGGGGGCGACCCGGAGCGCGCGCTCGACGTGGCGCGCGAGGTTCGGGCGACGCTCGTGGCCGAAGGGCTCACGGTGACGTGGAGCGGGGAGCGCGCCGATCCGCTGCGCGTGGAGGGGATCGACTGGTGCGCGCCGCTCTGCCAGGGGCCGACGAAGCTCGTTCCCTGATCGTGGTCGCGGAGCGTCTGCGTCGCGCGGCGCGACGACACCGACCCAGCATCGTAGCGGAGCGTGAGCGCGAGCTCCCTGTTGACTCCCGTCGCGCCTTTGACGAGGGTCTCTACCCGGAGGTGTTCGCCATGGGCTCGATCGATCGCGTGCGAGTGTCGTCGTGCGGCACGGCGATTCCGCGAAGCATCTCGCGCGCTCTGTGCGCGCTCTTGGTCGCCTCGGCGACGCTCGGGCTGGCGGCGGCCGCGCGGGCGGACGTCATCTCCTCGTGCGGCCCGGGCGAGCATCCGGTCGGCAACCCGACCTCGCCCGGCGCCATGCATCACGGCGGGTTCCACTGCGCCCCCGACGTGCCGTCGGCGGTGCCCGCGCCCGAGACCGCCGTGCCCCCGACCGAGGTCGTGGCGCCGCCCGAGCCCGTCCAGGTCGCGCCGCCTCCGTCGTCCGCGGCGCCGCCGGCCACGCCGGTCTCGGCGACTCCCCCACCCTCGAGCGCGCCCGCCGCCGAAGAAGAGAGCGCGATGTGCTCGGCGACGCCGGGAGCGCGCTCGGACGCCGCGCTCGCGCTCGTCCTCGCTGCGATCGTCGCCGCCTCGCGCCGCCGCCGCGCTCGCACCTGATCCCGAGCACCGGCCGAGCCGGGCGCACGCGAGAGAGTGGCGTCCGCGCGAAGGGGTGACCTCGGCTCGCGGCTCAGCGGTTCTGCGGGAAGCCAAGGTCGACGCCGCGGAAGCGTGGATCCGGCCAGCGCGCCGTGATGGCCTTCGCGCGCGTGTAGAAGCGAACGCCCTCCATGCCATGCACGTGGGTGTCGCCGAAGAGCGAGGCCTTCCAGCCACCGAACGAGAAGTAGGCCATCGGGACCGGGATGGGCACGTTCACGCCGATCATCCCGACCTCGACCTCGTGCACGAACTTCCGCGCCGCGCCGCCATCGCGCGTGAAGATCGCGACGCCGTTCGCGTACGGGTGCGATGCGAGCAGCCTCATCGCTTCGTCGTAGCTCGCGACCCGCACCGTGCTCAGCACCGGGCCGAAGATCTCTTCCTTCCAGATCGACATCGAGGGCGTGACGCGATCGAAGAGACACGGCGCGAGGAAGAAGCCGTTCTCGTGCCCGGCGATCTTCGGATCGCGCCCGTCCACCACGAGCGTCGCGCCCTCGCGCACGCCGGCCTCGACGTAGGCGCGGACCTTGTCGAGGTGCTGCCGCGTCACGAGCGGCCCCATCTCGCTGGCCGCGTCGGCGCCATTGCCCACGCGCAGCTTCGCGATGCGCTCCTTCAAGAGCGGCAACAGACGGTCGGCCGCATCGCCCACGCACGCGAGCACCGAGATGGCCATGCAGCGCTCGCCGGCCGAGCCGTACGCCGCGCCGACGACCGCGTCGGCGGCCAGCTCCATGTCCGCGTCGGGGAGCACGATCATGTGGTTCTTCGCGCCGCCCAGCGCTTGCACGCGCTTGCCGTGGCTCGTGGCCGTCTCGAAGACGTGCTTGGCGATCGGGGTCGAGCCGACGAAGCTCACGGCGGCCACGTCGGGGTGCACGAGCAGCCGATCGACGGCGACCTTGTCGCCCTGCACCACGTTGAGCACGCCGGACGGAAGGCCCGCGCGCGTCATCAGCGCAGCGAGCAGGAGCGAGGCCGACGGATCGCGCTCGCTCGGCTTCAGCACGAAGGTGTTCCCGCAGGCGATGGCGACGGGGAACATCCACATCGGCACCATGGCGGGGAAGTTGAACGGCGTGATCCCGGCGACGACGCCGACGGGCTGGCGCAGCGACCACGCGTCGACGTCGCTCGAGACGTTCTCGGCGATCTCGCCCTTCATGAGGTGCGGCAAGCCGCAGGCGAACTCGACGACCTCGAGCCCGCGGCTCACCTCGCCGAGCGCGTCGCTCGCGACCTTCCCGTGCTCGCTCGTGATGGCTGCCGCCACCTCGCCCTTGTGCTTCTCGAGCAGCTCGCGGAACGCGAACATCACGCGCGCGCGCTTGGCGAGCGACGCTTCGCGCCACGCCGGCAGGGCCGCCCGGGCCGAGGCCACGGCGGCGTCGACCTCTTCGATCGAGGCGAGCGCGACCCGCGCCGCCACCTGCCCGATCGCGGGGTCGAACACGTCGCCGCGACGTCCCTCGCTCTCGGGGGCGAGCTTTCCGTCGATGAAGTGACCGATGGTGCGCATGGCCGTCCCGTGCTCGGCAAAGGGTGAGCGCCTCGTGGTCCCGGACGGGATCGGGCGCAGCCCGCGGACGGTAGCGACCGGAGCGAGCGAGCCGATCAGTACTACGGAATCGAGGCGCGCGCGATCGCTGCCGTTCGCACCCGTCGCGAGCCGCTGCGGCCGGCCGCGCGCTTGCTATAACAGCGGCGCGATGCCGCTCCCGATGTTGCGCGAGTCGTTGCCGGCGGAACCGGCCGCGCCGACGAGCCCGGTCCCGAACGAGACGGTCGAGAGTCGCGCCAAGACCCATCGGCGCTTCGATCGCTCCGCGCGTCTGGTAGGCGAGCCGGGCTTGCACCGGCTCATGGCGAGCCGCGTGATCGTCTTCGGACAAGGCGGCGTCGGGTCGTTCGCGGCCGAGTCGCTCGCGCGGAGCGGCATCGGGCATCTGGTGCTCGTGGACTTCGACGAGGTCTGCGTCACCAACGCGAACCGGCAGCTGCACGCGCTGAAGGGCAACATCGGCAAGCAGAAGGCGGTCGTGATGGCCGAGCGACTGCGCTTGGTCTCGCCGACCGCGACGATCGAGGCGATCGCCAAGTTCTACGGCGCGGACACGAGCGACGAGCTGCTCGCCGGGCAGGTCGACTACGTGGTCGACGCGATCGACAACTTCACGGCCAAGGCGCACCTCGTCGCGACCTGCGTGCAGCGCGGGATCCCGGTCGTCTCCTGCATGGGCGCGGCCGCCAAGCTCGATCCGACGCGCATCCGGACGAGCGATCTCGCCGACACCGAGGTGTGCCCGTTCGCGCGCGACGTGCGCGGCATCCTGCGCAAGAAGTACGGCTTCACGATCGAGCGTCACAAGCCGACCGGCATCAAGGCCGTCTGGAGCGACGAGACGCCCATCGCGCCGGCGCCGCTCGGCTACGACGACGGTCAGGGCTTCGTGTGCGTGTGCCCGAACAAGGACAACGGTCTGCAGACGTGCGATCGACGCGCGCGCATCGACGGCTCGATGAGCTTCGTGACGGGCACCTTCGGGCTCGTGGCGGCCAGCGTCGTCGTGCGCGATCTCGCGCGGGGCGGCGGAACGGCGCGTACGGAGTCGGAAGGGCGGGGGAGCGAGAGAGAGCCGTGAGCGACAATCGCCCGCTTCCCGACGACCTGGTCCGCGACATCGATCGCCTCTCGCCGCAGCTGGCCCTGCTCGATCACTACCAGGTGCTCGGCGTCGGCGAGGCGGCGACGGAGGCCGAGATCAAGCAGTCGTACCTGCGCCTCGTGCAGCGCTTTCATCCCGATCGCTGGCACTCGCGCGACTCGGGCGCCCACCAGAAGCGCATGGAAGCGATCTTCGCGCGCGTGACCGAGGCGTACGAGGTGCTCCGGCACGCCCACTCGCGCCTCGAGTACGACCGGTCGCTCTACGAGATCCGCGGCATCCCGCGGCCCTCCGCGGCGCCCCGTCTCGCGCCGACTGCGCCGGGCGCGCCCGCGCGCCCGATGCCTCCGCCAGTTCCGCCGCGCGCCGGACCGCCGCCGCGTGTGGCCCCGCCCGCCACGAGCCCGGCTCCGGCCTCGACACCGGCGCCGCGTGCCCACGAGGCGCGCTCGCCGAGCCAGGCGAAGCTGATGGCGGCGCGCATGATGCACCAGCTCCGCCCGCATCCGGCGAGCCCTGCCGGCCATGAAGCTCCGCATCCTCCAGCCTCGAGCGCCGGCAGCCCGGTGCCCGCGGCAGCGAGCGCTCCGAAGGTGCCCATCCTGGTGGTCGAGGACGACGAAGCGCTGCGGACGATGCTGGTCCGCATCCTCTCGGATCTCGGTGAGGTCACGGCCACCCCCGACGGCGCGGCGGCGCTGCGTGCGCTCGAGAAAGATCCGCTGCCGCGCATCGTCGTCACCGACGTGATGATGCCGAACGTGGACGGTCTGGAGCTGGCGCGGCGCATGAAGGGCAGCCCCCGCCTGGCGCGTGTGCCCATCGTCATCCTCACCGCGAGACAAGGGCCCAAGGACATGATCGAGGGCGTCAACGCGGGCGCGCGCTACTACCTCACCAAGCCCTTCAAGGTCGACGAGCTGAAGTCGAAGGTGAAGAAGGCGATGGGGATCTGACGCCCGAGCTTCTGATCCGCGGTGCTCGAGGGCCGGTCACGTCCGGCGAATCGTGACGGAGGACGTCCCCGTGGCGGAACGGGAGGGCGCCCTCGTGGCGGAACGGGACGCCGCCCGCGCGGCGCCTGCGATCGCGCACGTCGCGCTCGCGCGCGCGCATCGAAGGCTTCCGAGCGCACGTGCGGCGCGCGTATGCTGCCCGGATGCGCTTTCGCAGTGTCGTGCGGCTCGTCTTGGCGTCGTCGTTCGTGCTCTCTGCTTCGTGCGGAGACAGCCCACCTCCGGCGCCGATGGTCGACGGAGGCACGCCGGACGACGCGGGCGGCGCGCTCACCTGTCACGTGCAGCTCGGCAGGCTCACGTTCGGGCACACCACGATCGGCGTCGTGCCCGGCTCTTCGCGGAGCACGTTCCTCGATGGCGAGGCAGACGCCGCGGCCGACATCGTCGTCACGCTGACCCCGAGCCAGACGGGGATCGTCGACGTCCCGGCGACGGTCACGCTCGGGACCGGACACTCGCGCATCCCCATCCGCGTGACGGGCATCGCGCCCGGGACCGTCACCCTCCACGCGAGCACGAGCGACGGCGATCCGTGCACGGCCGACATCGAGGTCGCGGTCACGACCGCGAGCGTTCCTTCCTGCACCGGCTCGGCGAGCGGGATGGTGACGGCGGGCGGCGCGGCGGTGGCGGTGGCGGCGGGCAGCTCGCTCGCGGGGACCGGCGTGTCGATGCCGGCCGGCGCCTCGCGCGACGACATCTATCACGCCGATCCCTTCATGGTGTCCGTCGGCTGCCACGCGGACCAGCTCCCCGACGGCTACCTCGCCCTCGGCCCGGCGGTCACGTTCGCGAGCGACAGCGCCTACCGGTTCCGTCGCGAGATCGACTTCACGGTGCCCATCGCGCTCTCGCTCCTGCCCACCGACGCGAACCGCGGTCACGTCGAGGTCGCGTACACGGGCCCCGGCATCGGCGAGCCGCGCATCGTCGGGATCGCCTCACCGGTGTTCGAGGGCAGCGCGGGCGCCGGGCTGCTGCGCTTCCAGGCGCCGCGTCTGGGCACTTACCAGGCCGTCGTGCGCACCGACGTCCCCCACCAGGTCTCCCGCACCTTCCACTACCGCGGCATCATGGGCTTCTCGATGGGCGGCAGCGGCTCGGGCCGCATCGGCACCGGGCACCCGGAGCTCTTCGACTTCGTCGCGCCGCTCGGCGGCCCGACCGACTGGATCTACCTGCTCGAGTACATCCACCGCTATCACATCGGTGGCTTCTGCACCGAGGCCGAGCGCCAGGCCGACACCACCGGCGCATGCGCCTCCGCCTCGCTCGCCCACGCGCCCGACCGTGGCGAGCTCTACGAGCACACGCAGCACTTCGAGAACTGGTGGTACGAGGACGGCTTCGAGGGTCAGGGCGGGAGCTTCACGCGCGAGGACTACATCTCGATCTTCCGCGACCTCACCGCGATGTTCGGCAATGCGAACACCGACGCCGGCGAGGCGCCGACCGATCCGAACGTCCTGCCGCCGGGCATCCCCGACGCCCAGCGCCAGATGAGCGCCTCCGAGCGGTGCATGGCCGCCAACCTCGCCGCGCTCACGCTGCACGGCGAGCCCGTCGGCGGCGACACCGATCCGCGGACCGGGTTCTTCGACGACGAGTACAACCCCGAGGGCCGCTACGACGTCATCCCGTTCTGCGACGGCGCGCAGCGCGTCGTCTTCGATCCCGACACCCTCGGCCCCTGCACGCCTTCGTCGGCGCACTGCGATCCCGACACGGGCAACTGGGATCCCGAGGGCAACCAGTACGTGCCGCTCGAGGTGGCGCTCGCGGTGGACGTCGACGGAGACGGCGTCCGGGACGCCGGGGAGCCGGTGATCCGCAACGGGCACGAGCCCTTCGACGATCTCGGCTGCGACGGCGTCGACTCCGCGCACGAGGCCGGCTACGCGTCGCTCACCAATCCCGATCCGGAAGGGGACGACTACGACTTCCAGTACAACCCGACCGGCACGGAGGGCAACTGGATGCGCGACGACTGCGGTGGTGGCCGCGCCGAGCCTTTCGACGACGTCGGGCTCGACGGAATCTTCGGCACGCCGCAGCTCTCCGCCGGAGGCTTCGATCACGGCGAGGGCAACGGCACGTTCGATCTCACGGCCGGCGCCGAGCGGATGATCAGCACGAGCCCGCGCGCGCTCGTGACGGGCTATCGCGGCAACGGCAACGTCGTGCACGAGGGCTATCCGATGGCGACGGTCGAAGGCTTCGACTTCTACGCCGACGGCGGCGTCCGCGATCTCTTCAACTGGGCGGTGCAGGGGCAGCACACGCTCGGCGCGTTCGCCGCCCGGGGCCTGCCGGTCCGCTACTACAACGGGCACGAGTCGCTGCACATGGACGGGCGCAGCTCGTTCACGTTCAACGAAGTGAACTGGGACGAAGTGGGCCGCTACGCGCTCGTGCGCTACGGGTCGATCGACGCGACGCTCGAGCAGCGGATCGCCGGGGACGGCGGGCACGTCGGGACCTACCAGCAGCTGCTCAACCGCTTCTTCTCTTCGGTCGGCATGATGAGCGCGCGCTGGCCCGACCTGGACCGCTCCATCCTCAACGACCGCATCTGCACGTCGATCGGCGGAAGCTGCGAGCACATCAACTCGCTCACGATGGACTTCACGGCCCCCACCACCGGCCGTGTGGGCGAGGTGACGATCGTGCTGCCGCCGGGCTACTTCGACGAAGAGCACGCCACCGACGAGTATCCGGTCGTCTACTTCCTGCACGGCTACGGCATGCAGCCCCACGACCTGCAGGCCATCGGTGGCCTCATGTGGAACTACATGATCCAGCCGGGCATCCCCGAGGCGCGCCGCGTCCCGAAGATGATCTTCGTCTTCCCGGACGGGCGGTGCCGCAACGACGAGTGCCTGCGCGGGACCTTCTACACCGACGCCCCGCCGAGCACGCCGAACGGTGCCCAGATGCAGACGTTCCTGCTCGATCTCGACACCTACATGCACGATCACTACCGCGTGCGCGGCGACGAGACCTTCACCGTCACGGAGTGATCTCCTCGATCGCGGGCCGCGCGCGGCCCGGTGCGAGGGGCTCGAGGCGCTGGGTCAGGAGCGCGGGACGTCGCCGCCGCCGAGGTGATCGACGACGCGTGGGTCGAGGCGCTCGCCGACCAGCCCCAGGCGCCCGCTCGGACGATCGATCGCGATGGCGACGCGGCCGCCGCGCTCGGCGAGCACCACGAAGGGCGCGCTCTCGCCCTCGATGCGCGGCACTCCGTCACCGCTCGCGCTGAGCCGGCCCTGGCCGCGCTTCTCGAGGGTGAGCGTGCGGCCGCCGAGCGGCAGCGCCGCCGGCACGGGCCCCTCCCCGAGCTCGCTCGACTCCGTCGCGAGCACGAGGTCCTGGCCGGCGCCGTCGAGCTGCACGAGCCATCGCCCTCGGGCGGCGCCGATCACCGCGAACGCACGCAGCACGACGCCCGCCTCGTCGTGGGTGAGCTCGCCGCCGAGCGCGAGCTCCTCGCCCGGGATCATCAGCACGTCGCCCGGCCGCACGCCGCGCGGGCCGGCCCGCTCGTTCCGCGCGGCGGCGAGCGCCCGGCCGAGCTCGCTCGCTCCCGTCGTGGTGCGCGCGCGTCGTGCCCGCACCGCAGCGCCGAGCGCGCCCGCGGCGGCCCCGGCGGCGATCACGGCGAGCGCGATCTCGACGATCACGCCGTCTCTCCGCGGAGCGCGCGGTGGAGCGCGCGCGCGCTCGCGTGCGGGTCGCTCGCCCCGCAGATCGCCGAGATCGCAGCGGCGAGCGAGACGCCGGCGCCCCGCAGCGCCGGGACACGCTCGAGCGTCACGCCGCCGATGGCGACGACGGGCACGCGCGAGGCGCGGACGGCGCTGGCGATCCCCTCGAGGCCCACGACGGGATCGGGATGGTCCTTCGTGCTCGTCGCGAACACCGGGCCGAACCCGATCAGATCGGCGCCCTCGCGCTCGGCCGCGTCCCGCTGAGCGGCGTCGTGGGTGGAGATGCCGACGCGCAGGTGCGGCGCCTGCGCGCGCGCCACGGCGAGCGGCAAGTCGTCCTGACCGCGGTGTACGCCGTCGGCGCCGCACGCGATCGCCACGTCGAGCCGATCGTCGACGAAGAAGGGCACGCCAGCGCGGGCCGCGAGCGGCCGCATCGCGCGCGCGAGCGCGAGCACCGCGCGATCGCTCCCGGTCTTGTCTCGCAGCTGGAGCGCCGCGCAGCCACCGCCGAGGATGGCCTCGGCGATCCCCAGCGGAGCGCGCCCGCGACACGCGGCGGGGTCGACGATGGCGTAGAGGCCCCTCACGCCTTGCGCCGTGCGAGCACCAGGCGCACGCCGATGGAGAAGCGGGGGGCTCGGCCGCGCCAGTGCTCGCGCGCCCACTCGGCCGGTCCGGTGTCGCTCTCGACCTCGAGCCCGAATCGATCGAGCGCCGCGCGCGCACGCTCCGGGCTCATGCGCCCGCGGAGCGGCTCCCCCAGCACCCCGAAGCCGAGCTCCACCAGCGGCCCGAGCGGGCTCTCACCGATCGTCAGGCGTGTGCCGCCCGCCGCGAGCGCCGCCATCTCGTCGGTCGCGTACGTCACGAGCAGGCGAGAGCCGGGCGTCGACCGGTCGCGCACGACGGCGAGCGTGGCCTCGAGCGCCTCTCTGGCGAGGTACATCGTCACACCCTCCCAGAGCCACACGGTGCGCGCTGCTCGGTCGTGCCCCGCGCGGGCGAGCACCTCGCCGAGGTCGTCGCGCTCGAAGTCGATCGCCGCCCAGCGCAGCTCCTCGGCGGCCGGTACGAGCCCGGCCGCGCGAGCACGCTTGAGGGCCTGGGTGCTCGGGAAGTCCACCTCGATCACGCGCGTCTGGCTCAGCTCCGGCATTCGGTAGGCCCGCGCGTCGAGCCCGGCGCCCAGCAGCACGAGCTGGGGGATGCCGCGCTCGGCCCGCTCGCGCCGCAGCGCCGCGTCGATCGCGGCCGTCCGCAGCGCGACGTGGGGCAAGAGGCCGAAGGTCGTGGCGGCCACGAGGCCGTGCGCGCCCGGCCGGCGCGCGGTGATCGCGCCGAGCGCGCCGAGCGCGCGCTGCGCCGCCTCGGGCATCAGGACGCGCATCCCGCGGTCGTTCGCGAAGTCGACCGGCGATCCGGGAAGGCTGGCCACGCTCCGATAGAGCGAGACGGCGGCGGCCGTGAGGCTGGGAAGTCGCTCTCTCATGGTTCGTTCCCTCCGCTCGTCGACGGGCTCGTCAGCGAGAGCTCGAGCGTCGCGCGGCGGGCCGCGAGCGCTTCGGCCTCGCAAGGATCGACGCCGTGCGCGGCGTCGGCGACCGTGCCGATCTCCTGCGCGGCCGCCAGCGCATCCTGGGCCGCGGCGACGCAGGCGTCTTCTCCGCGGTCGCGCAGCAGGCGCTCGGCGGCGGCCTCGGCGCGATCGACCGTCGCATCGTGGCCGGGCCCGAGCGAGCCCTGGTCCAGCAAGCCCCAGAGGGCTTCGGCGAGGGGCTGGACCTCCTCGGGCGCGACGACGCGCGGCGGACGGAGCGAGGCCAGGTGTGCGCGGAGGCGCGCCTCGAGGGTGTCGAGCGCGTCGCGCCCGGCCCAGGTGGGGTCGCTGGCGTGGGTGGTGCGGCACTGCTCGAGCGCGAGCGCGGTGCGGCGGACCTCGGCGCCTCCGCCCGGCGCGTCGATGGGACCGCTCGACTCCGCCGTGACCGCCGGCGGAGGCGCCGCATGCGCGCACCCCACCACGAACACCCACACGAGAACGTCTCGCGATCGCACCCTGCGGTCGTATCTCGTCTTGACAGGGGAAGCGAG
Organism: Sandaracinaceae bacterium; assembly: GCA_044223665.1. Classification (GTDB taxonomy): domain Bacteria; phylum Myxococcota_A; class Polyangia; order Polyangiales; family Sandaracinaceae; genus JBBSAT01. Next base: position 6,061 of record JBGALT010000027.1, on the reverse strand, counting down.
CCCGGGCGCAAATCGCAGCGCGGTGTCCGAGCCTGTCCTGAGTGGTGAGATCCCCGACGGGGGGATGCTCGACGTCTTGCGAGAGATCGAGTCCCGTCGGATCACGGGCCGTCTCCGCTTCTCGACGGACGGCGTGACCGGCGACGTCGCGGTCGTCGCGGGCCAGATCGCGCTCGAGCAGGAGCCGATGCCGGACGGGTCCGATCCCGTCGAGGTCGTGCTCAAGGCCCGCAAGGGCCACTTCGTGGTCCATCAGCGGCTTCCGACGCTGCCCGTCTCGCGCGGTGACGACGATCACCGCAAGGGCTCGCTCGCCGTCCACGTGCCGGCCGACCTGATGAACTACTGCGAGCAGTCGGGCGTCACGGGCCTGTTGAAGCTCACGCGCGAGGGCAAGCAGGCCGAGCTCGTCTACGACGCGGGCGAGCTGCTCGCGATCCGACTCGACGGCAAGGAAGACGCCGACCTGAGCGCGGTGTTCTCCTGGGACGACGGCAACTTCGACATCCGCGTCCAGAAAGAGGTCAAGAGCTACGTCCCGGAGGCGATGCCGCCGCCGCCGTCCGCCGAGGACTCGACCGAGCGCGAGCCGACGATGCAGTTCGTGCGGCCGCGCCACGAGGACACCGGGCGCCACTTCCTGAAGGTGTTCGAGGTCGCGCTCACCGACGTCGTCTCGACGCGCGAGCGCGTGCGGCCGAAGGCCCGGACGAGCCCGCCGATGGCGCCGGCGCCCAGCATCCGGCCGCCGCCCGCGATGCCGAAGATCACGCCGCCTCGGCCCGAGCGCCGCCGCGAGCAGACCGTCCGCATCGCGTATCTGGCGGGAGACGACGAGTCGGCGCTCGCCGCGATCGACCACGTCACGCGGCAAGCGCGCGAGGGCGGCTCGGAGGGCCCGGCGCACATCGAGGCGATGGAGTCGTCGGGCGAGCAGAGCCTGGCTCCGCCACCCGCGAAGCCCGCGCCCAAGACCAAGAACGAGCGGCGCGCCCGTGACGAAGACGACGAAGCGCCTCGGGACCGAGGCGCGCGCAGCGAAGAGGCGCCGACGTCGAAGGGCGACGCGGCACCGAAGAAGAAGGCGCCGGCCGCGAGCGACGCGCCGGCCGATCCAGGCGACGGGCTCGGCGCGGTCGGCTGGACGGTGGTCGTCGTGGCCGCGGGCGTGGCGGCGTACTACCTGCTCACGCACCTGCTCGCGGCGAGCTGATCGACGTCGGGCTGATCGACGTCGGGCCGGGGGCTCGAGCGCCCGCTTGGAAAATCCGTACTTCGGCGGTCGACCGGCGCGCCCACCCGCGCGAGAATCAGGCTACGAGTGACCGTGCGGGCCATCGCGATCGTGGGCTGGGCCGTGGTGGCCGTCGTCCTGCACGCGGCGGGGCCCGTGCACGCCCAGACCGACGAGGCCACCCTGCCGGCCGTCGCGGGCGAGGTGGACGACGCGCCGCCCGCCGAGACGGACGCGCCACCCCTCGAGACGGTCCCGCCGCCGGCCGAGGCACCGGACGAGGACGCGAGCGCACCGAGCGGGAGCGAGAGCGAGGGCCAGGGCGCGAGCGAGGAGGGCTCGAGCGCCGACGACGACGGTGCCGAGAGCGGTGAGGACTCGGGCGGCGAGATCCACGTCGTCTACACGCTCGAGGGGTTCCGCGTGCACGGCAACCGCCGCACCATGACGGAGGTCATCACGAACCTCGTCCCCTTCCACGTCGGCGAGCCGCTCGACCCCGCCGACGCGCGCCTCGAGCAAGCGCGCTACCAGCTGCTCGGGACGGGCTTCTTCGCCTCCGTGGAGCTCTCCATCGAGCGCGGCTCGGCGCGCGGCCGCGCGGTGCTCGCGATCGAGGTGGTGGAGCACAACACGTTCCTCCTCGAGCACATCGCCCTCGGCGTCTCGGAGGGCATCGTCGACGTGCGCACGGGCGCCGCGAGCCGGCTCGATCCCTACTTCGGGCTCACGCTCGCGGAGACGAACCTGTTCGGCGCGGGCCTGACGCTCCGCGGCTCGCTCCTCGTCTCGGTCCCGCAGCAAGGCGCGCGGCTGTCGCTCACCGATCCGACGCTCGCCGGCTCGATCGCGGGCCTGACGGTCCAGGGCTTCTTCAACCGCGCGCGCGAGTTCTTCGGCGACGAAGACGTCCTCTTCGCTCCCATCGGGGTCTGCCGCCCGGAAGAGATGGGCATGTGCGAGGCGGCGCGCAACGCGCTCGTGGAGTACTTCCGCGGCGGCGGCTCCGTCGGCACCACGGTCCCGGTCAGCCCCGAGCTGCGCTTCAGCGCCCGCTGGCACGTGGAGGCGATCCACGTGCTCGCCCGCCCCGACGCCGCCAGCGAGCGCCTCGGCACCGAGGTCGTCCCGATCGATTTCGCGATCCACGACGGCACGAGCGAGGTCTCGCGCCTCGAGCTCGGGGTCACGCTCGACACGCGCGACGATCCGGCCATCACCCGCAGCGGCACCTACGTCGACGCCCAGGTCGACCTCGCCTCGGCGCTGATCGGCTCGAGCTACGACTACTTCCGGGGCGAGATCCTCCTGCGCCAGTGGGTTCCCCTGCCGGACTGGGATCACAGCCTGCGGCTCTCCGCGTACGGCGCGGCGGCCTTCGGCGACGTGCCCTTCTTCTCGCAGATCTACGCCGCCGATCTCTCCGACCTGATCCCGAACCGCATGCTCGAGATGAACCTCGACCATCGCGGCCCGCCGAACCTGTTCCGGAACGCGATCCGCGAGCTGCGCTTCGCCCACCTCGGAGCGCGCCTGGATCTCGAGTACGCGGTGCGCATCTTCGGCGGCGACCCCGTGCTGCGCTCCGGCTACCTCTACGCCAACGCGGGCGTCTACTTCCTGGGCCAGCCGAGCTTCTTCACGCGGCCCATCGCCGGATACGACGGGATCGACGCGATCCCCTGGGACCTCACCTTCGATCTGGGCCTGCGCTTCCAGACGCCGATCGGTGTCTTCACTGTCGGCTTCTCCACTCTCCTCGGGTTCATCTCGTTCGAATGAGAGCGACGGGTACAGCGCGCTCGTTCCTCGTCGCGGCGCTCGCCGCGCTGCTCGTCAGCGTGCCGGCGCACGCGCAGGTCAGCGAGCGACCGATCGCGGTCGTCTTCCACGCCGACGCGCCGGACGTGTCGTTCTCGGCGGCCGACTTCGCCGACGACGCCTTGCGCCGCCGCCTCTCGCGCGGGCTGCTCCAGACGCTCGTGATGCGGACCTACGCGTACGACGGCAGCGACACGAGCACGCCGATCGCGGTCGCGGTGCGCAGCTGCCACGTCGTCTACGACATCTGGGCGGCTCGTTACTCGGTGGACGTACGCACCGAGTCGAGCGACCGATCGCTCACGCTCGCGACGATCGACGAGGTCGTGCAGACCTGCCTCGTGGCCGACCACGTGGTGGTGGGCGACCCGGCGGCCTGGCGAGGGCGGCACGGGCAGCGCGTGCGCTTCGGGGTGATCGTCGAGCACAACCCCGTCACGCCCGACATGGTGCAGCGCATCCGGCGCTGGCTCCGGCAACCGGGCGGCGGCGATGCGCGCGACGAGGCGTTCTTCGGCTCGTTCGTGAGCTACTTCGTGTTCCAGCAAGGCGTCGGCGACGCCGAGCACACGCTGCGCTTCCAGTCACAGGAGCTCACGTGCCCCTGAAGGACGACGAGCCGCAGCCGGAGATGGGCGCATCGTCGCGCTCCCAGGGCAGCGTGAGCAACCCGCCGGTCGCGGTCGCCGCCGGCGCCGGGCAGGCGAGCACGAGCGCGCCCAAGCCCGACCGGCTGCGCTTCGGCCGCTTCGAGCGCCGCTTGCTGGCGGCCATGGCGGCCGTCGCGTTCTTGCCCGCCATCGCCGCGCTGCTGCTCGGCCGCGCGGCGCTCCGCGACGTCTACGAGCTCGGCGTCAACGAGCGGGTGCTCGAGGCGCTCGACCGATCGCTCGACGATCGACACGCACACCTCGAGAGCTTGCGCGCCGGCGCGCAGCGCACCGCCACGATGGTCGCGCACGACGCCGCGCTCGCCGACGCCCTGCGCGCCGATCCGAGCGGCGCCGCCGCGCGGACCGTCCTCGCCACCGATCTCGTCACGCTCTCGGAGCTGCGCAGCGTCTCGGTGCGCGATGCGGCCGGCCAGGAGATCGCCAGCGTCTCGCGCGAGGTCGACATGTTCGCCGAGCAGACGCTCGACGAAGATCGTCCGATCGTCGTCGACGGTCGCGACTACGTCGTCACCGTCGGCCTCCACACCTCGCGCGCGCCGTTCGAGGAGTACGTCGCGGCCAACGAGACCGTCGAGGTCTACCGGGCCCTCCAGCACGACGCGAGCTACTACCAGAGCTTCTATCTCATCGCGTACATCACGCTCTTGCTCGCGGCGATCGTGGTGGTGCTCGCGGCGGGCATCGTGAGCGCCCGCCGCGTGACCCGCCGCGTCACCGTGCTGGCCGATGCGACGCAGAAGGTCGGTCGGGGCGATCTCACGATCGAGATCCCCACCGACGACGCCGACGAGGTCGGCGAGCTCGTCGGCGCCTTCAACGAGATGGTCCGCGACATCAAGAGCTCGCGCGATCGGATCGAGTACCTGCAGCGCATCGGCGCCTGGCAGGAGATCGCGCGGCGTCTCGCCCACGAGATCAAGAACCCGCTCACGCCCATCCAGCTCGCGGTGCAGGAGGTGCATCGCAAGTACGAGGGCGCGGATCCGCGCTTCCAGAAGACGCTCGACGACGCCAAGGGCATCGTCGAGGAAGAGGTCGAGACGCTGCGGCGCCTCGTCTCCGAGTTCAGCGGGTTCGCGCGCCTGCCGGTGCCGGTGCTCGCGGAAGGGGAGCTGAGCGCGCTCGCGACCGAGTGGACGCGCACGATGGATCCGGCGGCGCTGACCTTCGAGGGTGGCGCGAGCGGGGCGAGCGTCGCGCTCGAGGTGCGCACCGACGGCGAGCTGCCGGTGATGATCGACGCGCAGATGGTGCGGCGCTGCGTGGACAACCTCGTCCGGAACGCGGTCCAGGCCATCACGTCCGGAGGGGGCGCGGGCGGTCGCGTGATCGTCGAGACCCGTCGGGACGACGGCGACGCGGTGCTGGAGGTCCGAGACGACGGCCCCGGCGTGCCCGAGGCCATGCGGGAGCGCGTGTTCGACCCGTACTACACGACCAAGAGCGAGGGCACGGGCCTGGGCCTCGCGATCGTGAAGAAGATCGTGCTCGAGCACGGCGGATCGATCGCCTGTACTGCCTCTCCGGAGGGGGGCGCGACCTTCCGGATCCGCTTGCCACTGCGCCCCTCGCGCTCCATGAGCGAGAGGTCATGAACGACGAGAGCGGTCGCTCGCTGCTCCGAGCCGCCGGGATCGGCGCGCTGGTCTTCGTCGCCGTGATGGCGTTCGGGGGGTCGCGCTGGCTCGGGGGCGGCCGCGGGGGCGCGATCGACGGCGGCCCGGCGCCCGAGGTCACCGCACAGATCGTCGCGGGCGATGGCACGGGCGATCGGGTGACGCTCTCGTCCTTGCGAGGTCAGGTGGTGATGCTCGACTTCTGGGCGAGCTGGTGCCCGCCTTGCCGCGAGTCGTTGCCCATCGTGTCGGCGGTCGCGACCCGTCATCCCGGGCTCGTCACGTACGCGGTGAACGTCGAGGCCGATCAGCCCGTCTCGCGCGTGGTGGCCGCACACCGCGCGCTCCACATCGGCGTCCCGACCTTGCTCGACGCCGACTACTCGGCCCAGTCGGCGTTCTCCGTCGAGGCGCTCCCGACGCTCGTGCTGATCGATCGCGAGGGGAACGTCCGTCACTACAGCACCGGTGTGCCGGACGAGCGCGAGCTCGACGCGGAGATCGAGGCGCTGCTGCGCTGACCAACGCCCTCAGTACCGTTCCCCGCAAGTTCGTGGGCAGGTCTGCCCACGAACAACGACGGCGGGGACCGGTACTCGCGGAGAGGGCCACTGCGCTTGCGTGCGCAAGCTCGTGCCCTCCCCGCGAGCCCCACCGAGGAAGGGCCGCGGGCCCTCCCTCGGGCTCCCTCCCGCACGTCCAGCGCCCCGCAAGCT
>JBGALT010000248.1:0-8121 GCA_044223665.1 Sandaracinaceae bacterium | reverse complement strand
GGGCCGCGAGGCCGAGCGTGTCTCGCTCCGCGCCGATCAGGATCGCACGGCGCGCGTCACGCTCGCGCCGCGACGGCGCACGGACATCGCGCGCGAGTTCTGATGCGATCGACGGCGCGCGTCGCGCCCCGACACGGCGCCGGGCGCGACGCGTCGCGCGGCGAGGTCGCCGCCTCGCTTCGAGAGCTACTGGAGCTCGTACACGTAGACGTGTCCCGTGACGGGCCCCGTCAGGTAGGGCTGCGGCGCTGCGATGGCGAAGCGGCGCCCATCGCGGCTCAGAGCGACGCCGCCGCCGAAACCGGAGCCCTGCGAGCCGATCGCATGGGGCGCCCAGCTCGCCCCGTCGCGGACGTAGAGCCTAGCCGCGTCGGCCGCAGGATCGCCGAGCAAGAGGCTGCTGCCGCTGGCGTCGATCGCGATCGGGACGCTGGACAGAGGTCGGAATCCGGCCTGGACCGCGGTCGTCGTCGTCGTGACCGGGAAGACCTGATCGAGGGTCCAGCTCGCGCCGTGGCGATACAGCAGGACGGCGTCCGAGTCGCCGTCCCTCTTGGCGGTGGCCGCCATCCATGCGCCGTCGTCGCTCTCGACGAGACGACTTCCGAGCATCCGGTACTCTGGGCCTGGAGAGGTGATCGCCGTCACGGTATGGGCCGCATCGAAGGCGTAGAGCACTCCGTGCTCCGCCATCCCGGCGAACATCGCACCGGGATTGCTGAACACGCCGGAGCCGTCGCGGGCGATGGCCACGGCGACGCCGACCCCGGGCGTCGCCGTAGATGGGATCGACGAAGGTAGTCCGCTGGGGAACCGAACCTGACCCAGACCCGGCGCGCCCTCCACGCGATGAAGCCCGTCCATCGAGAGGGCGACCGAGGCGCCGAGCTCCGAGCCCGCGCTCAGCTCCACCAGCCCCGTGGCACTGGTGCAGTCGTTGACGAGAAGCCCGCCTCCGCGCGCGGTCGTCGGAGCGCCGGCCACGAGCACACAGGACATCCCGGGCACCGCGGATGGCTGCGCGATCGCGACGCCGATGCCGAGCTGGTCGCCGATGGAACCCTCGCCCGCAGAGAACGAGACCGCCCACGGCACGCCCTCGCGCCAGAGATCCACGTGCGAGACGCCCGGCGCACCGACGACCAGCGCGCTTCCGGTGGTGTCCATCGCCATCGCCGTGCCGTACAGCGTCGACTGGCCGAGCACGGCGAGCGCGACGACGGGTGGCGGCTCGCTCAACGTCGCGATCAAGACTGGCCGCGCCACGTGACCGCCGTCCGAGCGGTTCGTCCACGCGTCCTCCGACCACGCGTCGGTCGGGACACCCGTGTCCGTCGCCCAAGCGTCCACCGGAGGGCCGCCATCGGTCGCGGCGTCCGTCGTGCCGGCGTCCGTGGTACCAGCGTCGTCCGGCCCGCCATCGCGATTGCCACCGTCGAGCTCGTCGCCTGGATGGAGCACCGTCGGGAGCCGGTCGGGCGGGACGTAGACCTCGACGCACGTGCCGCGGTCGCAGCTCTGCGTCGCGCTGCACGTCGGTGCGCCGGCGCCGGCGCAGCTCGCGGAGAGGAACATGCGTACGACCCGGGTGGAGCCCGAGACGAAGCCGGTCTGGACGCGGCGCCTCACGATGGCCGAGCACGGTGGGGCGCAGTCGAAGCCCTCGACGACGATCTCGACGCCGTCCTGCGGGTGCCCGTTGGGCTCGACCGCGAACGAGAAAGGCACGCGCGTCGCCGCGTCGAGGTGGAAGTCGCGCGTATCCACGCCGCCGCCGGCCAGGCGCGTCGTCGAGACGGAGACGTCGGTCAGGGTCGGGATGTCGCTGTCGACGACGACGATGAGGCGCCCGTCGTGGCCGCAGCCCGCGGCCAGCAGCGCGAAGAGCCCGGCGACGAGGCCGATGCAGAGGCGCGCGCCCGCGACGCTCGCCGCGGGCCCGCTCCGAGCCGAGGCGGCTGCGAAGTGGCGCCAGAAGTTTGAGACTTCGAGCGAGCGCACGCGCGCAGGATAGCTCAGCGAGGCCGCCCACGTGGTAGCGTTCGCGCGTGCGCGTTCTCTTCGCCGTCGTGATGGTCGTCTGCGCGGTGCTCTCGGTCCCGGCGCGGGCGCAGGACGTCGCGGAGGCCCAGCGCCTGTTCACGCGGGGCGTCGCGCTCGCGGACGCCGAGCGCTGGGGCGAAGCGGCGGAGTACTTCCGTCGCGCGCGCGCCATCGTCGAGCGCCCCAGCATCGTGTGCAACCTCGGGGTCGCGCTGCACCACGCCGGGAGCGCGTCCGAAGCGAGCGCGGCCCTCGCGCGCTGCGGTGAGCTCGCTCGGCAAGATCCGTCGTGGGGTGAGGCCAACGCGCCGCTCGTCGAGCGGGCGGCGCACCTGCTCGCCGAGCTCGCGCCGGCGCGAGGGCAGCTCCACTTCACGGTGGAGCCGCCGATCGCCGCCATCTCGGTGGATGGCGTGCTCTTCGAGGGTAGCGGTGCGACGCGCGAGCTCTCGGTCGATCCGGGCCGTCATCGGGTGTCCATCAGCGCACCCGGGTTCGTGACGCGCACCGAGGAGATCTCGGTCCTCTCGGGAGCGTCGATCACGAGCACGTACACGCTCGCGCCCTCGAGCACACCGGCGACGCTGGTGGTCGAGGCGCCCGCGGACCGCATGGTGCGCGTGGACGCCGCCGAGGTCGGTCGCGGCCACGTCGAGCTCGAGGTCACTCCCGGGGCCCACGAGGTCTCGGTCGGTGACGACTTCGAGCGAACGATCGAGCTCGGGGCCGGCGAGCACCTGATCGTCGACGCGATGTCGCACGGGACACCGATCGAGCAGGAGCCGGCCTTCTGGATCGCGATCGGGGGCGGCGTCGTCGTGGTCGCGGTGGCGATCATCCTCGGGGTCGTCCTGAGCCAGCCGACCGATCCCCTCGCCGGCTATGACGGGACCACGGGGATCGTCCTCGCGCCGCTCGTCTCGTTCTGAGCGCGTGCGCTCGCGCGTGTAGCGAGCGCTTGCCGACCACGCGCCGGTGGTCCAAGACGCGCGCGCCTCGCGACGGTGCGAGGTCTTTGACAACCGAGCGTCGTCGGTCACGCAGGAACGTCTCGAAGAGACGCGGCCTGCGGCGAGAGCGCGTGAGCGCTCCCGAGGGAAGCCGGTGAGAGCGACTCGTCGCTCGATGCCGGCGCGGCCCCCGCCACTGTGACTGGGGACTCGACTGCCTTTCTCGGCGTGCGGCATGCACGTCGGGGTCACTGGAGCCATGGGCTCTCGGGAAGACGGGCAGACGGGGACGATCCAGGAGCCAGGAGACCTGCCGAGGACGATTGGGGCGACGTTCTCCGTCGGGGCGACGGGAGCGCGAGCGCGGGCCCGTGGGCCCGTCGTGACGAGGGAGCGCGTCGCTGGGTCCTCCTCCGCGGGTGAGCGGAGAAGTGGAGGCGCGATGCGCAAGCTCCTGGTTCTGTTCTCGGTGCTCTCGGTTCTGGTCGGATGCAACGAAGGGACGACGCCTTCCGTCGATGGCGGCGCAGGCGACGGAGGCGGCAGCGATGCGCGGGCCCTGGCCGACGCGGGCGATGACGGCGGCGAGAGCACGACCTGCGCGGGAGCGCCCTGCGGCGCGGGCCACGCGTGCGTGCGCGACGTGTGCCTCGCGACGTGCGGCGCCGACGCGAGCGGCTGGGACGGCGCGCTCGCCCCCGGGCTCACGCCGATCGGTAGCGTGTGCCGTACGGTCGACGCGATCGCAGTGTCGGGCAGCGAGGCGTACGACGTGACGCACGCCACGAGCGGGACGACGACGACGTTCACGCTCTCGCGCTGGGCCACGGGCAGCGAGTCGCCGACGGTGAGCGTCGTGGGCACGGCGAGCTACGAGGCGAGCGCGAGCGAGATGGTCTTCGCGGGCGGCTACCTCGCCCTCTCGACCGACGGCATGCGCGCGGTGTTCGGGTACACGACGGATCAGGCGGGCTACGTCGGCGGCCTCTTCGACATGGCGACCGCTGGCGGCACGGCCGTCGAGGTCGGCGCCGACGGGAACTTCGACGCGACGTTCCGCGACACGACCGACTACTTCGTGAACGGTGGCATCGGCGGCGCGCCCGGTGTCTACGCGGGCCACGCGGGCGGGACCACGCTCGAGGCGCTCGTCGCGGGCCTGGGCGATGCGAGCGGCAGCGTGCGCTTCTGGGTCGACCAGAGCGTGCTGCTCGCGGGCGGCTCTTCGTTCGGCGGCACCACGTGGGCCGATGGATCGACGAGCGGCTCACGGGTCGTCGTGCTCACCGAGACCGATCTCGCGTCGGCGACCGTGCTCGCCGCGAACGACCTCCCGCAGCTCGACATGCCGTCGTCGTTCGCGCTGCTCTCGGGCGGACGCGCGGCGAGCGTGCACTACGACGCGTCGTTCGCGGTCGATGGCATCGAAGTGCGCACGCTGAGCGTCACCGCCAGCGAGGTGAGCGTGTCCTCGCCCACGGCCTTCGTCTCGGGCGGCGACTTCTCCGCCATCACCGCCGCCGGCGACGGCGCCGTCCTCGCGTTCGGCGGCGGCCTCCTCTTCGTGCGCTGACCGTGCGCGCTCTCTGCGTCGCCGTGCTGCTGGTCGCGGTCCTCGGATCGCGCCCCGCGCACGCGCGCGCGCAGGAGGAGGCAAATGCAGGCGAAGACGAGGACGAGGACGAACGACGAGACGAACCGCGAAGCGCGGCTCCCTCTCCCGCGGAAGCGGGAGAGGGCAGGGGAGAGGGACTGCAGAGCTCGAGCCGGACGGCGCCGCTGCGAGAGGATTCCTCCTCCTCCCCAGACGCCACCGATCCCCCCGACACCGACACCGACACCGAGACCGAGACCGCCACCGATCCCCCCGACACCGACACCGACGCCTACGACGACGAGAGCGACCTGCTCCTCTACTCCGTCCACGGCGTCGCCGAGCGCCCCATCGCCGCCGGAAGCGAGCTCGACCCCACCGCCTCCGCCACCGTCCTCTCGATGGACGCCCGCCCGCGTACGGTCGAGACGCTCGACGAGACGCTCCTCGACGCGCCCGGCGCGCGCACGCAGCGGAGCGGCGCCTTCGGCGGGTTCACGACGCTCTCGCTCCGCGGCGCCGACGCGCAGCAGACCTCGGTCTTGCTCGGCGAGATCCCCATCGCCTCGCCCGACGGCAGCGCCTTCGATCTCGGCTCCATCCCGACGTGGCTCCTCTCGCGCGTCGAGGTCTACCGAGGCGGCGCGCCCATCTGGCTCGGCGCGGGCTCGATCGGCGGCGTGCTCCGCCTCGTGCCGCGTGACGAGCCGGGCCAGCACCTCTCGGCCTCCGCGAGCTACGGCAGCTTCGACCTCGGCCAGGGCCGCGCCGCTGCGTCGGCGGGCGACGACCGCTTCCACGTCACCACCGCCGCGGGCCTGACCCGCTTCGGCGGCCGCTTTCCCTATCGCGACGACCGACGCACCGCGCTCGATCCCACCGACGACGTCGAGGTCCTGAGGCAGGGCGCCGATTACCTCGAGGGCGCCGCGATGCTCCACGCGCGCGGGCGCGTCGACGAGACGCGCATCGAGGGCGCCGCGCTCTTCACCGAGCGCACGGGTGGCTTCTCGCCGCCGCCCACGCGCTACGACGACGACCTGCGCTCGCGCCGTACGACGACGCGCATCCTCGCTGGCGCCTCGGTGCTCCACGAGCACGACGACGCGCTGCGCCTGCAGCTCGCCACCGGCCTCGGCGTCGAGCGACGCCACGTCTCCGATCCGGACGCGCAGATCGGCCAGCTGCCGCGCGAGGCCGACGATCTGCTCTTCCGCTTCACGCTGCGCGGCGCCGGCACGCTGCGCGTGCTCGACGCGCTCGATCTCACGGCCGTGCTCACGTACGCGCACGAGCGGCTCGATCCGAGCGACGTGCTCCGCTCGGTCCAGCCCTCGAGCTCGGCGCGCGACGGCGCGGCGCTCGCGCTCGAGGGTCGCATCTTCGGAAGCATCGACACCGCGCGCTACGAGATCCGCCCGAGCGTGCGCGGCGAGGTGCTCGACGCGCGCCTCTTCGATCTCGCCGAGGGCCACCTGGGCGACGCGCACGGCGCGACGCTCGCGCTCCCGACCGGGCGCCTCGGCCTCGTGATCGAGCCTGTGCACGGCGTCGCGCTCGCGGGCTCGGCCTGGGCGGCCAGCCGCGCGCCGAGCCTCGTCGAGCTCTTCGGCGATCGCACCTACCTCGTCGGCAACGCGGGCCTACGGCCGGAGAGCTCGCTCGGAGGTGATCTCGGCCTCGTGCTCGCCGGCACGCTCGGTGGGGTCGAGGGCACGCTCGACGTGCGTGGATTCGCGCAGAGCACGAGCGATCTCGTGCGCTACGTGCGCACCGATCAATTCCAGTACGCCCCCCAGAACGTGGCCAGCGCGCTCACCGCCGGCGCCGAGGCCTCGCTCGCGCTCGCGCTCCCACCGTGGCTGCGCTCGACGACGGCCTTCAGCTACCTCTACGCCCTCGACACCTCGCCCGGCACCTCGGCCTCCGGCCGTACGCTCCCGCTGCGCGCGCCGGTCTCCGTGTACACGCGTCTCTCGGCGGGCGGAGGCCCCCTCGGTCCGATCGATCGCATCGAGGTCTACGCCGACCTCGACTACGTCGCGCCGAGCTACGCCGACCCCGCGAACCTCACGATCATCTCCGGCCGCCTCCGCTTCGGCGCCGGCCTCTCGGCGCAGATGTTCGATCGCCACGCGGCGCTCGAGATCATCGTGCGCGACGTCGCCGACGCGCGCGGCGTCGACGTGCTCGGCCTCCCCCTCGCGGGCCGGAGCGTGACCGGCACGCTCACCGTCCGGGAGTGAGAGCGACCGTCTCGCAGCGAGGCGCCGAGCGTCTCGCGCTCGCGTCCACTTCCGCGCGCGACTCCCTCGCCCGCGACAGCGGGAGAGGGTTGGGGTGAGGGGCTGCAACGTGAACGCCGGTCGACCTCGCTGCGACAGGCCCGCGCTTGCGCGCGCGTCACTCCGCGTCGGCGTCGTCCCACGCCGCGTCGCGCAGGGCCGTGAGGCTCGGGCAAGCGATGTGCTCGCGGATCCGCTTCGCCATCTCCGCCTGCGCCACTCGCCGCTCGGCGCCTTCTGAGCTGGCGATCGCGTTCTCGACGTGGAGCACCGTGGCCGCGAGCGTGACCCCCGCGGCCGCGGCGCCCTCTGGACCGAGGTCGCGACCGCGGCGATCCGCTCGGGCCACGGACCACGCGCGGCGTGGGCGCTCGAGAAGCTCGACGCCGTGGATCCGCGCGGCCGCGCCATCGCCGCGCTCGTCGCGTTCTCCGATCGCGGCACCGGCTACGGCATCCCCCTCACCTGCACGCTCCCACCCGCGTGAGCGCGTAAGCAGAGTCGCCGAGCACCGAGAGGAGCGCGTTCACGCTCTCCTGCTCGTGCTCGTGCTCGTGCTCGCGACGCCGGCGACCCGCGCGGCCGCCGGCAGGACGCCGATCGCCTACCGCGTGAGCGTCACGAGCGTCCCGACGACGCGCCCGAGCTCCTCGCGGATCTGCTTGGGCACCTCGCCGATCCACCCGGCCGCCTCCGCGACATCGAGCGCCGCGCCGACCTCCTTCGCCTCTCCGAGCGCGTGAGATGCCGGTTCCTCCGATTCCCTCCGCGGAGGCCACTCGCCTCCGCCAGGTTCAGCGGGACGGCGACCGAGGCGCGATCGAGCTGGTCGGCGAGGTTGCGGTTGTGCACGGCGAGGTTCCGCACGATGGGCCGGACCTGACGAACGACGTTCAACGAGACGGCGTAGATGTGGAGCATGGGCTCGGTTCCTTTCGTTAGCTGCGATCCCGACCTGCTCGGGCGCGAAGCGCCCCACCACGCGCGCGCAGTCCCGCTCCACCCGAGGTTCCGCGAAGGCGGAGCCTCCCGGAGCGGAGCTGCACGGAGCGCTCGCGCAGCGAGCGCGTAGGAAGCGAGCACCGGCCGGAGCCGAAGGCGGAGGGGGTGGAACGGGTCGAGCACGCGCGCACGATGGGAATCCCCGAGCAGTGCCCGTAGGCCTCATGCGACCTCGGAGCTCGTCCACTCCCGCGCCTGCTCGTCCTCGTGCTCGTGCTCGTCCTCGTGCTCGTGCTCGTGCTCGTCC
>JBGALT010000247.1:0-8362 GCA_044223665.1 Sandaracinaceae bacterium | reverse complement strand
ACCTTCGCGAAGGTGGACACCGAGGCGAGCCCCGAGCTCGCGGGCGCGGTGGGCATCCGCGCGATCCCGACGCTGATGGCGTTCCGCGACGGAGTGCTCGTCTTCGAGCGGGCAGGCCTGCTCCCCGCGGCCGCGCTCGACGATCTCGTGACCAAGATCCGCGCGCTCGACATGAGCGCCGTGAAGGCGGAGATCGCGCGCGCCGAGAGCGCCGCGCGCGCCGAGACGCACGGCTGACGCCTCGCATCGAGGAAGGAGACGCTCGCGTGACCCTCGTGCACCTGGCCAACGTCGCGATCTCGACGGCGGGCGGCGCCGCGTTCGGATACGGCTACTACCGCGTGGTGGGCTGCCGCTCCGGCGTGTGCCCGCTCACCTCGAGCGCATGGCGCTCGACGCTCTACGGCGCCTTCATGGGCTTGCTCGCGAGCGCCACGTGATCCATCGGCTCCTGCGGTGCTCGCGATGCGGATCGCCCCCGAGGATCTGCGTGCCGAGCTCGCAGGCCTCACACTCGCGCGCTTCGATGCCCCCGAGCGGATGATCCACGAGGGCTCGTTCCACGACGGCCGGAGCGCGGTCGTGCGCGCTCTCGCTCGCCGCGTCGGATCGCGGCAACGACGTGAAGATGGCCTGGGCCGGGCCCCGCGCCGCGCGGACGACGCCGTGCTGGTGATCGTCCGAGGCGACGGTGTAGGATTTTCGCCCGGTGACGAATCCCTTCGGTGGTGACGAGCCGACGGTCGCCGTCGGCCCTGCTGCGGCCCCGATCCGTGGCCAGCTCGCGCTCCAGATCCAAGGACGACGCCACGTCGTTCGTGGGCCTTCGACGGTAGGGTCGGCCGAGTCGGCCGATCTCGTCCTCGATGCACCCGGGGTCTCGCGGCTCCACGCGCGGCTCGATCCAGTGCCGAACGGATGCTGGGTGACCGATCTCGAGAGCCGCAACGGGACGTTCGTCGACGGGGTCCGCGTTCGCTCTGCTCTCCTCGTCCCCGACTCCCAGGTCCGCTTCGGGCCGGTGAGCGGCACCGTGGTCGTGAACGAGCGCCCCGAGCCGATCCAGCTCTGGCCCGAGCCGCACTTCGGCCCTCTCATCGGCTCGAGCGCGCCGATGCGGGCGCTCTTCGCGGAGCTCTCGCGCGTCGCGCCCTCCGAAGCAACCGTGCTCGTCCGCGGCGAGACCGGTACCGGCAAGGAGCTCGTGGCGCGCGCCCTCCACGAGCGCTCGCCACGCGCGCGCGGCCCCTTCGTGATCTTCGACTGCGGCGCCGTCCCCGAGAGCCTCTTCGAGTCGGAGCTCTTCGGCCATACGCGCGGCGCATTCACAGGCGCCGACCGAGCGCGCGACGGAGCGGTGCTGGCGGCAGACGGCGGCACCTTGTTCCTCGACGAGATCGGGGAGCTACCGCTCGCGGTCCAGCCCAAGCTCCTGCGCCTGCTCGAGTCCCGCACCGCGCGTCGCGTCGGCGAGGCCACGCACCGGCCGGTGGACGTGCGCTTCGTCGCCGCGACCCACCGCGATCTCGAGCGCCTCGTCGGACAGGGCGCGTTCCGCGAGGACCTCTACTTCCGCCTCGCGATCCTCAACGTCACCGTCCCGCCGCTCCGGGAGCGGCGCGAGGACATCCCGCTCCTCTTGCGTCACTTCCTGGGAGACGAGACGATGCTCTCGGCGAGCGACGAGGCCGCCATCGCCGAGCAGCCGCTCACGGGCAACGTGCGCGAGCTCCGGACCATCGCCGAGCGACTCCGCGTGTTGGGCGCCAACGCGCCTCGCGCCTGGGCCTCGCCGTCGCGCGCGGGCGCCGGGGCCGAGCCCGCCAACGCGGGCGCTGATCGTCCCCATGACCGCGCCGCGCACGAGCCAGCCCACGCGCACGGTCGGTCGCTACGAGATCCTGTCGGAGATCGCCAGCGGAGGGATGGCGACGGTCTACCTCGCGCGGAGCCGCGGCGCGGACGGCTTCGTGCGTCGCTGCGCACTGAAGCTGCTCCACACGCACCTCGCCAAGGACGCGAAGTTCGGAGATCTGTTCCTGGACGAAGCGCGCATCGCCTCGGGGATCCACCACCCGAACGTGTGCCAGATCTACGACTTCGGCCGCGACACCGACGGGACGGCGTTCATCGCGATGGAGCACCTCGAGGGGATGACGCTCTCGCAGGTGCTCGCGGCGCTCTTCGAGCGCTACGGCGAGGCGTGGCCCTCGGCGGCGGTCGCGCGCCTGGCGACCATCGTCGCAGAAGCGGCCGAAGGGCTCGGCGCGGCGCACGAGGCGAAGGACGAGGAGGGCCGCAGCCGCGAGATCGTGCACCGCGACGTCTCGCCGCAGAACGTGTTCGTGACGTACGACGGCGTCGTGAAAGTGCTCGACTTCGGCATCGCGCGCTCGCGCGACCAGGTCCACGAGACGATGCCCGGCGAGGTGAAGGGCAAGTTCGCGTACATGGCGCCCGAGCAGATGCGCGGCGACGACGTCGATGCGCGTGCCGACGTGTGGGCCCTCGGCGTGATGCTGTGGGAGGTCCTGGCGCGCCGGCGGCTGTTCCGGAAGTCGACCCAGGCCGCGGTCGTCGATGCCGTGCAGCGAAGCGACATCGAGCTGCCCTCGACCCTGCGTACCGACGTGAGCCCGACGCTCGAGCGCGTCGCGATGGCCGCGCTCGAGCGAGATCGGGACCGACGGACGCGGACCGCCACGGCCGTCGCGCTCGATCTCCGAGCCGCCGCGCGGACGCTCGAGCCCGTGGACCGCAGCGACCTCGCCGAGTGGATGCGCGAGCTGTTCGGCCAGCCGGGGCCGATGTCGGTGGAGAAGTCGCTGCGCGTCGTGGAGGTCTCGGCCACGCGAGACGCGCCGGCCTCGGCCGCCCGAGCCGCGCCGAGCCGGGAGGAAGCAGAGACGATCGGGCCCCCTCGTGCGATCCCGACGCCCCCGCCCGCGCGTCGATCGGGGGCCTGGGCCGCGGCGGTCGCGCTGGGGATCGTTCTGGTGGGCGCGGTGGCGCTTTGGCGGATGGGAGCGACCGCGACGGCGCCCGCGGCCGCTGCGCCCGCCGTTCCCGCGGCGTTGCCCGCAGTGAGCTCCGTCAGCGCAGCGCCGCCGCCCCACGTGGCGGAGCCCGCCCCGCCGCCCCACGCCGCGACGACGTCCGAAGAAGCAGCGGCCACGACACCGACGGATGCCGGCTCCGATCCGACGACCGAGCACGGGCACGGGCACGGCCACGGGCACTCCGGCGGCGATCAGCGAGTTGGCGTCGATCCTCCGCCGCCACCACCACCGCCACCGCCACCGCCGCCGACGGGAGATGGGCGACTGGCGTATGGCCCAGGCCTCTACGAGGTCGATGGGCGCTCGGCGCCCGAGGGGCCGCACGCCATCACGCTCGCCGCGGGCGAGCACCACGTCCACGTGGAGTACGAAGACGGCCGACCGGCGCGCGACGTCACGGTGACGATCACGCCCGACCAGCTGACACGCCTGCCACCTTGATCTCGGGACGTCTCGCCCGTCTCGGGCGAGAGACGCCGCGTGTTGCTCGCGAGCGACAGTCGTCGAGCGAGCGCGGAGAATCAGTCGAGATCTCCGCCGCGAGGCGCCGCCGATCCGCGTGCGAGCGCCGGCACGCGTGGTGCACCACCTCCGCCCATGCGTTCGTCGGCATGGGTCGCTCTGAGCTCGATCGCCATCGTCGGGGCGGCTGCGGCCGTCCTCTCGGGATGCACGGGAGGCGCGGCCTCCACCGCAGGCCCGCCGTGCACGACGACGCCGCCACCCGGCTCGCTCGGTAGCGGCCCTGCGATCGGCGTTCCGCCGCTCTTGAGCGAGGAGGTGCACCCGG
Organism: Sandaracinaceae bacterium; assembly: GCA_044223665.1. Taxonomy (GTDB): domain Bacteria; phylum Myxococcota_A; class Polyangia; order Polyangiales; family Sandaracinaceae; genus JBBSAT01. The sequence continues at coordinate 4,513 of JBGALT010000247.1, read as the reverse complement.
GATGGGGAAACCCGAGCTGCGCCTCGTGCCACTCGCTCCCGGCGCCGGGCCATACCGTCACGAGCACCTACGTGTGCGCGCAGTGCCACGGCGGCAACGGCGCCTGCAATCCGAACTTCGACACGCCCGGCGTCGCCAACACGATGGAGCGCCTCGATCACGCGATCACCGACGACTGCGCGAGCTGCCACACGAGCCCCGAGGAGACGCACGGCTTCGAGGCCGCGACGTGCGCCAACTGCCACTTCCGCTTCCTCGGCCAGCGCAACTGCGAGCCCTATCGCTTGCCACCCGTGCAGTGGGAAACGGTACCGCCGATCGGGACGGCGCCTCCGCTCGCGACGACGCTCCGCAGCGGCTGCTTCGGATTCCCGGAGATGCCGTTCAGCACGACGAACGGCGTGCCCGAAGGGACCGCGTGGCGCGGCTTCCTCGGCCCGACCCCCGTCGACCCCTCGCGCTCGGATCGGGCAGTGGACTTCGAGCTCCCGGAGGCCGACGGCGTCTCGACGCAGCGGCTCTCGGATCTGCTGGCCACGCGCCCCGTGTGGCTCCAGACGGGTAGCTACACCTGTCCCGTCTACCAGAACGCCGTCGAGACCGGCCTGAACGAGCTCGTCACCCGAGGCAACGCCGACGGGCCCTACGCCGACCAGATCCACTTCCTTCACGTCTACACGGTCGAGGCGCATCCCATGGACCAGGTCGGGCCCTACGGGACCGATCGGCAGTTCGACGTGAGCATCGTGACGCAGCCGACGACGCTCGCCGATCGGCTCGCGAACGCGCAGCTCATGCTCCCGCAGCTCGACCAGGCCACGCTCGTGGTCGATGCCCTCGAGCCCACGGCGGCGGGCAGCGATCCGGTCTGGTGCACCTACGGCACGTGCCCGGCGTGCTCGTTCCTCATCGGCCGCGACGGCATCGTGCACGAGGTGCTCGAACGGACTTCCGCGAGCCCGGACGAGCTCGAGGCCGCGCTCGACGCGTTCCTCCGGGCGCACCCATGACGATGACGCTGCGGCGACGGAGCAGATACGATGAGTGAGATGCGCACACGGGGAGGTTTCGCGGTGCTCACGCTGCTCTCGCTCGCCTCGGGCTGCGCCCGCGAGCTCGAGTGGACGGTCGTGCCCCTGGCCGATCGACCCACGGCGCCGCTGCTCTGGGGCGTGTGGTCGGGGACGTGCAGCGCCTCTCCCGGCGCGCTCGAGGCCGCGGGCCAGGTGGGCACCGATCCCGTGCCCCGCCTGCCGCCGGGCCGCTACTGCCTCGCCGTGCTCGACCTGGAGACGGGCGCGCGCGGCTCGGGCGTGTGCCGTCTCCACGGCGTGGCGCTGCACTCGATCGAGGAGCGCGAGTACGGGCGCATCACGATGACGCTCGCCGAGGTGCCCGCCGAAGAGCGCCCGGACTGGGATCCCTACGTCCTCGCGCTCGACGACGGGACCGACCAGAGCCTCTCGTGCGCACCGGTGTGCGACAGCGAGCGCTGCGCGTGCCCAGGGAGCCGCACCTGCCGTCGTCCGGCCGCGCTGGCCGCTTGTTCTGCTCCGATCGAGAGCACGCGAGCGAGCGCGACGACCGACCACGCGTGCGTGATCGCGCCCGATCCGGGCACCGGTGCCGACGAGCTGGTCTGTTGGGGTGCCCGGACGGGATGGGACGCGAGCGCCGCGCCGACCGACATCGCGCTGGCGCCCGAGCGCGTGTGGAGCGCGACGACGACGCTGACCGACGTGTCCACCGGCCCGGGACTGACGTGCGCTCGGGAGCTGGGGCAGAACGCGCGTTGTTTCGGCGCCATCGCGCCGACGCTCGCGAACGTGTGCACGAACTGCGTGCTCGTCGCCGCTTCCGACACGCAGATCTGCGGGCTCGAGGAGCGAGACGCGTCGAACGACTTCGTCTTGTCATGTCTCGGAAGATCGCCGCTCGCGACCCCGATCCGCGCGTGTGGGCCGCCTCCCCTTCCGGCTTGCCCGGGGCATCCCCCCACCCGGCTCGCCACGGTCGATGGCTCTTTCGCGGCCGCGACGTTCTTGCGTGGGCAGGTGTCGCGGTTCGCGGTCGGCGGCTCTTCGCTCGAAGAGCAAGTGCTCGAGCTCCCGTCCGCGGGCGGGCCGATCGACGATGCCGTCGACGCCGACGCGGACGGTGACCGCGTCTGCCTCTTGCGCGCCTCGGGCCCCGTCCACTGCACCAGTGGCGCAGGCCCCGAGGTCGGCCCCGACCTCCGGGACTGCAACGCCGACCGGTTCGCATTCTCCGACATCGAGATGGGCTCCGGAATGATGTGCCTGCGTGTCGCCGGCAGTGGCCGTTGGTACTGCGATCGGGAGCTGGACAGCTGCCTGGACGCTCAAGAGGTTGGATTCCCCGGCTCGAGTGTCGCGCCCGAGCAGGCGCTTCCTTTCGGCCCCGGCCTGGTGCTGCTCGCCGGTCGATACGTGACGGTGGTCGGCGACGCGCCGGCCGAGTGGCGCGGTCTCGCCAACTCCGCACCCGGGAGCCCCTTCGTATGCCCGCCCTGAAGCTCCTCGTACCGTATGTGCTCCTCGCCGCGCTCGTGGGCTCGTTCGCGCCGAGCGTGGCGGCGGCGCAGGAGGCGCCCGCGAGCGTCGATCTCCTGGACGAGGCGGCCCAGCAGCTCGAGCTCGCACGCTTCGACGACGCCGGCCGCGCGCTCGACACGGCGGCGCGGGGCGAGCTCGATCGCACGCGTCTGCTGCGATGGCTCGTGCTGCACGCACTGCTCGCGTACGCCGCCGAGCAGCTGGGCGCGACCGAGGAGGCGCTGGCCGGCCTCGCCTGTCTGCTCGATCCGAGCGAGCCGGAGCCGACGAGCCTGCCGCGCGTGCTGCGGGCGCGCCTGGCGGAGATGCGTGCCGAGGGCATGCACGTCGAGCTCGGCGCCGTCGTCACGGCGACCCCGACCGATGGCGGGCGAGACGTCGGCATCGTCGGGGAGATCCGCGCCGACGCCGGTCACCTGGTGCGGGAAGTGCGCGTCGTCGCGGAGATCGACGGCGCGACGGCGGTCGAGGGCCGCCCCCACGTCACCTCGATCGTGCGCGGCGACACGTCGCGCGAGGTCCTCGTGCACTACCGGCTCGAGGCCATCGGCCCGGGGGGCGCCATCGTGGCGACCCACGGGACCGAGACGGCGCCGCTCGAAGAGGTGGTCCCCGGAACCCCCGTCGATCAGACGCCGGTCCACGTCGCCGTGGCGATCACGATCGGAACGCTGATCGCCGGCGCGATCGGCGTGGCCTTCGCCGCGGTGGAGACCGACGGCTTCCGGCGCGGTGGCGACGTCGTCATCCACGGGCCGACGGTGGGCGCGCTGTTCTCGTTCTGACGGCGAGGCCGCCCCGGCCCGCGATGACCGAACGGTGACCGACGTGGCCGAACCGTGACGGGCGTGCCTCCACGCCGCGTGCTCGTTATCCTCTCGTGGTCGTGGCCCGCCGCACCGTCCGCTCGATCTCCGTGCCGATCACCTTCGGCGCGGTCACCGTGCCCCTCTCCGCCCTCCTGCTCGTGGGCTGGACCGTCTTCGTGGCACGACGCATCACCGACGAGGGACAGGTCGTCGAGAACGTCTGGCTGCTCTCGCTCGGCATCGTCTCGTTCGTCGTGATCATGAGCGTCCTCGTGATGTTCACGATTTTCCTCGCCCGCGAGATCCTCGAGGTGCGCAAGCAGGACTCGTTCATCGACTCGGTGACGCACGAGCTCAAGTCGCCGCTCGCCTCGATCAAGCTCTGCCTCCAGACGCTCGATCGCGAGGGCATCCCCGAAGAGAAACGCGAGCGCCTGCGCAAGATGATGATGGACGACGTCGATCGCCTCACGTCGTTCATCGACGACGTGCTCCAGGCCAGCCGCCTCGCCCACGACGACGTCGTGGGCATGGCGCTCGAGGACGTCCCGCTCGGCTCGGTCGCGCGCTACGTCGTCGAGCACACGCAGACGCGGCTCAAGCTGCCCGAGGGGGCCATCCGGGTCGAGATCCCCGACGCCCTGGTCGCTCACACCGATCGCGCGGCGCTCGAGATCGTCATCCGCAACCTCGTCGACAACGCGGCGAAGTACTCGCGCGACCCGGTGCGCATCACCATCCGCGCGCGCGACGAGTCGAAGACGACGGTGCTCGAGGTCGAGGACGAGGGGATCGGCATTCCGAAGAGCGAGCTCAAGCGGATCTTCCACCGCTTCTATCGGGCCCCGGCCGAGAGCGTCCGCAAGCGCAAGGGCACGGGCCTGGGCCTCTTCGTGGTCTCCGCGCTGGTGCGCAACCTCGGAGGCACGGTCGAAGCGCGGAGCGACGGCGAAGGACGCGGATCGACCTTCGTGGTACGGCTGCCGCGGCAAACGCCGCGCGCCGTCCCGGCCGCCGTCGAGGCGCGCGCCTGAGCGAGCGGAGGAGCATGGCGGAAAACGGCAGCACGAGGCTCCTGGTCGTCGACGACGAAGAGCACCTCGCGATGGGCCTCAAGCTGAACCTCGA
>JBGALT010000246.1:0-8476 GCA_044223665.1 Sandaracinaceae bacterium | reverse complement strand
GGAGCAGAAGCGGGCCGTCAGCCGCGCGCGCCGCTACAAGACCTTCACCAAGCGCCTGCGCGAGCGACGCGCGAGCGCGACCGGGACGCGGGACGGGGTCCGCGTCGAGCTGGCCGCCAACCTCGAGCTGACGCGGGAGCTCGAGGACACGTTGATCGCGGGCGCGGACGGAGTGGGCCTGTTCCGCACGGAGTTCCTCTACGCGACCAAGGAAGCGCCCGACGAAGAGCAGCAGCTGGCGGCCTACCGCGAGCTCGCCGAGAAGCTCGCGCCTCGGCCGGTGACGCTGCGGACCTTCGATCTCGGCGCCGACAAGCTGCCCGGCTTCGCGATCACCCATGCCCCGATCCTCCGCGGTCCGAACCCGGCGCTGGGGCTGCGGGGCATTCGGCTGGCGCTGGCCCGCCCCGAGCTCTTCCAGACCCAGCTCCGCGCGGTCCTGCGCGCGGCGCTCCGCGGGAACGTCGAGATCATGTTCCCGATGATCGCGACGCTCGGCGAGCTCCAGGCGGCGCGCCGCGCGCTCGAGCGGGCGGCGGCCTCGCTCGAGGGCAGCGGGCACGCGTTCGGCAAGCCGCGGATCGGCGTGATGATCGAGGTGCCGTCGGCCGTCGTCACGATCGAGCACCTGCTCGAGGAGGCCGACTTCGTGTCCATCGGCACCAACGATCTCGCGCAGTACACGCTGGCGATCGATCGCGAGGACCCCGCTCTCGGGCACCTGCGCGCGGCGCTCGAGCCCGCCGTGCTGGTGATGATCCGGGCCGTGCAGCGGGCCGCCTCGCACGCCGGCAAGCCGGCGACGGTGTGCGGGGATCTCGCGGCGCACCCGTACGCCGTCCCCATCCTCGTCGGGCTCGGAATGCGGCGGCTCTCGATGCCGCCGACGGATGTGCCCTACGTGCGCGAGCTGCTCTCCGTGCTCTCGCTCTCCGACTGCGAGGACGTGGCCGCGCGCGCGGTCGCGGCACGCTCGGCGAGCGAGGTCGAGGCCGCCGTGGTCGGTCAGCTCGCGCCGAAGCTGAAGAGCCTCTGGCGCGAGCGCGGGTTCGAATGATCGGCGCCGTGGCTGCGCCGAGAGCTCCGCTGAGGAAAGCAGGAGCGTAGGAACGGACCACGACGGGCCGAGCTCCGCTCGTGCGCTCGTGCCTTCCTCGGGGGCGTCTTCTCGGTGCCGAGCCGAGTCGAGACACGCTTCAGCCCTTGAGCGCGCGCGCGATCGTGTTGCGCGAGACGCCGAGCTGGCGCGCGGCCGCGCTCTGGTTGCCCGCGAGCGCCTCGACCGTGGCCCGTACGTAGGCCGCCGAGGCCTCGTCGAGACGCAGGCCCTCGGGGATGGTGACCCCGGGGGCCGTCGGGCTCGGCGGCGGCTCCGAGGGCAGCGATCGCATGCGCACGACTCCCTCGGGCGAGAGCACCACCGCGCTCTCGATCCAGTGCTCGAGCTCGCGCACGTTGCCGGGAAAGGCGTACGAGAGGAGGAGCGACCGGGCCTCGTCGGTGAACGAGGGCGCGCCGCGCCCGTAGCGACGCGCGTACATGTCCGCAAAATGCATGGCCAGCTCGAGGATGTCCTCGGCGCCGCGATCCTTCAGGCGCGGCACCTCGATCTCCACCACCCGAATTCGGTAGTAGAGATCGGAGCGAAAGGTGCCATCGCGCACCGCGCGCTCGAGATCTCGGTGGGTGGCGCACACCACGCGCACGTCGGCCTGGAGCGTGGCCCGGCCGCCCACCCGCTCGAAGGCGCGGTCTTGGAGGAGGCGCAGGAGCTTGCCCTGGCTCTCGAAGGACAGATCGCCGATCTCGTCGAGAAATAGCGTGCCGCCCTGGGCCAGCTCGACGCGCCCCTGGACCCGGCGATCGGCGCCGGTGAAGGATCCGCGCTCGTGACCGAAGAGCTCACTCTCCACCAGATCGCGCGGCAGCGTGGTGGCGTCCACGGTGACGAACGGACCCTCCTGGCGCTTGGAGTTCACGTGGATGGCCCGGGCAAAGAGCCCCTTGCCGGTGCCGGTCTCGCCGCGGAGCAGCACCGTGGCGTCGGTCTGCGCCGCGAGGGTGATGCGCTCGTACAAGGTGCCCAGCACGTCGCTGCGGCCGACGATGCGGTTGAACGGGCCCGCGTGCGCGCCGAGACGCTCGAGGACGCCCGGCTCGAAGGTCACCGAGGGCCGCCCGTAGCGCTTGGCGTAGAGATCCGCGAAGTGGTGCGCGAGCCGCTCGATCTCGCTCCGGCCACGCGCGGAGCGGCGGCACGGCGATCTCGAGGACCTTCACGCGATAGTAGAGATCGCGCCGGAAGCGACCCGAGGCGACCTCCGCCTCGAGATCGCGATGGGTCGCGCACACGACGCGCACGTCGGCGCGCAGCTCGGCGCGCCCACCGACGCGATCGAAGGTGCGCTCCTGCAGGAAGCGCAAGAGCTTGCCCTGCACCTCCATCGGCAGCTCGCCGATCTCGTCGAGGAAGAGCGTGCCGCCGGCCGCCGTCTCGACGCGCCCCACGATGCGGCGGTCGGCGCCGGTGAACGCGCCGCGCTCGTGGCCGAAGAGCTCGCTCTCGAAGAGCAGCGCGGGGATCGTGGTGACGTCCACCGTGACGAAGGGGCCGTTGCGGCGCGGCGAGTTCACGTGGATGGCGCGCGCGAGCAGCGTCTTGCCTGTCCCCGTCTCGCCGGTCAGGAGCACCGCCGCGTCGGACTGCGCTGCGAGCGTGGTCCGCTCGTAGACGGCCTCCATGACCGGGCTGCGGCCCACGATGCGGTTGAAGGGCCCGCGCATCACGAGGCCTGGATCGGAGGCGCTCGCCGGTGCGAGCGTGGTCAGCGCGAGCGCGCGCCCGAGCTCGGCGCCGAGCGCGAGCAGGTAGCGCTCGTCGTCGGCGCCGAACGCGCTGCCGCGGTGGTTGAGGACCTGGATGACGCCGCGCACGGGCGCGTCGGCACGCTCGCGGATCGGCGCGGCGAGCACGGAGCGCGTGACGAAGCCGGTCTTCCGATCGGCGCTCGGATCGAAGCGCGGATCGCGCGCGGCATCGTCGATGCGGACCAGCTCGCCGGTGCTCGCGACGTGCCCCACGAGCCCGCGCCCCAGGGGCTGCTCGAGGCGCTCGACCTCCGGCAGCACGGCCACGCGCGTCTTGAGCGTGCCGGCCTCGGCATCCACGAGCCACACGCTCGCTCGCTCGGCGTCCATCGCGTCGGACAGCGCGACCGCCGCGCTCGCGAGCCAGCGGTCGAGATCGACCTCGCGCGAGAGCATCGAGCCCAGATCGACGAGGAGCGAGAGCCGAGTCATGGCGCCGGCCCCAGCATACGACGCCGCGCTCACGCCGCCCGCGGGACCGCTCGCCCCGAGAGCGTCACCGTGAGCCCTTCCCGCGCCGCGACGGTGCCTGGTCGTAGCGCGGCGGCCTCGCGCTCGATCGCCGCGACCTGGGCATCGGTGCGGCCCGGGTCGTGGTGGAAGAGCACGAGGCGATCGACGCCCGCGGCGTCGGCCACCGCGCAGCCGGCCTGCCACGTGCTGTGGCCCCAGCCGACCCGCGGAGGCCCGCGCCGGCCGAGGTACTCGTCGTCCGTGTACATCGCGTCGTAGATCAGCACGTCGGCATCGCGCGCGAGCGCGACGAGCCGCGCGTCGGCCGCTTCGCCGTGCTCGGTGTCGGTCGCATAGACGATCGCGCGGCCGCCCGTCTCGATGCGGTAGCCGAGGACGCCGCCAGGATGCTCGAGCTGCGCCGCCCGAACGGTCGCGCCGCCGACGCGGATCGCCTCGCCGGGCACGACCTCGCGGAACGCGAGGCGTGCGCGCATGTCGCCGAGCCGGACCGGAAAGTGCGGCGGCTGCATCTGGAGCGAGAGCGAGGCCTCGAGGCCGAGACCTGGCGTGCCCGTGCTGCGCGCGCCGAGGACGTCGAGCTCGGTGGTGCCGAGCCACGCCGGCAGGAAGAAGGGCAGGCCCTGGATGTGATCCCAGTGCAGGTGCGAGAGCAAGAGGTGCACGCGCTCGACCCCGCGCGAGACGAGCGAGTCCCCGAGGGCGCGCACGCCCGTGCCCGCGTCGAGCACCAGCGTCTCGCCGGTCGACGTCGTGATCTCGACCGAGCTCGTGTTGCCGCCGACGCCCTGCGTGTGCGGGCCGGGGGATGCGATGCTGCCGCGGACACCCCAGAAGCGGATCTCGACTCGTTCCATCGTGAGCCTCCCTGCGCGAGCTCTCCACCGCGCGCTCGGGCTCTTAGCGACGCGCGTGCCGCGCAGATCGCGGTCTTTTCGAGCAATCCGAGAGCGCGGCCCGCTCCGCTGCGGCGCACTTGCTCCCGCGCGGAGCAGACGCACGGCCCCCTGCCGTGGCCCGTTGCGGCGCGCAGACGGCCGGCTACGCTCGGCCCGCGATGATCCTGACGCTGCTGGGGATCCCCGAGACGGCCCTGAACCTGTTCCTCTTCTTCGTGGTGGGGGGGATCGTCACGTACCTCTCCGTCAGCGGCCTGAGCTACATGATCTTCTTCGTCTGGGGAAAGCAGCGCTTTCACCCGACGTACGTGTCCAAGCCCGACGTTCTCTGGGACCAGATCAAGTGGGGCCTCTACGGCACGCTGGGCAACGCCGTCCTCACGGCGCCGATCCACTGGCTCGTGGCCCACGGCTACAGCCAGGCCTACTGGAACCTCTCCGACTACGGGGTCCCCTACTTCGTCCTCTCGGTGATCCTCTACGTCGCGTTCACCGAGACGTGGATCTACTGGGTGCACCGCGCGCTGCACATCCCGGTGCTGTTCCGCTGGTTCCACAAGCCGCACCACAAGTGGCGCGCGACGACGAGCTGGGCCTCGATGGCGTTCCACCCGCTCGACAGCTTCGCGCAGGCGCTCCCGCACCACCTCGCGCTCTTCTTGTTCCCGGTGAACGTGTACCTGTACCTGGCGATGCTCGCGTTCGTGATGCTCTGGTCGGTGATGATCCACGACCGCGTCTCGTTCGTGAAGAACAGCCTGATCAACTACACGGGCCATCACACGCTCCACCACTGGTACTTCACCTGCAACTACGGCCAGTTCTTCACCTTCTGGGACAAGCTGATGGGCACGTGGCGCGACCCCGAGAAGGCCGCCCACGACGGCTCGGTCCCTGAGGGCCTGCTGCGGTAGCCGACGCCGCGCGCGCCTCGGAGCTGAGCCCCTCTCCCACTCCGTGGCAGAGGTCGGGTGAGGGCCAGCTCGGTACCGCCCTACCCCAGGCCGAGCGCGCGCTCGATCATCCAGAAGCCGGCCAGGAGCGCGATGCACACCGAGCCGCCGCGCACGACCCAGGCGCGGTAGCCCTTCTGCCTGGCCATCCACTCGAGCGGGACGATGGCGAGGAGCACGCAGCCGAGCTGCGCGAGCTCGATGCCCACGTTGAACGCGAGCAGCGAGAGCACGCGCGCGCGCGAAGGCAGGCCCAGGTCGGCCAGCACGCTGGAGAACCCGAATCCGTGGATGAGCCCGAAGCCGAGCGCGAGCCAGGGCATCTGCTTGCGCGACTCGGGGCGCGCGATGTTCATCACGGCGACGACCACGATCGAGCCGGCGATCACGCTCTCGACGAGGCGCGCCGGGAGCACCAGCACGCCGAGAGCGGCGATGATCAACGTCACGCTGTGGCCGAGGGTGAACGCCGTCACGACGAAGCCGATGTCCTTCAGCGCGGCGCGCTGCCCCTGCTTGGCCGCGAGCTCGCCGGTCGTGAGCAGGAGCGAGAGCAGGAAGAGCAGGTGATCGTAGCCGGTGAGCAGGTGCATCACGCCCTCCCACGCGAACTGGCCGAGGAGCGTGCCCATGCCCGCCGGCTCGCCGAGCGGCGCGGTCTGGCGCCCGACCCGGAGCACGCGGGTCTCGGTGCCCGTGCCGAAGCGCTCGCGCACGAAGCTCTCGTGCTGCGCATCGCTGGCGAAGATCGTGTCGTCGTGCAGCACGAGGCCGCGCGCCGGCGAGGGGCAGCGGTAGTGGATGACCACCTCGAGCCGGGGCGCGTCTTCGCTGTCGGCGCGCGTGATCGGCTCGAGCGCGCTCTCGCAGCGGCCGCCCTCCCCGCTCAGCCAGATGCCCGCCTCGATCCATGCCCGAAGGCGCTCCGTCTCGGCGAGCACCCGCTCCTCGGCGGCGTCCTCGCCCAGCCCGAGCTCCATCGCCGCGTCGACGATCTCGAGATCGGCCGTGACGTTCGCCCCGTCTTCGGTGGGCTCCACGACGAGGTAGGTCGCGCTTCCGCGGTGGGCGGAAGCGTCGCCCGGGAAGAGCGCGATCACCAGCAAAGCCACGAAGACGGCGCGCAAGGCGGCGTCACGATAGCCCGTCTCGTGCGAAGACGCGCCCCCGACCGCTCGCCCGTCTGGACGGCGGCCGAGCCCGGCGTTAGAAGCGCGGCCGATGAAGTCGCACCTGGAAGCGCTCGACGATCACTTCCACGACCAGTGCGGCATCTTCGCCATCTGGGGCGCGAAAGAGGCTTCGAACCTCGCGTACCTCGGCCTGCACGCGCTCCAGCACCGGGGCCAGGAGAGCGCCGGCATCGTCTCGAGCGACGGCGGGCGCCTCTTCGCGCACCGCTCGCTCGGCCTCGTGCAGGACTGCTTCTCGCAGACCACGCTCGAGAACCTGCCTGGCCACCGCGCCATCGGCCACGTCCGCTACTCCACGGCGGGCGGCGGCGGCATCAAGAACGCGCAGCCGATCGCCGTCGACTACGCGGCGGGCTCCATCGCCGTCGGCCACAACGGCAACTTCACGAACTTCGAGGAGGTCCGCGGCCGGCTCGAGGCCGCCGGCTCGATCTTCCAGAGCACCAGCGACACCGAAGTGCTCGTGCACCTCATCGCCCGCAGCCGCGCCGAGTCCACCGTGGAGAGGGTCAGCGACGCCCTGCGCGAGATGGAAGGCGCGTACTCGATCGTCGCGATGACCACCGACGAGATCATCGTCGCCCGCGATCCGCACGGCTTCCGGCCACTCTGCATGGGCACCCTGAAGCAAGACGGTGGGACGGCGGTCGTCTTCGCTTCCGAGCCGGTCGCCTTCGAGCTCATCGACGCGCACTACGAGCGCGACCTCGATCCCGGAGAGATGGTCGTCGTCGACAAGGACGGCGTGCGATCGCTGCGGCCCTTCGAGCCGCGGCCGAAGAAGATGTGTATCTTCGAGTACGTCTACTTCGCGCGACCGGACAGCTCGCTCGAGGGCGTCAGCGTGTACGAGACGCGCAAGCGCCTCGGCGCGATCCTGGCCGAGGAGCAGCCTGCGCCGGCGGACGTGGTGATCGCGGTGCCCGACAGCGGCGTCGCTTCGGCGATGGGCTACGCGGGCAAGCTGGGCCTGCCTTTCGAGATCGGGCTCATCCGCAGCCACTACGTGGGCCGCACGTTCATCGAGCCCGCCCAGTCGATCCGGCACTTCGGCGTGAAGCTCAAGCTCTCGCCGGTGCGTCGCGTGCTCGAGGGCAAGCGCGTCGCGGTGATCGACGACTCGATCGTGCGCGGCACCACGTCGCGCAAGATCGTGAAGATGCTGCGCGATGCGGGCGCGAAGGAAGTGCACCTGCGCATCAGCTCGCCGCCCACGCGCTGGCCCTGCTTCTACGGGATCGACACGCCCTCACGCGGCGAGCTCATCGCCGCGAGCCACAGCCCGGCCGAGATCAGCCGCTACGTCACGAGCGACAGCGTGGGCTATCTGAGCATCGAAGGCCTGCACCGCGCGGTCACCGGCGAGAACAAGGTGAACGGCCACTGCGACGCGTGCTTCTCGGGCAACTACCCGGTCGCGTTCGCGCCGAGCAGCGGAAAGAAGAGCCTACCGCTGGCCACGCTGTGATCGTGGTGCGTCGCGCGCTCGCGCACGCAGGTGCGGCGGGGACGCTGCTGCCGTGGCTGTTGGCGTGCTGCTTCTTCCCGTCCTCGACGGCGCCGACCTCACCGTCCACGACCGTCGCGCCTCCCACGCTCGCCCCAGCGCCCACGATCGAGCCGCTTCCCGCGCCACTCGCCGGTGGGCATCGGTTCCCGTTCCTCGCGAGCCAGCTCGTGATGGATCTGCCGGCGGGTGTCGATCCTCCTCGCGCACCGGTCGACGCCGAGCCGCCGATCCCTGGGATGCTCGCGAGGGACCGGCTCGAGCTCCCGGGGCTCGACCTCGTTGTCTCGGATCTGCCGTGCACGGCGCCGATCGACCTCGAGGGGAGCGCGCGTGCCGAGCTCGCGCGCCGCCATCCGGGGCTCGTGCCGGCGCTCGCGACGCGCGCTTTCCCGGTGGCCGATGCGACGCTTCGCGCCGTCGAGCTCGTGCCCACGGTCGCCGAGCGTCTCCCCGACAACGAGACCGCCGTGGCCTTCGTCGCGATCGACCTGACGACGCACGTCGTGTGGATCCGCGCCGAGATCTACGCGCCCGAGCCGCGCCTCGAGCCCGCGGCCCGCGCACAGGCGGAGACCGTTC
>JBGALT010000245.1:0-8409 GCA_044223665.1 Sandaracinaceae bacterium | reverse complement strand
CTCGCTTCTGGCTGCGATCAGCTTTGCCAGGCAGCTCGTCCCTTCCGGGAACGAGGACCACCAGGCGCCTCAGGAGGTTTCCGCGACGATCATCCGCTCATCGCTTCCTCCCCCTCCAGGCTTTCCCTGGCGCACTCACCTTCTCAGTCGACGATCGGAAAGCGCAGATCGCGCCGCTCGCCGCCACGCAGCACGGCGATCGTGATCTCGCTCGCGACGCGCAGACCGGTCCAGGCGGTGAACGCATCGTCGGGGCGCTCGATGGACTGACCGTTCACCGCGAGCACCACGTCGCCGGGGCGTAGATCCACGCCCTCGAAGAGCGGTGCGTCACGCAGCTCGACGATCTCGAAGCCCACGAAGTGGCTCCCATCCATGTGCGGCGCCGTCGTCACGCGGCCGAGGAACGCGCCGAGCCCGGCGTCGAGCACTTCGTCGAGCGCGGCGCGCGCAATCATCGGCTCGTGCACCTCGACGGGAGGCGGTGGCGCGGCCGCGATGGGCGTCGCGGCGGGCGGGGGCGCCGCCGACCCACACGCGACGACGACGAAGGCGGACACGACGGTGAGCGAGCCACGGACCAGGCGCATGGCGCTTGCCTACGCCCGCCCGGCGGCGGCCGTCCACTTTCCGATCACGGAGCTCACGTCGTGGCGGCCATGCGGCGGGGCCGCGCAGCCAGGTACTGCTTGGGCCAGCGCACGTCGTCCCAGCCCTGCGCCGCCGCCGCGTGCAGCGTGAAGTACGGGTCGGCCAGGTGCGGCCGCGCGAGCGCGACCAGATCCGCGCGCCCGGCGAGCAGGATCGAGTTGGCCTGATCGAAGTCCTGCACGTTGCCCACGGCGATGGTCGGGACCTTCGCCTCGAGCCGGATGCGCTCCGAGAAGGGCGTCTGGAACGCCCGGCCGTACACCGGCTTCTCGAGCGGCGAGACCTGCCCGGTGGACACGTCGATCACGTCGCAGCCCGCCTTCCCCAGCGCGGCCGCGATGAGCACCGAGTCCGCGGCCTCGGTGCCGCCGGGAACCCAGTCGGTGGCCGAGAGACGGACGCTCATCGGCTTGTGCGCGGGCCAGACCGCGCGCATCGCAGCGAAGACCTCGAGCGGATAGCGCATGCGCGCCTCGACCGAGCCGCCGTAGGCGTCCTCACGGTGGTTGGTGAGCGGCGAGAGGAAGGTCGAGAGCAGATAGCCGTGCGCCATGTGCAGCTCGACGAGGTCGAAGCCTGCCTGGTCGGCGCGCCGCGTGGCGGCGACGAACTGATCGCGCACGCGATCCATGTCGGCCCGCGTCATCTCGCGAGGCACCCGGCTCTTCTTCGCCTCCGAGTACGCGAGCGGCGAAGGCGCCACGAGCTCCCAGCTCTGGGCATCGGGGAGCGGCTCGTCGTAGCCCTCCCAGAGCACCTTCGTCGCGCCCTTGCGGCCGGCGTGACCGATCTGCATTCCGATCTTCGCGTCGCTCTCGCGGTGGACGAAGTCCACGATGCGCTTCCACGCGGCGCCGTGCGCGTCGCTCCAGATCCCGGCGCATCCGGGCGAGATGCGCGCCTCGGGAGCGATGTCGGTCATCTCCGTGAAGAGGAGCCCTGCGCCTCCGATCGCGCGGCTGCCGAGGTGGACGAGGTGGAAGTCGTTCGGCATCCCGTCCTCGGCCGAGTACTGGCACATGGGCGAGACGACGATGCGGTTCACGAGCTCGAGCTCGCGGAGGCGGAACGGCGTGAACATCGGCGGCCGCGGGCGCGCGCGCGCCGCCTCCGGACGGGCGAATCCGGAGCGCTCCTCGAACGCGCGGTCGAGCGCCTCGACGAACGCCCCGTCCCGCTTGTGCAGGTTCGCGTGCGTGATGCGGCGGCTCCGGGAGAAGAGCGAGAAGAGCAGCTGCGAGACCGGCAGCGCGTCGTGCCGCGTCTCGACGGTCTCGAACCACTCGAGGCTCTGCTGCGCGGCGGTCTGGATGCGGCCGACGTCGGGCTTGCGCTCCTCCTCGTAGGCGGCGAGCGAGGCCGCGAGCGATCGGCCGGGCACCGCGAGCGAGCGATCGAGCGCGATCGCGTCCTCCATCGCGAGCTTCGTGCCGGACCCGATCGAGAAGTGCGCGGTGTGCGCGGCATCGCCCAGGATGACGACGTTCTCGTGCGACCAGTGCTCGTTCTTGAGCGTGGGGAACTGGGTCCAGAGCGAGCGGTTCGAGAGGAGGCGATCGCCTTCGAGATCGGCGGCGAAGAGCTTCTCGCAGTAGGCGAGCGTGTCGCCCTCGCTCGCGCGATCGAGCCCCGCGCGCAGCCACGTCTTCTCCTCGCACTCCACGATCACGGTGCCCGTCTCCCGCTCGAACGGGTACGCGTGGATCTGGAAGAGGCCGTGCTCGTTCTGCCGGAAGCTGAAGGTGAAGGCCTCGAAGCGATGGCGCGTCCCGAGCCAGACGTAGCGGCAACGCCGCGGATCGAGCGAGGGGCGGAAGGCATCCTCCCAGCGCTTGCGGACGATGCTGCGGAGGCCGTCGGCGCCCACGAGGAGGTCGCAGTCCTTCCGGAGCGCATCGACGTCGGTCACGTCGATCTGGTGCTGGATCGACACGCCGAGCGACGTGGCGCGGGCCTCGAGGATCTGGAGCAATCGGCGGCGCGAGAGGCCGCAGAAGCCGTGGCCGCGCGAGCGGTGGGTCGTCCCGTGGGCGCGGACCTCGATCTCGTCCCAGCGCACGAACGCCTCGGTGATCGCCGCGTACGTCTCGGGGTCGGCGTCGACGAGGTTGCCGAGCGTCTCGTCCGAGAAGACGACGCCCCAGCCCCACGTCTGCCCTTCGGGGTTCCGCTCGAAGATGCGGATGTCGGCGCGCGGGTCGCGCTTCTTCATGAGGATGGACAGGTAGAGGCCCGCCGGGCCGCCGCCGAGGACGTGAACGCGCATGGCGCACTCTCGCGCGGAAACGTGGCTCCGCAGTGGAGATCCCTCACGTGAGCGCGCCGCGCTCGGACGGCACGGCCCCGCTCGACGTGCGGGATCCCGTGCGTACGGCGCGGCGCGAGGACGAGCAGGGCCGGCAGAGGCCGCCCCGCCGCCGGCTCAGTCGAAGTGGTACGTGCCGGAGATCGACGCGACGTTGAACTCCTGGGTGTACGTGCCCTGGTTCACCACCGTGCCGAAGCCCTGCGGGAAGCAGCCGCGGCTGACGACCGGGTTGTTCGGATCGTACGCGTTGCCGTCGGTGCCCGAGCACTGACCCATCGAGCCCGTCGCGGCGACCTGGCGGAAGCCGGCGTCGGCGCCGACGACCACCGTCTCGCTGAAGATGTGGGCGTAGGCGATCGAGAGATCGAAGTGGTTGTCGATGCGGATCGTGCCGCCGACGTGCAGGCCGAGGCGCCAGCCCTGGATGAAGTCGTTCGTCATCCAGCGGCGGTAGCCGGTGTCGACGGGCAGCTCGAAGCTCGCGCCGGCGCGGAACGAAAGGAAGCCGGGGATGACGTTCACGTCGCCGCCCAGGCGGAAGACGATGTCGTCGCTCCAGCCGTGCGCGAGCGGGAGCGTGCGCGGCACGGGGATCGGCGAGAGGCAGCTCGCGTCACCGGGCGCGCAGCCCATCGGGCGGATGCTCGCCGTCGCGCCCGGCGGGTTCGTGACCACGAAGTCGGTGACCTGGCGGTTGTACTCGTAGACGACGTCGAGCTCGAGATCGAAGAGCTCGTCGGCCATCGGATCGTCGGGACCGGGCCGCAGCGCCGCGTCGCCGGGGCGCGTGTACGCGCGGGGGCGGAGGCGGTGGCCGTAGCGGAAGCCCGTCCAGAACTGCCACGGCTGTCCCGAGTGGAGCGTCGTGCCGTGGATGGTCGTCGCCTGCGCCTGCGCCTCGGCCGTGCCGTTGGCGGCCGTGGCGTAGGGCGTCGTCGTCAGCGTGAGGTCGCCCTGGGCCGGGACGGCGCCGCCGACGGCGTCCGAGATGCGGCCGCCGAGCACGATGTCGACGCTCTCGTGCGGAACGAAGTGGACCGTGAGGATGCCGGCGGGCACGAAGGGGCTCACGACCGAGAGCTGCGTGCGGATGTCGGTCGAGGGGTCCTCGCTGCCGATGCCCGAGTTCGTGTAGTTCGTGAACGAGATGATGCCGATGCCCCACTGCAGCGTGAGACCGACGCGGAGCCACTCGAGCGGGCGCCAGCCGAAGCCCACGCTCGGATAGAAGAGCAGGAGGTTCGCCTCGGTGAGCGCATAGCGGGTGGGCGTGGGGCGCAGCGGATTGCCCGTCGTGTCCCCGGCGACCGTCACCGCGCCGCTCCCGTTGCCCCAGTGCGATGCGCCGATGCCGTTCGGCGCGAGGATGCCGAAGGCGAGCGCGAGGTCGGGCGCCAGGCGCACGTTGCCGACGATCTGCGGCAGGATCTGCGGCGGGCCGCTGTTGCAGACGCGCGGGAAGGCCTCGCGCGTCCAGGCGTCGGGGTCCGTCGGCGAGGAGTCGAACATCGACGTCGCGATCGTCGAGCCGCCGAGCAGCTGACCGCCGTAGGTGCCATCGCGCTGCACGCAGGCATCGAGGAAGCCGAGGCCGGCGCTCAGGTGGATCTGGCTGTCCGGCAAATCCGCGAGCATCGCCGGGTTGTAGAGGAGCGCGAGGCCGTCGTCGGCGCGGGCCGCGAACGCGCCGCCACGACCGAGCGGGCGCGTGCCGGCGCCGCTGAACTCGAAGCCGCCCGCGTGTGCGGTCGAAGGTGCGAGCGCGAGCGGCGCCAACGCCGCGATTGCTACCGCGAGCCCCACCCACCTCTTCGCCATGGTCGTGCGCATCCCAACCCTTCCCTCGGAAAGACCCCTGGCCGCGAGAATAGACGCGTCGCGCGCAGGCGAGAACCCCTTCTTGCGCTTCTTTCGTGCCGCACCGCGTCGTGACGAGGGAGCGCGAGGGCCCGGGCTCGTCGATTATTTGACCCGCGGGCCGAGGCCGGATCGACTCCCCCCATGTCGACCTCGTCCGCCCCCGCGCGCCGCCGGCGCGTGGTGCTCCTCGCAACGTTCACCTCGCTCGCGACGATGGGCCTCGCCCTCGGCTACACGTCGTGGCGCGACGCGCAGGCTCGGACGATGATCACGGAGGCCCGCGCACGCCTCGAGGCCTCGCTCCTCGAGGCCCCCGGGCTCGATCGCATCCAGGCCTCGACCGCCAGCTCGCTCCTCGAGCGCGCCGAGGCGCTCGGTGCGGGCACCGACGAGGTCCGCGGTCTGTCGCACTACGCCCGCGGGCTCGAGGACCTGCAGCGCGGCGATCTCCTGCTCGCCGAAGGCGAGCTCGGCTCGGCCGTGCAGTTCCTGGGTGAGACGGCCGACCTCCACGTCTTCGCGGCGGCGCTCTCCCGCGGCCGGCTCCTGCTGGACGACGCCGAGGCCGAGCTCGATCAGGCGCTGGCGATGGAGCCGCGCCATCCGCGGGCGCTCCTGCTCGCGGCCGACATCGCGCTCGATCGCGGCGAGCACGAGGACGCCCGCACGCGCCTCGAGGCGCTGGTGGCCGACACCCCGAGCTCGGGGCCGCTCCACAACCGCTACGCGCTGGCGCTCGAGGGGCTCGGAGACCGCGAGGGCGCCGAGCGCGAGCTGCGCCGGGCGACCGAGCTCGACCGCGTCGGTCACGATCCGTGGATCAACCTCGGCCGCCTGCTCCGCGAGACGGGCCGGCACGAAGAGTCGCTCGCCGCCTTCGAGACCGCGGTCGCGCGGGCCTCGTCCGATCCCGACGCGATCCTCGGCCGAGGCCTCGAGCGGGCCGCGAACGGCCAGGTCGAGGGCGCCGAGCAGGACTTCCGGCGCGCGGCCGAGCTGGCGCCCAACGATGCCGAGCCGCTGCTCGCGCTGGGCGACCTCCAGCGCGATCTGGGCATGGTCGAAGAGGCCGTCGCGACCTACCGACTGGCGATCGACCGCGAGGACGCCGACGCAGCCTCCTGGCTGAAGCTCGGCAACGCGCTCGCGCTGCTCGAGGACTACGCGCAGGCCGAGCGCGCCTACCGTGCGGCGCTGCGGCGCTCGGAGGAGCTCGGCGCGGCGCACAACGGCCTCGGTGCCGCGCTGATGCACCTGGACCGTCCGCTCGAGGCGCGCACCGAGCTCGAGCGCGCGGCAGCGCTCGACCCGAGCGACCCGAACCCGCTCATGAACCTCGCGCTCATGGCCGAGCAGGGCGACGACGTCGGCGCCCGCCGCGACGCGTGGGAGCGCGTGCTGCGCGTGTGGCCGGAGTCGCCCATCGCCGCGCGGCGTCTGGCGCGGATCGCGGCGCACCGCGGCTGATCACCATCGCGGGTCGCGCACGGCGGGCTCGGTGCCCCGCTCGACACCACCCAGCGCGCGCCCCATGACGCCGTCATGCGTCGCCTCCTCCTGCTCTCCGCGCTGTCTTGCCTGGCATGTGCCGGCCCGCGTGGCCCCGCGCCCGTCACGCCCGACCCCGCGGCGCCCTCCACGACGGTGCACGCGCACGTCGACAGCGTCACCGCGCGCACCGCCGTCGCGGGGGCGGTGGACGCGCCCGACCGCACCGCCGACGATCGGGCGCTCGACGCGGGCCGCCGTCCCGGCGAGGTGCTCTCGTTCTTCGGCATCGAGCCCGGACAGCGCGTGGCGGAGCTCTTCGCCGGCGGCGGCTACACGACCGAGCTTCTCGCGCGCACGGTCGGGCCCGGCGGCCTCGTCCTCGCGCAGAACGACACGTTCATCCTCGATCGCTTCGCGCGCGCACCGCTCGCGCAGCGCCTCGAGCGGCTCGCGATGCCCAACGTCGTGGCGGTGGAGCTGCCCTTCGATGCGCCGCTGCCGCCGGATGCGACCGGCCTCGATGCCGTGCTCTTCATCCTCAGCTACCACGACACCGCGTGGATGCGGGTCGATCGGGCGGCGATGAACCGCGCGGTGTTCGCCGCGCTCCGGCCGGGCGGCGTCTACGGCATCGTCGATCACGCGGCCGCGGACGGCCACGGCGTGGACGACGTGCAGACGCTGCACCGCATCGAGGAGTCGGTCGTCATCGACGAGGTGACGGCCGCGGGCTTCGTCCTCGAGTCGGAGCTCGACATCCTGCGGAGCGCGAGCGACCCCCACGACTGGAACGCCTCGCCACGCGAGGCCGGCGAGCGCCGCGGCACGAGCGACCGCTTCGTGCTCCGCTTCGTCCATCCCTGATCGAGCCCGTCCCGGCCTCGGAGCGCCGGCGCCGTCGCGTCAGCCCCGCGTCCAGCCACCTTCGCAGCCGTGGAAGAGCTCGTCCGCCTCCGCCGGGCCCCAGTCCCCGGCGGCGTGCTCGCGCACCGGCACGCTCTCGCTGTCCCAGGCATCGCGGATCGCGTCGCAGAAGCGCCAGCTCGCCTCGATCTCGTCGGCACGGAGAAACAGCGTCGCATCGCCCGCCATCGCATCGGCGAGCAGGCGCTCGTAGGCGTCGGCAGGCGCTGCGCCGAAGCGCTCGCGGTAGTCGAACGAGAGCGAGGCGGGCGCCATGCGCATCTCGGGCCCGGGCTCCTTCACGCCGAACGAGAGCCGGATCGTCTCGCGCGGCTGGACGCCGATCGAGAGGACGTTCGGGCGGATCATGCACAGCGATCCGTCGCGCACGCGCCGGTTGAGCTCGGCCGCTTCCATCCCGTCGGGATGGTTGAAGAGCTGCACGGGCGGCATCCGGAACTGCACCTGGACCTCGGTGAAGCGCTTGGGCATGCGCTTGCCGTGGCGGAGCAGGAATGGAACGCCCGCCCAGCGCCATCCGTCGATCTCGGCGCGGACGGCGACGTACGTCTCGGTGCGCGAGCCTTCGGGAACGCCCTCCTCCGCGAGGTACGAGCGCACCGGCCGGCCGTCGATCGCGCCGGCCGCGTAGCGCGCGCGCACGGTGTGCCGACCGATCTCGGAGCGCTCGGGAGCGCGCAGCGCGCGCAGCACCTCGACCTTCTGATCGCGGATGGCCTCCGCATCGAGCGACGAGGGCGGCTCCATCGCGATCAGCGCGAGCACCTGCAGCATGTGGTTCTGGAGGACGTCGCGGAGCGCGCCGGTTCCGTCGTAGTACGCCGCCCTTCCCTCCTCGACGCCGACGGTCTCGGCAACGGTGATCTGGACGAGCTCGACGTGGTGGCGGTTCCAGATCGGCTCGAAGATCGCGTTGTGGAAGCGCAGGCCGAGCAGGTTCTGGACGGTCTCCTTGCCCAGGTAGTGATCGATGCGGAAGAGCTGGTGCTCGTCGAGCACGCGGTGGATCTCGGCGTTGAGCGTCCGGGCGCTCGGGAGATCGTGGCCGAAGGGCTTCTCGATCACGACCCGCCGGAAGTCGGGGCTCGTGGGCTCGTGGCGCCGCACGATGCCCGTCTCGCGCAGGAGCGCCACGGCCGGGCCGAAGAGGCTGGGCTTGAGCGCCAGGTAGCAGA
>JBGALT010000244.1:0-8492 GCA_044223665.1 Sandaracinaceae bacterium | reverse complement strand
GAGCGCGACGGTGCGGCGCTGGCCCTCCGTCTCGCCGCCGTACCAGCTGCCCCCGAACGTCTCGTTCGTCTCGAGCTGCGGCGCGACGACGATGCACCGATGGCGGCGGCCCTCGAACGCCGCCGGGCCGTTGCGGAGCTGCGCGACGTCGTCGTCGCCGCGCTCGCCGCTCCCGTGCAGGCTCACGACGAGCGGATAGCGCTCGCTCTCGGGGCGGTAGGGCTCGGGAAGGAGCACGCGGCAGCGCAGATCGGCAATCCGATCGCGCTGCCAGAGCGCGAGGTTCGGGGCGAACGACATCGGCCCTTCAGCTCGGCACGCCGTAGAAGTAGGTGCCCTTGCCGAGCGGTGGGTAGCGGAAGGTCCCGTAGCGCCAGCGCCAGCCTCGCCCGAAGGGCGCCACCATCGCGCGCAGCTCCTCTTCCGAGTACACGCGCAGCGTGGAGACGAGCCCGTCCCACACCGATACGCCCACGGCCAGCGGCGTGAGATACGTGAGGGCGGCCTTCGCGAACCGATCGCGCGGGCTGAGCAGCGGGTTCAGGGCGAGCGCGGGGAGCCCGGCGGGCGCGAAGTTGGCGAACCGGAGCGGGTTGCGCTCGAAGCCCTCCGCGATGAACACACCGCGCCCGCCGCGGACGGCGTCCTCCAGGATCGCGGTCGCGAGCTCGGGCGGGAAGTGGTGGAGCACGTTGATGATGCTGCGCGCGCGACCGCGAGCGAGGGCCTCCGGGATGCGCGTCGCGTCGACGCTCGAAGGCTCGAAGTCGATCGCATCGGGCTGGGCCGCCTTCGCCGCAGCCCACACCTCGGGCCGCGGATGCAGGTCGGTGAGCACGAAGCGCGCGCCGGCACGGCCTCTTCGCGCGAGCGCCTCGGCGAGGATCGAGGCCGGCCCACCGCCGCCCGATCCGATCTCGAGGACCTCGCGCGTCCCGGCCTCGGCCAGGAACGCCTCGAACGGCTCGACGAGACCGTCGAGCATGTGGCCCCACCGGAGCGTACGGCTGAGCGACTCCACGACCGTGTCGCGCACGGCCGCCGGGACCCACGGCAGATCGTTGAACTCGAAGAGCTGCAGCCGCGGCAGGAGCGTCATGGGGCGAGCGTAGCAGCGAGCGCGTGTCGAGACGTCCGTGCGTCGCCGTGACCGCCCTCACTTCATGCGCGGCAGGCTGGAGCGTGCGACGCGCTCGAGGCCGGCGCGGTCGAGGATCTCGGTCCGCTCGCGACCCGTTCGGATGAGACTCCGCCTGGCGAGGGACCGGAGCGCGCGGGAGACGACCTCGCGGGCCGTGCCGAGGTCGCTCGCGATCTGGGCTTGTGTCGCGTGGACGACCGAGCCGCTCGCCGACGAGAGCAGCCGCGCCAGGCGCTGTTCGACCCGCGCGCTTCCGAGCTCTTCGAGCGTGAGCATGAGCTCGAGCACGCGGTCTGCGAGCGCGCTCAGCACGAACCCGCGGAACGCCGGCTCGCGCTGGACCAGCCGGTGGAACGCATCGCTCGGAACGCACACGAAGATCGCGCCGCGCGGCCCCGCCTCCACCCATGCCGGGTAGGGCTGAGCCTCGAGGGTGGCGCTCAGCGCGAGCACGCACGTGTGGCCAGGACGTACGTGGTAGAGCGTCGACTCGCGTCCTTCCGGGGTGATGTAGAAGACGCGCAGCGCGCCGCCGAGGACCAAGTACGCGCCGCCGGCGGCGTCGCCGCGTCCGAGCAGGCGCTTTCTCGGGGGTGGGGACGACGCGCCGATCGCGACCAGCTCACGGCGGCCCTCGCTCGACAGTCGTGCGAGGAACGGAAAGCGCGCCGCCGTGAGCCGATCGACCAT
The DNA here is from genome assembly GCA_044223665.1 of Sandaracinaceae bacterium. Taxonomy (GTDB): domain Bacteria; phylum Myxococcota_A; class Polyangia; order Polyangiales; family Sandaracinaceae; genus JBBSAT01. Next base: position 6,661 of record JBGALT010000244.1, on the reverse strand, counting down.
GGCTCATGCTTGGGCGCGGAAGAAGAGATCGCCAGGGGTCGCGGTCGTGACCTCGGTGATCGAGTCGAAGGGGAGACCCACCTTCTCGTGCGCACGTCGGACGTGATCGGCGCTCGGGGCCATGTTGAAGCAGAACGCACGCCCCTCTTCGAAGCCGACGTGTACGCGCAGGATCACGACCCCCTCCTCGCGCGCGGCCTTCTCGTACTTCGCGAAGAAGGCGGCGAAGTCCTCCTTCGAGATCCCTCCGGGAAACGTCTTCTTGGTCTGGTCGTGGGTGTCGAGGAAGAACTTCATCGGCTGCATGGCACGCTCTCTCCGTGAGCCCGAAGCGGGGTTGCCTCGGATGCGCAGAGCCTGCGTCGGTCGCCCGCGGCGGTCTGGAACCTGGGTCACTCAGCGCGGGCGTAGCCTGCAGCCCAACGACATCGGCGCCGCAGCGCGGCGCGCTGTCTCGGAACCACGCCGTGGCGATCGAGGGCTGCCGCAGCTCGGGAGCGCCCGCCGCGCGGCTTGCCTTCCTGCCTCGTCCAATCGTCGCGCCACGCGACGATTCTGGGCGTAGTAGAACAGCAGGCGCAGGACCGGCCGGGCGCCCCACGATGACGCGTCACGCGGACGAGGCCTCTTCGGGGAGTTCGAGCCTGATTTCACGAAGGATTCCGCATCCGAGCCACGCTTGACGGGGTAGGGGGGCGCTGCTACACAGCGCGCGCTCCGCGGCCTCGGGCGCCACTCGGGCCGCAGTCAGACAGCCCCGTCCTCTTTCGGAGGGCTTTCTCGCCCGGGCGAACGCCCGCGGCGCTCCCGCGGATCCCGCGGGCGGACGGTCGGAGCCACCACGAGGCCTCATGCAGCTTCTTCTCTCCGGCGGAGCGATCATCGACCTGGACGGAACGATCGTCTTCCAGACGGTGACGTTCTTCGTCGTCTTCCTCGTGCTCCGCACGCTCGTCTTCAAGCCGATGCTCACGCTCTTCGACGCGCGGGACAAGGCGATCGACGGCGCCAAGAACGCCGCCAAGAACCTCGAGCACTCGGCCGAGGACGCGCTGAAGGACTTCGAGGCGAAGGTGAAGGCCGCGAAGATGGAGGCCACCGTCGAGCGCGATCGCCTTCGGCAGGACGGCCAGCGCCTCGAGCGCGAGCTCGTCGCCCGCGCCCGCGCCGAGTCCGAGCAGACGCTCGCCAGCGCGACCAAGACGATGAACGAAGAGGCCGAGGCGGTGCGGGGCACCATGAAGACCACGGTTCCCGCGCTCGCCTCCGAGATCGCCGAGAAGCTCCTCGGAAGGAAGGCGTCGTGATGCGCGGGCTCGCTCGCTTCCGCAGCCTCGGTCTCGCGCTGGCGCTCGCCGCGCTCGGCACGCTCGCCCTCGCGGCCGGCACGGGGACGAGCCCCACGGCGTCGGCGCAGCACGAGGACGAAGGCGAAGCCCACGGCGACGCCGAGGGCGAGCTCGGTGAGGAGGCCGCCGCGAGCGAAGAGCACGGCGAGCATGGTCATCACCCCGGCATCGGCGACATGTTCTGGCTCGAGGCGGGCCCCAACGGCGAGCCGCCCTTCGCGGGCCGGGTGCTCTCGTTCTTCCTCTGGGCGTTCATCATCGTCTACTTCGGCCGCAAGCCGATCGCGGACTTCCTCGCCGTCCGCCGCAAGGCGATCGTCGACGGGCTCGAGGAAGCGCGCCGCGTCGAGGCCGCCGCCCAGGCCAAGCACGAGGAGTACACCGCGCGGATCGAGAACCTCGATCACGAGATCGCCAAGCTCCGCGAGGAGTTCAAGCGCGCGGGCATGGAAGAGCGCGACCGCATGGTCGCCGAGGCGTCGGGCCGCGCCGAGAAGATGCACGCCGAGGCGAAGTTCCTGGTCGACCAGCAGCTCAAGACGCTGCGCCAGGAGCTGACGCGCGAGGCCATCGAGGCGGCCGTGGGCGCCGCCGAGAAGATCCTGCGCGAGCGCGCGACGGCCGCCGACCAGCAGCGGCTGGCCGACGAGTACCTCGCGCGGCTGCGCGCGTCGGTCGAGCGTGGGACCGGGGCCGCGGGCACCGGCCCGAAGGGAGCCAGCTGAGATGTCGGCCGTCGCACGTCGCTACGCGAAGGCGCTCTACGACCTCGCGAACGAAGAGAAGTCGATCGAGCGCACGCAGCGCGAGCTGCTCGCCGCCGCCGACGCCTGGGACACCAGCGCCGAGCTCCGCGGCGTGTTCGAGAACCCGGCGTTCTCGCCGCAGGCGCGCAAGAGCGTCGTCATCGCGGTCGGCCAGCGCCTCGCCGCGAGCCGCATCGTCGTCAACACGCTGGCGATGCTCGCCGATCGCGGGCGCATGCGGAACCTGCGGGAGATCGCCGACGCCTTCGTGGCGCGCGTCGAGCAGGCCTCCGGCCGCGTGCGCGCCGAGGTCGTCAGCGCCGCGCCGCTGCCCGAGGCGTACTACGTCGAGCTGGCGAAGGTGCTCAAGGCGGCGGTCGGCCGCGACGTCACCATCGCGAAGAAGGTCGACCCGTCGATCATCGGCGGCGTCGTGACGCGCGTCGGCGACACCGTCTTCGACGGCTCGATCACGAACCACCTCGCCGACCTGAAGAGCACGCTCCTGCAACGCGGCAGCGCCTAGCGCCGCCGAAGTACACGCTTTCCCGTTCGCGACCCGAAGAGAGACAGAGGAACCTCATGCAGCTCCGCGCCGAAGAGATCTCCGAGATCATCAAGAAGCAGATCGCCAGCTACGACAAGTCGGTCGACGTCGTGGAGACGGGCACCGTCCTCTCGGTCGGCGACGGTATCGCGCGCCTGTACGGCCTCGAGAACGCGATGGCCGGCGAGCTCGTCGAGTTCGCGGGGGGCCTCACGGGCATGGTGCTCAACCTCGAAGAGGACAACGTCGGCGTCGCCGTCCTCGGCAGCGACACGAAGGTCCGCGAGGGCGACACGGTCAAGCGCACGGGCCGCATCTTCGACGTGCCCGTGGGCCCGGCGATGGTCGGCCGCGTGGTGAACGCGCTCGGCGAGCCGGTCGACGGCAAGGGCCCGATCGACGCCAAGCAGCGCCGCCGCGTCGAGCTGAAGGCGCCGGGCATCGTCCAGCGCCAGCCGGTCAAGGAGCCGCTCCAGACGGGCCTCAAGGCCATCGACGCCATGATCCCGATCGGCCGCGGCCAGCGCGAGCTGATCATCGGCGACCGCCAGACGGGCAAGACGGCCGTCGCGATCGACACGATCATCAACCAGAAGGGCCTCAACGTCTTCTGCATCTACGTCGCCATCGGCCAGAAGCAGTCGACCGTCGCGAACGTCGTCACGAAGCTCACCGAGGCGGGCGCCATGGAGTTCACGACGGTCGTCGTGGCCGGCGCGTCCGAGTCGGCACCGCTCCAGTTCATCGCGCCCTACTCGGGCGTCACGATGGGCGAGTACTTCCGCGACAGCGGGCAGCACGCGCTGCTCGTCTACGACGATCTCTCCAAGCAGGCCGTCGCCTACCGACAGCTCTCGCTGCTGCTCCGCCGCCCGCCGGGCCGTGAGGCGTACCCGGGCGACGTCTTCTACGTCCACAGCCGCCTGCTCGAGCGCGCCGCCAAGATGGCCGAGGAGTGGGTCTGCGTGAAGAAGAGCGACGAGCCCAAGCGCGGCGTCGCCGGCGTTCACGTCCACGTGGGCGAAGAGGCGCGCAAGGAAGCGACGCACGAGCTCTGGGAGAAGGTCGACGCGTCGGGCTTCGCCTCGTGGAAGGCCGCGAAGAAGCGCGCCGACGATGCGAAGGCCAAGAAGGACAAGGCGGGTGAGGCCGAGGCGAAGGAGGCCGCGGGCAAGCTCGAGAAGGCGCTCGAGGAGACGGCGGGGAAGAGCGACTACGCCGCCAAGAAGATCCCGGACTCCGGCGGCTCGCTCACGGCGCTCCCGATCATCGAGACCCAGGGTGGCGACGTCTCGGCGTACATCCCGACGAACGTCATCTCGATCACCGACGGTCAGATCTTCCTCGAGAGCGATCTCTTCTACTCGGGCGTTCGCCCGGCCATCAACGTCGGCATCTCGGTCTCGCGCGTCGGTGGCAACGCGCAGACGAAGATGATGAAGAGCGTCGCCGGCAAGCTCCGCCTCGAGCTCGCGCAGTACCGCGCCATGGCGGCGTTCGCGCAGTTCGCGAGCGATCTCGACAAGGCCAGCCAGCGGCAGCTCGCGCGCGGCGCGCGTCTGGTCGAGGTCATGAAGCAGGACCAGTTCGTCCCGATGCCCGTCGCCAAGCAGGTCCTCACGATCTTCGCGGCGACGAACGGGTACGTCGACGAGATCCCGACCGCCGAGGTTCGCCGGTACGAGCGCGAGATGCTCGCGTACGTGGAGGGCAGCCACGCGGACCTGATCCAGACGCTCACGGCCAAGCCGGAGCTCACCAAGGACCTCGAGCAGCGGCTGCACGAGATCCTCAAGACCTTCGCAGGGATCTTCATCGGCGACGCGCGCGCGGCCTCGAGCGCCGGGACCGTCTCGAGCGCCGGCACGACGGCGTCGGGCGAGGCCCCGAAGAAGAAGAAGAAGAAGAAGGACGCCTCGAGCTCGACCGCGTCCTGATCCCGGGACGGGACCGAGAGGCGAGCCGAGCCCACCAACGCACCTGAGCAGGAGACGCGCCCGTGCCGAGCTTGAAGGCGATCCGCAAGCGGATCGGAAGCGTGAAGAACACGCAGAAGATCACCAAGGCCATGAAGATGGTCGCGGCGGCGCGTCTTCGTCGCGCGCAGCAGAACATCACGGAGCTGCGCCCCTACGCCGTCAAGACGCTCGAGGTCCTCTCGAGCGTCGCGGCGCGCGCCGGCGAAGAGGACGTGCACCCGCTGCTCGCGCGGCGCGAGCCGAAGAAGGTGCTGCTCGTGGTCCTCACGAGCGACCGCGGTCTCGCGGGCGCCTTCAACGGCAGCATCAGCAAGGCCGCGTACCGCAAGTGGAAGGACCTCGAGTCCTCCGGCGTGGCGGTGAGCTTCGCCGTCATCGGCCGCAAGGGCCGCGACTTCCTGCGCCGTCGTGGGGCCGACATCGCGTTCGAGTTCACCGGCGTCTTCGAGACGCTCGCGACGCCCGCCACCGGCATCGCCAAGGCCGGCGAGATCGGTCGCTCGATCGTCGGCGAGTACCGGCTCGACGGCTACGACGCCGTGTACCTCTGTTACAACGAGTTCAAGAGCGCGATCAGCCAGCGCGTGGTGATCGAGCCGCTCGTTCCGATCCACCCGATCGTGATGGCGGGCGACGTGCCCGGAGCGGTGGGCGTAGGCCCGGTGCCGGGCAGCCGCATCGACTTCATCTACGAGCCGAGCAAGGAAGCCCTGCTCGATCGCCTGCTCCCGATGTACGTGGAGATCGAGGTCCTGCGGGCGCTGCTCGAGTCGTTCGCTTCCGAGCACGGCGCGCGCATGACCGCGATGGACAACGCGACGAAGAACGCCGCCGAGATGATCGACAAGCTCACGCTCATCTACAACCGGGCGCGTCAGGCGGCGATCACGAAGGAGCTGATGGAGATCATCGGCGGCGCCGAAGCGTTGAAGGGGTAGCGCGTCCTTCGCAGTAGGCACGCGCCGTGATCCCGGCCGTGATCCGCCACCTGAGGCAAGGCCTATCGCCAATTGGCTATAGGCCCTGCCGGCCGCTCCGGTCGCTCCTCACGGCCGGTCGGCCGCTGCGGTGCGTCCTCGCGCTCGGCGTCCGGGTGGGCTCGCGCTTTCGGCGCGCGCCCACCCTCGGCTGACGGCCGGTCTGACGGCGCGGGGTCCCATCCACCGCGGCTGGTCCGACCGGGGGGCGTGCTCCGGCTCGTGATCGCTGCCGGGTAGACCATCGCTTCGCTCGGTCGGGAACGACCCTCGCGTCGCTCGGTCGCGAACGGCTCGGAGCTCGGTCCCTCTCCCACTTCGTGGGAGAGGTCAGGTGAGGGCACCGGCGCCGACGCGCCCGCTCGCTCCACGCGCGGCCCGCGGCGCGCTCTCGTGGTATGGGAGCGCGCCGTGCGCCTCGTCTGGTCGGCTGCGTTCGTTCTCTTGCTGGGGCTCGCGCTCGCCGCGCCCGCCCGCGGGCAGACGGCGCACTGCTCGACGGGCTTCGCGTGCGAGGAAGATCCCGACTGGCACTTCGAGGAGCCGGGGCGGCACGTGAAGGTGGTGCTGCTCGCGGGCTCCATCGGCGCGTTCCAGGACGGGCCCTATGCGCACCTGCTCCACGATTGGTGTGGCAACGTCGAGATCCGGAATCTCTCGCGCGTCGGCTTCGGCGCGCAGCAGCTCTACGGCGTGTTCCAGCGCGAGGTGCTGCGGCACCGCGGCTTTCCGTGGGGCGAGCCGGGCACCGAGCTCTGGCTGGTCTGGAACGGCGGCCTCAACAGCGCCGTCGTCTCGGCCCGTACCAACCGCTACATCCGGCGCGCGTTCGTCGACGCGCACGCGCGGCACATGCGCGTGGTCGGTCTCTCGCTCACGCCCTGGGGCGCGTTCGACGACAGCCGCTGGACCGGCGCACGCGCCCTCGAGACCCACGACAGCACGCGGCGCATCGTCGACTTCGTGATGGGGCGCGGCTCGCCGAGCTCGCTGCTCGGCGCGTACGCCGGTGATCGCGGCGCCGCGGCCGATGCGTTCCAGCCCGACGAGACGGCGGACGTCC
>JBGALT010000243.1:0-8532 GCA_044223665.1 Sandaracinaceae bacterium | reverse complement strand
CCTCGTCGGCCTCGGCGGTCTGGCCGTGCTCGGCGCGGGCGGCTTCGTCGCCTTCCAGCGGCAGGAACAGCTCCTCGCGCTGCTCGGTGCGAGCGGCACGGGAAACGGAACGGGCGTCGCGATCGCGCTCGACGCCGGACCGGTCGTGGGCGCGGCGCCCGACGCGGGGAGCGCGCACGTCGGCGGTGGTGCGCTCGCGCCGGAGGCCGATGCGGGCGCGGCGGGCGCGTCGCCGGCCGATGCGTGGGTCGAGCCGGTCGATGCGTGGGCGCCGCCGGTCGAGGACGCTGCCGTCCCGAGCGAGCCGGATGCCTGGGCCCCGCCCGCGCCGCCCGAGCAGACACCTCCCGTCGAGAGCGGCGCCAGCGAAGGCGGGAGCGCGCTCGAGCTCGTCGAGCAGGCGAGCCACGCGCCGCCCGAGCAGGCCGAGGCGCTGCTCCGGCGCGCGCTCGCGCTCGATCCGCGCGAGCACCACGCGGCGCTCGCGCTCGCCGAGCTCCTGATGCGCCGGCACGCGCCGGCCGAGGCCGTCCCGTTCTACGAGCTCGTCGTGCGCCGCCGACCGGGGCGCGCCGAGTATCGTGTCGATCTCGGCGACGCGCGCCGCGATGCCGGCGATGCCGAGGGCGCCCGGGCGGCCTGGCGCGAGGCGCTCGAGATCGACCCCGACAACGCCGACGCGCACGCTCGCCTCGGCGAGTGAAGGCCCGCCGGGGCGCCATCTCGCCCCCGCGTCACCGCGACGCGTGTGGGGCGTGAACGACGACGTGCCTCGACGCGTCAGCGCTTCGGGGCGCGGGCGAGCAGCTGCAGCATCGCGGCCCCGGCCCGCGGAAGATCGATCGGCGCCTCGAGCTCCATCATCGTCTGTCCTCCGATGATCGCCGCCAGGAGGATCGTCGCGACGTCGTTCGCGCCGACGTCGCGGCGGAGCGTGCCTTCTTGCTGGCTGGTCTCGACGACGCGCGCGACGCGCCCGATCGAGTCGGCGACCAGCGCGACGTAGCGCGCGCGGATCTTCTTGCTGCGCGCGCAGGCGTCGAGGAGCTGGTGGGGCTTGGGGCCACCTCGGCGGGTGAGCGGATAGGCGCCCGTCGCCACCGCCGAGAGGAAGCGGCCCACGACCGCCTCGAAGGTCGGCGCGCCATCGTCTCCGGCCTGGCCCAGCACCGCGTCGAGGAACGGCAAGCCCTCGCGCTCCATCACGGCGACCATGAAGTCGTCGCGATCGGCGAAGTGGACGTAGAAGGCGCCCCGCGTGAAGCCGGCGCGCTCGCAGATCGCGTCCAGGCTGGGGCCGTCGAGCCCGTGCGCGGCGAAGAGCTCGGCGCCGGCGCGAAGCAGCTTCTCGCGCGTCTCGGCCATCGCCTCGGTGCGCGGTCGGGGGGCGCGAGGGCTCGCTTTCGCAGGCATCGCGTTGACATACGGCGTCGTATGTGAGATGTCCAGTTCACATACGCGCTCGTATGTGAGCGCGCGCCGCTGGAGGATCGCCATGGACACCGCCCTCGTGCTCGAGCCCGCCACCGCCCACGCGCCACCGCGCATCACACGTCGCGTCGCGCGCCTGGACGATCTCGTCTTCCTCGAGCACGACGAGCTCCGCCTGCTCTACGAGGGGGCGCAGGCGCCAGGCCTCTCGGATCTCGACGGTCCGCTCCGCGGAAGGATGCTCGCCGTCCCGGCGCTGCCCGACGTCGTCACCGCGCTGCCGCGCGCCTGGGCCCGCACCGGCACCTTCCCTTGGCGGGGCAAGACGTTCGTGCCGCGATCGACCGAGAAGGGCGAGGGCATCAATCGCGTCGTCTCCGATCGGCTGGCGCTGTTCCGGTTCACGACGCGCATCGCGCCCTCGCGCCACGACGGCGCGCCGGTCCTCGAGCTCGACTACGACCACCGGGGCAACCCCGGCTTCATCCGCCGCATCGAGGACGAGGTGCGCACGATCGCCCCCCGCCTCTGGCTCGGCCAGGCCTGGCTGCGCACCTCGGGCAAGAAGCACTTCGTCCTCTGGTTCGCGCTCACGAGCGCGCCGCGCTGATGCGTGCCCTGGTCACCGGCGCCGGCGGCTTCGTCGGCGGGCACGTCGTCCGGACGCTGCTCGCCTCCGGGCATCGCGTCCGCGCCCTGGTGCTTCCGCGGGAGCCGCGGACGAACCTCGCGGGGCTCGACGTCGAGATCGCGGTCGGCGACGTCACCGATCGCGGCTCGCTCGCGTCGGCGATGCGCGACGTCGACGCGGTCTTCCACGTCGCCGCGGTGTACGCGCTCTGGCTGCCCGACCCCGAGCGCATGTGGCAGGTGAACGTGGAAGGGACGCGGAACGTCCTCGCGCTGGCGCGGGAGCGCGGCATCCGGGTCGTGCACACCAGCTCGATCGCGCGCTTCGGCGGGCAGGGACCGGGCGTGCAGGCGAGCGAGGCGAGCCCGTTTCGCCTCGGGCTGACGGGCGATCGCTACTCGATCAGCAAGAACGCGGCGCACGAGGTCGCGGTGCGCGCGGCCCGCGAAGGACAGGACGTGGTGATCGTGGCGCCCTGCGGCCCGATCGGGCCGGGCGACGTCGCGCCGACGCCGACGGGCAAGCTCCTGCTCGCCTGCCTCTCGCTCCCGGTCGTGACGGTGACCCGCACGCGGACGAACTTCGTCGACGTGCGGGACGTGGCGCTCGCGCATCAGCGTGCGCACGACCGTGCGCGGCCCGGCGAGGTCTTCCTGGTCGGCCACCGGGATCTCTCGCTCGCCGAGCTCGCGCGCCTGGCGCTCCGGGCGCTGGGCCGCCGGAGGCCCGTCGTCGAGGTGCCCTCGCCGCTGGCGCGGGCCGCGGGGCATGCGGCCGAGGCGCTCGCGCGCGTGACCGGCCGAGCTCCCGTGCTCACGGCCTGCGCGGCGCGGATCGCCGAGCTGGGCCTGGCCGCCGACACGTCGCACGCGACGCGCGCGCTCTCGCTTCCCGGTACGCCGATCGAGACGTCGATCGCCGACGCGCTGTCGTGGTTCGAGGCCCACGGCGCCCTCGCCCCGTCGGGCCGGGCGCGCAGGGCGGCTCCGCGTCAGGTCGTGGTCGGTCGGAACTCGAGCGAGACGCCGTTCATGCAGTAGCGAAGGCCGGTCGGAGGCGGGCCGTCGGGAAACACGTGGCCGAGGTGGCCATCGCAGCGCGCGCACGACACCGCGGTGCGGATCATGCCGAGCGAGAGGTCGCTCGACTCGCTCACGCGCCCTTCGATCGGCCGGTTGAACGAGGGCCATCCGGTGCCCGACTCGAACTTCTCTTCGGCCTCGAAGAGCGGCGCCCCGCAGCCCGCACAGAAGAACGTGCCGGCGCGGTGCTCGCGCAGGAGCGCGCACGTGCCTGCGCGCTCGGTGCCTTCCTGCCGCAGCACGCGGTACTGCTCCTCGGTGAGGCGTCGACGCCACTCGTCGTCCGAGAGCTCGAGGCGCGAGCCTACCGGCGGCGGGGGATCGGTGACGTACGACACCGGCGTCGTGGGCCCGGGCCAGCTGCCCGACTGGCCCTCGCCCACCGAGGGCTCGCCACACGCCACACCGAGGACGGAGCTGCCGAGGGCCGAGGTACCGAGGAGCCGGAGCAGGTCGCGACGGTTCATGCCTCTCCGTTCGCGCGCCCGCGCTCCGGCGTTACGTGATCGACGCTGCCGACGTGGCCGACGCCGTCAGATCCTGCCCGTCCGGAGGAGGGCCTCCGCGAGCGGCGCCATCCGCACACGCCGATGGCGCTCGGCGAGCGCGATGCCGAGCAGCGCGCGCTTCGATCGCTCGAGCTCGTCGTTGACGATCACGTAGTCGAAGAAGCCGTAGTGCTCGATCTCGACCTGCGCGTGCTTGAAGCGCCGCTCGATCACCTCGGGCGAGTCCGTCGCGCGGCCCTCGAGGCGCTTGCGCAGGATCTCGAGCGAGGGCGGCAGCACGAAGACGCCGATCGCCTCGGGGCGCGTCGCCTTGATCTGCCGCGCTCCCTGGTAGTCGATGTCGAAGACGATGCCTCGCTTGCCCTGCGCGCGTGCGCGATCGAGCTCGGCGAGGCTCGTGCCGTAGAGGTTGCCGTGCACCTCGGCCCACTCGGCGAAGCCGCCCGCCGCGCGGACCGCCTCGAACCCGGCGCGATCGACGAAGTGATAGTGCTCGCCGTTCGTCTCGCCGACGCGCGGCTTGCGCGTGGTGTGCGAGACCGAGAACGTGAAGTCGGGTAGCTGATCGAGCAGGTACTTCGTGAGCGTCGTCTTTCCGGCGCCCGAGGGAGAGCTGAGGATCAGCAGGATGAGGTCGTCCATCGCGGAGCCCGCACTGTAGCGCGAGCGCCGGGCGATCGCGTGCGCCCGTGCTAGGCCCTTCGGGTGAGGGCGAGTGATCTCACGACGTTCGCGCGCTGGCGCTTCGCGCTGAAGCCCGCGAGCTGGCCGAAGCTGCTGGTGCCGTTCGCGCTCGGGCAGGCCATCGGGATCGACGCGACCGGCCGCCTCTCGTGGCTCGGTCTGGCGCTCGCGCTCGCGTTCACCGCCGCCGATGCCGTGTTCGTGGTCACGCTCAACGACTTCGGCGATCGCGAGGTCGACGCGCTCAAGCGGCGCATGTTCCCCAAGACGAGCCCGAAGACTCTGCCCGACGGCATCCTCTCGCCGCTCGCGCTCCTGCTGGCCGGCGTCGGCGCGGGTCTGTGCGCGCTGGCGATCGCCGGCGTCTCCGCGCTCGTGCTCGATCGTCCTCTCGCGCCGGGCGCGGCGCTCGTCGCCCTCGGTCTCTTCGTCGCGTACACGCTGCCGCCCTTGCGGCTGAACTATCGCGGTGGTGGCGAGCTGCTCGAGGCGATCGGCGTCGGGCTCGTGCTGCCCTGGCTCTCGGCGTACCTGCAGTCCGGGCGCGCGTGGATGCCGGCGCTCGACGTGCTCCCGGGCTTCGCGTGCCTCGCGCTCGCGAGCGCGGTGGCGAGCGGGCTCTCCGACGAGCGCAGCGACCGCGCGGGCGGCAAGCGGACGTTCACCACGTGGCTCGGCAACGCGCCGGCGCGGCGTCTGATCACGATCGCGCTCGTGCTCGGTGCGCTCGCCTGGATCGCGGCGGCGGCGATCCCGCGCGGCACGCCGACGATGCCGCTCTTGGTCGCGGCGAGCGTCGTGCTCCTCGCGCTGCCGGCGCTCTCCCGTGCGAGCGCTCTCTCCGTGACCGACGCGTTCGAAGCGCAGGGCCGCTTCAAGCAGGCGCTCCATCGCGCATCGTGGGAGGCCGCGCTCACGGTGGCGGCCTTCCTGGCCCTCGGCCCCTGGATCGGGCTCTGACGTGAGCGACGCGCGCTCGGGGACGCTCGACCCCACCCGCTCGGAGCGCACGCCGATCGATCGCCTCGCGCGGGATGCGGCGCTCGGGCGCGCCCTCGAGGTCGTCGATCGTTCGATCGCCCGGCACTTTCCCGAGAACCTCTTCGGCGACCTCGATCGGCTCGCGCACGAGCTCGATCGACTGCGGAGCTCGCACGGCGGGGAGGCGATGCACGCGCGCGCCGAGCGCATCGGACACGTGCATGCGCTCTTCGGGCGAGAGACGCCGCTGCAGTTCCGGTACACGCACGACTTTCTCTACGGCTACGACTGGGCGCGCTGGGTGGCGCGTGCGCCGGAAGAGCGCGCTCTCGTCGGCCCCTACGACGACGTCTTCCTCGCGTACTCGGAGCAGCGTGCGGGCGAGCTGTGCGCGCTCGTGGCGGCCGACGACCGCAAGTACGGCCGCCTCGCCGCCGGCGTGCACCGCAACCCGTTCCCGTTCCGTCGCGATCTCGAGGCCGAGCGGATCCTGCACCGCGCGCTCGCCGCCGAGGGGCTCGTTCCGGTCCACGCCTGGCGCCCGGACACGCCGGCGCACTGGGACCGCCCGTACTCCGCGCTCCGCGAGGCGCGCGCGAAGGAGCTGGGGCTCGCCCACGACGCGGGATGAGCCGGGCCCTCTCGTCGCGAGAGCGACCCTCGCTCGGTCACGCGCGCCGCGCGCGCCGCGAGAGCACGAGCAGCGTGCCGCTCGCGACGGCGGCGGCGAGAGGACTAGGAGCATGCCCGCGCCATGCGCGCACGAGCCGGATCGACGACCCCGCCCGAGTGCGGCTATCCTCGCGCCGCCCCGATGGTTCGCCTCGCGACCGAGCGTGACGTCTACGCCAACCTGCTGCGTGAAACGCGCGGCCTGCGCCGTGAACAGAGCTCGGCGCGCGACGGTTGGTTCGCGTCGCTTCCGTGGGACAAGAAAGAGGACACGCTCTTCGAGCTCGAGATGCTCCTCAAGGGCATCGCCTGCTACGGCAACCAGCGCAACCATCCGGGCACGCCCCAGGGAAAGACCGCCGTCGCCCAGGACTTCCACGAGCACATGCGCGTGCTCCGCGACGCGAGCCACCGCGTCGTGGCGCTCACCAAGACGCTGCTCGGCGATCGCGAGCGCGCGTACACCTTCGCGCGCTACCTCGAGACCGTCGTCCCCGAGGACGCCGCGCGCGGCAAGCTGATCCAGGAGCAGCTCTCCCAGGACACGCCCGAAGAGGCGCTCTTCGTCCTGCGCAACGCGTTCGGCAGCTTCGTCGATCTGGCCGAGGGCCTCTTGCGCCTCGGGCGCATCGGCAACCGCCTCTACTACGCGCACCACGGCGTCATCGTCCGAGAGATCGGGCGCAACACCTACTTCAACCCGCTCATGGCCCTCGAGTTCCGGCCGGAGCTCGATCGGATCCGCTCGGCCGAGGTGCTGGACGTCCTCACCTCGGTGCGGACCGAGAGCGCGCACCGCGTGCTCGCCCTGGCGTTCCTCACGCTCTTCCGCTGTCTCCGCTACACGGAGCTCATCGACACGTACGCCTCCGATCCGCTCGGGACGCGCCGCGCGTACGTGATCCTCGCCGTGCTCCGGAGCGACGTGCGGGCGCTCGTGAAGTACCTGGCGCAGCGCGCGGCCGACTCGGTGGCGGACGGCTTCGAGCGCGACCTGATGAGCATCCCGGCGCGCGAGATCTCGGTCCGGCACCGCGAGCTGGCGACCGAGGCCCGCACGCTCGCCTCGCTGCGCAGCGCGATGGAGGCGATCGCGGGGTCCTTGCGCCTCGAGGTGCGGCGCGTCTACGAGCACGACCTCTCGGCGCCGGATGCGGGCCAGAACGAGAACGACCTCGGCCCGCTGCTCGTGGTGGCGATGGCCCAGCTGCGGGCCTCGATCCACGCGGCGATCCACGCGCTCTGCCTGGAGGTGCGGCCTGGCGCTCCCTTGCCCGAGCTGTCGGCGGATCTCGCGGCGCGGCGCGCGACGAGCGTGCGCCTTCGGCGCGAGATCTGGATGTTCCAGCAGATCGTGCGCGCGTTCCTGGCGATGAGCGCGGTGACGAGCGGATCGCCCGACGTCTGGCTGGGCCACACGGGCTTCCAGTACGTGCGCGACTTCCTCATGCACTTCCGCGCGATCGGCTATCAGCTGGTGCGCGCCCACGACTACGAGCGCATCGATCCGTTCCTGCGCGCGCTGGAAGATCTGCGCGACGTGGATCTGCTCGACCCGACGCGCATGGACCTCGCCGTCGCCGAGTGTCGTGCCTTCTCGAAGTTCCTGGGCCAGCTCTTCGACCAGGTCTCCGGTCGCACCGAGCTCCGGGACGTCGCCTTCGACAAGAACGAAGCGACCGAGATGCTCAAGGTCTATCTCGGGAAGGCGTGAGCACCCGTTCTCCGGGTGGGGTCGCAGCGGGCGAGGGCGACGCCGTGGGCACGGTCGACCGAGACGGGCTCGCCTTTCTCGCCGAGAAGTACCGCGCGCTGATCGCGCTGCGGACACGCCCGGGCCCGGAGGAGCGCTCGCGGCTCCGGTCGCTCGCGGCGCGCTGGCCGGGCGCGCTGCGCGAGCTCGACACGCGCACCGATGCCTCGCTCGGCGAGCAGCTCGCCTCGATCGAGAGCGCGCTGGGCGGGGTGACGGCGGTGCCCGACGCGTGCGCGGTCCAGCTCGCCTTTCACGGCTGGATGCGCTTCGCGCTCGCGCTGCGGGCCGCGGGCGCGAGGGATCTGGAGGCGGCCCGCGCCTTCGCGCAGCGCTACGCGCCGTCTCTGCCCGGCGATCCACCGCGCGCGGCGCTCGACGACGACCGGCTCGCGCGCCTCTTGCGGCCGGCCTCGGGTCGCTTCTCTCTCGCCGCGCGCGCGCTGCTCGGGCGACCCGAGCTCGATCTCGACCTCGTGCTCTTCGGCGCGTCCGCGCGCGAGCGCGAGCGCCGCTGACGCGCCGAGGATCGCGAGGCTCTCGCTCGCTCCGCCCAGCACCACGAAGGCGAGCGTCGATCGGCGCGAGCGGGGGTCGAGCGCGAAGAAGGACGCGAGCTGGGGCGCGAGCCCCATCGCTCCCACGAGCGCCCGCGCGGGAGCGCCGACCGGGAGCACCATCGCCATCGCGAGCGCCCCGGCGACGTGCAGGGACATCGAGGCCCGGCGCGCGCGCGCGCCGCCCCAGCGCGCGGCGGGCGAGCGCTTGTGCGCGCTTCGATCGGCGGCC
>JBGALT010000242.1:0-8537 GCA_044223665.1 Sandaracinaceae bacterium | reverse complement strand
ATCTCGCTCGGCCAGCGTGGCCGAGAGCGCCGAGACGCGCGCCTCGGCCGTCGCCGCTGCGGTCACGGCGTGCGCGAGGCGCCGCTCGAGCTCGGCGACCGCGGCTTCGCCGGCCGCCGCACGATCGAGCGCCCGAGCGAGCGCCGACGCATCGGCGGCAGCGGCCTGCGGCTCCGGCGCGGCCGGGCTACCCACGGGCCCCGACGCGGGGTCGCGAGCGAGCTGTGCGCGGAGCTCCGCGAGCTTCGCCTCGTGCGTGTGGCCGATCGAGGCGAGATCGGCCTTGAGCTCGTCGACCTGGAACGCCAGCTCGGCCCGTCGCGTCTCGGCCTCGACCGCGCGTCGCTGGGCCGCCTGCAGCGCTTCCTGCGCGCGGGCGAGCTCGGCATCGATCGCCGGCCGCGAGGGCACCGCCGCGATCGCGCCGAGGGAAGATCGCTGGCGGCTCTCCTCCACGAGGTCGCGCACGAGGACGGCCCGACGATCGTTCTCGGCCCGGAGGGCGGTGAGCTCGCGCGCCGCGGTCCGCAAGCGGGCCTCGAGCGCGTCGCACTCGGCCCGCGCCGCCCGCACGGCGTCCGACTCGCCCTCGGCCGCGCGATCGCGCTCGGCGTCGTTCTCGCGCAGCGCCTCCTCGAGGCGCGCTTGCTCGTGCCGGGCTTCGTCCAGCTTCTGCGCGTTGCGCGCGATCTCGCGCTGCGCTTGCTCGAGCCGCTTCTCGGCGTGGTCGAGCCGGGTGCGCGCCGCCTCGGCCTCGCGCTCGAGGCGCTGGTCGCGCGCCGGCGGCCCGCCCGCGCGCGCGTCCTGGCCGGGATCGGTCGTCACGCGCTCTTCTTCGGCCGACGCGCGCGGCGTCACGATCACCGCATAGCCGTCGATGCTCGCCGAGCGCGGCGCGATGACGGCCACGAAGCGCGAAGGCGCTAGCTCGACGCTGCTCGCGTCGTAGGCGACCTCGCTCGCCCGGCCCCCGAGCTCGGCGAGCGCGAAGCCGGAGAGGGGCGCCTGACCGAACAGGCGCGCGTTCTCGAAGCGAGCGCTGACCATCGCGTGGAAGGCCTCGTACGCGGGCTCGCCGCGCGCGTCGGTCGCGACCACCAGCACGCCCTCGGGCGCGAGCGCGGCGATCTCGTCGAAGCGAGACGCTTCGGACAAGCCCGCGGCCACGAGATCCGGAACGACGATCGCGTCCCACGTCCCCTTCTCGGCCGGTGTCGGCCAGGCTCGGACTGGAAGGCCGCGACGCCGGGCCCGCCGCTCGCGGCTGACGACGTCGACCGTCCGCGCGGCATCGGAGAGGCGCCGCTCGACGCGGCTGCTGGTGTCGCCGACGAGCAGCACACGGCGATCCCGGAGCAGCTCCTCGAGGTGGACGACCAGCGCCAAGTCTGCGTGGTCGCGTTGATTTTCGATCGCGGTTCCGGTCATCGGCCCCACCGGGCGCGGCGACTATACCTCGATCTTCCGCGAGCAAGCCCTCGTTCGCACATCCGGCCCCGCCCGCGCAGCGCGGGGCACGACCGGCCGGAACGGGCAGGCGATCCGGCGCTACCATCACCCGGGCCGATCCGCGATCTCGCGCGGTGTCGCGCTCGGTGCTCTAGGATTGGATCCACGTTGGAGCCCCTGCCCTCCTCTTCTTCCGCTTCTTCCGCCCGCCCTGCGCTCGCTGCGCTCGAGGTCTGGCTCCGTCCGCTCCGGCGACGCGCCACGATCGCGCGGGCGCTGCGGGCGCTGATCGCGGGCCTGGCGGCGCTGGCCCTGTCGGCGGTGGCGAGCGGGATGCTCGTCGGCCCGCTGCCGCACGCGGCCCTGCTGGGGATCGGGTGGACGATCATGTCGTCGGCCGTTCTCGTGGCGCTCTGGCGCCCGCTCGAGGAGATCGCCGGGCTGCGTGGCGCGGGCGTCGCCGAGCTGCTGCAGGCGAGCGACCCGCGCCTGGCCGCGGCGACGCGCTCGGCCTTCGCGCTGGCCCAGGCGCTGCCCGAGGGGTCCTCCGCCGCGCTCGTCGCCGCGCACCAGCGCAGCGTGCAGGAACGGCTCGGGAGCGTGCGCCCGCGGGCCGTCGTGCGCTGGCGTCGCGAGCTCGGCCGGGCCGTGCCCTGGGCCCTGCTCGCGCTCGTCGTCGCGGCCGTCGTGGCGCTGGGCAGCGGGCGCGCGCGCGCGGGCGTCTTCGCGCTGGTGCACCCGCTGGCCACCACCCGGATCGATGCGCCGACCGCCTCGATCGTGGAGTCGCTCGACGCGCGCATCGTGTACCCGAGCTACCTCGAGCGCGCACCGCTGCGCGTGCCGGGCGCGACGCGCATCGACGCGCCGATCGGCAGCACGGTCGAGGTGCGCGTCGTGCCGCGGGTCGCGGCGCGACGGATCGAGATCGGCGTCGGGCCCCAGAGCCTGGGCTGCGCCCGGGCCGGCGAGACGTTCTCGGTGAGCTTCCTCGTGCGCGAGGACGTCCCCATCACGGTGACGGTCACCGATGCCGACGGGCGAGCCGTTCGCGACGCCGAGCGCCGGGCCGTGCACGCCATCGCCGACCCGGTGCCCGTCGTGCATCTGCTCGCCCCCGAGAGCGACGCCACGGTCGATCCCGACGACAGCATCCTGCTCGCCTACGACGCCTCGGACGAGATCGGGGTCGCGGAGGCGGAGCTCGTGATCACGCCCCCCGACGGTCGCGAGCGACGGCGCCGGCTCGAGATCACACCCTCGACCCAGGTCAGCGGCGACACGTTCCTCGCCGTCCGCGACCTGGGCGCCGAGCCCGGCGATCGCGTCACGCTGCGGGTCGAGGCGCGCGACGGAAACGACGTGACCGGGCCCGGCACCGGCCGCTCCGAGACCCGCACGCTCCTCGTCGCGTCCGAGTCGACGCAGCGTCAGGCGGCGATCGAGGACCTCGAAGAGATCCGTGACGCGGCGCTCGCGACGCTCGCCGATCGGCTCGAGGTCCCGGTGCCGGAGAGCGAGCAGGCCGCCGTCACGCGCTTCGCCAACGGCTCGGCGCAGCTGACCAGCTTGATCGCCGCGCTCGGCCGGCTCTCGTTCGCGGCGCGCGTGGGCGAGGCGGCCCGGAGCGATGCGCCCGTCTACGCCGCGATGGTCACGCGCCTGCGCCGCGCGCTCGCGGGCGAGCGGCGCACCGTGGAGCCGCACCTCGCGCCGGTGGACGCGCGCACCGCGACGGACCTGGGAGTACGGACCGAGCTGGAGGACGACGTGCTCGTCCTCACCGACATGCTCGCGCGCGCGCGCGTCGAGGACGCCGCGGCGATCGCGCGAGAGCTCGAGACCCTGCGTCGCGAGATCGCGTCGCTGCTCCGGGAGCTCGAGCGCGCCCCGAGCGACGAGGCACGCGCCGCACTGATGACGGCCATCGGTCGGGCCGAACAGCGCCTGGGCGAGCTGCGCGGGCGGCTCGCGTCGATGGGGAGCTCGGCGCCGAGCGAGTTCGGCAACGTGACCGAAGAGCAAGCGCGCGAGACGCAGGCTGCGCTCGACGCGATGCGCGAGGGCCTGCTCGCCGGCGATCTCGGCGCCGCCGACCGAGCGCTCTCGGCGCTCGAGCAAGAGATCGATCGCATCGCCAGCGCGCTCGGCCAGGGCGCCTCGTCGTTCGCCGAGGCCCACTTCGGCCAGCGAGACCGCGCCCTCGCCGAGGCGATGGACGCTTTGCAGGGGCTCGAGGCGGAAGAGCGCGACCTCGCGAGCGGGAGCTCGCGCGCCCGCACCGACGCGGCGCACGCGGCGCTCGAGACGCTCGGAGATCGGGGCGCCGGGCGCGCCCAGGCGCTCGCCGACGAGGCGCGCAGCGTGGCGGCCGGATACGACGCGCTCGAGGCCCGCCGCCTGCCCGAGACCGAGCGTGACGAGCGCGGCCGCGCCCAGCAGCGCCTGCGCGACGTGGCGGAGGCGCTGGCGCACGGCGATCTCGGAGAAGCGAGCCGCATGGCGGAGGAGGCCGACCTCGAGGCCGAGGGCCTCGCCCGCGATCTCGAGCTCGAGTCGATGATGTTCCCGGGCCACGAAGGCCAGACCGCCACGGCCGCACGCGGCGCGCGCGAGGTGGCGCAGCGCGCCCACGATCTCCGCGGCGCGATCGAGCGCGCGATCCCGGACCTGCGCGAGCACCTGACGGAAGAAGCCCGGCGGCAGCTCCAGGCCGGCGCGCCGCGACAGAGCGCCGCGGCCGAGAGCACCGAGCGCCTGGCCGATCGCTTCGAGAACGGCCCGGAGGGCGAGCCCCTCGTGCCCGACGTGGCGTCGGACCTACGCGACATCCGGCAGCTCATGGACCAGGCCCGTGATGCCCGCGAGCGGGAGCAGCCGGTGGACGCGGCCGACGCCGAGGGCGAGGCCGCGCGTCGCCTCTCGGAGCTCCGCCAGCGGCTCGAGGAGGATGCCCAGCACCAGCGCGGGAGCTCGAGCGGCGATGGTGGGAGCGAGCTCGGCGGCGCCGTCGCGATCCCCGAGGATCACGAGGGGCCGATGGAGGCCCGCCGCCGCCTGCTCGACGCGATGAGCGAGGACGCGCCGCCGGGCTACGGCGAGGCCGTGCGTCGGTACTACGAGGGCCTGCTGCGATGACGCGGACGTTCGGCTGCCTCGCCATCCTGCTCGCCCTTCCTTCCGTCGCCCGCGCGATCCCCCCGGGCCAGGACGGCGCCCGCCTCACGCAGGCCGCGATCGGGCTCGATCGACTGCACGTCGCCGAGGCGAGCGCGGAGCTCGATGCGCTCGCTTCCGCGTACCCCGACGATCCGGACGTGCGCTTCGAGCGCGGCTACGCCCGGCTCTTGCGCGGCGAGTACGCCGCTGCGCGCGACGACCTCGAGGGCTCGCTCGTGCGCGCCGTCGCGCTGCGCAGCGCCCCCGAGCGCGCGATGCTGGCCCGGGTCGCTCACGAGACCGAGGCCGTCACCCACGGCTTCGACGAGCTCCGGAGCGCCGATGGCCGCTTCGTCGTCCGCTACGCGCCGGGGACGGACCGCTTCGTCGCGCACGACGCGCTCGCCGTGCTCGCCCGCGTCGACGAGGGCCTCGCCACCGAGCTCGGCGCGCACCACGTGGGCCCCATCCGGCTGGAGATCCTGCCGACGGCGAGCGCGCTCTCGCGGGTCTCGAGCCTCTCGATCGAGAACATCGAGCGGACCGGCACCATCGCGCTCTGCAAGTGGGACCGCCTGATGATCACCTCGCCCCGGGCGCTCGTGCACGGCTATCCGTGGGCCGACACGATCGGTCACGAGACGGTGCACCTCTTGCTCGCGCAGATCAGCGAGGACGAGGCGCCGGTGTGGATGCAGGAGGGCTACGCGCGCTTCCTCGAGCGGCGGTGGCGAGGCGGCCCCCCCGCCGTGCGCCTGGACGAAGGCACCCAGCGGCTGCTCGTGACGCGCGCGGCCCAGGGCACGCTGATCCCGTTCGAGGACCTGCATCCGTCGATCGCGATGCTGCCGAGCGCCGAGGACGCGGCGCTCGCCTTCGCCCAGGTCTCGACGTTCGTGCAGACGTTCTACGGCCTCCGCGGCAGCGCCGGGCTCGTCGACGTCGCATCGCGCGTGCGGCGCGGCGAGGACGCACGCCAGGCGTTCGCCGAGTCGTCCCAAGGCAGCTGGGACGTGCTCGAGGGGCGCTGGCGCGACGCGGTCGGAGGGCTGCCGATGCCCGACGAGGACGCGCCGGCCGTCCCGCACCTGCGGCTTCGCCACGGCGAAGGGGAGCCCGACGACACCGAGGACGTCGTGGAGGAGCGAGCGCGCCGCGCCGTGCGCCTCGGGGACCTTCTCTGGACCGCGCAGCGCTACCTCGCCGCCGCCGCCGAGTACGGGCGCGCGCACGAGCTCGCACCGGACGACCCGGTGGTCGCCTCGCGCCTGGCGCGCGCCGCGGTGCGAGGCGGGGACGGGCAGGCGGCGATCGACGCGCTCGAGCCGCTTCGCGCGCGCTTCCCCGAGCACGCCCCGCTGCTCGCGAACCTGGGTGCCGCGTACGCGCTCGTGGGCGACCGGGCGCGGGCCGAGGAGACGAGCCGCGCCGCGACCGAGGTCAATCCCTTCGATCCCGAGCCGCACTGCACGCTCGCCGTGGTCGAAGATCCCGAGAGCGACGACGTCGTCTTCCAGCGCGAGGCGTGCAGCGCGCTCGGAGGCCAGCCCGAATGACCACGGCCAGCACGGGTTCGACCCGGACGATCCCGGGATCTATGGTCCGGCGGTGAGCTCCTCTTCCAACCCTCCCGAGCCTTCGAACGGCGCTGCGGCGCACGAACCGGGCGACGTCGAGCGCGTCCGCGAGCTCGCGCGCACCAAGAAGCGGCTGGTCACCCAGATCAAGCGCCGCATCGTCGGCCAGGACGAGGTCGTCGAGCTCTTGCTCGTGGCGCTCTTCGCGCGCGGGCACGGCCTCTTCGTCGGCGTGCCGGGCCTGGCCAAGACGCTCCTCATCACGACGCTCGCCGAGGCCCTCTCGCTGCGCTCGAACCGGGTCCAGTTCACGCCGGATCTGATGCCGACCGACATCACGGGCACCGACGTCCTGGAGGAGGACGCGACGACGGGCGAGCGACGCTTCCGCTTCGTGCAGGGCCCCATCTTCACGAACGTCCTGCTCGCCGACGAGATCAACCGCACGCCGCCCAAGACCCAGGCCGCGCTCCTGCAGTCGATGGCCGAAGGAAGGGTCACCGCGGGCGGCAAGACCTACCCGCTCGAAGCGCCGTACGCGGTGTTCGCCACCCAGAACCCCATCGAGCAGGAAGGGACCTATCCCCTCCCCGAGGCACAGCTCGATCGCTTCCTGTTCCAGATCGACGTCGACTATCCCAGCGCCTCGGAAGAGCTGGAGATCGTACGGCGCACCACGGCGCCCGCGACGAGCGCGCCCGAGGCCGTGCTCTCGCGCGCCGAGATCCTCGCGCTGCAGGCCCTGGTCCCGCGCGTGCCGGCGGCCGATCACGTGGTGGAGGCGGCCGTGTCGCTCGTCCGCAAGACGCGGCCGGGGGATCCGACGGCGAGCCAGCGCGTGCGCGACCTGGTGGCGTTCGGTGCCGGCCCGCGCGCGAGCCAGGCGCTCGTGCTCGGCGCCAAGGCGCGCGCGGTGCTCGACGGGCGCTTCGTCGCCGAGGTGGAGGACGTGCGCGCCCTCGCCCTCCCCGTGCTGCGCCACCGCATCGTTCCGAGCTTCCGGGCCGAAGCGGAAGGCGTGCGAGCCAAGGACCTCGTCTCCGAGCTGCTCGCTTGAGCGAGGGCGCGGCCAAGCGCGCACCGATCGACCCGGAGACCGCCCGGCTGCTCGCGGCGCTCACGCTGGAGATCCAGCGCGCGGCGCTGGGCCTGCTCTCGGGCAAGCACCGCAGCCCGCACCGCGGCGCGAGCGTGGTGTTCGTCGAGCACCGCGAGTACCGACCGGGAGACGACCCGCGCCTCATCGACTGGCGCGCGTACGCCCGCAACGATCGGCACGCCATCAAGCGCTTCGAGCAGGAGGCGCAGCTCGGATGCGTGCTGCTGCTCGACGCGTCGCGTTCGATGGACTTCGGCGAGCCGGGAGGCCGCACCAAGCTCGAGCAGGCGGCCGCGCTGCTCGCGGGGATCGCGCTGGTCCTCCGGCGCCAGGCGGACGCGGTGGGGATCGCGCGCTTCGCACGAGAGACGGAGCGGGCGCTGCCCATGCGGGCGAGCGTCGCGCACGTCGATCGCGTGCTGGCGGCGCTCGCGCTCCCCGTCTCGTCGTCGACCGGGACCGACCTCGGTGGCGCGCTCGCGAGGACCGCCGAGCGCGAGAGCCGGCGTGGGCTCGTGGTCGTGGCGAGCGACCTGCTCGACGATGCGGAGGGAGCGCTCGCGCCCATCTCACGGCTGGTGGCGCACGGTCACGAGGTGTGGGTGCTGCAGATCCTGTCGCCCGACGAGCTCGAGCTCCGGAGCGAGGGCGCCGCGCGCTTCGTCGGTCTCGAGGGCGAGCGCTCGGTGGAGGCGGACCCCTCGGTCGTGCGCGCGGGGTATCGGCGCGAGGTGGAGGCGTTCGTGGCGGCATCGCGCAGCGCCGCGATGACGCGCGGAGCCCACCACCTCCTGGTGCGGACCGATCAGCCCATCGAGGCGGTGCTCGCCGAGCTGCTCCTGCGCGGGAGGCGGTCGCGATGGGCCTAGCCGTCCCGCTGGCGCTTCTCGGGCTCGCCCTCGCCGGGGTGCCCGTGCTCGCGCACCTCGTGCGGCGGAGCGACGTACCGGAGCGGCGCTTGCCGACGGTCGCGCTGCTCGAGCGAGCGCTCGCCGAGAGCCGGCGGCGCGTCCGCGTGAACGACCCGCTCTTGCTCGCGCTGCGGATCTCGCTGGTCGTGCTTCTCGCGCTCGCAGTCGCCGCGCCCTTCCTCGAGACCGAGGTGCTCTACGGGACGGGAGGCCTCGCCAGCGTCTCGGTGGTGCTCGACGACTCGATGTCGATGGCCCGCCGCGAAGGCGACGGCTCCCTCTTCGACGCCGCCCGCGCCCGCGCCCGCGACGCGATCGGCGCCCTGCCCGAGGGGTCCGAGG
>JBGALT010000026.1:16126-64100 GCA_044223665.1 Sandaracinaceae bacterium | reverse complement strand
ATCGCTCAGCGCGTGGAGCTCGGCGAGCAGCCGCTCGCTCGCCGAGGGCACGCTCGCCGCCGTCGGCGTCGGGTCGAACGTCACCCAGCCCTCGCCGGGAAGGAACGCCTCGACCCACGCGTGCGCGTCGCCCGATCGCACGGCCCAGAAGCGCCCGTAGGGGTTGTAGTGCGCGGTCGCGAAGCCGGTGACGTTCCGCGACGGGACGCCCACCTCGCGCAAGAGCACGGCCATCGCGCTCGCGTAGTACTCGCAGTGGCCGACGTGACCGTGCTCGAGGAACGCGACGAGCGGCAGCTCGCCGCCCGGGTCGGGCATCGTGCGCGAGTACTCGAAGGGCGGTCGCCCGAAGCGAGCGAGGATGCGCTCGGCGCGCTCGCGGTCGGTCGTCGCCCCGGCGGTCCATGCGCGCGCCAGCTCCCCGAGGCGCTCGTGGCCCGGGGGCAGCTGCAGATAGCGGTGCAGCTCGTCCTCCCCGAGCCGCTCGGAGGTCGGCTCTTCGCGCCGCGAGGTCCACACGGTGTATCGGAGCCCGAGCGCATCGGGATCTTCGTAGCGGAGGTCGAGCCCCGGATAGAGCGTGAGATCGCGGCCGACGTCGAGCCCCGCCGAGTAGCGCGGCGGCACGTCGAGCGCGACGGCGCGGGGCGGCAGGAACACCACGGGCTGATCGATGTGCTCGAGCACGATGTCCCACGCGACGTCCGCGCCGGCGCGCGCCGGTCGCGTGATCGCGAGCTCGTCGCCGTAGCGACGCAGGCGCTCGCCGCCGCGGAACGTCCGCGTCCAGCGCCGTCCGTCGTAGGCGTCGAAGGAGGTCCCGCGGAAGCGCACCGGGAGCAGCGCCGGCGGGTGCGCGAGATCTTGGTCGTGCGGCACGACGCGCAGCACGACCGTCGGATCGTCGGCGATCGTGCCCACCTCGCCGAGCGTCACGTCGGTGCCGAACCCCGCCACGTGCATGCCGGTCGAGCCCGGCACGCCGAGGAAGCCGAAGCCGACGCGCGGAAACGCCGCGAAGAGGAGTGCCGTGGTGAGAAAGAGCGGGATCGCGATGGCTGCGGTGCCGGCCAGGAAGCCGGCGCCCACCAGCCGGCGCGAGGCGAGCACGCGCCCGAGCGTCGCGGCGCCCTCGGGCGCGGGCGTCGCAGGCGGCGCGAAGTGGCCCTCGATCTCGGCGCGCAGGTGGGTGAGCGCCAGCATCCACGGCACGAGCACCACGAAGCCGAAGAAGAGCAGGCCGTACGTCACCTCGGTCGAGAGCACCGTCGCTGCGCACAGGTGCAGGAACGCGAGGATGGAGATCTGCTGGTGCTCGGCCGCTCGCCGTCGGTTCGCGAGGCGCGAGATCTGGAGCGCCGCCGACGTCTCGAGCGCGAGCGGCAAGAGCGGCGCACCGGTGAGCCCGCGCGCGATCTCGACGACGAAGAACGACGCCATCGCGAGCGTGGTGCCGCGCTGCCAGCGTGGGCTCTCGAGGCGCTCGCCCTCGCACCACCACGAGAGGACCGTGCCGAGGGCGATGGCGAGCGCCGCGAGCGGGCCCAGCTCGCCCCCCAGCGCGAGGGCCGAGAGCCCGAGCGCCGCGAGCGCGTACGTGACCAGCTTGTGCAGGCGCGTGAAGCTCACGGCGCGCTGCCTCCGTGCGCCGACACGACCACGTCGGCACGCGCGTCCCAGGGCGTGCCCGGATCGATCGCGAGGGGCGCGAGGCGCGCGAGCCAGGCGAGCACGGGATCGATCGAGCTCGATCCGGCCACGAGCGGCGAGCGCTCGCGGCGCCCGACCACCACGACGCTCGCGCCCTCTTCGTGGGCCGCCACGGCGAGCCCCGCCACCCGCGAGATCGCGCGCTCGAATCGCTCGAGCGCGGCCGCGTCGGGGCTCGCGCCGAGGGCGTCGTCGAGCGCCAGCACGATCGCTCGGCTCGCCTCGCGCTCACGCTCGCGGACCACCAGACGCCCGAGCGCGGCGCTGCGCCGTCCGTGCAGGCTCCGCGCCTCGTCGCCGACGCGGTAGTCGCGGAGCGAAGCAGGCTCGATGCCCGGGCCCCGCACGGCGCGATCGGGCACGCCCGCGCCGGTCGAGGCGAGCGCCGGCACGCGCACGGAGCGGTCGATGCGCGGAAAGACGAGCAGCTCGGCGGGCGCCTCGAGCACGCGCCACTTGTCGAAGAGCCCGAACGGGTACCGAGTGGAGATGCGCAGCGACTCGAAGCGGAGCACGCCGCGGTGCGCGAGCGCGCGGCGGTAGCTCGCGCGCTGCTCGCCCGCCGCCTCCACCTTCAGGAAGTAGCAGCGGCGATCGGTGGGCTCCTCCGGCGCGCGATCCTCGACCTCGAGCGAGAAGCTGGGCAGCCGCTCCTTCTCGTTCGCGAGGACGACCTCGACCAGCGCCTGGCTCCCGGCGAAGGCGCGCGGCGGGAGCACGCGCCGCCCGGCGATGCGGATCAAGACCAGATCGCTCAGCACCCCCGAGACGAGGATCAGGCTCAGCATCAGGCCGAGCACGAGGTAGAGGAGGTTGTTGCCGCTGTTGACGGCGGCCGCGCCGACGCCGAGCGTCACCAGCACGAACACCCGACCTTCGCGGGTGAAGCGCAGCCCGCGACGGCCACCCTGGCGCGGGCTCGCCCGAGGCGGGGCAGCGGAGCTCGCGGCACCGCCGGCCATCAGATCGGCACGGGCAGCGCGTCGAGGATCTCGCGTACGGCGCGCGCCGCGACCTCGCGCTGGGCAGCGTGATCGCCAGGCATCTCGCGCGGGCGCACGCGGTGGGCGAGCGCCGGGACGGCCAGCGCCTTCACGTCGTCGGGGGTCGCGAACGTGCGCCCGAGCGCCAGCGCGTGGGCCCGGATGCCGCGCGCGAGGGCCAGGGCGGCGCGCGTGGAGGCGCCGAGCGAGAGCAGCGGGCTCCTTCGCGTCCCGAGGACGATCTCGTGCACGTAGTCGAGCACCACGTCGTCGACGCGCACCTCGTCGACCTCGCGCTGCGCCGCCAGCAGCTCGGCCTGCGAGACGACCGGCCGCACCGCGTCGACCGGAGAGCCGGCGCCGCGCTCGCGCAGCAGCTTTCGCTCGATCGCGGCCGGCGGGTGCCCGATGGCGACGCGCAGGAGGAAGCGATCGAGCTGGGACTCGGGGAGCGGATAGGTGCCGTGGAACTCCTCGGGGTTCTGCGTGGCGAGCACGAAGAACGGATCGGGAAGTGGGCGCGTCTCGCCCTCGATCGAGACCGCGCGCTCGTCCATCGCCTCGAGCAGGGCCGACTGCGTGCGCGGCGTCGTCCGATTCACCTCGTCGGCCAGGAGCACCGAGGTGAACACGGGCCCGGGTCGGAACTCGAGCGTGCCGTTCTTCGGATCGTAGATCGAGCCACCGAGCACGTCGGCCGGGAGCAGATCGCTCGTGAACTGGATGCGCCGGAAGGGGACGCCGACCGCGCTCGCGAGCGCGCGTGCGAGGGTGGTCTTGCCCACGCCAGGCACGTCCTCGATCAGCAGGTGCCCGCGCGCGAGCAAGGCCGTCACCGCGAGCGTCACGACCTCGCGCTTGCCCTCGATCGCCTTCTCCACCTCGAGGACGAGCTCTTGCGCGACCGACCTTCCGCTCTTGACCACGACGCACGCACGCTACCACGCAGGCCCGGCGTGGCGCCGCTGCCGTTGTGGCGAGGGGTGTGATCGCGGAGGGGGTCAGCCGCCGCGCTCGACCGCCCGGCCGAGGATGCGGTGCTCCCCTTGCCGGCGCGTCACGCCCTCGCGATCGAGCCACTCGAGCAGGGCGATCGCGTTCTTGCGCGTGAGGCCGGTGAGCGCCTTGAAGTCGGCCGGGCCGAGCGTCCCTCGCTGGGCCAGGTGGCCCTCGACGTCACGGATCATCGCGTCGAGCGCGCTCCGCGTGACGTGCAGGCCGCTCTGCACCCGCACGAGGCTTCCGTCCTCGACGAGCGCGCGGATGGCCTCGTGATAGCTCCGCACGGAGAGCGCTAGCTCGGTGACGAGCGCTTCCTCGCTCGGCACGCACGTCCCGAGGCGCTCGTGCAGGGCGAGCACGCGGCGGGCGAGCGCGCTGGCGTCGTGACCGGGGAGCGCGACGCGGCCTTCGCCGCAGAGCTCCCCCTCGCGCAGCATCGCGGCGAGGGCCAGCGGCACGAGCGGGCGCCACGGCGTCGGGATCGCGGTCGTGAGCTCGTGGGTCGTCGCGCCGGGCGAGGCGGGATGGGCCGCGTGGTGCTTCGCGAGCGCTGCGCGCACCTCGGTGCGGGCCCGCGACAGCTCCGGCGCGGCGTGGAAGCGCGCTTCCCCCTCGCTCACCCCACGCACGACCGCGCCCGCGCGCACGAGCTCGTCGAGCAGGGGCTCGAGCGCCGTGCCCGGTGGCAGGCGCGCGCGGAGCGTCGCGCGCGCGCGCCCGCGGGGAGCTCGTCCACGATCGCGCGCGCGCGCTCGAGGTCCGAGAGCGGCGCCCAGGGCAGGGGCGATCGCGCCACCCGCGCGCGAGCCGGATGGGGGTCGACGACCTCTCCGCCGCCGATCGTGCGATCCCGCGCCGCCTCGGGGCGCCGCAGCACCACGCGGTCGCCCGCCTGGAGCGCGATCGACGTCTCGCTCGTGAAGCGCACCCGCACGCGGCCATCGAGGGCCGGCGCGGTGATGGCGCGTGCGCGCACCGTGACGTGGGCCGCGCCCGCGTGCAGGACGAGCTCGCCGCGCGGGGCATCCCGGCGATCGGCGAGCCAGCGCACGGCGACGTCGAACGAGCGCGTCGGCATGCACGTCCCCGGTGCCGCGAGCACGGTTCCGCGCGGCACCTGCGCCACCTCCACGTCGCGCAGGCTCACGCCGAGCCGGGTCGGCGCCGCCGCGCGCTCGACCTCGCCCCCGTGGATCGCCAGCCCGCGCACCACGACGCGCGCCGGTCCCCGCGCGCCCACGAGCTCGAGCTCGTCGCCGTGACCGAGGGCCCCTCGCACCAGCGTGCCCGTCACGACCGTTCCTCGGCCGCGGCTCGAGAACGTGCGATCGATCGACATCCACGCCGGGCCCGCCGCGCCTGGGCCGCGCTCTCTCGCGAGGGCCCGTCGCACGGCCGGCGCGAGCTCGGCCAGGCCGCGCCCGTCGCGCACCGAGACCGCGATGCGCTCGGCGTCTTCGAGAAACGTCCCGCGCACCGCATCGGCCACGTCGGCGAGGACCAGCTCTCCCATCTCCGGCTCGACGAGATCCATCTTGGTCACGGCGATCACGCCCGCGCGCACACCGAGGAGCGAGCAGATCGCGAGGTGCTCGCGCGTCTGCGGCATCACCCCGTCGTCGGCGGCGACCACGAGCAGGACGAGGTCGATGCCCGCTGCGCCGGCGACCATCGTGCGGACGAAGCGCTCGTGGCCCGGCACGTCGACGACCGAGACGTCGAGCCCGGGCTCGCGCCACGCGGCGAAGCCGAGGTCGAGCGTGATCCCGCGCCGCTGCTCTTCGGGGAGCCGATCGCCGGGCGCGCCGGTGAGCGCGCGGACCAGCGCGGTCTTGCCGTGATCGACGTGACCCGCCGTCCCGATCACGCCGCGGACGGCGTCGGTCACACCAGGGCCCGCCCGAGCGCGCCGGCGAGCGCGTCGTCGTCCTCCGGCTCGATGCAGCGCAGATCGAGCCAGAGCGCGTCGTCTTCCACGCGCGCGATCACCGGGATCGTGTCGTGCCGGAGCCGGTCGGCGAGCTCGCTCGCCGGCGGGCCGCTGATCCGCAGCGCGCGGCTCTCGAGCTCGACCGAGGGCGCGGCGCCGCCGCCGATGCGGCCGACGCAGGCGACGACCTCGAGCGTGGCGGAGCTCGACGCGCAACGGGCCACGAGCGCGTGGGCGCGCGCCGCGAGCTCCTCGGACGTGCGTCGGAGCGCGCGCACGATCGGCAGCGCTTGCGGGCGATCGCGCCAGAGCTCGAGCGTCGCGGCCAGCGCGGCGAGCTCGATCTTGCCCGGCCGAAGCGCCCGGTAGAGAGGTGATCGCGCCAGGCGCTCGATCCACGTGCGCTCGCCGACGACGATCCCCGCCTGCGGGCCGCCGAGGAGCTTGTCGCCCGAGAAGCAGACGAGCGAGGCTCCGGCGCGCACGTCGTCCTCGATGCTGGGCTCTCCGGTGATCGCGCCGAGCGGCGGCATGCAGCCGGAGCCGGCGTCGTAGACCACGGGCAGCCCGTGCGCGCGCCCGAGCGCCGCGAGCTCGGCGAGCGACGCTTCCGCGACGAAGCCCCGGAGCTCGAAGTTCGAGCGATGGACCTTGAGCAGGAGCGCCGTGCGCTCGTCGATCGCCTGCGCGTAGTCGCTCGGGTGCGTGCGGTTCGTGGTGCCGACCTCGACCAGGCTCGCGCCCGACTGGCGGACGACGTCGGGGATGCGGAAGCCGCCGCCGATCTCGACGAGCTCGCCGCGGCTCACGACCGCCGAGCGCCCGGCGCCGAGCGCCCCGAGCACGAGCATCACGGCGGCGGCGTTGTTGTTGACGACGATGGCGTCCTCGGCGCCCGTGAGCTCGACGAGGAGCGAGCGGACGTGGACGTGCCGGTGCCCGCGCTCTCCGCGAGCGAGGTCGTACTCGAGCGTCGCGTAGCCGGAGGCCACGTGCTCGATCGCGTCGATGGCCTCGCGCGCGAGGGGCGCGCGCCCGAGGTTGGTGTGGACGACCACCCCGGTCGCGTTCAGCACGCGGACGAGCGAGCCCGCCGCCGACGCGTCGATCCGCGCGCGGAGCGCGGCCTCGTCGATGGCCGGGGCGGCTCCGCCGGCGAGGATCGCGCAACGGGCGTCCGCGAGCAGCGCGCGGATCGCGCGGGTGACCCGCGCCCGTCCATGCTCCTCGATCACCGCGCCCACCTCGGGGCGGGCGAGCAGCGCGTGCACGGCCGGGAGCGCCCGGAGCGCGTCGCGGGTCGAGCTCTCCGTCGTCGCGCGGGTCATCTCCTCTTCGTCGGTGGCGTCTTCGTCCACCCACCCTCGTCACGGAAACGCACGGGAATCGAACCCGCCCAGGGCGCGGAGCGCGTCCTACGTCGGTTTTGAAGACCGAGGGCAGCACCAGCTCGCCTCGCGCTTCCAATGCGCAAGGTCCCACCTTTTCCCGGCGCGATCAACGCGCACCGAGACCTCCAGCGCGGGCGTCGCCCGCTGCCCGACGGCGCACGACGCGCGGCTCGCCGAGCGGCATCGTGCCCATCGTCGCGCGACGACGCGACGATTCCGGGACGTCGTCGATCAGCGCCGGCCCGGCAGCTGGTTGAGCACCAGCCAATAGAGGCCCAGCGTCTTGACGGCCTCGGTGAACTGCGTGAAGTCGACTGGCTTGCGCACGTAGCTGTTGGCGCCGAGGTGATAGCTCTCGATCACGTCCTCGTCTTCCTTGGAGGAAGTGAGGACGACCACCGGCATCGTCCGCAGGCGCTCGTCGGCCCGGAGCTGCTTGAGCACGCCGAGGCCGCTCACCTTCGGCAGGTTCAGATCGAGCAGCACGAGCTGGGGCAGCTCGCTCGGGTCGCGCGAGGCCCACGCCCCCCGGCAGAAGAGGTAGTCGAGCGCCGCGGCACCGTCCCGGGCGACCACCACCTCGTTGGCGATCTGGTTCTTCTCGAGCGCGCGCAGCGTGAGGATCTCGTCGTCCTCGTTGTCCTCGACGAGGAGGATCGTGCTGGTCGTGATCATTCCTCCGCATCTTCGCACGTCGTGCCGAGCGCGGGTGTGGCGACGTGTGCGCCGAAGGTCTCGTCTTGCGGTCTCGACCGCGTTGGCTCCATTCTCTCTCGCCGTGGCGCGGTCGGCCGAACGCAGCATCGTCGAGGGAGCCACGCGCACGTGCTCGTTCCACGTCGGCGAGATCCTGCGCGCCCGCTTCCATCGCGCCGACGTCACCTTCCAGGACGCGCGCGAGAACGTGGCGCTCAGCCTGCGCCTCACGGCGGGACGGCGCCTGCCGGCCCTGGTGGATCTGCGCTCGGTCCGCTCGCAGTCTGCCGAGGCGCGGGCCTACCTCACCGGTCCCGAGGCGCACCGCATCTGCTCGGCCGCGGCGCTCGTCGTGGGCTCGCCGATCAGCCAAGTCGTCGGTCGCTTCCTGCTGCACGTGAACCGCCCCGCCGCGCCGACGCGCCTGTTCACGTGCGAGCGCGAGGCCGAGGCCTGGCTCGCCCAGTTCGTCGCCGAGGAGGCGGGATCCTCGCGTTCCGGGCGACGCGCGCGTGGATCCGATCCTGGAGGCGATCGTGGCGATCGCGGCCGGCGATCGGAGCCGCCGCATCGTGATCGGCGACGGAGAGAGCCCGCTCGACGGGATCGCCACGGCGATCAACATGCTCGCCGACGAGCTCGATCGCGAGCACCGCCTCGAGGCCGAGCACCGGCGGCGCGCGCACCGGGCCGAGCGCCTGGCGCTCGTCGGACAGCTCTCGGCGACCATCGGGCACGAGATCAGCTCGCCCGCCGCGTGCGTGCTGTCCAACCTCGCCACGCTCGACGAGCACCTCGAGCTCGTCGAGCGCTGGGCCCGCGAGGCGAGCGCGCCGGCCGACGTGCGGGCGGCGCTCGAGGGCGCGCGCGCGCTCGGACGCGAGAACGCGGCAGGGGTCGAGCGGATCTCGCGGATCGTCCGCGAGCTGCGAGGGATCTCCCACGGCTCGAGCGGTCGGCTCGCGCACGTCACCCTCGCGCAGGTGATCGAGGACGCCGTGCGCCTGGTGCGGCGCGAGCTGACCTACCGGGCGCAGCTCGAGGTGCTCTGTCCGCCCGAGGCGACGGTCGTCGGCGATGCAGCTCGATTGGTGCAGCTGGTCACGAACCTGCTGGCGAACGCCGCACAGGCGATCCCCGAGGGCGATCCCCGGGCGCACCGCATCACCGTCGAGGTGGCGGCGGCCCACGAGAACTGGGAGCTGCGGGTCAGCGACACCGGATGGGGAATCGCGCGCGAGGTCGGCGACCGCGTGTTCGAGCCGTTCTTCACCGCGCGGACGCGCGAGGGCGGCACCGGTCTCGGGCTCGCCGTCTGCACCGAGATCGCCACCCAGCACGCCGGCAAGCTGCGCTACGTCAGCGAGCCCGGCGAGGGAACGACCTTCGTGCTCACGATCCCGCGCTCGCCGGGCGCGGCTGCGGCCGCCGGTGCGCCCGCGGGACCGCGGCCGAGCCGCGCACCGGTTCCCATCGCGCCGACCGAGCGACCGCGCGTGCTGCTGGTCGACGACGAGCCGCAAGTCCTCGAGGCCTTCGCGCGCGCGCTCGCGCGGAGCTGTCGCGTGGTCACGGCGGAAGGCGGACGGACGGCGATCGACTTGCTCGCGGCCGATCGTGGGTTCGACCTGGTGGTGTGCGACCTCGCCATGCCGGTGGTCGACGGCCCCGCGGTGCACGAGTGGGCGAGCCTGAGCGCGCCCGAGCTCGTGCCGCGTCTCGTCTTCACGACGGGCGGCACGCTCTCACGCCGGACGACGGAGTTCCTCTCGCGCTTCCACGGCGAGGTGCTCGACAAGCCGGTGCGTCGCCAAGCGGTCCTCGACGCGGTGGCCCGGGCCCGTGCCCGCTGAGAGCGCCTCCTCGTCGCGTGACGCGACGATTCTGGGACGCAGTCGATCAGCCGCCTTCGTGGCGGATTTCCCGGCCGCTCGCGAGGGTGAACGAGAACGTCGCGCCTTCTCCCGGCCGCGCCTCGGCCCAGACGCGCCCGCCGTGACGCTCCACGATGCGCCGCACGGTGGCGAGCCCGATCCCGGTGCCCGCGAACTCCTTCGAGTCGTGCAGGCGCTGGAACGGCTGGAAGAGCCGCTCGGCGTGGCTGGGCTCGAAGCCCACGCCATCGTCCGTGACGTAGAAGACGGTCGGGGCATCGAGGACGTGGCGGGTGCCCAGACGGATCGTCGCGCGCTCCCGCTTGGCGGTGAACTTCCAAGCGTTCGCGAGCAGGTTGTCGAGGAGCACGCGACAGAGCGCGGGGTCCGCGTGCGCACGCACCTCGCCCACGACGAGCAGCGTCGCTTCGCGCGTGGGCTCTTGCTCGCGCATCGCATCGACGATCTCTTCCGCGAGAGCGCCCAGGTCCACCGGCGTTCGCCGTGCCTCGGTTCGCGTCACCCGCGCGAGCCCGAGCAGCGCGTCGATCACCTCTCCCATACGCTCGGCGCTGGCCGCGATCCGCTCGAGATATCGCTGGTGCGTAGCGTCGAGCCCGGGGCCGAGGTCTTCGAGCAGCGCCGTGCTGAACCCGTTGATGCTCCGGAGCGGTGCCCGCAGATCGTGGGCAACCGAGTAGCTGAAGGCCTCGAGCTCTCGACTCCAGCGCTCGGCCGCGTCGCGAGCGTCGTCGGCGCGTGCGCGTGCCTCCTGCACCGAGGCGATGTCGCGCGCGACTTTCGAGGCCCCGACGAGCTTGCCGCTCCCGTCGCGCACGGGCGAGCTGGCGATCGAGACCGGGATGCGGGTGCCGTCCTTGCGCACGCGGATCGTCTCGAAGGGAGGCACGTGCTCGCCGCGGACGATGCTCGCCAGCACGCGGCGGTGCTCGTCGGCCCGCTCGGGCGGCGTGAGAATGGTCGCCGAGCGCCCGAGGACCTCGACGGCGGCCCATCCGAAGAGCTGCGTCGCGCCGGGATTCCAGCTGGTGATGGTTCCGTCGAGCGCCTCCCCCACGATCGCGTCGCTCGACGACTCGACGATCGCGGTCAGCGCCGCGCGATGCGCCGACTCGCGCTTGCGCTCGGTCGTGTCGCGGATGGCAGCCGCGACGAGCACGGGGTCACCCGTCCCGACCGCCGCGAGGCTGATCTCGACCGGGATCTCCGAGCCATCCTTGCGCACGCCGAAGAGCTCGAGCCCCGACCCCATGCCACGCGGGCGTGGATCGGAGACGTAGCCCTCCCGACGCTCGGCGTGCATGGCACGCAGGCGCGCGGGAACGAGGAGCTCCACCGGCTGCCCGATCAGCTCGGCCCGCGTGTATCCGAACAGCCGCTCGAGCTGCGCGTTCACCCGGACCACGATCCCACGTCGATCGACGACCACGGTCGCATCGGGCGCCGTCTCGAAGAGCGACTCGAAGAGCTCCGCGGGATCCGGTGGCGCACCGTCGAGCGTCATCGGCCCATCGTCCGCCGACGCGCGCCGAATGTCACCCTCGCCGGACTCGGTGGGCGATCAGGTCGGAACCGGGACGCGCTCGACGGGGATCTCGAACGGCTTGCCGGCGATCGTGAGGTAGATCGTGCCGCCCGAGACGGAGAGCTCCCAGCGGTTGTTGCGGTCGAGCGTGGCCGCGACGGAGTCCACGAGCGCCGGATCGAGCGCGAAGATGGCGAGCTCGCTCGCGCGGTGTGCGCCGAAGCTCGCCACCGCCCTCGCCAGCTCCGCCATCCGCTGCGTGCCGTACACGGCGACGTGCTCGCAGGCCTTCAGCGCGCGATGCAGGCGCTCCGGGGTGGGGCTACCGATCTCGATCCAGCCGAGCAGATCCCCGCGCAGGTCCCGCCGCCAGAGCGCGGGCTCGTCGGCCGCCGCGAGGCCCTTGGTGAAGTCGACTCCGTCGCCGTGCTCCAGGGCCCGCGCGAGCACGCGGGTGACGAGGTAGCGATCGGTCTCCGAGGGATGCTGCGCCACGCGCAGCTCCAGCGTCTCGTAGACGCCGCGGTCGACGTCGGAGAGCGCGATCTCGAACTTCCGCATCGTCGCCGTGAGCGCCATCGCGCCCGAGCGTACGCGAGCGCGGACGTGCGTGCTCGTCCGCTATGCTGCGCGCCGTGGAAGCCCTGCCCACCATCGATCGCTACGTCGTCGAGCGCGAGCTCGGCCGCGGCGCGTTCGGCGCGGTCTACCGCGCGCGCCACGCCGTCCTCGGCCGGCCGGTGGCGCTCAAGGTGCTCCACCGCGACCGCGCGTCGAACGCGTCGGTGATGGAGCGCTTTCTGCGCGAGGCGCGGGCGGTCGCGCAGCTCGGCAGCCCGAACGTCGTCCAGGTGCTCGATGCCGACCAGACGCGTGACGGGAACGCGTTCATCGCGATGGAGCTGCTGGAGGGCGAGGACCTCGCAGCGCGGCTGGCACGCGGCGCGCGCCTGCCCACGCACCGGGTGATCCGGATCGCGCGCGAGCTCTGCGCCGGCCTCGCGGCCGCGCACGCCCAGGGGATCGTGCACCGCGACCTCAAGCCGGGGAACGTCTTCCTCGCCAAGGACGCGCAGGGCAACGAGATCGCCAAGATCCTCGACTTCGGCATCAGCAAGGTGCGCGTGGAGTCGCCGGCCGACGAGCTGACGCGCACCGGCACGATGCTCGGCACGCCGCAGTACATGGCGCCCGAGCAGTTCCGCGGATCGAAGTCGGTCGACGCGCGCGCCGACCTGCACGCGCTCGGATCGGTGCTCTACGAGATGCTCTCGGGGCGGATGGCGTGCGAGGCGCGCACGCTCGAGCAGCTCATCGCCCAGAAGCTCGATGCGCCGCCGAGGCCGCTGCACGAGATTGCGCCCGACGTGCCGCGCGCCGTGACCCAGATCGTGGACAAGGCGCTGGCGCTCGAGCCGGATGCGCGCTGGCAGAGCGCAGCGGAGATGGACGCGGCGCTCGCACGCGTCGAGGGCGCCGCCAGCGCGCCGGGCGTGTCGCTGGGGGCGAGCGCGGTGCCGAGCTTCCGTCCGGCGAGCGCGAGCGTGCCCGCTGCGTCCGCCTCGAGCGCAGTGCCCGCGAAGCCCTCGCGCGTCGTGCCCGTCGTGGCGGGCGTCGCCGGGATCGTGGTGATGGGCTTGTTCGTGATGCTCGCGCTCACGCTCGTCGGTGTCTGGCTCGCACGGAGCGAGCTGGATGCGTGGCTCGGCGGGGATGCGTCGGCGCCGACCGTGCCCGCCACCGCAGCACCCACGCCACCGGCCTCCCCGCTCGTGCCCGCGATCGCGCCCGCCCTGCCGACTCCGATCCCGCCGGTCACCGCGGTCTCGCCTCCCGCCCCCGCGATCGCGCCGCCTCCGCCCGCCTCGGCGGTCTCGCCGCGCGACCTCGCGGCCGTCTCGATCACGACGACGACGCTCGGCGACGTCGACCCGGCGATCGCGGCCGACGTCGCCGAGCGCGCACGCCCCGCGATCGCCGCCTGCCGCGGAGCCGTGGGCTTCGACGAGACGCTCCAGTTCACGCTGACGCCGCTCGGAGCCGTCCAGCCCTCGGGGTCGGATCGGACACCGGGCTCCACGCAGAGCTGCGTCCGGCGTGCGATCGCCTCGGTCCGCTTCACGCCCGGCGCGCGCCCGGGCATCGCGCGCTACCACGTCGTGCTCGACCCTCGCTGAGCGAGACGGCATCCTGGCCGACCCGCGCTACGTCCTCATCGAGAGCTACCG
The DNA here is from genome assembly GCA_044223665.1 of Sandaracinaceae bacterium. Taxonomy (GTDB): domain Bacteria; phylum Myxococcota_A; class Polyangia; order Polyangiales; family Sandaracinaceae; genus JBBSAT01. The sequence continues at coordinate 50,740 of JBGALT010000026.1, read as the reverse complement.
ACGCTTTCCGACGAACGACGGCTGGCTGCAGGTCCGCGTCGTGATGCGACGCTGACCACGGCGCTCCACGCGGCCTCCGAGCGGGCGTCGTGATCGAGCACGCGATCAGTAGAAGTAGACGACGACCAATCCGCCCGAGCCGTCCGCGCCCTGCGCCCCGCCGCGCGCGTAGCCCCCGAGGTAGTCGGGATCGGTCGACGACGCCGCGCTCTGGCTGGTGCTGCCGATCCGCGTTCCGCCGGTGATCGCGTAGCCGCCGCCACCGCCGCCACCGCCCGAGACCGCGCCTGCCGTGTACGCTCCGGAGCCGCCACCGCCGTAGCCGCCACCGCCGCCGCCTCCGCAGTTGTTGTAGCCACCACCCGCGCTCGGCGCGCAGGTCGAGCCGGCGCCGTTCCCGCTGGCGCCGAAGTCGAGGCCCGGATCGCCGTGCCCGTAGCCGGTGCTCGGGGCACCCGCGCCGCCGACTCCGTCGGCACCGCCGCCACCGGCCGTCGAGCCGCTTCCCGCCTGTCCGCTCGGGCCTCCGCCACCGCCGCCGGCGCTGTTGGGGGACGGGGTCTGGCTTCCGGCGCCGCCGCCACCGCCGCCGGCGATGACCAGCCAGCGCGTGACGTCGCGCGGCGGCGTCGCCGCGGGCATCGAGTAGATCCCCGAGAGCTGACCGCCGCCGCCCGGTCGGTACGTGCCGAGCACGCCGAGGTAGAGGTCGGCGCCGTTGCCGTAGCCGCCGCGCCCGATGTCGTCGGTGCCGTTGTAGCCGCCGCCACTCGCGACGCCGTAGCGGCCCGCGCCGCCGACGACGACGCGGTAGCTGGCCCCCGCCGTCACCGCCGCCGTGGCGCTCGCGAAGCCGCCGCCCCCGCCGACCGCGCGGAAGCCTCCACCTCCGCCCGCGCCCCAGGCGCGCACGACGACCTGCGTCGCGCCGGACGGCACGGTGATGCTCGCGCTCGTCGTGTAGACGGTGCGCGACGTGTAGGGCCGCGCGCTCGCAGTGACGCTCGACGAGTAGTTCGTCGACGTGTCGAACGCGAACACCGCGTAGTAGTACGTGGTGCCGCTCGTCAGCCCGCTGTCGGTGCACGAGACGAGGGGCCCGCGGCATGCCTCGGTGCCTGCCGTCGGCGTCGCCGGGAAGCCCGTCGTGCTGCGTCGCACCGTGACGCCCGCGAGATCGGGCGCCGTCGGGTTGTTCCAGGTGAGGAGCACCTGCGTCGCACCGGCCGTCGCCACGAGCCCCGTCACGGGGCCCGGCGGGATCAGATCCGTCTCGCAGCGCGCGCCGCTCCACTCGCCGACGCAGCTGCACGTGAAGCTCGCGACGCCGTCGGTGCAGCTGCCGCCGTTGAGGCACGGATTGGGCAGACACTCGTTGATGTTCGTCTCGCAGCGCATGCCGGTGAACCCGCTCGGGCAGCTGCACGTGAAGCTGGCGACGCCGTCGGTGCACATGCCGCCGTTGAGGCAGGGGTTGGGCGCGCAGTCGTTGACGTTGGTCTCGCAGCGCGTGCCGGTGAAGCCGTTCGGGCAGCTACACGTGTAGCTGGCGACGCCGTCGGTGCAGCTGCCGCCGTGCAAGCACGGGTTGGGCGCGCAGTCGTCGACGTTGGTCTCGCAGCGCGTGCCGGTGAAGCCGGTCGGACAGCTGCACGTGTAGCTGGCGACTCCGTCGGCGCAGCTCCCGCCATTGAGGCAGGGGTTGGGCGCGCAGTCGTCGACGTTGGTCTCGCAGCGCGTGCCGGTGAAGCCGTTCGGGCAGCTGCACGTGTAGCTGGCGATGCCGTCGGTGCAGCTGCCGCCGTGCATGCACGGGTTGGGCGCGCAGTCGTCGACGTTGGTCTCGCAGCGCGTGCCGGCGAACCCGTTCGGACAGCTGCACGTGTAGCTGGCGACTCCGTCGGCGCAGCTTCCGCCGTTGAGGCAGGGGTTGGGCGCGCAGTCGTCGACGTTGATCTCGCAGCGCGTGCCGGTGAAGCCGTTCGGGCAGCTGCACGTGAAGCTGGCGATGCCGTCGGTGCAGTCGCCTCCGTTGAGGCATGGGCTCGGATTGCAGTCGTCGATGTTGGTCTCGCAGAGCATCCCGGTGAACCCGGTCGCGCAGCGACACGTGAAGCTCGCGACGCCGTCGATGCACGTCGCCCCGTTCGTGCACGGCGACGAGGCGCAGTCGTCGACGTCGGTCTCGCAGCGGGCCCCCGTGTAGCCGGGGCGGCACTCGCACGTGTAGCTGTCGACTCCGTCGGTGCAGCTGCCTCCGTGCAAGCAGGGGTTCGGCGCGCAGTCGTCGAGGTTGGTCGCGCACGTCACACCGCCGTATCCCGGCAGGCAGGCGCACGAGAAGTCGCCCGTCGGTGTGCGCGAGCAGCTGCCACCGTGCTGGCAGGGGCTCGGCAAGCACACGTCGGCCGAGCACGTACGCCCGGAGAAGCCGGCGGTGCACTCGCAGAGGAAGTCGTTCACGAGGTCGTGGCACGTGCCACCGTTGCGGCAGGGCGCGCTCGCACACTCGTCGACGTCGATCTCGCAGCGTGCTCCGTCGTAGCCCGCCGGGCAGCTGCACGCGTAGGCGGCGACGCCGTCGGTGCAGCTGCCGCCGTTCAGACACGGGCGGGGCGCGCACTCGTCGACGTTCGTCGCGCACGTCGGGCCCGAATAGCCCTCCGCGCAGGCGCAGGTGAACGAGTCGACGCCGTCGGTGCAGCTGCCTCCGTTCATGCACGGCGCGCTCGCGCACTCGTCCACGTCGATGTCGCACGCCGGGCCGTCCCAGCCCGGCTCGCAGCTGCACACCGCCACGCCGCTCGAGGCGTCGCAGCTGCCGTGGGCGCAGGGGCTCGGCAGGCACGGGTTGCCGGCATCCGCGCCGCCACCGTCGATCGCGCCGTCGATGCGCGGGCCCGCATCGAGTTCGGCCGCACCATCGCGCATTCCCGCGTCGCGCGCGGCATCGGGCGCCGCGTCGGCGGCGACCGCGCCGTCGCGACGGCCGGCGTCTCCGACGATCGAGTCGACGCCGACGACGAGCGAGCAACCGCTCGTGATCCCGAGACACAGCGCGAGCGAACAGACGCCGAGCGCGCGCATCAGAGCACCCCCGTGACGACGAGGCCTGCGCTCGTCGGTGTGACGACGGGCGTGACGACCGGGGTCGGGCCGGGCTCCGACGCCGACGACGAGGTGAGCCCGACGGCGAGCAGGATCGCGCCGGCGATCGCGAGCGCGCCACCGACTCCGAGCGAGACGTCCGACGCGAGGGCGAGCGAGCGCGTCGAGGCGACCTCGTCTCCCGAGCACGACGGCGCGCAGCTCGCATCGAGCGCGTGGCGCTGGTCGAGCGCGGCCACGCCGGCTCCCACCGTCACGGCGATCGCGATCGCGGCGGCGCCGAGGCCGGCGACGCCGAGGCCGACGAGGACGTCCGCGTCGCTCGACGCCGGCGGCGGCGACGGGGGATCGGCGACCGGTACGACCACCGTCTCTCCGAGATCGATGGTCTCCGGCGGCGGACCGGCCTCTTCGGCGGGGGCCGCGCGATCGGCGAGCGCGTGCTCGATGCGCGCGGCGCGCTGCTCGAGGTGCTCGCGGACCTCCGGGTCGCTCTCGCTCGGGATGTAGAGCCGGAGCTCGCGGAGCGCGTCCTCGTCCCGATCGAGCTCGTGATAGACGAGGAAGAGGTTGTAGTGCAGCTCCGGGCGCTGTGAGAGGCGCGTCGCCTCCTCGAACTCGGAGGCGGCGCTCTCGTAGTCGGCCCGCGCGAACGCCCGTCGTCCGAGCTCGAAGTGCAGGCGCGCGTCCTCGTCGACGTGAGAGACGGCGGTGCTCTCCGCAGCGGTCTGCGCCCGTGCGGACGGCGGCGTCACGAGGGCCAGCGATGCGAGGGCGAGCGCGAGGGAAGCGATGCGGTGCGGTGCCAACTGCGACCTCCACCGGGGCTCCGAGCACGTCTCGTTCCCGCGCGATCTCGCGGCGCCATGCGGCGTCCGCGTGCGCGTTGGACGCAGGGCGGCGATCGCCGCGTCCGGACTGGACGCGCTCGGGCGCGCGGGGCGTGCGGGGCGTGCGGGGCTACTCGTGCCGGCGGCGCGCGGCGATCGCCTCGAGCTTGGCGACCGTCTCCTCGAGGGCGGCGAGCTCGCGACGATGTGACTTCGCGTGGTTGCGCGTCTCGACGAGCGAGCTCGCGCCGAAGAGCAGGTAGGCGTCCTTCACCGACCCGAGCCGCTCGGCGGCGGCCCGCAGCACCGCGCCGCGCAGCACGTCGAGGTCGCTCGTGCCGAGCTCGAGCCCCAGCCGCCGCGCCGCGAGCGCGTCGTCCACGATGTGCTCGGCGAGGTCGGCGAGCGTCTCCACCGTGCTCGTCGGCGGCGAGGCGGAGGCCTCCTCGCCGTCGCCCTCGACCGAGAGCGCACGGGTCACGTGAGCGGCCGTCACGAGCGGAGCGCCCGGCGTCGCGCACGCCAGCGCGTACGCACGCCGCACGACGTTGTCGAGCTGCCGGAGGTTGCCGGGCCAGTGGCGCTCGCCCAGCGCGACGAGCCCCGCCGGCTCGATGTGCGCCGCTCCGCCGGCGCCGCTCGAGGCGTGCCTCCGCGCGAGGAAGTGCTGCGCCCAGGCGCCGATCTCGTCGCGTCGCTCGTCGAGCGAGGGCACCCGCACCGGCAGCACGTGGATGCGATAGTAGAGATCCTCGCGGAAGGCGCCGCTCCGCACGAGCGCGCGCAGATCGGCGTTGGTTCCCACCACGATCCGCACGTCGGCCGGCTCTTCCTTGGAGGAGCCGAGCGGCAGGAAGCGGCGCGTCTCGAGGAAGCGCAAGAGGCCCGCCTGCGCGGCGAGCGAGAGCTTGTCGATCTCGTCGAGGAAGAGCGTGCCGCGATCGGCGCTCGAGACGAGCCCGGCGTGATCGCTGGTGGCGCCGGTGAAGGCCCCGCGCCGCCACCCGAAGAGCTCCCCCATCTGGAGGCTCTCGGGCAGGGCCAGGAGGTTGGCGGTCTCGAAGGGGCGCGCCGCGCGCGGCGAGCGCGCGTGGCACCAGGCGGCCAGGCGGCTCTTGCCGGCGCCGGTCGGGCCGGAGAGCAGCAGCGTCTCGTCCTGCTCGGCGAAGAGCCGCAGCATCTCGACCAGGCTCCGCATCCGGCTGCCGACGACGGGGAGCAGCGCGTCGGCGGACGGCTCGCGAGCGATCGGCGGCGCGGCCTCCGCGAGCGCGACCAGGCGTGGAGCCGCGATCTGGCAGCCGAGCGCCAGCACGTCGCGCAGCGGCGCGACGGCCATCGCCTGGCCGACCTCGCCGGGCCACTCCGCTTCGAAGCAGACCATGCCGAGCATCTCGCCGCGCGAGCCGGGCAAGGGCTGCGCGACGACGTGCGTCACGTTGCGCGAGAGGATCTGGTGCACGCTGCTTCCCGCATCGAATGCGGGCACGAAGCGCGCCACGTCGAGCGACGCGCCGTCGGCGATCCGGACGCCGCGCACGGCGCGCAGGTCGAGGGCGACGCCACCCTTCTCGCGCTCGAGCAGCTCGAAGACGGTCGCCGACGGCGCGATCGACGCCGCCCGCCCTCCCGTTCGCCACTCGTCGCGGAAGAGCGCGCGGTAGCCGGTCGCGCTCGAGCGCACGTGCACGAGCCCGCGCGCGAGTGGGCGCCCGAGGCTCTCCTCGATCGCGCCTCGCCCGAAAGAGAGGAGCGCACGCGCTGCGTCGTCGAAGCTCGAGGCCGTGCGGATCGATTCCGAGAGCGCGACCAGAACCGCGGGCGACATCGCCCGAGAATCGCGTAGCGCTGGCCCGTCCGTCGAGGCCAAACGCCTCGGCGGTCCACGCCCGACCCGCTCGCGGGCGCGGCCGGCTCAAGGCTCGAAGGCGAAGGACGGACCGAGCGTGACGACGAGCGCGACGGGCTCCGGGCCGTAGTAGCGCGTGCCATCGGCACCGAAGAAGCCTTCCTGGCGGAAGGGCACCAGCAGCGCGAGCGAGAGCACGGCCCAGAGCGGTCCGACGAGGCGCACTCGGCCGCGCACCGACACGTCGAGCCCGCCGGTGATGCGCTCGCGCTCGGTCGGCGTGATCTGCGCCTGCCCCAGCACGAACACGCCGCCGACGTCGAGCCCGGCGCACGCGGCGAGCGAGAACGTCTCGTCGTGCCCGGCGATCGGACAGATCGAGAGCCCGGCCCACGACGTCAGCTGGTCGACGTAGGCGCCCATCGGACGCTCGGCGCGAGAGAACGGCACGATCCAGCCGTGCAGGCCGATCGGCACGAAGCCCGGCGGCGTCAGCAGCACGTAGAGCTCGCCGCCGCCGCTCACGAACGGAGTCGCACCGAGCGCGAGCACGGCGCCGAGGTCGATCTCGAGGCGCCAGCGCGGCCCCGGCACCTCGACACGCTCGGTCACGACCTGCGTGACGACCCGTGGCTCCTGCTCTCGCTCCGGCTCCGGGTCGGCTTCGGGGGCCGCGCTCGGCTCGGCATCGGGATCGACGAGGACCGCGAGCGCGATCGAGAGCGGTCCGAGGAGCGCGTCGCATCCGCCGTCCGCATCGACGACGCGCGTGCCGATCGATGCGCCGGACGCATCGCTCACCGCGAGCGTCGCTCGGAAGCCGCCCTCGCGCGGCTCGACGCGGCCCTCGATGGCGAGCGCGGCGTCGGCCGGGGACACGAACGCCGGGCGGCCGAGCAGATCCTCGGTGGCCCGCGCGATCGCCTGCGTGCCGGGGCACGCCTCTGCACCCGGCAGGCGAGCCCAGCCGAGCGAGGCCGTGCGGCCCACGGCGGGCGAGCCCTCTTGTGCGTGCGCGCAGAGCGGCCAGAGCAGCGAGAGCACGAGCACGGTCGCGGTCGCGCGGCGAGCCATCGAGGGCCAGCCTACTCTTTCTCACGGAACGCGCCTGCGCGCGCGGGTATGCTCGCGCGCCGTGAGCGTGAACGAGATCGAGCCCCTCGAGCGGAAAGACGGCCTCTCGGCTCGCGCCAAGCAAGACGTGCGGGACTTCGCCGAGGCGTTCTTCTCGCGCGACGGAGAGCCGGTCCCGAGCGACCGGCTCGACTACTTCGTGCCGGAGATCTCGGACTTCTTCGGCCACGTCCGCGGCCGCGCACGCTGGCTCTTCCTCGCCTGCCTGTGGACTGCGACGTGGGCGGCGCCCTCGCTCGTGGGCCGCGCTCTCACGCGTCTGGGGGCGTTGACGATCGCCGAGCGCATCGAGGCGCTCGAGGCGCTCGAGCGCACGCCCGTCGCGCAGCTCGCGCTCTTCGGCCTGAAGGCGGTGACGAGCTTCGTCTACTACGAGCATCCCGACGCCCGCGCCGAGATTCGCTGGGGTGAGCGCTGCGCCGGCAAGCGGGCGCTCCCGGTCGTGGCGGATGCTCCCGTCGCGGGCGCTCGCGCGGCGGCGCAGGAGAGCCCGTCGTGAGCGGCGCGATCCACTCCGCGCGCGCGCAGCGCGGCCCTCTCACGCTCGACTGCGACGTGGTCGTCGTCGGCTCGGGTGCCGGTGGCGCCGTCGTGGCGACCGAGCTCGCGCTCGCCGGCAAGCGCGTGATCGTGATCGAAGAGGGTCGCGAGATCCCGGCGCGTACGCACGGCGCGATGACGCAGAGCCAGTCGCTGCGTCACGTCTGGCGCGAGGGCGGCATGACGACGGCGTTCGGACTGGGCGGCGCGCCCACCGTGAACGTCACGATGGGCCGCGTCGTCGGCGGCAGTTCCGTCGTCACGGGGGGCGTCTGCTTCCGCGTCGCCGACGAGGTGCTCTCGCGCTGGTCGCGGGACATGGGCCTGTCCGAGCTCACGCCCGCGGGTGTCGACCGCTACTACACGCACGTCGAGAAGGCGATGCACGTGGAGGAAGTGCCGGCGATCATGCGCTCGCGCTCCACCGCGCTCTTCTGCGAGGGCGCGGCGAAGATGGGCTTCGAGATCCAGCCCATGCGACGCAACACCGACGGCTGCGAGGGCTGCGGGCGCTGCAACTTCGGCTGCCCGCACGCGGCCAAGCTCTCGGTCGATCTGAGCTACCTGCCACGCGCGATGGCCGCCGGCGCCGACGTGTGGTCCGAGTGCCTCGTCGAGCGCGTGATGATCGAGGGCGATCGCGCCGTCGGCGTGCGCGGCCGCATGACGAACGGCCCCGACGGCGCGCGCGGCGATCGCTTCACGATCCGCGCGAAGAAGGTGGTCGTCGCCGCAGGTGGCGTGCACTCGGCCTCGCTCCTGCGCGCGAGCGGCGTCGGCGGCCTGGGCGGCCACGTCGGCAAGAACCTCACGCTGCACCCGGGCTGCCGCGTCTTCGCGCGCTTCGACGAAGAGGTGCGGGGGTGGGAGGGCGCGATGCAGAGCGCCTTCTCGACCGCGTTCGAGCACGACGGGTTCCTCCTCAACTCGCTCTTCATCCCGGCGAGCGTGATCGCCGCGACGATGCCGGGCAGCGGCCCGCGCCACGCGCGCCTGGCCGAGCAGGTCGCCCACATCGCGATGTTCGGCGCGCAGGTGCACGACGACGGTGGCGGCTTCGTCGTGCGCAATCCCTTCGGGCGCGAGCCCATCATGTTCTATCGGTGCTCGCCGCACGATCTCGCAGCGCTCCGCCGCGGCATCCGCGTCATCGGCGAGACCTTCCTCGCGGCGGGCGCGCGCGAGCTCTTCCTGCCGATCCTCGGCGCCGACGGCTTCTCGCCCGACGCGTTCCGCCGTCTCGATCTGGACGCGATCCCGGTCGTGCAGATGGAGTGCGCCTCGCAGCACCCGCTCGGCACCTGCCGCATGAGCCGCCTGGCCCAGGACGGCGTCGTCGACGCGTGGGGCAAGAGCTGGGACGTGCGCGATCTCTACGTCGCCGACGGATCCGTCTTGCCCTCGAGCCTCGGCGTGAACCCGCAGCTCACGGTCATGATGATGGCCACGCGCATCGCGTGGAACATGGCCGAGGCCTGACGCGTTGCGCGCTCCGTGGGCGGCACGCGGCGCGTACGAGGGGACACGGGTGCGACGTTCGTGGTCGACACCGACATGGTGCGCGCGCGACCCCAGGATCCGGGCTATCGCGACGATGCCGCGCCGCCGCCGCTCTCCGAGATCTCGCGCGCCCGCGCGCTCCCGCCGGTGAAGCCGCTCTTCCCGTGGCGGCTCGCGATCGGCGTCGTGATCGGCGCACTCTTGCTGCCGGTCGTGGGCGGCCTCGCGGGCGCGCTCTACTCACTCCAGCATCGAACCGTCGCGTCGACGTGGCGAGCTCACGGCTCGGGCGAGCGCGGCGTGCACTGATTGGGCGAGGCCGCGACCTGCTCGGCGAGCAAGTCGAGCGTGGATCCCGGCCCCACGTCGCAGTCGGCCGCCACGTAGGCGCCGAGGCTCGGGTCGTAGCGCACGGGGATCGCGCGCCCGTCGTAGGTCATCGACACGTGCTCGTGGTTGCCCTCGTACACGATCGTGTGCCCGTACATCGCGAGCGTGGTGGGCCCGCCGCAGCCGGCCGCCGACGCGGCGAGGAGAACGAACGACGAAGCGAGGAGCACGCGCGCGCGCATGGAGGGCATCCTACACGCGACGCGCGCGCGCTCGAAACTTCAGGCGGGGCGCGCGCTGACCTCGACCAGGATCTCGCCCGGCGCGCGTAGGTACGTGAGCGTGCCGCGGCCGTTCCGGATCACGTCGCTGATGGACAGGCCGGCCGCCCGCGCCCGCGCGTGGAAGTCGAGCACCACCGGCTCGTCGACGAGGAAGCCGACGTGGAAGTTCTCCGGGAAGCGCTCGCCCTCGGCGCGGCGCTGGATCACGAGCGTGAAGCCGTCCTCGCCGCGCAGGATCGCGATCGCGGGCGAGGTGCGGCTCGAGACGTGGGTGAACGAGAGCCAGCGCTCGAAGAACGCGGCCGTCTCCTGCACGTCGGGGACCTGGAGATCGAGGTGATTGAGCTTCATGGACGGACCTTTCGCGATGCGAAGACATGGAAATGCCTCGCTCGTCGCGGGTCTCACGCCATGGGGGCGGGACAAGGGACGCACGACCATTCGTGCGCTGGCGGGGGCTCACCGGACCCGCCTGCCGTTTTCCGACGACGGACGGAATGACCGACGTCGTGGCGTCGGGCAAGTGGCATGCTCGGGCCGAGGGCCAGGCCGTTTGGGGGTCGATCCGTCCATTCGCAGTGCGCTCGGGCGACACGCCACGCGCTTCGTCGTCGAGGAGCTGCTCGGCGCCGGCGGGTTCGGGCGCGTGGCACGCGCCTTCGACCGGCGCTTCGGCATCGAGGTCGCGCTCAAGATTCCCCATCGCTTCGCGCCCGAGGATCTCGTCGCGCTCAAGCGCGAGTTCCGCGTGCTCGCCGGCTTCTCGCACCCGAACGTCGTCGCGCTGCACGAGCTCTTCGCCACCGCGTCGCGCTGGTTCTTCACGATGGAGCTCGTCCGCGGGCGAGACGCGATCGCGTTCCTCGACGGAGGACGCCTCGCCCGCCCCGGCGCGCGCGAGGCGCTCGCGGGGCTCGCGGCCGGGCTCGACGCGCTCCACGCGGCCGGGCTCGTGCACGGCGATCTCAAGCCCTCGAACGCATGGGTCGACCACGAGGGCCGCGGCGTGCTGCTCGACTTCGGGCTCACGCGCCCGATCGCCGAGCGGCTCGAGACCTCGCTCGCGGGCACGCCCGCCTACCTCGCGCCCGAGCTCTTCGAGGGAGCGCCCTCGGGCGCCGCCTCCGACGCCTACGCGCTCGGCGTGCTGCTCTTCGAGGCCGCGACGGGACATCGCGCGTTCGAGGTCCACGGCGCCGAGCTCACCCTGCACAAGCTCACGCGCGATCCGCCACGCGTGCGCGCGCACGCGCCCGACGTGCCCGAGCCGCTCGCCTCGGTGATCGACGCGCTCCTCGCGCGCGAGCCGAGCGCGCGCCCCTCGCTGCGCCACGTGCGCGAGGCGCTCCAAGGCGGTCTGCCCTCGGTGCCGCTCGTGGACGCACCGTCCCCCGAGATCGCGAGGTCGGATCTGGAGCTCGGTCGAAGGGCGCTGCTCGATCGGCTCGAAGAGGCGCTCGCGCCGCAGCCGGGCACGCCGCGGATCGTGCGCTTCGGCGGAGCACCGGGGATCGGCAAGTCCACGTTGCTCGCTGCGCTCACTGCACGTCTCGGCGCACGGACGGCGCCTCCACTCGTCTTGCTCGGGCGCGCCTCGGAGAACGAGACGGTTCCCTATGCGCTCCTCGACGGCGCGGTCGATGCGCTCGCGCGCGCGCTCGCCTCGACGCCCGAGACCGAGACACTGCGGGCCTCCACGCGCGCGCTCGTGACCGCGTTCCCGGCGCTCGCGACCGCGCTAGGGACGCTGCCCGCGGACCGCGACGAAGCGCGGGTCGAGCCCGCCGAGGCGAGGCGCCGCGTGGCCGTGGCCCTGCGCGCAGCGATCGCGCACGCCGCGCCGCGCTCGTTCGCCGTGCTGATGCTCGACGACGCGCAGTGGGCCGATCCCGACGGCCTCGCGCTGCTCTCCGAGCTCGCGCGCACCGAGAGCGCGATGCCCCTCTCCATCGTGATCGCGCATCGCGAGGAGGCGGCGCTCGAAGACGTGCTGCAGGCGCTCGCGGGCGATCCGATCGTGGTGCCGCCGCTCGACGCGGAGGCGACGGTGGCGCTGGCAAAGCTCGTGGTCGGAGACGGCGACGCGACGCGGATCGCACGCGCGGCAGGCGGAAGCCCCTTCCTCGTGGAGGTGCTCGCACGGGCCGGCGCGAGCGCGCTCGACGCGCTCGACACCGAGGGCGACGTGCGCCAGCTCGCGCGACGCGCCGTGGAGGCGCGCCTCGCGCTCCTACCTGCCTCGGCGCAGAGCCTCGTCGACGTCTGCATGGTCGCCGGGCATCCGATCGCGCTCGAGGTCGCGACCGAGGTGCAGCGCGAGGTCGACGGCGAGCGCCCTCTCGACGGTGGGACGCTGCGGCGAGTCACCGACGGGCGCTGGGCTCGCGCGCAGCGGCCGCTGCGCGGCGTCGTCGAGCTCGCGCCCTACCACGACCGCCTCCGCGAGATCGTGACCGAGCGCGTCCCGCGGGCGAGACGCCAAGCGCTCCATCTCGCGCTCGCGCGCACGCTCGAGGCGCGCCGCGAGCTCGACGTGATGCGCCTCTGTCTGCACTACCGCGAGGGCGGCGCGCTCGCGAAGGCGGCGAGCCTGGCCGAGGTCGGCGCCGAGGAGGCGGCCGAGCAGCTCGCGTTCGGGCGCGCCGCCGAGCTCTACGCGTTCGCGCTCGCCCACCGCGAGCCCGACACGCGCTCGCACGCGCTCCGGGTGGCGCTCGCCCACGCGCTCGTGGGCGCCGGCCGCAGCGAAGAAGCGGGCGAGGCCTTCGAGCGCGCGGCGCAGCAGGCGCCCGAGGGCGAGCGCCTCGATCTGACACGGCACGCCTCCGAGCAGTTCCTGCGCGCCGGCCACTTCCGCCGTGGCTCGTCGCTGCTCGACGACGTCCTCGTGCAGGCGGGCGTTCCCGTGCGGCGCGCGCCGGCCCGCGCGCTCTTCGCGCTGCTCCGTCGGCGGGGGCGCCTGGCGCGCGCGGCCTCGGCCGAGCTCTCGCCGCGCGCGCCCGAGACGCTCGATCCGCGCGAAATCGCGCGCATCGACGCCTGCGCCTCGGGCGCGATGGGGCTCTCGGTCGTGGACTCGCTCCGCTCGGCCGATCTGATGAGCGAGGCGCTCGAGCGCGCGATCGCCCACGGGGACGGGCGCCGCCTCGCGGTGTGCATGATCTGGCAAGCCGCGTTCGCCGCAAACGAGGGCTCGCGGGGCGAGGCCCGGACGCGCGCCTGGCTCGCGCGGGGCGAGGCGCTCGCGACGAGATACGGCGGCGACTACGAGCGCGCCTGCGTCGAGGCCGCGAGCGCGCTCACCGAGTTCCACCTCGGGCACTTCCGCGCCGCGCTCGGCCACTGCGTCGCGGGGGGCTCGCTCTTCCGCGAGCGAACGATCGGCACGCTCAAGGAGAGCAGCACGCTGGCCGTGTTCGAGCTCGCCGCCTGCGCGATGCTCGGAGAGCTCGACGCGCTCGCCCTGCGCTCGGCCGCGTTCCACGCCGACGCCGACGCGCGCGGCGATCGCTACGCGCTCACGAACGTCTCGCAAGGGCTGCCCATCCTGCGCTGGCTCGCCGCCGATCGCCCCGGTCGCGCCCACGACGATCTCGATCGCGCGCTCCGCGGCTTCGATGCGGCGGGCTACGTCGTGCAGCACTTCATGGATCTGCTCGGGCGCGTGCTCGTCCTGCTCTACGAGGGCCGCGCGAGAGAGGCGCGACAGCGCTGGGAGGCCGATCGCGCGAAGCTGACGATCTCGCTCTTGTCACGCACCGAATGGACGAGCGTGCACGTGCGGCTACTCGATGCGTGGACGGCGCTCGCGCTCGCGGCGCGCGAGCGGGGCCTCTCGCGCGCCCGCTGGCTCTTCGTGGCGGCGCGGAGCGAGCGCTGGCTCGCGGGGCACGGATGCGCGTGGGCGCGCGCCTTCGCGCCGTTGCTCGCGGCCTCGGCGCTGGCGATCGAAGGTCGCTCGAGCGCCGCGGAGACGCTCGCGCGCGCGCGCGGGGAGCTCGCGTCTCACGATCTCGGCCTCGCCGTCGCGTGCGTGGACCTCGCGTCGGGCCGCGCCGAGGGCGCTGCGTGGGCTGCGCGCGAGCGCGTGGTGCGGCCCGAGCGCCTCGCCGCCGTGCTGGTACCCGGCTTTCAGCCGATGGTCGTGAGCGGCGCGCTCGGCGCGATGCGATAGCCGCCCTCGTGCCACTCGAGCGCGCCGAGCAGGCCCAGCTTGCGCAGGCGCGAGATCGCCGCGTACACGCGGTTCGCGCCGGAGTCCGGTCGCGGCTGCTCGCCGGGCCAGCCGACCTCGAGCAGCTCCCAGAGCGTGCACGTCTTGCCCGGCTGCGTGCGCCGCAGCTCGAGCAGATGCGCGAGGATCGCGCGGAGCGAAGGACCGAGCGTGGTGCGACCCGCTTCGGAGTCGACCCACGCGCCCTCTTGATCGACCGTGACCACCTTCTCGGTCGGCTCGACGAGCGCGAGCGCCGGCACCTCGCGCTCGGCGCTTCGGGCGAGCGTGCCCTCGATCGTCCGCGCGAGCCCCTCTTCGTCGGGCGCGACGCCGAGCGCACGATCGATCGACGCGAGCCGCGCGACTCCTTCGGCAAAGCTCGGCCGCGACGCGGGTCGCTGGGTGAGGAACTCGTGCTCGAGCGCGAGCCGCTCGTCGAGCGCGCGGCTCGGAGCGCCGCCGAGCCCCCGCACGAGCTCGGTCGGTGCGTCGCTCACGACCATCAAGGCGCGCTCGAGCAGGAGCAGCAGCGCGAAGTCGCTCGCCGGCGTCGGCGGCAAGCCCGCCGCGACGTCGAAGGGCTCGATCGCGCCGAGCACCGGGTCGATGCCCCCGTCGTCGCGCGCGAGCGAGACGTGCCCGCCGAAGCCCACGATCCAACGATCCCCGCCTGCCGAGATCCAGAGATCGGCGAGCGAGGCTCGCCCGAGCACGTAGCCCGCGCCGTGCGCCGCCTCCATCGCATCGCGCCATGCATCGCGCAGCGCGAGCGCCTGCGACCACGGCAGGCGTGTGCCGCGCTCGAAGAGCAGGCGGCAGAGCTCGCGCCCGTCGATCGCCACGTCGCACTCGAGCTCGACGAAGACGCGCTCGCCCTCGAGCGCGGCGTGCCCGACGGCCGGGACCCGCGGATGAGCGATCGCGCGGTGCGCCGCCACGAGCGCGCCGAGCACCTTCGCGGCGTGGTCGGGCCGCGCCTCGGGCCCCGGGCGCACGACCACGACCGCCGCGCGGTCCTCCGCGCGTGTCGCCGTCACGAGATCGAAGTGCCGCCCCTCTCGGAGCGAGCTCGGCCCGCGATAGCGCTCGAGCCACGTCGCCGATGCTGCGCCCGACATCCCCGACGAAACCTAGCGCATGCGCCGCGAGCTTTGAAGCCGACCTCAGCCAGCGATCGTGCGCAGCCGGATCGCCCCACTCTTGAGCTTCTTGCTGCCGGGCGGCCGCTCCGGGAGCACGCCCGCGTCGTCGGCGAGATCGCCCACGAGATCGTGCTCGGCCGCGTCGGTGATGCGGCACTTGCGGATCTCGCCGACCTGGGCCTCGCCGTTCGTGAGCACGACCTTGCCGTCGATCTCCGGGGCCTGCCCCCACCAGCGGCCCTCGAGGAGGAAATCGCTCTCGCTCGAGGGGCCCTCGACGAGCACGTCGAGCTCCTGGCCGATGAGCGCCTTGGTCTTCTTGCGCGAGATCGGTCGCTGCGCGGCGAGCAGCTTGCGCGCGCGCGCCTTCTTCGTCTTGTCGGGCACATCGTCGGCCATCGCGCCGGCGGCCGTGTCCTCTTCGGGCGAGTACTGGAACGCCGCGACGCGATCGAGCTCGGCCCACTTCACGAACTCGACGAGCTCCTCGAAGTCCTCGTCGGTCTCGCCGGGGTGACCGACGATGAAGGCGCTGCGGATCACCGCGTCGGGCACCTTCTCGCGCAGGCGCTCGACGACGCGCTTCTGGCGATCGACGCCATGCCCGCGCTTCATGATCTTCAGCATGCGGTCGCTCGCGTGCTGGAGCGGCATGTCGATGTAGGGCAGCACGCGCGGGTGATTCGCGAACAGATCGAGCAGGCCGTCCTTCATCGTCTCCGGATAGAGATAGAACACGCGCAGCCAGCGCAGGCCCTTCAGATCGGCCAGGCGCGCGACGAGCTTCTCGAGGCTCGTCTCGCCATGGTCGTGCAGGTCGCGCCCGTACGAGATCGTGTCCTGCGAGATCAGGTTCAGCTCGACGGCGCCCTCCGAGACGAGGCGCTCGCACTCCTCCACGACGTCCTCGATGGTGCGGCTGCGCTGCTTGCCGCGGAAGCTGGGGATCGCGCAGAAGGCGCACTTGCGCGAGCAGCCCTCGGCGATCTTCACGTAGGCGAAGTGGCGCGCGAGCGAAGGCAGGCGCGGATCGCTCGCCTTGAGGAGCTGCTCGGCGGGGTTGCCGACGAGCATGCGCGCCGCGGCGCTCTTCTTCGCGAGGACCTCGCCAAGCTTGAGCATGTCGCCCGAGCCGAGGAAGTGATCGACCTCGGGCATCTCGTCGGCGAGCTGCTCGGGGTAGCGCTGCGACAGGCAGCCGGAGACGACGAGGCGCTCGACCTTGCCCTGCTCCTTGAGCGCGCTCATCCGCAGGATCGTGTCGATCGACTCCTCTTTCGCCGGGCCGATGAAGCCGCACGTGTTGACGACGACGACCTCCGCGCCCTCGGGCTCGGGAACGATCGTGTAGTCCGAGAGGCCGGCGACGCCGAGCATGACCTCGGTGTCGACGCGGTTCTTCGGGCAACCGAGCGAGACGAAATGGATGGTCTTCACGAGAAGAGGCCAAAGCTGCGGAGAGGCCTCGCAACGGTCAAGGCGGCCCATGCGATCGAGCAGGCCGCGCCGGCGGAGATCCCATGGACTTGCAGTTGCAACAACGATGCGTTAACACGCGACCGTGCTCGACGGCCGGAAGATCGCGGCGACGTTCGGGCTCGGGCTGCTGCTCCTCGCGACGCCCGGGCCCGCGGCGGCGCAGCCCGTGCTCTCGCCACCGCGCGTGGTCGAAGGCAGCTCGCCGTCCATCCCCCAAGGCGCCAGCCCGAGCGCCGAGCCGACCGTCTTCCTCCACGTCACCGTGGAGCCGGACGGAACGGTCAGCGAAGCGCACGCCGACGGCGCGCACGATCCCGTGCTCGAGGAGGCGGCGATCGTGGCCGTCCGCGCTTGGCGCTTCGAGCCGGCGAGGCGGGATGGCGAGGCGATCCGCGCGCGCGCCCGCGTGGCCGTCCAGTTCAGCGTGCCGCTCGCGGCCGCCCACGACGAGGGCGAGACCGAGCCCGACGAGGCCGCGACGGACGATGCGATCGAGCCCGAGGAAGACATCGAGCCCGAGGACGAGATCGAGGCCGAGGACGAGGGCGAGATCGAGCCGGAGGTCGAGAGCGAGGAAGCGGAGGTGGAGGCGGAAGACGGAGACGTCGACGCGTCGGTCCCGACCTACTCCGCGACCGGCTCGGTCGATCCGATGCACGAGGCGGCGGCACCGCGCGCCTCGAGCGACTACGCCCTTCCCGCCGACGTGATCGGCGCCGCCCCGCACCGCGACGCGGGCGATCTGCTCGCCTCGGCCCCCGGCGTATACGTGGCGCGCGGCGAGGGCGACGGCGTCGCGCACTCCATCTTCCTGCGCGGCTTCGACGCCGAGCACGGCCAGGACCTCGAGCTGACGATGGGCGGCGTCCCGCTCAACCAACCCTCGCACATCCACGGCCAGGGCTACGCCGACCTCGGCTTCCTCATCCCGGAGACGGTCCAGGCGATCCGCGTGACCGAGGGCGTCTACGATCCGCACCAGGGCGACTTCGCGACCGCCGGCTCGATCGCCTTCGATCTCGGCGTCGAGCGGCGCGGGCTCGTCTCGCGCACGACCTACGGCTCGTTCGACACCTTCCGCCAGCTCTTGCTCTGGGCGCCCACGGGCGAGCGCGACGGCACCTTCGGTGCGGTGACCTACCGGCACACGAGCGGCTTCGGCGTGCGCCGCGGCGGCGACTCGGGCGCGGCGATGTTCCAGTACGAGTCGAGCGGCGAAGGCGACGTCCGCTTCCGCCTCACGGCCGCGCTCTACGGCGCGCGCTACGGCCTCGCGGGCATCCTGCGCCAGGACGACGTCGACGCCGGCCGCGTCGACTTCTACGGCAGCTACCCCGACGCGACCGCCTCGGCGCAGAGCTCGTTCTCGATCCGCGGCCTCGTCTCGGCCGCGATCGACGTCCTCGGCGAGCGCGGCTCGTTCGGCGAAGTCGGGATCTGGGCGCAGTACACGGACTTCCGCCTCCAAGCGAACTACACGGGCTACACGCAGATCTCGCGCATCGATCCGACCTGGCGCGGGCGCGGCGACCTGATCGAGCAGCGCAACGCCGCGTTCTCGATCGGCCTGCGCGGCCGCTGGCGCAGTGAGCGCTACACGCCCTTCGACTGGGCTTCGATCTTCGTCGAGCTCGGCGCGACGGGCCGCCTCGATCTGACCTCGCAGCAGCAGAACCTGCTCGATGCGGTGAACAACCAGACCTGGGATCAGCGCGTCGATGCGGATCTGCGCGGCGGCGACGTCGGTGCGTTCCTCGATCTCGATCTGCACCTCACGGAGGTCGTGCGGCTGCGCGGCGGCGCGCGCGTCGATGCGCTCTTCTTCGACGTCGATGATCGTCTCGGCAACTTCGCGCCCGCGTTCCGTCCCGACACGTTCGTCCCCGGCTTTCGCCGGACGGCCCTCGGCATCGCCGCCGGACCGCGCGCGAGCCTCGAGGTCACGCCGGTCTCGGGCCTCACATTCTCTCTCTCCTACGGCGAGGGCTATCGCTCGCCGCAGGCGCGCACGCTCTCGGACGGTGAGACCGCGCCTTTCGCGAAGGTGCGCTCGGGCGATCTCGGGATGCGCTTCACGACCGGCGATCACCACGAGCTCGAGCTCTCGCTCGCTGGCTACGTGACGACGCTCTCGAACGACGTCGCCTTCGACCCGCAAGAAGGCCGTCTCGAGCCGCTCGGGCCGAGCACGCGTCTCGGCGGCGCGCTCTACCTCGTCACGCGCCCGTGGTCGTGGCTGCTCGGCGCGCTCTCGGTGACCTACGTGCGCGCGACGCTCGATGCACCGCCCTACGCGACGGCGATGGATCCTGCACCCCCCTACGTCGCGGGGCAGGCGCTGCCGTACGTGCCGCCCGTCGTGTTCCGCGCCGACGTGTCGGCGAACGAGCAGATCGCGACGCTCGCCGACCTGCCGGTGCGCCTGCACGGCGCGATCGGTTTCTCGATGCTCGGCGAGCGCCCGCTGCCGTACGGCGATCGGTCGCCCGCATTCGGGCTCCTCGACGTGTCGGCGGGGGTGGGCTGGGGACCCGTGGATCTCTCCGTCGAGATCTTCAACGTCACCGACCAGCGCTACGCGGCGACCGCCTACGCCTTCGCGTCGAACTGGACGCCGAGCCAGATCCCGTCGCGCACGCCCGCGAGCTCGTTCGCCGCGGGCGCGCCGCTGACGATCCTCGGCACGCTCGGAGTGAGGATCGAATGAAGCGCGTCGCTCTCCTCGTCGTGACGCTCCTGGCCTTCGCCGCTCCCGCGTGCGTGGAGCCGGGACGCACGAGCGTCCGCGTTCCGGTCGCGGGCGTCGGGACGGGGACGCGAAGCTTCGTCGTGCGCGACGCGACCATCACGCTCGACGAGGCGCGTATCGCGTGGGGCCCGGCGTACTTCTGCACGACGCCCTTCGCCGACTTCGACCTCTGTCCGACGGCCCTCGCCGAGGTCCGCAGCGTGGGCACGATCGACGCGCTCGACCCCAGCACGCAGGCGCTCGGCGAGCTCACCGGGATCGACGGCACCGTGCGCTCCGCGATGTTCGACTACGGGATCTCGTGGCTTCTGCCGGCCGCCGATCCGGCCCCCGATCCGGGCGCGGTGGACGGTCGGCACTCGGCGCACTTCGCCGGCGTCGCCGAGCGTGGCGGCGTGCGCACGCGCTTCGTGATCGACGTCGACGTCGTTCCTTCGACGAGCGGGATCAGCGCCGCGCACGGCGTCCCCGTGCAGCATCGCCTCGCGGCGCGCCCCGATGCGCTCACGCTGCGCTTCGATCCCGAGGTGCTCTTCGGGGGAAGCGACTTCGCCGAGCTCGAGACCCTGCCGGGCGATCCGGTCGTGGTGCCCGAGTCGAGCACGCTCTACCAGAGCGTCGTGATCGCGCTCTCGACGGCCTCGACGCCGACGTTCGAGTGGATGGCCCGAGACGAGGAGACGCCATGAAGATCGAGACGGTGATGACCTGTGCGTGCGCGATCGGGATCTGCACAGCCTGCGGCGGTGGCTCGGGGCCGACGGGCGAGGTGACCATCCTGCTCGAGGCCGAGAGCTCGATCACCGGCGGCCTCGCCGCAGGGACGGCCGAAGAGGACGTGATCGACGGCTGGTCGGTGAGCTATGACACGTTCGTCACCACGATCGGCGAGCTGCAGCTCGCCCGGAGCGCGACGGGCGCCTCGCAGCGCGACACGCGCCTCGTCGTCGTGGACGCCGCATCGCTGCCGGCGACGGGCTTCACACTGGCGCACTTCACGGGGCTCGAGGCGCAGCGCTGGGACGTGCTCTCGTTCCGCACGCCCGCGGCGACGGCGGCGGCGATGCTCGATGCGAGCGTGCCCTCCGCCGATCGCGACGCGATGGTGGCGGGCGGATGCGCCTTCCTGGTCGGCGGCGCGATCGACAATCCGAGCGGTGAGAGCTGCGTCGGCACGAGCACCTGCGTGCCCGAGACCCACGTCGCCTTCCGGCTCTGCATCCCGGCCGCGACCGACTACGGCCCGTGCTCGAGCCCCGATGGCATCGCAGGCGTCTCGGTCGTCGCGTCGGCGGACACCTCGGTGCACGTCACGCTCCACGGCGATCACCTCTGGTTCAACACGTTCCCGTCCGGCGCCGAGGGCACCGTGGAGCGCCGCGCACAGTGGCTCGCGAACTGCGACGCCGATCACGACGGAACGGTGACCCAGGCCGAGCTCGAGGCGACGAGCGCCGCGGCGGTGTTTACGACGGCGAATCACTACGATCTGGCCGGCAGCCCGCGCATCGAGGGTCACGGCATCCAGACCGCATGGGACTTCGTGCGCGCGCAGATGAGCACGCTCGGCCACTTCCAGGGCGAAGGCGAGTGCCCCTGGGCCGTGTCGAGCGGCATCTGACGATCGGAGCCGCCGCGAAGCGACGAAGTGAGCCGAGCCGGCCGGGGAACGAACGCGACTGCGACCGCTCGAAGAGCAGCGGCGACGACGATGTGCTCGCGCAGGTCGACCTTCTTCGCTCGCGAGGAGCGAAGCGACGAGGCGGAGCCGGGGTGAGGAGGAGCCGGCTCCGCCGGTCCGACGAGGGGCGCGCTCAGCGCCCCTGAGAGGCAGCGAAGCGACGAGGCGGAGCTGGGGTGAGGCGGATCCGGCTCCGCCGGTCCGACGAGGGGCGCGCTCAGCGCCCCTGGAGATCTAGCTCTGCGTGAACGAGCGCGACTGCGACCGCTCGAGCCGAAGCGGCGACGACGAGCGGTCGCACGAGCCGACCCGTCTCGCTCGCGAGCGCAGCGAGCGGAGCCGGGGTGAGGCGGATCCGGCTCCGCCGGTCCGACGAGGCTCGCGCCCAGCGCCCCTCGAAACCTAGTTCTGGCAGAGGATCCGCTCGAGCCCGCTGATACTGCTCGAGAGGAGCGCGTCGCGCGCGACCGAGCCGCCCGCCGTCACCAGATACAGGCTCTGCCCGTGCACGCGGAGCGGCCGGCACGCGAGCTCGGCACCGTTCAGGAGCGGCGCCTGGGGCATCGAGAAGACGCTGCGCGAGAGCCAGGGCGCGACCGCCGCGAGCTCGGCGCACACGCCGGGATCGCCGGCCGCCGCGACGGGCAGCCCCTCCTCGCTCGCGAGGACGATCGCCTCGAGGCGCCCTCGCTCCTTGGTGTGCTCGAGCTGGTAGCGGAGCGCGACCTGGGGGTGATCACTGCGACGGCGGCGGCGTTCGACGAGAAGCATGCGATCCGAATCGTGGCTGGGCGCTCGGCGGGATCGCAAGAAAGCGCGCCTCGCGCTCGACGTGCCGGGGCTGTTATCATCGGCGCGTTCGCATGGCTCGCCTCGTTTCGCTCGTCGCGCTCCTCCTCGGACTCGCGCTCGCCCTGCCGAGCTGCCGCAGCCGCAGCCTCCCGGCGTCGATCGACGAGCCCATCCGGATCGGCGTCGTGCTCCCTCAGTCGGGCGGCCTGGCACAGGACGGGCAAGCGTGGGTGCGAGGCGTGCGCCTGGCGGCCGACGAAGTGAACGCCGCGGGCGGCTTGCTCGGAGGGCACCGCGTCGAGCTGCTCGTGCGTGACAGCGGGACCGACGCCCAGGCGGGCGTCGCGGCGGCGCGCGAGGTTCTCGACATGGGCGCGGTCGCGATCATCGGCGACGGCGGCAGCGCCTCTTCGCTGAGCGTCTATCGCGAGGTGATCCAGATGGCGGACGAGCCCGTCGTCCAGATCAGCGGCTCGGCGACCTCGTCGTCCCTCACCGCAGAGAACCTCGGGCTGTCCGCGGCGGAACGCTACTTCTTCCGCACCGCACCGCCGGACGGCTACCAGGCGCAGGTCGTCGATCGCATCGCCACGATGGTCGCGAGCCCGGCCTGCTCGAGCCTCGCGATCCTCTATCAGGACGATGCCTACGGGATGCCGCTCGCGGCCGGGATTCGCACGCTCTTCACGGCGCACGGGACGGTCGGCGCGTTCGTCGCGTTCGATGCCGAGCAGCCGAGCTACGCGACGGAGGTCGGGATGGTCGCCGCCGCGACACCCGACTGCGTCGCGCTGATCGCGTATCCCCGGGATGCTGGCGTGATCCTGCGCGACTGGGACATGCTCTCGAGCGCGCCCACGGTGCAGTGGATCGGCACCGACGGCCTCTTCTCGGACGACTTCATCGCCGAGGCGGGCAGCGCCGCACTGATCGCCGGCTTCCTCGGCGCCTCCCCGCTGACCACGCCGCCGACACCCGAGTTCAACGACTTCGCGGCGCGCTACGACGCCGCCTATGGCCACGCGCCGGAGAACTTCGTGTCGAGCTACTACGACGCGACTGCCCTCGTGCTCCTGGCGATCGAGGCCGCCGGCAACACCGAGGGGCCGGACGTACGCGACGCGCTCCGCGGGGTGGGCGGTCGGACCGGCACACGCGTCGTGCACGCCGGGGACCTGCGCACGGCGCTCGCGGCGCTGCACACGGCGCCCGTTCGCCCCCTCAACTACCAGGGCGCCAGTGGCCCGATCGACTTCGACGAGAGCGGCGACACCGTCGCGCCCTACGAGATCTGGCGCATCAGCGGCTCGCCCGCCGACTTCAGCGAGGTCGCCCGCGTCGAGGCTGCCGATCTCACTCCGCTGCCATGAAGAACTTGCTCCGAGCCCTTGCCCCGACCCTCGCGGCGCTCGCTCTCGCGAGCTGCGCGTCGCCCACCGTCTCGCTCTCCCTCGGCTTTCCGTCGCAGGAGGCGTTCCTCGTGACGACGACGATGGACGTCCTCGTGGTGCCGGTGGGCGGCGACACGACGCAGTGCGCGACGCTGCTGAACGCGGCGGTCCAAGGCGCGAGCGTGCCGGCCTCGGCGAGCTACACGGATCTGACGCCCTGCAGCCTCTTCGGTCGCGCCACGCTTCCCGATCCCGGGGGCGAGCCGAGCGCGTTCATCGTGCTCGGGCGGGCGACCAACGGCGTGATCCTCGGCGGCTGCGCGATTGGGCAAGCCTATCCCGGCAGCCCCGAGATCCGCGTGGAGCTCTTCCCCACCGACACCGGCGACTACCAGGCTGCCGTGACCGCGGCGCACCTGGCGCCGGGCTCGACCGCCGACCAGCGCTGCGCAGGAAGCTCGCCATGACGACGCTGCGCATCTTCGTCACCGTGCTCGCGCTGCAGCTCGTGACCTCGGCCGCCCACGCGCAGACGGGCAGCGAGCTGCTCGACCGAGCGGAGCAGGCGTACAGCGGCGTCGACTTCGAGAGCGCGCGCCAGAGCGCGACCTCGGCCATCGACGCGGGTGGGCTCTCACCCACGCAGCTGGTCCGCGCCTACCAGCTGATCGGGGTCAGCGACGCGGCGCTCGGCGACAGCCCGGCGGCGCGCGAAGCGTTCGTGATGATGGTCTCGATCGATCCGGACGTGCGCCTCGACGACACCGTGCCTCCGCGCCTTCGCGCGCCCTTCCTCGAGGCACGCGGCACCGTCTCCGCGCGGGCTCGCCTCGGCGCCGAGGTGCAGCTCGCGCGCGCCTACGGTGCGCTGCGCATCGCGCTCAGCGATCCGCGCGAGATCGTGACCCAGGTGCGCCTGCACTACCGCGTCGAGGGCCAGGTCGAGTTCACGACGACGGAGCACGAGCCCGACGAAGAGATCATGGCGCGCGCGACGGGCGCGTCGTCGGCCGATCGCATGGAGTACTGGCTCGAGTGCCTGGACCAGCACGGTAACCAGCTGCTCCTGCTCGGCACCGAGTACGAGCCACGCGTGGTCGGCCGCATCGCGACGGCTGCCGGGAGCGGCGACGGCGGTGGTGGCGGCGGCGGTGGCGGCGGCGGCGGTGGCGACGACGGTGGCGAAGGCGGCGGCGGCCCCGGCATCTTCGGCGAGCCAGTCTTCTGGATCATCGTGGGTGGCGTCGTGCTGGTCGGGGCGGGCATCGGCATCGGATTCGCCGTCGACTCGCAGAGCCACGTGGGCCTGCAGACCGGCGTGCGCTTCGGGCTCTGATCGCCCGCCGGGCTCGCGATCCGAAGCGCCCGTGCGATCGCGCCGGCGATCGAGGCGCGTGATCGTCTTCGCCAGCGACGTCCTCGTTAAGTACCGCTCCCCGCAAGTTCGTACCTACCTCGACGCCGGGGCATCCCGCCGTGCGGCGTCGGGTCGTTGGTCACGGGCCTCGGGCCCGTTCCCGCCTACCTCCTTGCCCGACGGGCGCCGCGGCGCCGATCTGGGCGCCAACTTGCGGTACACGGTACCAAGGGCCCGCTCCGAAACAAGTGGATCGGTTGCGGTCGCGTGGACGGGCGTGCTCGCGGCTTTCGTCCTCGCTGCTCGCTGCGGCGTACCAGGGGTACGCCTCGCTGCGCGCTCCGGGCGCGCACGCGATCGCGCTCCGTCGACGCGCCCGGTCTCGAGCCACTTGTTTCTGCGCGGGCCCTAAGGGGGCCCCCGGCGCAGTGACATGACCTCCGTGGGCGAGGTCACGCGTGCGAGCGAGTCCTGCCCAGCTTGCCCACGGCCGTTGTCGCCCCAGCAGAGCACGCGACCATCGGTCGCGAGCACGCAGGCGTGCGCGTAGCCCACGCACCAGTCGGAGAAGGCCGGCAGTCCAGGCACCGACACTGGCGCGCGGGTGTTGGTCGTCGAGCCGATGCCGAGCTGACCCTCCGTGTTGCGCCCCCAGCACACGAGACCGGAGCTGGTTTGGGCGCACCCGAAATCCAAGCCGAGCTCCACACGCGAGACGTCCATCAGCGGCATCGTCGAGCCGGGGCCCGAGACCACGGGCGCGGCGAAGGGTGATCCGGTCGCGGCGGCCTGATCACGGCCGAGCGCGCCGGAAGCGTTGTAGCCCCAGCATTGGACCAACCCTGACGACGTTCGAGCGCACGTGAAACGGGAGCCGTTCGTGTTGTCGCCGACACCCGCATCCAGCTCGACGATGTTCGTGAGGGCGCTGCCACCCGAGACGACGACTTCGTCGAACGGCTCGGGCCGATCGGTGAGCGTGTTGTTGCCGAGCTGACCGGACGCGTTGGCACCCCAGCAGATCACGTGCCCACTCGCGCGCAGCGCGCACGTGTGCGCCACGCCGAGCGCGAGGGCCGTCGCGTCGCCGAGGCCCGTGACGGAGACCGGCGTCTGACTCGGGACGCCCGAGCCATCCCCGAGCACGAGGTTGCCTCCCGCGTGTCCTCCCCAACAGAGCACGCGTCGATCGGCGCGCACACCGCAGCTGTGCCCATAGCCGACGCCGACCATCGAGAACGGCTCGGCGGAGAGCATGGACGGGGTGGACACGGGGACGATCATCCCATCGCCGAGGATGCTCGCGCCCCAGATCACTTGGTCGCCCCAGCAGAGGCGCCCGCCTGGGTAGGTCGCGCAGCCGCGTCGATAGTGGAGGTCCAGCGCAGTCGCGCTCGAGACGCTCGTCACGACCGGCACGAAGCCCGAGCCACTCGAGCTCGCCACGCCCGCGCCTCCATACCCCCACGCGACGGCGACACCCGACGACCTCAATGCCATCGTCGTGTCGGTCCCACATGCGATGTCCACGATGGGGTCATCGCAGACCCCACCCACGCAGGCCTCCCCGACATCGCAGGTGGTGGAACAGGTGCCGCACGCGAGTGGGTCCACCGCGGTGTCGCGCTCGCAACCGTCCACACGGCTGCCGTTGCAGTCCTCGGCCATCCCGCGGCAGCCCATCAGCTCGCACGCCCCATCGACACAGGCCCATGTCGAGGTCGCGGCGTTCGGGCAGCTCGCCTCGGCGCCCTCGTCGAGCATGCCGTCGCGATCGTCGTCGAAGCCGTTGCAGAGCTCTGCGCACGTCCCCGACGGCCCGACCCGCGGGTCGCCGTCGTCGCAGTCGTCACCGATGCCCACGTCGCCCGCGATGCACGTACCGGTGACCGGCGCCGCAGGGTCCCCGTGACCGTCGCCGTCCGCATCGCGGAAGAGCTCTTCGTCCACCCGCGTGTCGCAGTCGTCGTCGGCGCCGTTGCAGGTCTCGATGGCGCCGGGTCCCCGCGCCGGGTTGCTGTCGGCGCAGTCGCCCGGCAGCTCGCTGGTGCCCGAAGGTGGCCGACACGCGAGCATCGCGGTGCCTGCGCCATCCCCATCCCGATCGCCATCCGCGTAGTAGGCAAGCGCCACCGCGTCCTCGTCGGTCTCGGCGTCGCAGTCGTCGTCGCGGCCGTTGCAGACATCGAGCGCCTGCGGGTGACGCGACAGGTCCTCGTCGGCGCAGTCACCCATCCGGGTGGTGCGGCCGGGTTGCGGCTCGCAGCTGTGGATCGCGGTGCCGGCGCCCCACCCGTCCTGATCGACGTCGAGGAGCCAGTCCACCTCGTCCGTGGTGTCGGCCTCCGCCCCCGCGGGCCGCGTGCGGCCCAGATCGCTCAGTCCGTCGCAGTCCGAGTCTCGGAAGTCGCAGATCTCCGGCGCGCCCGCGTACGCGTTCCAGTCGAGATCGTCGCAGTCGTCGCCGCCGCAGGCGGCGTCCAGGTGACCGTCGCCGTCGTCGTCCTCGAAGTCGCCCGGCGCCATCGAGCCGTCGAGGAGGCCGTTGCAGTCGTCGTCCAGGCCGTTGCACCGCTCGGGCGCGGCCGGGCTGATCGAGGGGTTGCCGTCGTCGCAGTCCGTCGGAAGGAGCGAGTAGCCCGCCAGCGGAGTGCAGCTGACCATCGTCCCGCTCGCAGCGCTCCCGAAGCCGTCGCCGTCCGCGTCGAGGTACCACGTCACCGCACGCGCCTGCTCGTCCACCCGCCCGTCGCAGTCGTTGTCCAGCGCGTCGCAGATCTCGACCTGCGCCCGGTGCGCCGCCACGCTGGTGTCGTCGCAGTCGTCGTCCAGTGTCGAGCTGCCCACGGCCGCTGGGCACACCATCCGCATCGCTCCGGGATCGCCGTGCAGGTCCCGATCGGCGTCGGCGAAGGCCGGCACCGTCACGCCCTCGTCGATGCTGCCGTTGCAGTCGTCATCGCGGCCATTGCAGGTCTCGGTCGCCGTCGGTCGCACGCTGCGCAGCACGTCGTTGCAGTCGTCGCCGCAGCTGCGCGCGCCGGTGGAGGACACGTTGCAGCACGCGCTCGAGACCGAGCCGTCGCGGTCGAGGTCCCGGCCCCCGAACGTCGACGGGTCGCAGTCCTCGTCGCGGTTCTCGTCGTCGCACACCTCCATCGCGCCTGGGTACGCGAGCGGGTCTCTGTCGTCGCAGTCGCTACCGCCACACACCCTCGCGTCCTCGCCGTCGCCATCGGCGTCCTGGCTGACGCCGCAGTCGGTCACGCAGGTGTCGGTCGCCTCCTCGCAAACCTGAGCCGGTAGGCACGGGCGCCCCCGCGACGGCACGCAGCCCCGCTCGTCCGCCGTCGCGCTCGTGGGCTCGCAGCGCTCGCGGCCGTTGCAGAAGTTGCCATCCGAGCACTCGTCGTCGCCCACGCACCTACCGGTCCGCGCGTCCAACGGCGCGTCGATCCCGGACGCGTCCGCCCCGGGCGCGTCGGGATACGACGGCGTGGACGGACAGCCCGCCAACGAGAAGCACACCGCCCAGAGAACGAGCAAGCAACGCATGAAGACCCCATGGCCGCATCTCGCCCCGACGAGCGGCACCGAAAGGATGCCCAAGGGCCCGGTCGATCGCCATGATGCGTCGCACGCGCGCCGAACGCATCCCGATCCGCGGGCGCGGCAGACCGTGACCTCGGGCTCGGTCTCCCGGCCAGTGTGTCGGTGCGACGCCTCGGATCGATCACGCGAGCATGCGTGCGCGCAGCTCGGGAGTCGGGATGCGGCACTCGTTCGTCTTGCCGAACCAGCGGTAGCGGTTGCGCGCGATGACCTTGTAGACGAGATCGCGCAGCGGGCGCGGCACGATGACGAGCGCGCGCGCCACCCAGAACGGGAAGGTCATGTGCGACGCGATGCGGAGCGCCGCGGTCGAGCGCTCGTAGGCGCGCCCGTCCTCGACGAGGACGATCGAGTCGGGGTCGCCCTCGGGCACTTTCATCCCGTGCGCGGTGAGCAGGGCACGACCGGCGTCGGACTGGAGCGAGGCGAAGCGCAGCGCGTGGGTGCGGTCGTGGTCGAGGATGAACTGCACCGCTCCGTTGCAGAGGTTACAGACCCCGTCGAAGAGGACGACCGGCGCCTCGCTCGTGGCCGTGGGCATCGCCTCCCTTCTCTCGCGCCGAAGCGGCCGGATCGCAAGGCCCGTGGTAACTGCCGGCCGCCGTGGCGCTCGTTCCGCTTCCGATCGACCCCTTTCTCGGCACGATCGCCGACCGGCTCGCGGCGCGCGGGGCGGTGGTGCTCGCCGCCGAGCCGGGCGCCGGCAAGACGACGCGCGTGCCGCGGGCGCTCCTGCTCGATCGGCGCTTCGACGCCGGGCAGATCCTCGTGCTCGAGCCGCGGCGGATCGCGGCGCGCATGGCGGCGATGCGCGTGGCCGAGGAGCTCGGCGAGAAGATCGGCGAGCGCGTCGGCTACACGGTGCGCTTCGACGACGTGGGCAGCGCGCGCACGCGCCTCAAGTTCGTCACCGAGGGGATCCTGACGCGGCGCCTCGTCGCCGAGCCCACGCTCCCGGGGATCCGCGTGGTCGTGCTCGACGAGCTGCACGAGCGCTCGCTCCACGCCGACCTCGCGCTCGCGATGATCCGGCGCCTCCGGCGAGAGGCGCGGCCCGATCTCGCCGTGGTGGCGATGAGCGCGACGCTCGACAGCGCGCGGGTCGCGGCGTTCCTCGACGCCGAGACGGTCGAAGTGCCGGGGCGCGCCTACCGCGTGGAGATCGAGCACGCGGCGACCAAGGACGACCGGCGCCTCGACGAGCAGGTGGCGAGCGCGTGCGCGCGATCGCTCCGCGAAGATCCCGAGGGCGACGTGCTCGTGTTCTTGCCTGGCGCGGGCGAGATCCGCCGCGCCGAGGAGAGCGTGCGCGGCTTCGCCGAGCGGGCCGGCGCCGACGTGCTGCCGCTCCACGGTGATCTGCCCCCGTCCGAGCAAGATCGCGCCGTGCGGCGCGGCCCGCGGCGCAAGGTGATCCTCTCGACGAACGTCGCCGAGACCTCGCTGACGATCGACGGGGTGACGACGGTCGTCGACTCGGGCCTGCACCGCCTCGCCAAGCACTCGCCGTGGTCGGGCCTGCCGGTGCTGGAGGTCGCGCCGATCTCGCAGGCCTCGGCGACGCAGCGCGCGGGCCGCGCCGGCCGCACGCGGGACGGCCGCGCGATCCGTCTCTACACGCGCTCCGATCTCGAGGGACGGCCGCGCTTCGACGTGCCGGAGATCGCGCGCGTGGATCTCGCCGACACGCTGCTCTCGCTGGCCAGCCTCGGCGTGCGCGACGCGCGCGCGTTCCCGTTCTTCGAGGCGCCGAGCACGGCGGCGATCGACGCTGCGCGATCGCTGCTCGAGCGCCTGCGTGCGATCGACGCCGAGGGCGCGCTCACGACGGAAGGCGAGCACCTGCTCGCGCTGCCGATCCACCCGCGCCTCGGGCGCATCGTGCTCGCGGCGGCCGCCGACGGTTTGCTCGAGGACGGCGCGCTGCTGGCCGCCGTGCTCTCCGAGCGCGAGATCCGCGCGAGCCACCGCACGCGCTTCGGCGATCGGGGAGGCATCGATCACCAGAGCGGGACGAGCGATGCGCTCGAGCGCATGGAGGCGCTCGCGGCGGCGGCGGCCAACGGCCTGACGAGCGGCAGCATGCGCAGCTACGACCTCGATCCGCGTGGCGCCCAGGCGGCCGTGCGCCTGCGCGATCAGATCGTGCGCGCGACGCGCAAGCTGCGCCTCGGTGTGCCCGCCTATGCGCCCGACACCGACGCCGCGCTCCGCAAGGCGACGCTCGCCGGCTACCCCGACCGCGTGGGCAAGCGGCGCAAGAAGGGCGGCGCCGAGATCGTGCTCGCGGGCGGCGGCAGCGTGAAGCTCGCCGAGACGAGCGTCGTGCGCGACGCGACGCTGGTGAACGTCGTGGAGGCCGAGGAGGCGCGCGGGGGCGCGATCTGTCGCGTGGCCTCGGCGATCGAGCCCGAGTGGCTGCTCGAGCTGTTCCCCGAGCGCGTCACCGACCTGCGCGAGCTTCGATTCGACCTCGAGAAGGAGCGCCTCGAGCTCGTCACGGGCCTCGCGTACGACGGCATCGCGATCGACGAGTCGCGCGGGGACGCCGCCTACGCGCCCGGAGCCGCCGAGCGCCTGGCGAGCGAAGCGCTCGGCCGCGATCTCGGCCGCTTCCTCGATCGCGATCGGCTCGCGCAGCTACGGCTGCGATCAGCGCTCGCGCGGCAAGCCGATGCGACGCTGCCGACGTTCGACGACGAGGCCGTGCGCGCGGCGATCGCGTCGGCGGCCGAGGGACGGCGCTCGCTCGCCGAGCTCGAGAAGGCCGACGTGCTCGGCGCGATGGAGGCGGCGCTCTCGCACCGCGATCGCACGCGCCTGGACGAGCTGGCGCCCACGCACGTCACGCTTCCCGGCCGCGCGAAGGTGCCGGTGACGTACGAGGTGGACCGCCCGCCCTGGATCGAGTCGCGCCTACAGGACTTCTTCGGCCTCGCCGAGGGCCCGCGCGCCGGCAAGACGCCGATCGTCCTGCATCTCACGGCGCCCAACCATCGTGCCGTGCAGGTGACGACGGACCTCTCGGGCTTCTGGGATCGCCACTACCCGGCGGTCCGCAAAGAGCTGATGCGCCAGTATCCGCGGCACCACTGGCCCGAGGACCCGCGCACCGCGAGCCCGCGCAAGCCTCGGTAGCCGACGCGCCTATCGCCCGAGGCGCCGGCGCGCGTCGCGGTAGCCGGGCGAGATCTGGAGCGCGCGCTCCCACGCGCGGCGCGCGCCCGCAGCGTCACCCGAGGCCTGGAGCGTGTCGCCGAGGAGCACGTAGTTGCCGGCGTTCGGCGAGTGGCCTTCGGCGAGGCGCCGCGCCCACGTCGCGGCGGTCCGGGCGTCGTGACGCGCGAGGTGCACGCGGGCCAGGCCCGCCATCGCGCGCGCGTTGTTGGGGGACATGCGGAGCACGTGCAGGTAGTCGGCTTCGGCGCCCTGCAGATCGCCGTGCGTGCGGCGGAAGTTGGCGCGGTTCACGAAGTACTGCGGGTCGGTCGGGCTGAGCGCCTCGTGGCCGTCGTCGTCTTCGCCTTCGTCGTCGTCCTCGGCGACCGTCGTCGGGGGCGGCGTAGCCTCGGCGACGGTGGTGGGCGGCGGCTCGACGACGGTGGTGGGCGGCGGCGCGACCTCGGCGACGGTGGTGGGCGGCGGCGCGACGACGGTGGTGGGCGGCGGCTCGACGACGGTGGTGGGCGGCGCGCCCTCGGCGACGGTGGCGGGGGCTCGATCGTCGAGGTGGGCGGTAGTCCGGCGACGGTGCTGAGCGGCGCCGCGGCTGCCGTCGAGGGCGGCGCGCTCGACCCAGGCGCGGCCGTCGTCACGGGGATCGCGAGCGTCGAGGTCGGCGTCGGCCCGTCGGTCAGTGGCGTCGCCACGACGGCGCCCGACGTGAACAGCCCCATGCGCCACGCGACGGCCGCTCCGAGGCCGACGAGCGCGAGCACCACGGCGCCTCCGACGAGCGCGAGGGCGCCACCGCGGCTGCGCTTGGGCAGCACGATGAAGTCGTCGTCGCTCGAGGGCGGGAGCGCGACCTGATCCGTCGCCTCGAGCGGCGGGCGCGTCGCGTCGATCGGGGGCGCAGCGGCGGGCGGACCTGCGCTCGCGGGCGGCGACACGACGACCGGCGGCGGCGGCTCCGAGGGTGCGATCGACTCCAGCTCCGAGGAGAGCAGCGCGTCGACGTTCGCGGCGGCCTCCGCGTCGCTCGGAGGCTCGAGCATGTCGGCGAGCGGGACGATGCGACCCGTCGGCGGCTCCTCGGCGTCGGGGCGGCCCTTCGCGACGGTCGGCGGCGGCAACGCGACGACGGCGGGCTGCGTCTTGGCGAGCGCCATCGGGACCGGGCGGTGGGTGGGCTCGGCCTTGGGCGCAGCGATCGGCTCGCCCGCTCCGGCCCCTTCCGTCCGCGGGCCGGGCCCGCTCCCGTACGGGTCCTCCGGGCCGAGCACTCTTTGCCGAGCAGCGCTCGGCGGCGCCACGATCGCGCTCGGCGGCGCGATCGGGATCTGCGCCGGGTCCGCCGCTGGCGGCGGCGCGGCGGTCGGCTTCTTCGCGGTTGCGGCGCTGCTCGGGCCCGGCACGGCGCGCAGCAGGCCCGGCGGTACGGGCACGCCCATCTGCGTGACCTTGCGCGGCTGCGGCTTGGGCGGCGCACCGGGAACGCGGGCGGGCGCCGGGATCACCGGCTCGTTGGGCTTCACCGCGACCGAGGGCGTCGCGTCCTTCCGCTCGGCGGCCGTGCTCGCGGCGAGCGCGGCGCTCACCTCGCTCGGCACCTCGAGCGAGCCGGGCGGCAGCGTGTGGCGCAGGCGATCGAGGAGGTTCTCGAGCTGGTGCACGAGCACGCGCGCGTCGGTCTCTCCCGAGGGCGGCCGCATCGAGCCGGGGCCACCCCCACTCGTGGCCGGGTGGAGCGAGGCCGGCCCCGCCGGCGGCGGAATCGACGGGGCGATCGGGCTCGGCTCGCGATCGGCGGCGGCGATCGCGTCGTCGACCGGTGACATCACGTTCGCGACCGAAGGCGCCTCGCGCCGCTCGATCCGCACCCGGGCCGTCGCGAGACCGACGCAGAGCGCGAGCGCAGCGGCGCCCTCGACCTTGGTCGGCTTGCCGCCCGGCGCTTCGGCCTGCGCCTCGCCGCGCGCGCCCACGACGAGCCCCTGCGCGAAGTCGATCTCGACGCTCGCGCGGCGATGCCGCACCGTCACGTGCACCGTCTGCCCGGCACGCGCGATCGCGCGGAGCATGCGCGTGGGCCCGGTCGTCTCGAGCCGGACGTCGATGGGCCCCTTCCCGTCGCGGATGCGGTGCGTGAGGCTCTCGTCGGGCTCGACCAGCGGCAGCATGCCGGCCGCGAGGCGCGCGATGTCGGGCTCGGGCGTGTTCGCCTTCCACAGCTCCTCGCCGCGCGTGACGAGCAGCGCCGCCCAGCGCAGGCGCGCGTCGGCGCGGATCTGCTGCATCGCCTGGCCCGCCCAGCCGCCGACCCCGCTCACGTCGACGAGGATCACGTCGGGATCGATCGCGCGCGCCTTCGCCAAGCCCACGCCCTCGCCGTCGATCACGACGACGTGCGCGCCACGCTGGCGGAG
Organism: Sandaracinaceae bacterium; assembly: GCA_044223665.1. Classification (GTDB taxonomy): domain Bacteria; phylum Myxococcota_A; class Polyangia; order Polyangiales; family Sandaracinaceae; genus JBBSAT01. The sequence continues at coordinate 17,158 of JBGALT010000026.1, read as the reverse complement.
CGCCACCACGAGATCGTCGGCGCGTGCCGGGCTGCGCTCGACGATCACCAGGCGCCGATCGCGGAAGAGCGCCGCGACGTCGAGCGTCCCGGAGGGCTCGTCGTCGAGCTTCAGCTCGGCGAGCTTTCCGGTGGAGGCTTGCTGGAACTCCCAGCGCACGGTCTCGGACTGCGTCACGAGCGGCCGCAGGCGATCGACGAGCTCCTCGATCGCCTGCGTCACCGGGCGATCGCCACGGAGCACGACGCGCTCGCTGCCGCCGCTCGCCGAGACCGCGAGCACGCCGCTCCGCAGGCGGCGCGCGAAGAGCTCGACGACCTCGTCCAGCGTCGCTTCGCCGAGATCGGTCGCGCCCTCGGACTTTCGCTCAGGCAGCTCCCGCGCCACCTCGGCGATTCGCTGCGCCATCTGATCGGCGCTCGCGCTGCGCGGCACCACGGCCACCGCGCCGAGACGGGCGGCCTGCATGCGCTGGTCGAGGCCGGCGTCGTCGGAGAGGATCGCGACGGGGATGACCGCGGTCGCGACGGTGGCCGCGAGCTTCTCGAGCGTCGCCCGCCCCTCGTCGGCCGCCGCATCGCCGACCAGCAGCACCATGTCCGGCGCGTGCACGAACACGGCCTGCACGGCGTTGTCGGGATCGCCGATCTCGACCTGGACCCCGTGCCGGTCCAGCGCCAGCGCGATCGCTTCGAGCATGGCCTCGCCGCGACCCACCGCGAGTATCGTCGGGCGGTCCTCGAGCGCGCTCGGTGCGCTGGCGATGGCGCGTGCGTCTGCCTTGGCCAAGGAGGAAAAGCATATCGAACCCTGCGCGGTCGGCGCGAGAAACGCGCACGCCCTCGTCCGCTCGTGGCAGGATGCCGGCGTGATTTCGCGATCGAACGGGCTTCGCTGGGTGATGGGGCTTGTGGCGCTCGGAGCCGTGGCGTGCGGGTCGAGCGAGGCCGAGACCGCCGATCACGACACCTCGCGCGGTGCCGAGGAGCCGCCGCCCCCGCCGCCCCCGCCGCCGCCTCCTCCTCCGGCGTC
>JBGALT010000026.1:0-16120 GCA_044223665.1 Sandaracinaceae bacterium | reverse complement strand
CACGGATCACCCGATCCCGGCCTCGCGACGTTCTCGATCGCGATCGACGATGGCGCCCCGGTCGTGCGCGATCTGGCCGCGGGAACGGCCAGCGATGCCATCGAGGTGGCGGCCGGGACGCACACGCTGCACCTGCTCGGTGTCGCGTCGGTGGAGACGGGCGAGGCCCCCGAGGTGCTCGTCACGAGCGTGGAGGTCGCTTCGGGTGCGCATCCGATCTGGCTGGTCGTGGGCGAGCCTTCGGCCGAGCCTCCGCTCGTCGTGAGCGTCCTCGACCCGAGCGCCGGCGCCGGAGAAGGCGCGCGGATCGTCCACGGGATCGAGGGTGCGGACGCGCTCGACGTGTGCGTGGGCGGCGCCGCGGTCGCCGCCGGCCTCGCGCCGGGCGCGGTGTCGGAGCTCGCTCCGATCGGCCGAGGACTGGTGGCGCTCGATCTGCGCGCCGCGAGCGAGCAGCCCTGCCATGGTCGCTCGATGGGGATCGCGCACGTGACCTTCGACGCGAGCGCTCCGTACCTGGTCGTGCTCTCGGCCCACACGGCGCGCCGAGGTCGTCTCGCCGGCAACGTCGTCGCGTGCGCGGAAGGCGCGAGCATCGCGTGCAGCACCGCCGCGATCGGTACGCGCTGATCGGTGCGGTGCGATCGGCGCGGCGTGGTCAGCGCGGCGTGGTCAGCGCGGCGTGATCAGCGGAGGGTGAGCATCACCGTGCGGGTCTCGACCAGCGCGTCGCTGGCGTCGTAGAGGCGCACCGCGAACGAGCGTGCGCCGAGCGTCGAGTACGTGTGCCGAACGGCGAGGCGCGTGCTGTGCGCCGACCCGCTCGTGTCGTCGGTGACGGGCGTCCCGTCGGCGTCGACCTCGATCGCGCCGATCCCGCTCGCGTGCTCCACGCCGACCTCGAAGCTCGCCGTGTCGACCGGGCGGACGTAGACGGCCAGGTCCGCGCGCGCCTGGAAGAGGCCGACCCCGTGATCCACTTCGGTGCCGCTCGCGTCGAGCGCGCGAGCGCTGATCGCGTGATCGAGCCCGTCGTCGCAGATGCCCGCGCGCAGCGCGAACATGCCGCTCGTCGCGCGGGCGACGGTCCCGATCACCCGGCCATCGGCCGAGTACTCGACCGAGCTCGTGGCGGCCGACGCGCCTGCCATGAACACGTACTCGTTCCCGTCGAGCATCCACGTGACGGAGAAGGGCTCGTGGGTCGGCGTGCCGCAGGCGGGACCGAGCGGAAAGCCCTCGGTCGGGGACATGCGCAGCCGCCCCTCCGTCTGCGGGCCGTACGCGCCGTCCTCGGCGATCGGATCTTCGGGATGGTTGCGGTTCCACAGCATCTGGAACGCGAGCACCGAGCGGCCCGCGAGCGAGACGGTGCCGCCGCCCGTGTAGTCGAAGTGAACGAGATCTCCCGCGCCGTGCCAGGTCCAGCCGTGCGACTCGAGCGCGCTTCGCCAGGCGGTGTAGTCGCTCGTGTCGATGGCGAGCCCGCTCTCGTGGGGGCTCGAGCCCGGGCTCGCCGCGAGCGTGATGCCGCACGCGCCCATCTGGTACCAGCGATAGAGCATCAGCTGCTGGGGCAGCGTGCGCAGCGCGGAGTTGAGCGAGAGCGTGCCGCCGCGCGCGCGGACGGCGTCCTCGAGCCCGCCCGCCGCCGCAGTCTGGAGCCAGGGCACGACGGTGCTCGAGAGCGAGAGCCCGGCGATCCCGTCGATGCGGGTCATGGTGCCCGGCGAAAGGCAGTTGATCTGCTCGACGAGCTGCTCGGAGAGCGGTGCCGCGACGGCCGTGGAGCAGCCCACGGCGGCGACCGCCTGGTCGACCGTCAGCGCGCCCCGCGTCGAAGCGACACCGAAGCACGCGCGCGGGATGCCCGCGTCCGCGCCGCCGTCGAAGGCGGGCCCCGCGTCGACGGCGGGCCCCACGTCGTCGTCGACGATCGGCGCGCCATCGGCGTACGTGCGCGCGACGATCCTGCCGCCCTCGCAGCCCATCGCAAGGCTCGCCGCCGTCGCGGAGAGCACCGCCAGCCAGCGCCTCATCGCCCGAGAATACCCGACCTCGACGCACCGTGAGGACGGACTTGGCAAGCCAGGGCGGACACGCGCACACTCGAAGTGGCCTCGGTGCAGACCTCTCGGCACTCCGTCGAGCTCGTGATGTTGCCGGTGCTGGACCCCGGCGTGGCCGCGCCTTTCTACCAGCAGCTCGGCTTCACGGTGAGCGGAGGCGATCCGCTCGAGGAGCTGGTGATGGAGCGGCCCGGCCTGCAGCTCGTGCTCTGTCGTGCTGCGCAGCTCGATCGCGACGACGGACGCCCACGCGTGGTGCTGACCGTCTCGCTCGACGTGCTCGAAGCGGCGTGGGCGCGTGATACCCGCGACGAGCGCACGCTTCCCGGGCCGACCCTCTCGTCGGAGGGCGCATTCGAGTACCGCACGCGCGATCCCTCGGGGAACCGCGTGCGCCTGCTGAGCTATCTGCCGGATCCGGGCGGGCTGCCGGATCCGGGCGGGGCGCGCTGATTGGCCGACGAGGGGATCGACGAGCTCGTCGGCGAGACCCCTCTCGCGCAGCGCGCCGCGATCCTCGAGGCGTCGAGCGCCCCCGATCGCGACTCGCGCCTGGCGATCGTGCAGTCGCTGCTCGGTCGGCGGGACGAGGCCGCGGTGACGGCGTGGCGCGCCGAGCAAGCGCGCGCACCCGGCTGTGCCGCCGCGCTCGCGCTCGTCGCGCTGGCGAGCGGAGATGCGCGCCGGGCCCTGGTCGCCGCCGATCGTCGCTCGTCGCCCGACGTGCTCGCGGAGGCGCTCGCCGCCGAAGCCCTCGAGCAGCTCGGAGAGCCGGAGGCCGCCGACGCTCGCCTCGCCTCGCTCGCGCCGGAGCACGCCTACGTGCGCGTCGCGCTGGCATCGATCGCGCTCGGTCGGGGCGACACACCGCGCGTGCACCACTTGCTCGAGGGCGAGCAGGTCACCGGACTGCTCGGCGCGCGCGCGCGCCGCCTGCGGGCCGAGGCGTGGCTCGGCCAGGCGATGCGCGACGAGCGACGTGCGCGCGACGAGGTGAGCGCGGCGGTGTGGCGCCTCGTTCGTCTCGGGGCGCCGGCCGAGCTGGGGCGCTCGTATCTCCTCATGGCCGAGATCGAGACTGCGCTCGGAGGGGCGCGCGAGCAGGCGGCGCGCTGGCTCGCCCGTGCCCACCCGCTGCTGGCGCGCGCGGGCACGCCGGCCGACGAAGAGCGGCTGCGACGCGCGTTCCGCCGTCACGGACGGCGCGGGATCGACCGGCTCGTCGACGCCGATCTCGAGCGCGTGATCGAAGGGACGCGGCGCGCGCTCGCGCGCGCGGCCGACCTCGCCGGCGCCGCGCACGATCTCCATGCGCGCGGCGAGAGCGCCGAGGCCGTCGGGTCCGAGCTCCGCGCGCTGATCGGGAGCCTCGGCCAGCAGAGCGAAGAGCTCGTCGCATCGCTCGAGCTCGCGCTCGTCGACCGGGAGGAGATGGGCAAGCTCGTGGACGTGTGTCGCGAGCTGCTCGTCCGCCAGGATCCGGCGCTCCTCGACGCGGAGCTTCCGCGCCTGGCGCTGCTCCTCGGTGGGGAGGCCGCCGAGCTGCATCGCTCGGAGGGCGGGCGCTTCTTCCTCGTCGCGGGCGCCGGACCTTGGCCGGAAGGGGCGCGCCCGCGCCAGGACGAGCTGACGCGCGCCGCCTCGTCGCCGAACGTCCTGCTCGTCCCGCAGCCGAGCGCTCGCGTCGCGCTCGTTCCGATCGCGACCGGGATGCCCGCGGAGACGGCCGACGCGACGACCCCGGCGGCTCTCGCACGCACGCCTTCGGCCGCGATCGGGAGCGGCGCGGGCGCGCGCGTGCTCGCGATCCGCCGCACCCAGCAGCGCACGGGGAGCGCGTCGCGCGACGAGCAGCGGCTCGCGATCCTCGCCTCGGTCGCCACGGCCGCCTACGAGACCGCCAGCGCGTCCGTCGCGCTCCGCGAGGCGGCGGCGCGCGACGCGACGACGCTCGAGTCCATCCGCGAGGGCATCCTCACCCTCGATGCGGCGGGCCGTGTCCGCTCGCTCAACACCGCGGCGGCTGCCGCGATGGGCGTCTTGCGCGAAGAGGCGATCGGCGCACAGCTCGCCGCGCTACCGGGGCTCGGGCCGCTCGCCGAGGCCATCACGCGCGGGCTCGAGGACGAGCCGGTGCGCCTGCCGAAGGTCGACGTCCTCGTTCGCGCACGCACGTACGCGGGCGGCATCGTCGCCACGCTCTCCGAGCTGGAGCGGGCGCGCCAGCTCGCTCACCGTCTCGTCGGCTCGGAGGCGCGCTTCACGTTCGAGGACCTCGTCGGCCGCGATCCGGCCTTCCTCGAGGTGATCGCCGACGCGCGCCGCGTCGCGGTCGCCGACGTGCCGGCGCTCGTCACGGGCGAGAGCGGGACCGGAAAGGAGCTGTTCGCGCAGGCGATCCACAACGCCTCGCCGCGCGCGGGTCAGCCCTTCGTCGGCGTCAACGTCGCCGCCATTCCCCGCGAGCTGCTCGAGAGCGAGCTCTTCGGCTACGAGGCGGGTGCCTTCACCGGCGCGCGCGCGCGAGGCCACCCGGGGCGCTTCGAGCTGGCCGATCGCGGCACGATCCTCCTCGACGAGATCGGCGACATGCCCCTCGAGATGCAGGCCAAGCTCCTGCGCGTGCTGCAGGAGCGCAGCGTCGTGCGCCTCGGTGGAACGCGCGCGATCCCGGTGCGCGCGCGCTTGATCGCGACGACCCACCGCGATCTCGAGCAGGCGGTGAAGGAGGGCAGCTTCCGTCTCGACCTCTTCTATCGCTTGCGGGTGGTGCACCTGCGCCTGCCGCCGCTCCGCGCGCGTCGCGGCGACGTGGCGGTGCTCACCCGCCATCATCTCGATCGCGTCGCGGCGCGCCTCGGTCGCGGGCCGATCGACGTCGCGCCCTCGGTGATGGCCGACCTCGAGCGCTACCCGTGGCCCGGCAACGTGCGCGAGCTCGCGAACCTGCTCGAGGGAGTCGCGAGCCTGCTCCCCGCGGCAGAGTCGACCCTGCGCGTGACGCCGCCGACCGTGCGTCGCGCGCTGGCGCCGCACGGCTCCGAGCGTCCCCCTCCGCCGAGCGCAGAGCAGGTCCGCTCGCCTGCGGCCGCGGGGAGCCCGCCACCGATCGAGCCGCTCGAGGTGACCGAGCGACGCGCGATCGAGGCCGCGCTCGCGGCGTGCAACGGCAACGTCGCGCAGGCCGCGCGCGCTCTCGGGGTCGCGCGAAACACGCTCTACAACAAGCTCGCTCGGTACGGCTCGAAGCTCATGCCCAATTCTTGAGCGCCGCTCAAACCTTGCGCATGGGACCCGTCCTGTTCTTGAGCACGAGGCGCTTCGAGCGTCGGTGTAATCCTCATGAAGTCCGCTGCTTATGGCTCGGCACGCACGTCGCTAGAAGCCCAGCATGCGCAGCGTCTCGTCGGCTCTCCTCGTGGTGGCTCTCGTGCTCGGGTTCTCGGCGCAGGCGAGCGCGCAGCGCTGCTTCGTCGCCTTCATCCACGGGCGCGGCGTCGACTACCGCGGGGCCTCGCAGACGTTCCAGGAGTCCGACTACTGGTCGCTGGGCAACACGTACTCGTCGTTCACGTACTACGGCGCGCAGGTCCGGGGCTGCACCGTCCTGCGCGTCGGATACAACGGGCACGCGGCCTTCTTCGACGCGAGCGCCGCCGGCACCGCGGCCGATCAGATCAACACGTTCATCCAACAGAACCAGATCGCGCCCGGCGAGCTCATCATCGTCGCGCACTCGATGGGTGGCCTCGTCGCTCGCTGGATCCTCAACAACGGCGTGCCCGGCAGCCCCTACTACAACTACCAGGGCCACGACTACGCGACGATCGTGAGCCGCACGCACCACGCGATCACGGTGCAGTCGCCGCACCAGGGCACCGAGGCGGCCGATGCGCTCTTCGGCCAGGCGGACTCGTTCTATGCGAACGCGCTCGGCGGCATCACCGAGTTCCTCGGGCTCGAGTCGGGTGACGCGGCCGCACGCTACATGACGCGCCAGACGATGCACGACGCCAGCGCGGGCTGGATGGGTGACGGCGGGCGCACGCGCCGCCTCTACACGATCGCGGGCTTCACGACGTTCGGCGGCTCGGGCAACGCGGAGCACAACGACGACCTGCTCGAGATCGCCTGGGGCGGCATCTGCAACCGCTCGCACTGGGTGAACCTCTACGTGTGCGGCGAGGACGAGTACGAGCAGGGCGATGGCCTCGTCGAGGAGCCGAGCGCGTTCGGTCTGTTCCGCCACTACGACAGCGGCAGCTGGTACCTCGCCTACCTCGACGCCGGCTGGCGCACGGACTCGAGCTTCATGGGCGGCGCGCGTACGGACTGGCTGCGCATCGAGCACAACCACCAGCAGGGCCGCCACGACCAGCTCTCGGCCCGCATCCGCAACTGCACCTCGATGAGCTGCGGCACGCGCAGCGGCCAGGGCAGCGCGATGAGCTCCACCAGCTGGGCGGGCTCCTACGTGGGCCAGTACATTCGCTCGCTCGCGCCGTGAAGCCTCGATAAGCTCGGCGGCAGATGGCGGCCGGCGAGGCGAACGCGAAGACCGCACGAGATCGTCGTGCGGTCTTCGTCGTCCTGGGCGCGTGCGCGCTGCTCGTCCTCGGCTTCTTGGCCTTCGGGGGAGAGGCGGCCGACGACGTCCTCGTCGCGATCGGCGTCGAGCGGCCCGTGCGTCAGGGTGAGCTCCCGGCGGGCAGCTCGCCGGGGTCGCATCGCCGCGGGCGAGATCGGGACGGTGGGCCCTCCACCGAAGGTGCCGATGCGGGCACGAGCGCGCCCCATCACGCGATCCTCCCCGAGATCGCCGATCCGCAGACGCCGACCGGCGAGAGCGATCCCGAGTCGTACGATCCCGGCCCGGGCGAAGACTTCATCGCGCGCTATCAGGGCCGTTCCGGGCGCCTCTCTCCGCATGCCTCGGTCCACAGCACGCACACGTCCATCCCGGTGCGCTCGCACATGGCGGCGCCCACGGTGCTCGCCTGGACGCCGACGACGATCGTGTCTCCGGGGACGCCCGTCCTGATCCACGCGATGGTGCGGGGGCGTCACGAAGAGGACGTGACGCCGTCGACCTTCGAGGTGACGTTCTACGACGGGCTCGATCCGAGCACGGGGACGGTGCAGCCGCTGCTCGACGCGGACGGCGAGTATCAAGCCACCTACGTGCCGCGCGCCGAGGACCACCCGGTGAGCGAGGACGGCGCGCCACCGGTCATCAGCTTCCTCGTGCGCGCGACGGGCTCCTACGAAGGCGAGACGTACTCGCGGAGCGCCACCGGCACGTTCCTGCTGCACCAGCCGGGCGCGCGGCTCGATCCCTCCCGCGCGGCGGCCGAGCGCGAAGGAAGCGATCTCGTCGTGCACGTGCCCGTCCACGTGACGAGGCCGGGCGCGTACTTCGGCATCGCGGAGCTGTGGGGCGGCGAGGACGGCGAGACACCGGTCGCGTTCGGGCGCGATCGCGTCGCGCTGGCCGAGCCGGGCGAGGCGATGTTCACGTTCCTGTTCGGGGGCGCCGTCATCCGGTCCAGTGGCGTCGATGGGCCCTACGTCGTCCGCAACGTGCGCTTCATGCAGGTGGACTCGATCCCGCCGCACGAGCAGACGCCGACCGAGGAGCTGCTCACCACGCCGGAGTGGTCGTCGCGCGACTTCCAGTAGCGCGAGCCGCCGAGCGGGGCGGCAGGCAGGTACGCTCGGCGGTCATGGCTCCGATCCTCCGTCCGGCGACCTCCGCCGATGCTCCGATCCTGCTCGCGCTCGTGCGTGCTCTGGCGACGTACGAGCGCGAGCCCGACGCGGTCGTCGCGACCGAGGCCGACTTCGAGCGCGCGCTCGGGGCCTCGCCTCCCGAGTGCGAGGCGCTGATCGCCGAAGAGGGCGGCCGCGCGCTCGGCTTCGCGCTCTTCTTCTCCACGTGGAGCACCTGGCGCGGCAGGCTGGGGATCCACCTCGAAGATCTCTTCGTGCGGCCCGAGGCCCGCGGCCAGGGGCTCGGCAAGCGCCTGCTCGGGGCCGTGGCGGCCGAGGCCGTGCGCCGGGGCTGTGCGCGTCTCGAGTGGCAGGTGCTCGACTGGAACGAGCCGGCGCGTGGCTTCTATCGGACGCTGGGGGCGCGCGAGCTCACCACGTGGATCCCGATGCGCGTCGACGGCGAGGCGCTCGCCGCGCTCGCGCGGGCCTACTCGAGCTCGAGCGGCGCGAGCGGCGATCCGTAGAGCGCCGTCCACGCGCGCGAGGCGGCGGCCGCGATGTCGGCCGAGGGGCGCTCGCGCACGGCCTGGTAGATCTGGGCCAGGCGCTCGCGCCGGATCGTGCGATCCACGACCAGCTCCTCGTGCGCGATCTCGAGCGCGTCGGCGAGCGCCTCGAAGAGGACGAGCGCCGCGTAGCACTCGGGCCGCCCCCAGTCGTGGCGGCTCATCGCGAACTGGATCACGTGCACGAGCACGGTGCGCACGCGCTCGGGGTCGCGCGCGACCTGCGCCGTGTAGGCCGAGAGCTCGAGGTTGCTGCGCTCGGCGAGCTCGTTCACCGCGTCCTCGTGCTCGGTGCGGCCCACGTAGCGCGCGAGCGCGTCGGGCACGTGGAGCGCGGCGAGGTCCTCCTCGAAGTCGATCCGGTGCTGCGCTTCGTGGCGCGCGATCGAGTCGAGCGACGCGGTGCGGAGCGCGGTCCACGCGGCCTCGAGGCGTGCGTCCTCGAGGTCGCGCTGCGCGCTCCGCACGTCGCGGAGCGTGAAGGGCGTCGCGCGCCCCGCGTAGGCCGAGAGCGCCGCGACGTCGTAGTCGTAGGCGTCGGGCTCGGGGAGCGCGCCGCCGCCGCTCGCGATCTCGTGATCGAGCGCGTCGAGCGCCACGCGCCGGCGCACGATGGCGCTCGCGAGGTCCAGCACGTCGCGCTCGGGAGCGAGGGTCGCCGCTTCGCGTCTCAGGTCCACGTGGACCGACTCCTCGAACGCGGTGATCCACGCGACATCCGTCTCGTGCTCGTAGCCGCGCACGATGACGCTCTCGTCGGTCGAGTGGATCGAGGGCAGCACGCGCTGCACGAGGAAGCGGTCGACGCGCGCGGTGAGCACCAGCGCGACGCGCACGTCGGGGCGCGTGTAGCCGAGGAGCGTCCGGTCGAACGAGAGCGTGTCGACGCGATCGAGATCGAGCGCGGTGATGCGCCGCTCGCCGCTCCGGTAGTGCCGGCGCTGGGCGATGGCGTACGTGGACGCGAGCACGCGCTGGCGCTCGCGCGAGCGCACGAGGAGCGCGTCCACGTAGTAGGGAATGCCGCCGCTCTCGAGCGCCGAGTCGAGGAGCACCATCGTGTTCGTCAGATCGGCCGCGTCGGTCTCGTTGCCGCGGGCGGCGTAGCTCTCCGCATCGTCGAGGAAGTGGGCGAAGGCGTCGTGGCGCTCCGGCATCGTGCGATCGACGGCCGCGAGCACGGCGGCGTGCGTGCTCGCGACGTCGCGCGGTGCCGCTCGCTCGCTCCCCGCGGTGCGTGCGTCGAGCGCGATCACCCAGTCGGGGATCGTGTGGGCGAAGACCTGTCGCCGCGGGTCCTCTTCGGCGTGCGCTTCTTCTTCGGCGCGCTCTTCTTCGACCGGTGTGGGCGCCGGGTCGGCGCGTCGTGTGAAGAAGTAGACCTGGAACGCGGTCGTCACGAAGGGGGCCGCGACGGCCAGGCCCATCCCGAGGACGGCGGCGATCCCGGCGACCCACGCGCGCCCGCCGAGACGCGCGCGGTGCTCGGGATGGCGGGCGAGCAGGCTGAGCGTGCCCATGCCGGCCGCGACGCCGAAGATCGAGGTCAGAAAGCAGGGATCGACCGCGAGCGCGATCACGCCGAGGGCGAGCGCCGAGCCGCTCGAGGCGAAGATCGCCTGGCTCGCACGCTTCTCCTCGCGCTCGAGATCGGCGCGCGCGCTGCACGCGGGGCAGATGGGCTCGCCCTGGTCGGAGAGAAGAACATCGTCTCCGACGAGCGCTCCGCAGGTCGCGCAGCTCCGACTCACCCGCCGAGCATACGCGCGTGTGCGCACGTCGGCCGATCCCGCGGCGTACGTTGCGTGGCATCCTGCCCCCGTGCCGGCTCCCCCGCCCCGCCCGCCGTTCGAAGCCTGGCCGCTGCAAGCCTACGACGGGGCGTTCGGGCTGGCGTGGTACGCGCACCCGGCCGTCTTCGTCTCGCAGGCCCACATCGAGAGCGGCAGCCTGCGGGCTGCCGAGCTGGTCCAGGGCTGGATCGACGACGTGCTCCGCGTGAAGGGGGAGGAGATCCGCGCGGCGGGCGGGCTCTTCGTCTTCCACGACTGGCGCGGTGTCTCCGGCTACACGAGCGAGGCGCGTCGCTTCTATCTGTCGCGCATGCGGGCTCGGCCGCGCGACTATCTCCGTCACTCGGTGACGTGCATCCGGCCCCACCCCTTGTTCCGCATGGCGGTCGAGGCCGGCAACCTCGTCGCGGCGCTGACCGCGCGGGCGAAGGTCGAGCTCGCCGACGATCCCGCGCTCGTGATGGTGCAGCACGGCATCCGCCCGCCTGCGCCGGGCGAGCGCTTTCCTGGAAAGGGTGTCACGTGACGATCGGTACCGTCGGTCTCGGGCAGCAGATCGGTCTCTCCTTCGGCTCGTTCCTCGGGCGGCAGATCGCGCTCGGCGCCTGCCGCGACGACGCCGCGAACGACGACTTCGAGCGGCGCCCCTTCACGCTGCGGAGCCGGGCACTGCCAGCCGCCGTCGACCTGCGCCCGTGGATGACGAAGGTCGAGGACCAGGGCGCGCTCGGCAGCTGCACGTCGAATGCGCTCGTCGGCGCGCTCGAGTACCTCGTGCGGCGCGAGACGGGGCGCGAGGTCGATCTGAGCCGCCTCTTCGTCTACTACAACCAGCGCCTCTGGGACGACTGCGTGCGTGACGACGCCGGCGCGGCGATCGCCGTCGGGATCCGCGTGCTCGCCCGTCTCGGCGTGCCGACCGAGCGCTCGTGGCCCTACGACCGGAACCTCTTCGCCGTGCAGCCGCCGGAGGCGGTCTACCGCGAGGCGAGCGAGCTCCAGGCGACCGACTGGTGGTCGGTGCCGATCGACGCGGCCGCGATCCGGAGCTGCTTGGCGGCCGGCTTTCCGATCGTGTTCGGCACGCGCTGCACCGAGAGCTTCATGCACGTGCCGGCGAACGGGGTGGTGCCTCTGCCGCGCGCCGGCGAGTCGGCCCAGTGGAAGCACGGCCGCCACGCGCTCTTGCTGGTCGGATACGACGACGCCGCACGCCACTTCGTGATCCGCAACTCCTGGGGCGCCGACTGGGGTGACCACGGGTACGGCTATCTGCCCTACGAGTGGGTGCTCAACCCGGACTGGACGCGCACCGCGTGGGCCATCCGGCTGACCGAGCGGGCCGAGCTCGCCCCGACCGCGAAGATCGATCCGCGCACGCTGCCCGCCGCACCGCCCTCGTCGGGAGCGCAGGCATCGGGCGCCGTGGGCGCGTTCGCGTCGATGGGCACGCAGCTCGCGGTCGGCATGCTCACCGGGAGCGGGATGCTCGCGGGCCTGGCGGGTGGGCTCGTGCAGGGGATCACGCCCGGCCTGAGCGCGCGCGTGCGCGGGCGAGACGTGGGCGCGTTCGTAGGCGAGGACCGGAGCGCGGTGATCCTGAAGATGCTGCAGGCGGACGGAAAGCCGCCGGCCCAGCTCGCGCGGATGCCGTGGGACGATGGGCTCGACGAGCGCGCCGTGGTGAGCGCGGTGGGACCGACGGCGCGCGCGCGTGCCGACGTCGCAGCCGAGCCGCGCGCCCAGGCGGGTGCGGTCGCAGCCGCGCTCGGGCCGGTACCGGGCAAGCCAGTCGTCGCGCCGATGGCGCCCGCAAAGCCGGTCGCTCCGCCGATCGGGGCGGCCGGCGCCGTGACACCGGCCGTCGCGGCCAAGCCGCCCGTCGGCGCGGCTCCCGCGGGGAACGAGATCCCGGAGGCGATCCTCGCCGCATGGCAGGGCACGGGCGGCAAGAGCGGGCCGCTCGGGATGCCGATGCCGCCGGCGGGCCCGATGAGCGAAGGCGATGCGAGCGGCGTCGCGATGCGCTTCGCGAACGGCGGCATCTTCGCGTGGGCCGGCCAGAAGCCGATCGTGCTCTCCGGCCAAGACCGTCTCTTCTCGAGCTGGCTCGCAGCGGGGGCGGCGCGATCGCCGGTGGGGTGGCCGACGCAGCCACCGGTCACGCTGGCCGACGGAGTCGCGCGGGGCTGGCCCTGCGTGCGAGGTGCCATCTTCGATCACCCGCGCCTGGGGACCCACACACTGCACGGCGTGCTCTATTCCTACTGGTGCTCGCTCGGGGGCATCCAGAGTGGCCTCGGCTTGCCGCTCGAGGATGCAGTCGTGCCCCTCGATCCGACGGCGTCGCAGACGATCCGCTTCGAGCACGGCACGCTGTCCTGGTCGCCCGCGACCGGGCCCACCCGCTCCTGAAGGGAGCCGTTCCCCACGGTGGGCAGGCCCCTACCTTGCGGTAGGGCCTCGTCTTCGCTACATACGCCGCCCCCTCTCACCCGTGCCGCTTCGGCCGGACCCCGGAGGGAACGAGGACCGCCATGAAGGACATCCATCCCGAGTATCTCGACGCCACCGTCACCTGCGCCTGCGGCAACGTCGTCCAGACGAAGTCGACCCGCGGCTCGTTCAGCGTCGACGTCTGCTCCGCCTGCCACCCGTTCTTCACCGGCAAGCAGCGCATGATGGACACCGCCGGCCGCGTGGAGCGCTTCCGCAAGAAGTACGAGGGCGTGTCGAAGGAGCCGCGCGCGCCGAAGGCGAAGCCGGTCCGCAAGCCCAAGCCGGAGTGAGATGTCTGGTCTCTGGCTCGCAGAGCCCAGCCATCTCCGTGGTGGTCGGAGGGGCTGGTACTCAGCCCCTCCCCCCGCCCGAGTGAATCGGTCGGGGCCCCCCTCCCGCCGAAGGGCGCCGCGATCGCCTGGTCTCGCTGAGCCCAGGCGTGTATTGCCATGACCAAGCCGTACATCGGCGGACAGGCAGTGATCGAGGGCGTGATGATGCGCGCCCCCGAGGGCCTGTCCGTCGCCGTGCGGCGTCCCGACGGCACGATCGCCGTCCTCGAGGGGCAGCTCCCGAGCGAGCAGTCCGGCGTCCGGAAGATCCCGGGCCTGCGTGGGATCGCGACGCTCGTCGAGTCGATGTCGGTCGGCTACCGCGCGCTCTCGTTCTCCGCTTCGCAGCAGGAGACCGAACAGACGCCGCCCTCGGCGGGCGCGAGCGCGCTGACGATGCTGGCCGCGGCCGTGCTGGCCCTCGCGAGCCTCGAGCCCAGCGGCGCCGAAGAGAAGAAGCGCTCCGCCGAGAAGCCGGCGCCCTCGCTCACGCGTGAAGAGAAGCCCTCGCTGGCACAGCGCGGGGCGCTCGTGCTCTCGACGCTCTTCGCGCTCGGCCTCTTCATCGCGCTGCCGCAGGCGCTCACCGTCGGGCTCTCGCACCTCACGGGCCTCGCGCTCACGCCGGCCGACTGGCGCTTCCACGCGATCACCGGCGGCTTCAAGCTCGCGGTGCTCACGGGCTACCTCGTCGTCATCTCCCGCATCGAGGAGATCCGGCGCGTGTTCCACTATCACGGCGCCGAGCACAAGACGATCTACGCCTACGAGGCCGAGCTGCCGCTCACGGTCGAGAACGTGCGCAAGCAGAGCCCGCTGCACCCGCGCTGCGGCACGACCTTCCTCATCACGGTCGTGATCATCTCGGTCGTGCTCGGCTCGATCCTCACGCCGCTGATCCTCCCCGATGCCGCGGGCTTGGTCGGCCAGATCGAGACGCTCGCGCTCCGCATCTCGCTCTTGCCGCTGATCGCGGCCGTGAGCTACGAGCTGCAGCGCCTCTCGGCGCGCTACTGCACGACGGGCCCACTCCGCGTGCTCCTCTATCCGGGCTTTCTCTTCCAGAAGATCACGACGCGGGAGCCCGACGATCGCCAGATCGAGGTCGCCATCGTCGCGATGCAGGCCGCGCGCACGAAGACGAAGGCCGAGGGCGTCTCCGCGTTCGACTCGTTCGCGAGCGCGGCCTCCCACTACGCCGCCTCCGCGGCCTGATCGCGGCGCATGCTCCCGGTCGACAAGCTGAAGAGCCTGAAGGCGCGACACGCCGAGCTCGAAGAGATGCTCTGCGTGCCCGAGGTGATCGCGGACACCAAGCGCTACACGCTGCTCCGCCGCGAGCACGCCGAGCTCGGCGAGCTCGTGAGGGCCTTCGACGCCTGGGAGAAGGCCACGGCCGACCTCGCCGGCAACAAGGCGCTGCTCGCCGACGCCGAGATGCGCGTGATGGCCGAGGAGGAGATCCCCGGTCTCGAGAAGCAGATCGCGGCGCTCGAGGGCGAGCTCGAGACGCTGCTCCTGCCGCGCGATCCGAACGACGCGAAGAACACGATCCTCGAGATCCGGAGCGGAACGGGCGGCGAGGAGGCGGCGCTCTTCGCCGCCGACCTGTTCCGCATGTACTCGCGCTACGCCGACACGCGCGGCTGGAAGATCGAGGTGCTCAACACGAGCGAGGCGAGCGCCGGCGGTCTGAAGGAGATCGTCTGCAGCGTCACGGGAGACAAGATCTACTCGTGGCTGCGCTTCGAGGGCGGCGTGCACCGCGTGCAGCGCGTGCCCGCGACCGAGAGCCAGGGCCGCATCCACACGTCCACCGCGACCGTGGCCGTGATGCCCGAGGCCGAGGAGGTCGACGTCGAGATCGCCGACAAGGACCTCGAGATCTCCATCGCCGCGAGCGGCGGCCCGGGCGGTCAGGGCGTGAACACGACGAACTCGGCGGTGCAGATCAAGCACGTGCCGACCGGCATCATCGTGAAGTGTCAGGACGAGCGCTCGCAGCTGAAGAACAAGGCGCGTGCGCTGAAGGTGCTCCGCGCGCGCTTGCTCGAGCGAGAGCAGTCGGTGGCCGACGCGGCACGCGCGAGCGAGCGCAAGGACATGGTCGGGAGCGGCGAGCGGAGCGAGAAGATCCGCACGTACAACTACCCGCAGAACCGCGTCACCGACCACCGCATCGGCCTCACGCTGCACAAGCTCGACGCCGTCGTGAACGGCGACCTCGACGAGCTCCTGAACGCGCTCCGTGCGAGCCACCAGGCCGCCCTCCTCGAAGCGCAGTCCAAGGCGAGCTGAAGGACCCTCGCGATGCGTCGTCTCGTCTCCGCGCGAGGCGGCGCTCCTCGCAGGTAGCACGTAGCGAGCGGAGCCGAGTCGGCTCCCACCGGCGAGACGTTGCGCTATCGTGGGTCGATGCGCGCGCTACTCCTCGTGACGTCGCTCTGGGCGCTCTCCGCGCCGGCGCTCGCGCAGGCGCCGGAGCGCGCGCTCGTGATGGTCACGATCTCCGGCGAGCCCTCGCTCGGCAGGCACCTGCGGGCGTGGGTGCGGGCGCTGCGTCCGGCCGTCGGCGCGAGCCGTGTCGAGGCGCTCGGCTCGGACTGCTGGCCGGAGGAAGCGTCTTGCGCCGCTCGCTTCGTCCATGGTGACGGCCGCATCCTCCTGGTGAGCGTGACCTGGGACCGGTCCGGGTGCGTTCCGGTGCACGACCCGAGCGGTGCGACCGCGGGCCATCGCATGCTCCGAGTGCCGACCCTCGAGCTCACGCTGCTCGACGCGAGCGGGACCATGCTCGCCCACATCGCGCGCCCGGCCGAGGCCACGGCCGCCGAGCGGCGCGCGGCGCTCCCCGCCCTTCTCCAAGCGCTCGGGCTCGGTTCCTGACGCGATTGCCGCCCTGGGCTGCTCGCGCGTGACGCCAGTATCGCGCTCGCGAGAACGGTCACGCAGAACTTTCATGTTCGCGCGCGCTCGCGAAGACCCGTGGCGCCGACCGCGCGCACGAGCATCGCATCGCAAGCGCGAAGAGTCTCGCGTCGAGCGCCAGCTGGGTTTTATCGCGGATGGGGGTCCAGCAGCGACGCGCGGCGATCCCGGCCTTGATGCCGCGTCCGAGCATGCTGGGACGCTCGCCACCTCACCCTGCG
>JBGALT010000241.1:0-8629 GCA_044223665.1 Sandaracinaceae bacterium | reverse complement strand
CCTGACTACCCCGCCGATCTCGAGCAGGTCGTGCTCGAGGCGCTGAGCCGCGATCGCGGGCGGCGCACGCCGAGCGCGGCGCACCTCGCATGGAAGCTCGAAGAGCTGGCCATCCGCCGAGGGATGTTGGTCGGGCCGCGCACGGTCGCGCGCTACGTCGGGCAGACGATGCCCGCCGAGCGGGTCGAAGAAGACGCTCTGGCCATGGTGCCGAGCTCGCTCTCGATGGCCGCTCACGCCGACGTCGGGCGCGCCGCGGCGTCGCACGCCAGCCGTCACGACGCCGCCGCGCACGGGACCGCCGCCCACGAAGAGGCCCACGACTACGACGAGGCCGGCCTCATGGACGACCTGCAGCTGCTCTCGCTGCCGCCGGACGCGGCGCACGGAGACGCCGCCGACCCCGACGCCCTGCCGGACCCGCTCGATCTCCCGGTCGACGAGGACGCCGCGCCCGATCCCGCGCTCGGGCGCGATCGCGTCTCGCAGCCGCTTCCGCTCGTCACCAAGAGCGGGATGACCCAGAGCTGGAACGGCGCGCCGGCTCCGCGCGCGCCCTACGAGCACGAGGCGTCGGACGACGACGAAGCGCTCGAGGAGCTGCTCCGCTCCGAGCTGCCGCCTCCCATGGGAGAGCCGGCCGGCCCCAGCGAGGATCTCGTGCTCGACGCGTTCGACGACGACGCGCCGGCCGAGCGTCCCGTCGTCCTGCTCGGCGAGCGCGACCGCAAGACCAACCGGCCTCCCGGTGAGCCCGAGCCCCCGAGCGCGAGCGGCCCGAGGAGCGGCGAGTACATGAGCGACCTCGCGCGGCGCCTCGAGGGCGACGACGAGTGATCGGCTCGCCCGCGCCGGCCCCTTCCGTCCGCGGGCCGGGCCCGCTCCCGTTCGGGTCCTCCGGGGCGAGCACTCCTTGCCGAGAAGTGATCGGCTCGCCCGCGCCGGCCCCTTCCGTCCGCGGGCCGGGCCCGCTCCCGTTCGGGTCCTCCGGGGCGAGCACTCCTTGCCGAGCCGTCGTGAGCGCCTCCCGCGAGGCGAGCACCGTACCCGTTCACGGGGTGCTGTCGCTGTGCCTCGGCCTCTCTGGCCTCGCGATCGCCGGCTGCGGGCTGACGCTCGACTACGATCCGCCGGACCTCCACGGAACGATCGACGGCGCGGCCGCGGACGGCGGCGCGCGTGACGGTGGCGCGCTCGACGGCGGGGCGATCGACGGCGGCGCGATCGACGGCGGCCCGGGCGCGCCCTGCATGGGCGCCGAGGACGGAGACGACTGCTCGAGCGGGATGGGCCCCGAGCGGCTGATCTGCATCGGGGGTCGGTGCGAGCCGTCTCGCTGCGGTGACGGGTACGTGGACCCGGCCCGCGAGGACTGCGATCCGCTCGTGGAGAGCGGCTGCGACGCGATCACGTGCCGCTACGAGTGCCGGGTCGACGCCGACTGCGGGCCCTCGCTCACGTGCGCGAGCGTGACGTGCACGGGCCACCAGTGCGTGGGCCTGCCTCGAGGCAACGGCACACCGTGCACGCTCGACGACGGCACCACGGGAGAGTGCGGCGGCGGCCTCTGCGTCGCGGTGGGCTGCGGGAACGGCATCCTGGACGATGGCGAGGACTGCGATCCGGGCGCGACCTCGATCGTGGGATGCCACGGCTGCCTGTTCGACTGTCACGGCGCCGACGAGTGCTCCGACCGCGACGCCTGCAACGGCGTCGAGAGCTGCGATCCGGTCTTCGGTCCGGTGGGCGACCTCGTCGGTCACGTCTGCGCGCCCGCCGCGACGATCCCTCGGTGCCCGCCGGCGGCCGCGTGCTTCCGCAGCGACTGCAGCACCGCCACCACCGGGGCGATGCAATGCACCGAGGTGCTCCTCGACGCAGACGGAGACGGCTTCGCGCCGCTTCCGCTCGTCTGCGATGGCGGCGTCGGCGGCGACTGCGACGACGCCGACCCGACCCGACACCCCGGCGCACCGGAGGCGTGCAACTCCCTCGACGACGACTGCGACGGTCTGGTCGACGACGACACGGTCGCCGTGACCTGGTGCCGCGACGACGACGGCGACGGGTTCGGCCGTACCGGCACCGAGACGACCACCTGCGCATCGCCCGGCACGGGCTACGTCCGCAACTGTCTGGACTGCTACGACGTGGCCGACCCCGCGCTCCGCGCCGAGGCCGCGCTCGTGCATCCGGGCCAGACGACGTTCTTCACGACCCCCTACTGCGACTCGCTCGGCGTCTGCTCGTTCGACTACGACTGCGACCAGGTCGCTTCGCAGCAGGTCGCGACCGTGGTCCAGTGCGGGCTGCTCGGCCTCCTTCTCTGCTCGTCCGGCGTCGGGTGGCACGGATCGGTTCCGCCCTGCGGCGCTCCGGGCACGCTCGACACCTGTCACACGCCGCTCTTCGGCCTCGTGTGCCGCACCACGTCGGCGCCGCAGACGCAGGCGTGCCGGTGACGCGCTCGCGGGATCGCGCTCGCCCGATCGCGGCCCCGATCCTCGCCGATCAGGCGTAGGTCGCGGCGCCCCGGCTTTCTGGCTATCCTCGCGCCGCTTGCTGCCCCCGACCGAGGACGATCTGGCGATCCGCATCGCGACGACCCTGGGGGTGGTCGACGGGTCGCCCTCCGACGTGGCGCGCTGCGCGCTCTGGCTGGGGCAGGTCGGGCGTGCCCGCGAGCACGCCGAGGCCGCCATCGCGTCGGCGGAGGTCGGCGTCGACGAGGCGGCGCGCAGGGCCACCTCGAGCGCGCGATCGCACGCTGGGACGAGTCGGCCTCCGTGCTCGGGCGCGAGGGACGGCACGCGGGCGCGGCGCGGGCGTCGCTGGACGCGGCCGAGGCGCTGCTCGAGCGAGACGGGCCGGCCGACGTGTCCGCCGCGGCGAGCCGCCTCGCGGCCGCGCGCACGCGTATCACCGAGCACGCGCTCGAAGCGCTCAGGCCGCGCCTTCGCGTGCTCCTGGCCGCCGCGCGCGGTGCGACGGGAGACGCCGAGGGAGGCCTCGGCGATCTCGCCGCGCTCGAGCCCGAGCTGCGTGGGCCGGCCGCACGCGACGTCGCCTGGCGCTTGCACGCCGCCTCCGCGCGCCTGGCGACGCTGGCCGGCGCCGAGACGAAGGCGCGCAAGGCGAGCGAGCGCGCGCTCGAGATCCTCGAGGACGTCGCGACCTCGCTCCCCAAGGACGCCCGCGATGCGTTCTGGTCCGTGCCCTCGCGCGCCAAGATGCGCGGCGCCTCCAGCGGCCGCGGCGAGCGCAGCGCGACCAGCTCCGATCTGGCGCTCGGCGGGCGCTGGGCACGGCTGCTCGAGATCACCAAGCGCCTGGCGACCGAGCGCGATCTCTCGCGGCTGCTCGCCCGCATCAACGAGAGCGCGGTGGACCTCTCCGGCGCCGAGCGCGGCTTCGTGCTCCTCGTGGGCGAGGACGGCAAGCTCGAGCCCCACGCCGTCCGCGACGCCGCGCGTCCCGACGACCCGCACGTGGCCTTCAGCCAGTCGATCGCCGAGGCCGTGCTGATCGACGGCGAGCCGATCGTCACGGTCGACGCCCAGACCGATCGGCGCCTCTCCGAGTACGTGTCGGTGCACCGGCTGATGCTCCAGTCGGTCGCCTGCGTGCCCATCCGGGCCGCCTCGATCGTCGAGCCCGAGGGCGATGGGGCCACCAGCGGTCGCTCGGGCATCCTGGGCGTGCTCTACGTCGAGCATCGCGTGCGGCGCGCCCGCTTCGGGCAGTCGGATCTCGAGCTCCTGCTCGCGTTCGCCGATCAGGCGGCCATCGCGCTCGCGAACGCCAAGCTCTACCGCGATCTCGACAAGCGCGGCCGCGAGCTCGCCGAGGCCAACGAGGCGCTCGAGAAGGCCAAGGACGACATCGAGCGGCTGCTCGACGCGCGCACGGCCGAGCTGGACGAGGCGCGCAGCGAGCTCTCGCGCACGCGCGACGCGCTCCGGGCCTCCTACGAGCGCCACGGGATCGTCGGGCGCAGCGAGGGCATCCGCCGCGTGCTGGGCGTGATCGAGCGCGTGGCGCCGCTCTCGGTGCCGGTCGTGATCCAGGGCGAGAGCGGCACCGGAAAGGAGCTGGTCGCGCGGGCCATCCACTTCGGCGGACCGCGGGCCAAGCGCCCCTTCGTCGCCCTCAACTGCGCGGCGGTGCCGGAGACGCTGCTCGAGAGCGAGCTCTTCGGTCACAAGCGCGGCGCGTTCACGGGCGCCGATCGCGACCGCAACGGCGTGTTCGTCCAGGCCCACCAGGGAACGCTGTTCCTCGACGAGATCGGGGACATGCCCGCCAAGATGCAGGTGGAGCTCCTGCGCGTCCTGGCCGACGGGCGCGTCAAGCCGGTGGGCGGCGAGGAAGAGACCGTCGTCGACGTGCGCATCGTCGCCGCCTCGAACAAGTCGCTCAAAGAGCAGGTCGAGAAGGGCCTGTTCCGCGAGGACCTCTACTACCGGCTCGCGGTGGTCGAGATGCGCTTGCCCCCGCTGCGCGAGCGCCGCGCCGACATCCCGCTCCTGGCCGAGCACTTCCTGGCCGAGCAAGCCAAGCGCGAGAGCCTGCCGAAGAAGCGGATCACGAAGGACGCGCTCACGGTGCTCGCCGGTCATGCGCTGCCTGGCAACGTGCGGCAGCTCGAGCACGTGCTGATGAGCGCGTCGATCATGGCCGCGGGGGACACCATCGGCGCCGCGGACCTGGCGGTGCTCACCGGCGGCGAGCCGGTGGCGATCCCGGTCGGCGCGACCGAGCTCGAAGAGATCGAGGAGAGCGCGCCCGCGCGAGCACCGGCCGAGCCGCCGCCGGCGAACGTCGAGGAGTGGAAGGCGCACGAGCGGCGGAAGATCCTCGAGGCCCTCGAGGCCTCCGGCTGGAACCGGGTGCGCGCGGCCGGCAAGCTCGGCATGCCGCGGCGCACGTTCTATCGCCGGCTCCGCGAGTACGGGATCCTCGAGTAGCGCTGCGCTCGAGGGCGCCTCGGCGCTCGCCCGGGCGTCGATACCCTCGGGCGCCGATCGCTCGGGCGCCGATCGCTCAGGTGCCGATCGCTCAGGTGCCAGTGTCGACGTTGGCGTCGTCGACGTTGGCGTCGACGTCGGCGTCGTCGGCGGCGGCATCGGCCGCGCCCGCGTCGAGCTCGCCCGCGTCCGCAGCGCTCGCGGCGTCCTCGCCCGCGTCGCTCTCACCCGCGTCGAGCTCGCCCGCGTCGAGCTCGCCCGCGTCGCTCTCACCCGCGTCGCTCTCACCCGCGTCGCTCTCACGCGCGTCGAGGTCGGCGTCGACGCCGCCCCCGTCGGCTCCGGCGTCCCGCCCCGCGTCCATCGTCAGCACCGAGCCGTCGATGGGGACGCACATGCCGACGAAGCCGCCGTCCGGCACGCCGCTGTCCACCGCCTGGCAGTAGTAGCCGTGGGACGCGAGGCAATCGACGTAGGAGCGACAGGGGCGCTGCTCGAGCGACACCGGCTCGAGCGAGCACCCCGCGGTCCCGAACGCGAGCGAGATCAGCGCGAGCACGAGCGAAGCCGGCGCGAGGGCGCGCATCAAGAGTTGGCGCTCACGGCCCATGCGACCCCGCGTCGCGAAGATGAGCCAGGAAATGGACGCGCCCGGAAGGAGGCCCCGAGACGTACCTCCGTACGTCGCAGGGGCTGACTGAGGACGAAAGACGTTTCAGGGCCATTTTCGCGGCGCGTCCCCGCTGCGATGGCACGTCGCGAACAGGTACCATCAGAAGACGCCTTCGAGGGTGATGCCGAGGGGAGTGACCCGGAGCGAGGCGCTCGGCGCAGTCGCGGCCTCGGGAGCCGCCGTCGGGGCCGGCGTGGAGAAGCAGAGCACGATGACCCACGTGAGCCCGATGCCGGCCAGGGCGGCGCCCACCGACCAGAGCACCTCGGCGGCGAGGAGATAGTCGTTCGCCGTGCGCGACGACGCGTACGCGTCGGCCTGGGTCGTGAGCGGATCCCGCGCGTGCTCGTTGAGGTCCACCGCGTAGCGGTCGATGCCGGTCCCGATCGCCACCGTGATCGCACCGAGCGAGAGCGCGAGACCGGCCGTCAGCCAGTGCTCCATGCGCGTGCCCCAGGGCGACGTCCCGGGCTCGGACGGCGCCGACGATGTGCCCGTGGCCGCGACCGAGGTGGGGCGCGGCGTCTGTTCGGGCTGGGCGAGCACGCGTGGCGCCAGCACGAAGGTGACGACGAAGGCGAGCAGCAGGGCGAGCGAGAAGAGGCGGGACGGCACGGAGGCAGCGACCATAGCGAATCCTCGCACCCGCGCCACGCGGGCAACGCTTTCTCGGTCCGCGGAGGCCGTTCTGCTATGCCCGGCGCATGCACGTGCATCTCGTGGGCGTCGCGGGCACCGGCATGGGCGCGCTCGCCGGCCTGCTCGGGGCGGCGGGCCACCGCGTCAGCGGCAGCGACACCGCGTTCCATCCGCCGATGGGCGAGGCACTGGCCCGCTGGGGCATCGAGACCAAGCAGGGCTGGCGCCCCGAGAACGTGCTCGACCCTCGGCCCGATCTCGTCGTCGTCGGCAACGTGTGTCGCAAGGACAACCCCGAGGCGCGGGCGGCGATCGACGGCGGGATTGCCTACGACTCGATGCCCGGCGCGATCGAGAAGCTGTTTCTCGCCGATCGCCCGAGCTGGGTGGTCGCCGGCACCCACGGAAAGACCACCACCACGACGCTCCTCGCCTTCCTCGCGCACCGCGCAGGCCTCGATCCGGGGATGCTGGTCGGAGGGATCCCGAAGGACTTCGGCGAGTCCTTCCGCGTCGGAGGCGCGCGCGCGCCGTTCGTGATCGAGGGCGACGAGTACGACTCGGCGTTCTTCGAGAAGTCACCCAAGTTCCTGCGCTACCGCCCGCACGCGGTGATCCTCGGCTCGATCGAGCACGACCACGTCGACATCTACCCGGACGAGGCGAGCTACGTGGCGGCGTTCGACGCGCTGATCGCGAAGATCCCGGCGGACGGAGTCCTCGTCGCGTGGGCCGGAGACCCGCTCGTGCGGCGTGTCGCGGCCGCGGCGCGCTGCCGTGTCGCTTGGTTCGCGCTCTCGACCGACGACGTGGCGGATCTCTCGCCCACCTGGGTCGCGGCGCCGATCGCCGCACAGGGCGGCGCGCAGCCCTTCGATCTCTTCGTCGGCGGCTCGAGCGCGGGCCCCGTGCTCTCGCCTCTGGCCGGCACGCACAACGTCAAGAACGCGCTGGCGGCGATCGCGCTCGTCAGCGAGGCGACCGCAGGCGCGGTCCCCCTGGTCACGCTGACGCAGGCGTTGCGATCGTTCTCGGGCGTCGCGCGCCGCCAGGAGCTGCTGGCCGAGGCAGATGGCGTGCGCGTCTACGACGACTTCGCCCACCACCCGACGGCCGTGCGCGAGACGCTCGCGGCGCTGCGCGCGCGCCATCCCGACGGAAGGCTCCTCGCGGTGTTCGAGCCGCGCAGCGCCACGGCGTGCCGGAAGATCCACGAGCCCGAGTACGAGCAGGCGTTCGCGAGCGCCGAGCTCTCGATCCTCGCGCCGCTCGGACGCAGCAACGTCCCGGAGAGCGAGCGCCTCGACGTCGCGCACGTCGCCGCGGCGATCCGAGCCTCCGGCGGCCGAGCCGAGGCGCCGCCGGATCACGACGCGATCGTGGAGATCCTCGCCCGCGAGGCGCGCCCGGGAGACACGATCGTCCTCATGTCGAACGGCGACATGGCCGGCCTGCACGACCGCGTGATCGCGATGCTGGCGACGCGTCGCCCGAGCCCGCGAGGCCGAAGCTAGTACCGCCGATCAGGAGCTCGAGCCGCATCGCTGAATTCGGGGCGGCCGGCGGAGTAGGCTGCGCGTGTGCAGCTCCTGTGGCGGCTCGTCCGGCTCCTCTTCGACCTCGTCTTCCGCCCTCGCCCGCTCCCGCCGTCGCGAGGCGGCGAGCTCGAGATCGACTACGCGCCGTCGCGCGATGGCGCGCCCGACCCGGGCGAGGTGGTGTGGACGTGGGTGCCGTACGAGGACGATCCGCAGCAGGGAAAGGACCGGCCCGTGCTCGTGGTCGGCCGGCGGCGGGGCCGCCTGGTCGGCGTCGCGCTCACGAGCAAGCCGCACCGCGATCAGATCGAGGTCGGCACGGGCGCCTGGGATCGGGAAGGTCGCGTGAGCTACGCGAAGGTCGATCGCCTCATCGAGCTCGATGGGCCGATCCGCCGCGAAGGCGCGGTGCTCGATCGCGCGCGCTTCGAGCGTGTCGCGCACGCCCTGCCTCGGTAGAGAGCAGGCCGCGCGATCGTCGTCATCCTCGACCCCGCGGCCAGAGGCCCGCTTCGCGCGCGACGAGCGCCGCCTGGGTCCGATCGCCGACGCCGAGCTTCTCGAGGACGTGGGTCATGTGGTTCTTCACGGTGCCCTCGGTGATCCCGAGCGCCGACGCGATCTCCTTGTTGCTCGCGCCCTGCGAGAGCTGCGCGAGCACCTCGAGCTCCCGCTCGGACATGCCCCACGGGCGCCCGGCGAGACCGATCGGCTCGCCCGCTCCGGCCCCTCCCGTCCGCGGGCTCCGCCCGCTTCCGTCCGGGGCCTCCGGAGCGAGCACTCCTTGCCGACCACCGTTCGGCTCGCCCGCT
>JBGALT010000240.1:0-9209 GCA_044223665.1 Sandaracinaceae bacterium | reverse complement strand
GACGTGGCCGCGCGTGGCGGCGGCCAGCGCGCTCGCGCTCTCGGCGGGCGGGCAGAACGAGCGCGCGCTCTCCGTCGTCGAGGCGGCGCTGGCGGCCCATGCCGACGAGGGCGAGCTGCTCGCCGCGCGGGGGCGCGTGCACTTCGCGGCACGCGCGTGGGCGCCGGCCGTCGAGTCGCTCCGCGCCGCGCTCGGCCACGACGACGACGATGCGACGCTGCACCGCGACCTCGGCCTCGCCGAGCGCGCGCTCGATCACGCGCCCGAAGCGCGGACCGCGCTCGCGCGCGCCGTCGCGCTCGATCCCACCGACGCCACGGCGCTCTTGCCGCTGCTCGAGCTCGACGTCGCGGCGAGCGAGCTCGACGATGCCGCCGCGGTGCTGACGCGCCTCGACGCGATCCACGTCAGCTCGCTCGACATCGAGCACCTGCGCGCCCGCGTGCTGGTCGGCAACCGCGCCGGCCAGTCGGGGGCGCGGGCCGTGCTGGCCGCGCTCCGGACGGCGCGTCGGGACGGCGACCTGCACCTCGCGCTCGGGCGCCTCTACTTCCAGGCGGAGCGCTGGACCGACGCGATGATCGAGCTCCAGGCGGCCCAGGAGACGAGCGAGCCCCGCCGCACGGTGCTCCTGTGGCGTCTGATCGCGATGGGTCACCTCGGGCGCGAGGCCCCGGTCGAGACCGCGCTCGAGGGGCTGCGCGAGGATGCGACCGAGACGGCGACCCCGTTCACGCCCGAGGACGAGGCCCTCGTCTCGCTCGCGCAGGGCTGGATCGCGCTGCACGATCAACAGTTCGCGCGCGTCGAGGCTCTCGCGAATCGCGTCCTGCGCACCGTGCCCGACTCCTCGGAGGCCGCGCTCTTGCTCGCACGCCTCGACGAGGCGCAGGCACGCGACCCCGAGGCGCACTTCCGCCAGGCGCTCGCCGGTCAGCCGTCCGCCGTCGATCCGCTCGGGGGCCTCGCGCTGCTCGGGGAGTCGAGCGCGGAGCGCTGCGACTTCGGGCGCCGCTACGTGGCAGCGGCGCCGACCGGTCCGCGCGCGCACGACGTACGCGTGCGGCTGACGAGCTGCCCCCACTGACGCCGTGAGGCCCATGCATCGCCGCGCGCACCTTCCCTTCCCGCTCCTCGGCTTGCTGACGATCGGCACGGCCTGCGGCTCGCCCGAGAGCGCCGCGCGAAGCGAGCCTGTGGTCTACGGCACGGACGATCGCGTCGAGGTGTACGAAGCGAGCGAGCCCTATCGCAGCGTCGGAGAGACGGCGATCGCGATGCTCATGGACGCCGCCGACCTCGACACGCGCGACCCTTCGAGCATCGTGATCACGTACGCCACGACGCTGGGCGAGGCCGAGCAGCTCTGCCCCGGCGAGCGCTTCGCCGATCAGATCGAGCCCGGCTCGTGCTCGGGCACGCTCGTCGACGACCGCCACGTCCTCACCGCCGGCCACTGCACGGACGGCATCTGCGACCCGGCGACCGTGTGGCTCCTCGGCTTCCGCTACGCCGCCGACGGGGTCCTCGCGCCGCTGACGAGCGACGACGTGTACACGTGCGCGCGGGTGGTCGCCTACCAGGACGACCGCCAGGCAGACTTCGCCGTCGTCGAGCTCGATCGCCCCGTCGTGGGTCACACGCCCGCGGTGGTCGCGCGGCACACGAGCCCGCTCGCCGTCGGCACGCCCCTCACGCTGATCGGCCACCCGCACGGGATCCCGGCGAAGGTCGCGGCGAACGGCGCCGTCGTCGACACCGGGCCGCTCCAGCTCACGGCGACCGTCGACGCCTTCGCCGGCAACTCCGGCTCCGGTGTGTTCGACACCGCGGGGCGCGTCGTCGCCATCCTCGACGCCGGCAACGACGACTACGTGCGGAGCGGGCGCTGCTTCGTGGTGAACGTGCTCGGCGCGAGCGGCGGCGACGGCGAGACGCTGACCTACGCCGACGTGGCGATCGACGCTCTCTGCGCGGGCGGCGCGAGCTCACCGCTCTGCGGCGGCCCGGGCACGGATGCCGCGGTCCCGCCCGCCGATGCGGGGCTCGTGCGCGATGCGGGCTCCGGCACGAGCGACGCCGCCTCGACGAGCGCCGACGCGTCGGGCAGCGACGGAGGCGGCTCCGGCCCCGCCCCGGCGAGCGGCGGTTGCGGCTGTCGGGCCACGCGCAGCGCGCCCTCGCGCGGGCTCGCCCTGGGAGCCTTCATCGTCGGCCTCGTGATCGTCAGCCGACGAGCGCGATCGGAACGCCGGCGCGCTCGTGGATCTCGTTGATCGCCACGCGGAGCTCGTCGAGCACTTCGTGCTCGTAGCCGTCGGCCAGGGCCTCCAGCGCGGCCCGATAGAACCACAGGGTCTCTTCCTTCGGCGCCGAGAAGCGCGTGAAGGCGACGTCCCCGACGCGCTTCTGGTCGGCGATGACCGAGCGCGCGTTGTGGAGCTTGTCGCACGCCGAGACGAGCTTCACGTCCGCCGCGCGTGATCGCAGCGCCGCGAGGTGGGTCGTCTTGCGCTCCTTCCACGGGGCCTTGGGATGGGCCCCGTGGCTGTCCGAGAGCGCGTCGACGAGCCGGGCGACGTTGGGGCCGAAGCGCTCCTCGATCTCGGGCAACGATGCGCCCGGAATGTCCTCGAGGTAGTCGTGCAGAGCCGCAGCGATCATCTGATCGGCGGTGCCGCCGTGCTCCATGACGAGCGCCGTGACGGCCAGGAGGTGGCTCAGGTACGGCACACGGGTGGCCTTGCGCGCCTTGTGGCGGAAGCGGTCGGCCACGAACGCGAGCGCATCGTCGAGCCTGGGATCGTAGGTGGTGATCTCCATCGCGCTCTCCGGAAGATTCTCCGCGCCACCGCCGTTCCGAGACGCGAGCGCTCTTCGCTCGCGACGGGCTGCTACACCGGGAAGATTCTGGCACACGAGGAGGGACGAGCCCATGCGTAGGAAGCTTCCGAGCAAGGCGAGGTCGGTGATCACGGGGGCGGGCAGTGGCTTCGGGCGCGCGGTCGCGCTCGAGCTCGCGAGCCGCGGGGCGCGGGTGCTCGTCACCGATCAGGACCTCGAGACCGCCCAGGCGACCGCCAAGCTCTGTCAGGAGCGTGGCGTGGAGGCCGTCGCGGCGAAGGCCGACGTCCGCGATCCCGCGCAGATCGAGGGGCTCTGGAAGAAGGCCAAGGAGCTCTGGGGCGGCACCGACGTGCTCGTGAACAACGCCGGCCTCGCGGTGGTCGGCGAGGTCGGCAAGATCCCGGTCGACGACTGGAAGCTCCAGATCGAGGTGAACCTCTACGGAGTGATCTGGGGCTGCCACTTCTTCGTGCCGGAGATGAAGGAGCGCGGCAACGGCTTCATCCTCAACGTGGCCTCGAGCGCCGGCATCGTGTCGGCGCCCAACATGGGCCCGTACAACGTGACCAAGGCCGGCGTCATCGCGCTGAGCGAGACGCTCTTCACGGAGCTGGCGAAGGACAACGTCCAGGTGACCGCGCTCTGCCCGACGTTCTTCCGCACGAACATCCACAAGAGCAAGCGCGCCTACGGCGGCGGCACCGACAAGGCGACCGACAAGCTCGTGACCGAAGCGAAGTGGAGCGCCGAGGACATCGCGATGCACGCGATCGAGGGGATGCTCGCCGGCAAGCTCTACGTGCTGCCGCAGCAGGACGCGAAGCTCACCTGGCGGATGAAGCGGCTGCTGGGCCAGGGCTTCTACGAGATGCTCGGCGCCGCGGCGCGCCGGGGCACGCTCGACCGCGCGCTCGGCACCAAGAAGTAGCCGGGCTTCTGACGCCCCGCGCGTTCGCGTAGAGTCGAGCGCGCGTGTTCTTCTTCGTCCTTCCGTGGGGGCACGATCAGCCGGTCTACGAGCGGCCGTGGCTGACGTACGCGTTGATCGCGATCTGCACGATCGTGTTCGCCGGCACTTGGTCGATGGAGTCACGGGCGGACGCCGAGCTCGAGACGGCGGTCGCCCACGCCGAGACGGTGCTCGACTCGCACCCCGACGCTCGCGTGCATCTCACGTTCGGCGGTGCGCCGCGCGCGATCGACGAGCTCTTGTCCACGCTCGTGACCGACGACCCGCATCGCCCGGCGAAGGCGGGCGATGCCGACCTCGAGCTCGCGGTGCGCGAGATGATCGCCGCGATCAACGGCATGCCGGCGTTCCGCTTCGGCTTCCAGCCCGGTGCCCCGCGGGTCGATCGCGCGCTCGCGCACATGTTCGTGCACGCGGACCTGATGCACCTCTTGGGCAACATGCTCTTTCTCTGGCTCGCGGGCGGCGTGCTCGAGTGCTTCTGGCGACGGTGGGCGTACGTGGCGCTCTACGTCGCCTCCGGCCTCGCGGGGATCGCCGTGCACGTGCTCGCGTCCCCGCACAGCCTCGTGCCCGTCGTGGGCGCGTCGGGCGCCATCGCGGGCCTGCTCGGCGCGTTCGTCGTCGGCTACCCACGCACGAGGATCAAGCTGCTCTGGTTCGGGCTCCTCTTCTTCCAGCCCCTCTTCGGGAACTGGAAGGTGCCGGCCTGGGTGCTCATCCCGCTCTGGGCGGGCATCGAGCTCGTCAGTGGCTGGCTCGGGGGCGAAGACTCCGGCGTCGCGCACTGGGTGCACGTCGGCGGCTTCGCGTTCGGCGCACTGCTCGCGCTCGCGTTGCGACGGACCAGCCTGATCGCGACGGACGTCGGCCGGAGCGAAGAGGGCGAGCCCGGGCCTTCCGTGACGGCGACGCCACCCGCGCTGCGTCTCGGACCGATTCCGGCGCCCGCGAAGCTCGCCGCGCCGGCCAGGCTCGGCGTCTCGACGCCCGTCGTCGCGGCACGCGCGCCCGCTCCGCTCTCGCGGCCGCCTCGGCCCGAGGAGATCGACACGCTCCCCGCGGCGCGCGACGACGACGTCATCGAGCGTTGAGCGTGGGATCGCGAGCGGCGCGAGCGAAAAAGAAAAGGGAGCGAGGCCGAGGCCGCGCTCCCTTCTCTCGTCGCGCCGAGGTGCTCAGGGCGTGGCGGTCGTCGCCGGCGTGGCCGACTCGACCGGCTTGCCGGCGTCGATCCAGCCCTGGATGCCGCCGCCCATGACGCTCACGTCGGTGTAGCCGAGGTCGATCGCCGACTCGGCCGCGACGTGGCTCGCCGAGCACTGCTCGTTCGCGCAATAGAAGACGAGCGAGGTGGCGTGATCGGCCGGGAGCACGTCGGCCGTGACGGCGTCGTAGCTCACCCAGGTCGCGCCCGGGACGTGGTGCTCGTCGAAGGTCTCGCGGTGGTTCGCGTCGAAGACGGCGAGCGACGCATCGTGCGCCTCGACGCGCGCGGCAACGTCGGCGACCGAGATCTGGTGGAAGCGCGGGGCCGCCTCCGAGGACGAGGACTCCGAGCCCGAGGAGCTGGCGGTGGTCGACGAGGAGCTGCCCGAGGACGAGCCGCACGCGACGAGCGAGAGAGCGACGAACAGAGCTGCGAGATGACGCATGGAATGTTCTCCTTCCGGAGCCGCACTCGTAGAGCGAGCGCGCGCGTCTGGCAATCCCCCCCGCGCAAAGAATCGTGAGCGCCCGGCCCGGCGGAGATCAGGGGCAGGCGCCGGTGAGCGTGCGGGCGGTGCGATCGGCCCCGCTCATCGCGTCGAAGCGACGATCCGCCTCCAGCGTCCGTTGGGGCACGTTGCCGAGCTGCCGCTCGATCGCGGTCTCGCTCGCGGCCGGATCGGCCTCCGTCCGGTGCGTCCCGGCGATGGCCGACGCGTCGCAGCCCCCCGCGAGGAAGCGCTGCACGCCGAACACGGGATCCTCGGCGCGCACGAAGTAGACGCGCCCGGCCTCGAGCCCGGTCGCGTGCACCACCGAGGCCGAGCTGCAGCGCGTAGAAGCGGTGATCGCCAGCGCGACCGCGCTGAAACCAGGCATGGCCGCGGAGCTGTCCGAGGTAGACGCCCAGCTCGTCGACGATGCTGACCGTATCGCGCCCGCTCGTCGGCATCTGGCGCGACGAGCTGCCCTCGACGGCGGCGGCATCGTCCGTGGTCAGGGCGCATCGTGACGACCATGAAACGCAGGACACCGACGACGAGGGCGAGACGAGGCGGAGCGAGCGCATGCGCCGGTCCTGCACGCAGCGGCAGGTCCGGCTCGGGCGCGCTGGAGCGGCAGCTCTGATCGAAGCGCGTGTCGATCTTCAGCAGCTCGCGCACGCGGATCGACGCGCCGCAGGCCAGCTGTCGGCGCGCCGCGCCCGCGGTCGTCGTCCCGGCACCGCTCGCCGCTGCACGCATGCCGCCAGCGCGGCGGAAGCGCCATCCGTCGAGATCGGCCCCAGCGCGACCGAGCACGCGGAACCGCGTGGTGTCGTTGCCGCGCAGCCGTCGAACGCCAGGCGTCGCGCGCGTAGACGAGGCGCTCTTCCATGACCATCCGCGAAGGCGAAGGCGGCGGCGAGGATGCGCTCCACCGTGCGCCCGAGCGCGAAGATCTCGACGAGGTCGCGGCTCGCGAAGCGCAGGCCGAGGACGAGCGCGACGGGGAAGAACAGCATCCGCAGCGGCGCCCAGAGGATCGCGCCGAGGCAGCCGAGGCAGCCATCGGTGGGCGCCGCGAGGCGCGCGATCTCGGCGGGCGCGAGCGCATGGCCGAGGCTCGCCGCCGCGCGCGACACGACCTGGCGCGCCACGCGCTCGCGCACGAAGTCGTCGAGGAAGGGCAAGGGCGCGTAGCGGGCCAGCACGAACGCGGTCGCGAGCGTCGCGCGCGTGCGCAGCACCTGCGCCTCGATGGGCGAGGCCGTCATCCGCGCACCACGAGCGCCACGCCGGAGGCGAGCAGCATCACGAACACCATCGTGCGGAACGCGCTCACCGGCAGCCGTCGGAACGCCAGCTCGCCCGCGATCATTCCGAGCGCGATCGCGGGCGAGAGCGCGAGGGTGAGGCCGCGCTCGGTCGGGCCGAGCTGGCCGCGCAGCGCGTACGTCGTGAGGAGCACCGCGTTCAGGATCGCCCAGAGCGCCGAGAGCGTGGCGCGATAGCGCCCCTTGTCGTGCACGAGGCGGCTCGCCACGTACACCGCCATCGGGCCGCCCGTCATGAACGCCCCGTGGATCGCGCCGCCGGACACGAGCAGCGCGATCTCGAGCCCACGCCCGAGCGGCTCGGTGGCGCTGCCCGCGCTCGCCCGCCGCGATCGGACGAGCTCGAGCGTGCTCACGCCGACGAGGAACACGCCGAAGAGGCGCTTCAGGATCGACGCATCGATCGCCGAGACGAGCGCCACGCCGAGCGGCAGCCCGAGCGCCATGAACGGGAGCAGCTTCCGGAACAGCACGCCCGCATCGATCTCGTGGCGATACCGCGCGACGAGATAGAGCGAGAGGAAGAGGTTCAGGGGCGCGATCGCGCGCAGCAGCGTCTCGAGGTCGACGAAGAACGATCCGATCGCGACCGTGATGAGCGTCGCGCCGAAGCCGAGCACGGTCTCCACGGAGAACGCGAAGAGCACCGCGAGCGCGAGCGGAAGGACGAGCGCGAGCGGTGGAAGCGAGAACATCCGGGGCGCCGATGATAGTGCCTGCCCGCCGTTGGGCTATGGTCGGCGCGTGACCGGCTACCGCGGCCGATTCGCGCCCTCGCCGACCGGGCACGTCCACTTCGGGACGGCGCGCACGGCGCTCGTCGCCTGGCTGCGCGCGCGGCGCGAGGGCGGCACGCTCGTGATGCGCATGGAAGACCTCGACGGCCCGCGCGCCCGCCCCGGGATGGCCGAGGCGATCCTCGAGGATCTGCGCTGGCTGGGGCTCGACTGGGACGAGGGGCCCGACGTGGGCGGCCCCTACGGCCCCTACGCGCAGAGCGAGCGCAGCGAGCGCTACCGCGCAGCCGTGGCCGATCTCGTGCGGCGCGGCCTGGCGTATCCCTGCACCTGCACGCGCAAGGAGCTCGCCGAGCTCGCGAGCGCCCCGCACGGCGAGGAGCCCGTCTATCCCGGCACGTGTCGGAACGGACCGACGCATCCCGAGCGCCCGGCCTCGATCCGCTTCCGCTTCGAGCGCGGCGAGCCCTTCGTCGACAGGCTGCTCGGCCCGCGCAGCGATGGGATCGAGAGCGGCGACTTCGTGATCGCGCGGAGCGATGGCCTGTTCAGCTACCAGCTCGCGGTGGTCGCCGACGACGCGGCGATGGCCATCACCGAGGTCGTGCGCGGCGCGGACTTGCTCGCGTCGGTGCCGAGGCAGGCGGCGCTGCACCGCGCGCTCGGCCACGCGCCGCCCGCGACGCTGCACGTGCCGCTCGTCGTGGGCGAGGACGGCGTGCGCCTCGCGAAGCGCCACGGCGCGATCGCGATCCGCGAGGCGCGCGCCGCCGGGGCGTCCGCCGAGCAGATCGTGGGCCAGCTGGCGGCGAGCCTCGGGCTCGCGGCGCCCGGCGAGGCGGTCTCCGCACGCGCGCTCGTCTCGCGCTTCGAGCTCGCCGCGCTCCCGCGCGAGCCCTTCGTGCTCCGCGCGCGGTGATACTGTGCCGCCGATGGACGTCGACGTCGCCGTCGTGGGTGCAGGCCTCGCGGGCACGGCCGTCGTGCGCGAGCTCGCCCGGCGGGGAGCGCGTGTGGCGCTCTTCGAGGCGAACGACCTCGCATGGGCGGGATCGGCGGCGGGCTTCGGCACGATCGACACGAGCGATCTGACGCTCGATCCCTTCACCGACGCGGCGCTCGAGCTCGCGCGCACCGATCGCGAGCGCGAGACGGGCATCGCGCTCGTCACGGCGCCACACCTCGCCGCGCGCGTTCCGGTGCTCGCGCTGGCTCCGGCCCGCGAGCGCGGGCGCTCGATGCTGGCGCGCTGGGACGCGCTGCTCGCGCTGCGGGCCCGCGAGGGGCACGCGATCGACCGGGCCGTCATCGATGGCGCCGCGGCGCGCGAGCGGGAGCCCGGCCTCCGCGTCGAGGACGAGCACGGCGTGTTGATCACCTCGCGTCTGCGCTTCGATGCGCATCGGCTCGCGCTGGCCTGGGCGCGCGACGCCGAGGAGAACGGCGCCGAGGTCGCGCTCGGCAGCGCGGTCGTGGCGATCGAGCCCATCGCGAGCGGCGCACGCCTTACGCTGCGCGGCCCGGGCGCGTCCGAGCGAGCGCTCACGGCACGGGCGGTGGCCCTGGCCGTCGGCGCGTGGAGCGCCCCGGGGAGCCTGGCCCAGCGGCCCCGCGAGCGTCGCGTGCATCT